>JAEUHZ010000050.1 GCA_016795205.1 Planctomycetota bacterium | reverse complement strand
GGGTCGTTGCGATCGGCCTTCAGATCGTAGGTGACGTGCCGGCCCTCGCGGATGACCTTGGCGATCGCGGTCTCGAGACGCGCGGCCGCGGTGGTCTCGCCCAGGTGCTCGAGCATGAGCACGCCCGAGAGCAGCATGGCGGTCGGGTTGACCTTGTTCTGGCCCTTGTACTTGGGCGCGGAACCGTGCGTGGCTTCGAAGATCGCGATGCCGCCGTCGCCCAGGTTCGCGCCCGGCGCGATGCCCAAGCCACCGATCAGGCCGGCGCACAGGTCGCTGATCACGTCGCCGTACAAGTTCGGCAGCACGAGGATGTCGTAGTCCTCGGGCTTCTGCACGAGCTGCATGCACATGTTGTCGACGATGCGGTCCTCGAACGCGACGTCCCGGTACTGCTCTGCGACCTTGCGCGCCGTCGCCAGGAACAGCCCGTCCGAGAACTTCATGATGTTGCTCTTGTGGACGGCCGTGACCTTCTTGCGGCCCTTCTTGCGCGCGTACTCGAACGCGGCCTTCACGATGCGTTCGGTGCCGAAGATCGAGATCGGCTTGATCGAGATGCCGGAGTCCGGGCGGATCTTGGCCTTGGACAGCTCCTGGATGAAGCCGATCAGGCGCTGCGTGTCCTCCTTGCCCTGCTCGAACTCGATCCCCGCGTAGAGGTCCTCGGTGTTCTCGCGGAAGATCACGAGGTCGATCTGTTCGTAGCGCGAGCGCACGCCCTGGTAGCTCTTGCACGGCCGCACGCAGGCGTACAGGTCGAACTCCTTGCGCAGCGCGACGTTCACCGAGCGGAACCCGACGCCGACCGGCGTCGTGATCGGTGCCTTGATGCAGGTCTTCGTGGCCTTGATCGCCTCGAGCGTCTCGGGCGGCAGCGGCGTGCCGCGCTTCTCCATCACGTCGACGCCGGCCTCGGCGATCGTCCAGTCGAACTGCACGCCGGTCCCCTCCAGGACCTCCTTGGTGACCGCGGCCAGCTCGGGTCCGGTGCCGTCGCCCCGGATCAACGTGACGGAGTGCTTCTTCATCGGGTCGTTCGTGGCGGGCGTGCCGCGCGGTTCGGGCGGAAAATCGAGCGGGGGAGCCTATCCGGCTCCCCCGCAGGGCGCAACGCGCGCGGCCGCCGCGCTCAGGCGCCGGCGGGCGGCTTGGGCGGCTCGGCCGGGGCGCCTTCCTTCTTCCACCACTCGCTCCAGGCCTTGGCGCGCTTCGAGCGCTCGGCCTCGGACGCGTTCGAGTCGAACTTCAAGTCCTTGCCGGTGATCGCGCGCAGCGCGATCCAGGCCGACTCGCGCACGGCCGAATCGGCGTCCTCCAAGGCCTCGATGAGCGCCGGCACGGCCTCGCGTGCCCGCAGCTTCTCCCCCAGCACGCGCGCGGCTGCCATGCGCACGATGAAGCTCGGGTCCTTGAGCATCGGCACGACGTGCGGCACGACCGCCGGGTCGTTCGCGTCCCCCAGCACGCTGACCGCATCCCAGCGCACGCCCTCGTCCGCGTGCTTGAGGTCGGGCAGGAACCTGACCCAAGCGGCCTCCGGGGCCGGCGCCTCGGCGGCGGCCGCGGGCGCGGCGGCAGTCAGTGCCTGCACTGCGCCGAGGCGCTCGGTCAAGTGCCGCCGTTCGTCATCGGCCTTGGCGATGCGCGCGGACAGCTCGTCCAGGCGCTTCTCCAGCGCGATGTCGAGCCCTGGCTCGTCGACGCGCCGACGCACGGCCTCGAGTTCGCGCGCCAGGGTCTCCAGGCCCGCGGTCAGACCAGCCAGCTCCGCGCGCAGCGCGGCGACGGCCTGGGACTGCTCGCGATCCGCCGCGGCGGCGCTCGCCGCCAAGGCGTCGTGCCGCTCCACCGCGCGGGTCTCGACGCCGGCCAGCGCGGGGTGGACCTTGTTCAGGTCCGTGGCGATGGCGCGCAGCGCGTCGTCGCGCTTCGCGATCGCCTCCTCGAGCGTGGCCTGGGCGCGATCGACGCGCTCGAGGCGATCGTCCGTCACGAAGATCGAGAGCGCGGTGAAGCCGATCGCGATGCCGGCCACCCAGGCGATGCCCGCGCCGGGCCTCGCAGACGCCCCCGCGTCGCTCGCCGGAGGCGCTGACGCGACGGACGCCTCCCAGCCCGATCCGGCCGGCGGGACCGCCGTGCCGCGCGCCGCGGCCCGCGCCAGCGTGGGCGCCGTGCGAGCCCCGCCCGCCCCGGGCTGCGCGGGCCCCGTGCCCGCCGCGGAGCCGAGCACCGCGGGCGCGCTGCCGTGGCTCATCGCCGCGTCGCACGCAGCGCAGATCACGCGCCCCTTCACGGTCCGCGCCGCGCCCGAGTCCAGCGCGGCCTGCGGGACCGACTCGTTGCACAGGTCGCAGAAGTGGATCTTCATGGGTATGGGCGAGCCCCCGGGGACGTCCCGCCGAGCCGCGCGCCCCGGACGCACCGAATGGCGCGCGGCCCGGAGGGCTGCAAGGGGAGGGCCCGTCCGCGCGGCGCCCGCGCCATTGTGTAGGCTCGCAGAGCCATGGAACAAGGCGAGGGCGTCCAGGGTGCGGACGAAGCCTGGCTCGCGGGCCTGGCTCCACGCCTGGAACGGCGCGGCCTGGAGTTCCTGGCCGATTTCTACGCGCGTGAGCTCGCGGCCCGCCCCGACAACCTGGAGGTGCTCACCGACCTCGGGCACGTCCTGACGCGCCTGGGCCGGTACGAGGAGGGTCTGGCCGTCGACCGGCGCCTCGCGGCGCGCGAGCCCGAGGACCCCAACGTGCTCTACAACCTGGCCTGCTCCTTGGCGCTCACCGGTCGCACGGACGAGGCCTTCCGCACGCTGGAGCGTGCGATCCTGCACGGCTACGACGACCCCGCGCACCTCTCCCTGGACGAGGACCTGGCCAGCCTGCGCGGGGATCCGCGCTTCGCGGCGCTGCTCGCCACGCTGGGCGCCGGAGGCACCGGGTCCCAGGGGTCGTCGGCCTGACGCGGCCTCAGTCGTCGCCGCGCGCCGCGCGGCTGGTCTTCTTGGTGGCCTTCGCTTCGGCGAGCAGCGGATCCGAGAGGCGGTTCTTGGCCCAGGCTTCCCAGCGCTTCACGGAGGCCTCGCGCGCCGCGGGCTCGCCGCGGGGGTCGAAGCCGAAGCGCTCCTTCGTGGCCTCGTCGAGCGCCTGGATGCACAGGGCGCGCGTCATCACGCGCTCGTCGCGCAGGCCGGCGACGAGTCGCGGCACCATCTGCCAATCGCCCAGACGCAGCAGCGTGCGGGCGCGCTCGAGGGCCAGGTCGTTGTGCTCGGAGTCGGGCCAAGGCAGCTCGCGCAGCGCCTCGACGAGCCGGCTGTCCTTCGTCGCGCCCAGCGCCGCCAGCGCCGCGCCGGCCACGTCCGGGCGCGGATCGAGGACCATCGCGAGCAACGTCGGGTAGGCCGGCTCGCCGACGCTCGCGAACCAGTGGATCGTCTCGACGCGATCCATCCCGTGCGTCCAAGGCAGGCGCTTGGCCTCGTCCTCGATCTGCTGGCGCAGCGCGGGCGAGGGCTCCAGCCAGCCCGAGGAGTTCGTGCTCGCGCGCGGCGACTGCAGCGTCGTCACGCACGCGGCGCAGGCCAGGGACAGGACGAGGACCAGGGCGGGAGCGCGGTGCAGCATGTTCGGCCGAGGCTCGGCGCACGGCCGATCCACCTCGTGCCCTCCCTGTCGTCCCGAACCCGGAAGGACTTGACCGGGTCGTGCGTCTCAGCCGCGCGACCCGGAAAAAAAACCCGCCACCGCCGCCGCCGCCAGTGCCCCCAGCCCCGCGAGCGCGACCCACGGGGCGGCCGGGTGCGGGGCGGGCGCCGCCGGGCGCGCGCCCGCGGCGGGGTGCGGAGGAACGAACCGGCCCGGCAGGCGCGCAAACTCCGGCGCGCGGGGGACGCGGAGCACGGCGCTGCGGGGCGCGCCGTCGTGGACGTAGCGCGCCAGGACGAGCGCCTCGGGATCGAGCCGCGCGAGCACGGCCGGGAGCGGCGCGGAGCGCTCGCGCCACGGGTCGCGGCCGGAGCGCGCGGCGACCAGGTCCACGCTCCCGAGCGCCGCGCCGCGCTGGTCCTCGAGCTCGATCCGCACCACGGCCGGCTGGTCCTCGAGTGGCCCCTCGAGCACGAGCTCGCCGTGCTCCTCGAAGAGCACCGGCGCCGTGCGCGGGTCGGGCGGCGCCGCCAGGCGCAGCGCCGCCACGATCGCCGCCGGCAGGTCGTGCGCGGCCTCGACCCACTCTGCGGCGGGCGGCAGGGCGAACGCGGCCGCCACGCCCAGCCCGCGGCGCGCGAGCGCCAGGACCGGCGCGCCGTCCCCGGCGGCCCACACGACCTCCGCGCCTGCGGCCGCGCGCGCCCGGACCGCGCACCGCAGCACGGGCGGGACGAGGCCCGCGAAGGCCCGCGCGAGCGGGCCCTCGCCGCCGGCGAAGGCTGCAGCGGACGGCGGCTCGAACACGCGCACCGAGCCGCGCCCCAGCGCCGCCTCGAAGATCCGCGCCAGCGGCTCCGCGCTGCCCAGGACGCCGGCCTCGAGCACCTCGGAGGACGAGCCCGCGAGCGCGCCGAGGAGTTCGCGGTCCGGGTCCTCGCCGGCCGCGACGACCACCAGCCGCGCGTCGCGGGCCGCGAGCGCCGCGCGCAGCGCGGTCGCGCGCGCGGCGAGATCGACGCGGTCGGGGTCGCGCCCGTCCGAGACGAGCACCGCCAGGGTGCGCCGCGCGCCGTCGAGCTCGCGCGCGAGGTCCTCCAGCGCGCCCCAGATCCGCGTGGGTCCGCGCGGCTCGGGCCCCGACGCGGCGCGCTGGCGCAACAGCGCGCGGCGCACCGGGTCGGCGCGCTCGCCCGCGCCGCCGAGGTCGACGCGCAGCGCCGCGCCTTCCAAGAGCCAGCGCGCCTCGAGCGGGTCGTCGGGTGGGGCCTCTTCGACGAGCGCCGCCAGCGCACCGCGAGCGGCGCGCGCGGGCTCGCCGCTCATGCTGCCCGACGCGTCGAGCAGCACGATCACAGCGCGCGGGCCGCGCCCGTCGTCGGCCGGCGTCAGCGCCGAGGTCCGCGGCCGCGCGCCGCCGGCGAAGCGCGCACCCGCCAGGTCGACCCAGCCTGATCCGGCCAGTACCAGGCGGTCGAGCGCCTCGGCCGTGGCGACCGGGAAGGCCTGCTCGATCGAGAGGAACAGGCCGGCGTCGCGCGGCATGCTCGGCGCCGCGGGCTCGGGAGCGAGCGACAGCACGAGGTCGGGCGCCAGCGGCGCGAGCAGCGCGGCGAGCGCGTCGCGGCTCGCGCCGCTGCCGAGCACCTCGACGAACGTGCGCCCCTCGGTCTCGACGCGCGCGCGCGCCACGTCGTTCCCGGTTGGTCCCTCGGCCACCGCAGCGCCGCCGACTTCGAGCGTCGTGCGCACCTCGAGGTCGGCCCAGGCAGCCTGGAGCGGCGGGAACTCGAAGGCGATGCGCACGGGCTGCAGGCCGTGCGCCGGTCCGAGGCTCGCGAGCGGGGCGCGCACCTCGCGTCGCGTGCGCGCGCCCGGCTCGACGAGCTCGGCGGCGACGATCAGCGTCCGCGCGCGCTCCGTCGCCATCGACGCGGTCCCGCGCGCGTGCCAGGCCTCGACTTCGAACGCGACGGGCGCACCGGCGCGCACCCGGAGCGGCCCGCCGAAGGGCGCGATTCCGACATCGTCCTCGCTCGCGAGCGAGGCCAGCGCGCGCGGACCGATGACGACGCCCTGGGCCGCGAGACGCGCCGCGCTGGGCGCCGGGTCGGCTCCGGTCCAGGTGCCGTCCGCCACGAGCTCGACGGCCGTCACGCGCCGCTCGCTGGCGAGTCGCGCGACGAGCTCGAATGCGGCCGCGAGGTCGCTCGCGTCCTCGGGCGCAGCGAACTGGAGCGAGAGCGGCACGGCCGGGTCGAAGCGCCGCGCGCCGCGGCCGAAGGCCACGCCCAGCAGGTCCTCACCACGCGCGCGCGCTTCGGCGCGCAGCACGTCGAGGCGTCGCTGGGCCAGCGCGGCGAGGGGGCGCGTGTCCGCGCCCAGCGCGCTGGTGCTCACGTCGAGCAGGACGACCCGCGCGGGAGGGGCCCCGGCGGCGTGCTCGCGCGGCAGCGCCAGCCAGGCGCCCAGCGCGAGCAGCGCGGCCCCCAGCCAGGCCAGCGCGGCCGTGGTCCTCGTGCGCGTCATGAGCGCGCGGAGCGTAGCGCGCGCGGCCCCCGTCGCACGATCCTCACACGGCGCGGGCCGCGCCGGCGCGCGCCGTCGTCTCGATCCAGCCGCCTCCGATCAGGCGGTCGCCGTCGTAGAACGCGGCGCCCTGGCCGGGCGTGACGGACGGCTCGGGCTCGTCGAATACGACGGCCGGACGCCCGCTCGTGACCGACAACGTGGCCGGCACGGGCACGTGGCGGTAGCGATGCTGCACGAGCACGCGCCGCTCGCCCGTCGGCGGCGGGTCGACCCCGATCCAATTCAAGTCCTCGAGCGTGGCGCTCACGATGCCACACTCGTCGCGCGTGCCGAGCACGACGCGGCCGGCCTGGGGCTCGATCGCGACCACGTACAGCGGCTCGCCGGCGGCCACGCCGTGCCCGCGTCGCTGGCCGATCGTGAAGAGCTCCGTGCCCTCGTGCCGGCCCAGGACCGCGCCGGCAGTGTCCACGAGCTCGCCGGGGTGCAGCTCGACCCCTTGCTCGGCCAGGAGCGTGCGGTAGTCGTTCGAAGGGACGAAGCAGATCTCCTGGCTGTCCTGCTTCTCGCTCGTCCGCAGACCCGCCTCGCGCGCCAGCGCGCGGACCGCGCTCTTCTGCATCCCGCCCAGGGGCAGCCGGGTGCGCGCCAGATCGTCCTCGACGACGCAGAACAGCTGGTAGGACTGATCCTTCGTCGTGTCGACCCCGCGGCGCACGGCCACCCGCCCGCTCTCGATCGCGAGGCGCGCGTAGTGACCGGTCGCGACGCCGTCGGCCCCCAAGTCGCGCGCGAAGCGCAGCAGCCGTCCGAACTTGAGGTCACGGTTGCACACGGCGCAGGGATTCGGCGTGCGGCCGCGCGCGTACTCCGCCAGGAAGTAGCGGATGATGGCGCCGAACTCGTCCTTGAGGTCCACGGCCTGGAACGGGATCCCGAGATGGGCTGCGACCATGCGGGCGTCCCGGGCGTCGCTCACGGAACAGCAGGACTTCTTGGAGGACTCGTGCTCCGCCACGTGGACGCCGTTGCGCATGAACAGGCCGACGAGATCCAAGCCCTCGCGGGCCAGGATCCAGGCGGCGGCGGAGCTGTCGACGCCGCCGCTCATGGCGACGACGAGGCGGGGCTTGTGGGTCATCGGGCGGCGCGCGCGGGGGCGGATGGCCGCCATTTCCCGCACCCGGCCATTCTAGTACCCTCTCCGCCCTTCCTCGCCGGCCGCGTGCCGCGGGACGAGCCCCCGATCGATGCCGAACCTCCTCCTCCTCCCCTTCCTCCTCCTCCAGGACGGCGGCGCGCCCGCCGGAGCGGCGCCGGCCGGAGCCCCGACGGCTGGGCAGCCGGGCATGCTCGAGAGCCTGTTCGGCTCGATGCTGTTCCCGCTCGTGCTGTGCTTCGGCGTGTTCTGGCTGCTCATCCTGCGGCCCGAGTCCAAGCAACGAAAGCGCCGCACCGAGATGCTGGCCGCGCTCAAGAAGGGCGACCGCGTGCAGACCAGTGGCGGCCTCCTCGGGACCGTGGTCCAGGTCCAGGACCAGGTCGTCACGCTGCAGGTCGACGAGGGCGTGCGCTTGCGCTTCGCCCTGAGCGCGATCGGCTCGGTCCTCGACGACGACGGCAAGCCGCTCGTCGAGGCGCGCAAGTAGCCGCACGGGTCGTTGCGCGGGTCGTCGCGCACGGAGCCGTGCGTTGAGCGGCCCGCTGGCGCGCCTGGCGCGGGCCGCGCTGCGGCGTGTGGCGCCGCGCGCGTTTCTGGCCCTGTGCCCGCGGGCCGGATCCGACGAGCTGGGGCGCGCCGGCGAGGAGCTCGTGGCGCGCGCCCTGCACCGGGCTGGCGCGCGGATCGAAGCGCGCCGGCTGCGCACCCCCTGGGGCGAGCTCGACCTCCTGGCCCGCGACGCGCTCGGCCTCCTGGCGGTCGAGGTCAAGACCGCACGCCTCGCGCCGCGGCCGCGGCCTCGCGGCGAGCCTCCGGTGCCGCTGGCCGCGGGCCGCCGGCCCGGCGCGCGGGTCGACGGCAGGGGCCGGGTGCGCCTGGAGCGCATCGCGCGCGGGCTCGCGGCGCGGCGGCGCGTGCCGGTCCGCGCCGAGGTCTGGGAGGTCCTCGCAGGGCCTGGGCGCGCCACGCTCGCGGTGCGCCGGGTCGCGGACGCCTAGGCGCGCCCAGAACCGCCCGGCCCCGCTTCATGGCGGGCCCGGCGGCGGACGATCAGAATGGCACCCGTCGGCGGGAACCCCGGCGCGCGCCCGGGAACGCGGCGAGCGCCGCGCCGGCCGTCCCCGCATGCTGCGCGTCCTCCGCCACTACCTGCCGCTGCGCAAGGCGCTCCTGATCGGGAGCGAGACGATCCTGTTCACGGCGGTCCTCGCGGCCTGGATGACGGCCCACCTGTGGGCGCCCTCCGAGCTGGTCCTGGCGGAGCTGCACGACGCGATCCCGGCGCTCTCCGTCTACGACGCGCGGGTGAAGTGCATCTCCTCCTGCCTCTTGCTGTCCGTGCTGGCGCAGATCGCGATCGGCTTCAACGAGCTCTACGACGTGCGCATCTCGGGCTCGCGCGTGGATCGCTCGGGCCGTTTCGTCGAGTCGGCCGGATCGGCGCTGTTCCTCTCGCTCCTGGCCGTCGTCGCTCTCCCGGCCTGGGGGCTGCCGCAGGTCCTGGACTTCCCGCCCCTGTCGACGAGCCAGCGCATCCAGACGCTGGTCTTCGCCATGCTCGCGGGGTTCGCCGTGCTCTATGCGTGGCGGGGCCTGTTCCACTGGGCCCTGCGGCGCGCGAACTTCGGCGAGCGCGTGTTGATCCTGGGCGGCGGCAAGCGCGCCCGGGAGCTGGCCCGGGAGATCCGCGAGCGCCCCGACATGGGCTACGACCTGGTGGGCTTGGTTCCCGAAGCCGGCGCCGAGCGCGGCACCGTCGGCCTGACCCGCGCGCCGCGCGCCGAGGAGGCCAAGCCGCCCCTCGCGCTGCGGCCGCGCCTGGTGGGCACGGCTGCGCTGGCCGGAGTGGGCGAGCCCGAGGAGGCGCGCGCGCCGGGCTTCCGCCTCGAGCGGCCCGAGTCCCAGGCGGCCGCCGAGTCCGGACCGACCCAGCCCGAGAGTTCCGAGCCGGCGCCCAGCCTGCCCGCGCTCGTCGAGCGCGAGCGCGTCGACATCGTGGTCGTGGCGCTGGAGGACCGCCGCAAGGCCCTGCCCGTCGACGACCTGCTCCAGTGCCGCCTGGACGGCGTGGCGGTCATCGAGCAGGAGTCGCTCTACGAGCGCATCACCGGCAAGATCGCCGTGGAGGCGCTGCGGCCCTCGTACTTGATCTTCAACGAGGGCTTCTCGCGCCATCCGTGGGCCGAGCTCACCAAGCGCGCCTTCGACCTCTCGATGGGGATCCTGATCTTCGCGCTGACCTGGCCGCTCATGCTGGCGACCGCCATCGCCGTGCGCCTGGACTCGCCCGGACCGATCCTCTTCACGCAGGAGCGCGTGGGCCGCGACGGGCGCACGTTCGTGCTGCTCAAGTTCCGCAGCATGCGAGCCGACGCCGAGAAGAGCACGGGTCCGGTGTGGGCCACGCAGGACGACCCGCGCATCACGCGCGTGGGCCGCATCATCCGGAAGACACGGCTCGACGAGCTGCCGCAGCTCGTGAACGTGCTCGCCGGGCACATGTCGATCGTCGGCCCGCGACCCGAGCGCGAGCACTTCGTGGCCGAGCTCGCGCAGCGGATCCCCTACTTCCGCCAACGGCACGTCGTGAAGCCCGGGCTGACGGGCTGGGCGCAGATCAACTACCGCTACGGATCGTCGTTCGAGGACGCGCTGCAGAAGCTCCAGTACGACCTGTACTACATCAAGAACCAGTCGCTGATCTTCGACCTCTCGATCGTGTTCAACACGGTGAAGATCGTGCTGCTGCGCAAGGGGACCTGAGCCGCGTAGGATGGGAGCATGCTCCCCCGAAGCGCCGCGGTCTGGCTGCTCGCCGCCTCGCCGGCCCTGGCGGGCGGGAGCCCCGAGAACGCAGTCCTGATCGTCGACCCATCCAATCCGGTCTCGTTGCGGGTCGCCAACCGCTACCAGGCCTTGCGCGACCTGCCCGACCGGAACCTGCTGTACTTCGCGCCCAACCCCGGCTCGTACGCGGGCTTTCAGGGCGCGGTGCGGCCAGCGTTCCTCGGCTCGCTGGAGCAGCTCGAGATCGAGGACCACATCGACTACGTCGTGCTCTCGGCGGGCGCGGGCTTCCAGGTCGGCGCGAGCGGCCTGCTCACGGACGCCTGCTGGCCCGTGAACCGCTTCGCGGTGACGGCGCCCTTTGCCGTCGCGCGGACCTGGCCCAGCGTGCCGGTCGGCGCCAGCACGCAGACACCGAACGGCTACTACGCGAGTTCGGACCTCGCGCTGGCCTTCGACGCGCGCACCCGCTGGGCCTCGGGCGTGCCCTCGCAGAGCGGCGCGCGCCTGTTCATCGCGGCCGTCCTGGGCTACGAGGGCCCGAACGGCAACACGCTCTCGGAAATCCTGGCGAGCCTCGAGCGGTCCGCCGCCGTGGACGGCACGCGGCCGGCGGGAACGGTCTACTTCTGCCAGACGAACGACGCGGCGCGCTCCGCTCCCCGACACGGCTTCTATCCGGCGGCGGCGGCCGCGATCGGCGCGCTCGGGCTCCCGGCCCAGCACCTGTTCGCGAACCTCCCGCCGGCGGGCGCCTCCTGCATGGGCGTCATGACGGGCCTGGCCGACCCCGCGATCGACACCGCGGGCCTCACGCTGCTCCCGGGCAGCTTCGCCGATCACCTGACCAGCTACGCCGGCACGTTCGACGGAGGCGGCCAGACGAAGATGTCGCGCTGGATCGCGAACGGCGCGAGCGGCACGTCGGGCACGGTCGAGGAGCCCTGCAACTACCCGGGCAAGTTCCCCCATGCCCGGCTCCACGTGCACTACGCGCAGGGCCTGTCCCTGGGCGAGGCCTGGTTGCGCAGCCTGGGCTACGTGCCGTTCCAACAACTGCTCCTGGGGGATCCCCTGTGCCGGCCGTTCGCCTACCTGCCGCAGCCCGGCGTGGCCAGCCTGCCCGGCGGCGTCGCGGCGGGCACGATCGGGATCCAGCCGGTCGGGACGACGCCGCATCAGAGCGCCACGATCGCGCGCTTCGAGGTGCTGGTCGACGGACGCTCGCTGGGCGAAACCGCGCCGGGCGGCACGCTGGCCCTCGACACCACGGCGCTCGCCGATGGCTGGCACGAGCTGCGCGTTTTGGCCTGGGACGACACCGGCGTCAGGAGCACCGGGCGCGCGATCCTGCCGCTCAGCACCGCGAACTTCGGGCGCAGCGCGGTCTTGTCCGTGACGCCGGCCGCCGGCGATCTCACCACGCGCTTCGACTTCGCCGCGACCGGATCCGGTGGCGCGGTGGCGGAGGTGCGCTTGTTCCAGGGCAGCCGCGTGGTCGCCGCGGGTCCGGGCAACGGCACGCTCTCGGTCTTCGGACGCACCCTGGGCGCCGACCGTTCGCGCCTGCAGCTCGAGGTCGAGTTCGCCGACGGCCGGCTGGCGCGCAGCGCACCGGTGATCGTCGACGTGGCGGACGCGGCCGGACTGCCCGGTCTCCTCGCACCGGTCGCGTCGAGCTACGCGAAACCCGCGCGCAACGACGCCGCGGTCGTCGTCGAACTGCCGGCCAGCTTCGACGCAGAGCTCGCCGACGCGACCTGGACGATCGTGGCGGGGCCGCTCCAGGGCACGATCCTGGGCGGGTCGGGCCCCTATCGCGTCGTCCAGCCCGCTCCCGGGGCGAGCGGCGCGGACCCGCTCGTGTTCCGCGTGACGACGCCGGCGGGCACGTCGAGCGACGCCACCGTCACGATCCGCTGGAGCGCCCCGGCGGCCTGCCCCGCGCCCACGAACGAGTGCACGGCGAACCCGAACTCGACCGGGCTACCCGCCACGATGACCTCGAGCGGCTCGACGCGCATTGGCGCCAACGACTTCCGGGTCGCGGCCTACGACCTCCCGCCGTTCGCCTTCGGCGTCTTCTACTACGGCGCGAGCGCGGCCCAACTGCCCTTCGGCGACGGCTTCCGCTGCGTGGCGTCGCCCGTGATCCGGCTGGGCGTCCAGCAGGCCAGCCTGTTCGGCGATGTCGAGCGCGCCCTGGACTTCTCCGCGGCGCCGCTCGCCTCCGGCCCGGGTGCGATCACGGGCGGGTCGACGTGGCGCTTCCAGTTCTGGTATCGCAACCCCGCCGCAGGCGGCGCGGGCTTCAACACGAGCGACGCGCTGGCGGTCACGTTCTGCCCGTGAGCGCAATCCCGCGGCGGGCGCGCGACAGAGCGCGGGCCGCGCTGACCGACCGGCTGCGCCCGGCGGGCTTTCAGAAGCGGATCGGAGCCGCCCCCTGCGTCTCGCGCGCCTTGTTCGCCGCCAGGTAGCAGGCCGCGGCCGCGAAGGCCAGCCAAGTGATCGGCCAGGTCACGAAGCCCACGATCACGAAGCACAAGAGGAAGTTCACCGTGGCCGCGATCCAGTAGCCGAACATGAGCGCGAGACCCCAGCCGAGGTTCCCGGCGTAGAGGTTCCCGATGCCGAACGTCTGCAGGAACATCCCGGGCACGAGCTCCAGGATCAGCGCGATGCCCTGGTCCTTCGGCCCGGTCGGGGGCGGCGTCGGCGCGTAGGTGGGCTGGGCGAGCGGCGGGATGGGCGGGAGGGCGGGATCGTTCATGTCGTGGCTCCTTACGCGGACGCTCGGCCGAGCTTCGCGGCGCGCGGCAGGAATCTACGCCTCGCCGCGGCGCGCCGCGCTTCGGGCACGCCGCCAGCGCTCGACATGGACCGCCAGGAGCGCCACGTCGGGCGGTCGGACCCCCGCGATGCGCCCGGCGGCACCCAGGGTGCGCGGGCGCAGCCGGTCGAGCTTGTCGCGGGCCTCGTTCGCCAGCCCCCGGATCGTCCGGTAGTCGAGCTCGGCCGGGATCTCGAGCGCATCCTGGGCTCGCAGCCGCTCGACGTCGGAGCGCGCGCGCTCGACGTAACCCTGGTACTTCAAGCCGGTGGCCACGGCCCGCGCGACGTGCTCGTCGAAGCCCATCACGGCGAGCTCCGGGCAGAGTTCCACCAGCCCGTCCCAGGTCACATCCGGCCTCAGCAGGAGTTCCGCGAGGCTCTTCCCGTCGCGGCGGATGCGCGCCAACGCGGCCTCGACGCGCGCGGCCTCGGCGCGGCGCGTCGCGAGCCGCTCCACGGCGTCGTCGCCGACGAGGCCGGCCGCGCGCGCGCGCGGGACCAGACGCTCCTCGGCGTTGTCGCAGCGCAGGATCAGCCGGTGCTCCGCGCGGCTCGTGAACATGCGGTAGGGCTCGGTCGGGTTCGACACGACGAGGTCGTCGACCATCACGCCCACGTAGGCCTCGTCGCGGCGCAGCACGAACGCCGGTTGGTCCAGCGCCCACAACGCCGCGTTCGCACCGGCGAGCAGTCCCTGTCCGGCGGCTTCCTCGTAGCCCGACGTGCCGTTGATCTGTCCGGCCAGGAACAGGCCGGGCACGCGCTTCACCGCCAGCGTGTCGGAGAGCTGGCTGGGGGCCACGAAGTCGTACTCCACCGCGTAGCCATGCCGCAGGAAGCGGGCGCGGGAGAGCCCCTCGATCGTGCGCACGAGCTGTTCCTGGACCTCCGCCGGGAGCGAGGTCGAGACGCCGTTCACGTACACGACGTCCGTCCGCAGGCCCTCGGGTTCGAGGAACACGAGGTGGCGCTCCTTGTCGGCGAAGCGCATGACCTTGTCCTCGACGCTCGGGCAATAGCGCGGTCCCACGCCCTGGATGCGCCCGGCGTACATCGGGGCGCGCTGGATGTTGGCGCGGATGATCGCGTGGGTGCGCTCGTTCGTGTGCGTCAGGTGGCAGGCGATCTGCGGCAGGGCCGGGAAGCGCGCGCGGTCGGTGCGCGCGCTGAACGGGACCGGCCGGGGGTCGCCGTGCTGGGCCTCGAGCGCGTCCCAGTCGATCGAGTCCGCCGCCAAGCGCGGTGGCGTGCCGGTCTTGAGCCGGCCCAGCACCAGCCCCAGCCGCTCGAGATCGCCGGAGAGCCCGGCGCTGGTTCCCTCCCCCGCGCGCCCACCGGCGGCCTGCGCTTCCCCCGTGTGCATCACGGCGCGCAGGAACGTGCCGGTCGTGACCACGACCGCGACCGCCGTGAGCCTGCGACCGTCCTCCAGCCGCACGCCGCGCGCGGCACCATCCGCGACGAGCAGGCCGGCCGCGGCACCCTCGACGAGCTCCACGCCCGGGTGCGAGCGGACCGCCGCGGTGGCGGCCTCACGATAAAGGTGCCGATCGCTCTGGCAGCGCGGGCTCTGAACGGCCAGCCCCTTGCCGGTGTTCAGCAGCCTGAACTGGATGCCGGTCGCATCCGCAACCGCGCCCATCGCGCCGCCCAGCGCGTCGACCTCGCGCACGATCTGGCCCTTCCCGACGCCTCCGATGGCCGGGTTGCAGCTCATCTCGCCCACGCGGTCGAGGCGCAGCGAGACCAGCGCGACGCGCGCGCCGACGCGCGCCGCGGCCAGCGCCGCCTCGATCCCCGCGTGGCCGCCGCCCACGACGACGACGTCGTGCGCGCCGGCCGCAGGGCGCGGCGCGGGGTGGGTGTGTGAAGCGGCTTCCATGGGCTCGGGCGGCACGCGCCACGCTGAATGGAAACGGATTCGGCGCGCCAGCGCCAGTCCGCCCGCGGCGCGCAGCCCGCACGACTCCGAGAGCGCGTGGCCGAGGCACGAATCCGCGGGCGCGCTGGAAAACCGCCGGGCCCGGCTCCGATAGGGAGCAGGCGTGCGGTCCTGGCTCTTCCGACATCGGTTGCGATTGCGCGCGGTCTACGCCGCGCGCACGCTGCCCGACCGCGCCCTGCGCCCGCGCCGCCACCTGGGACCCGACCGCGACGGCCTGCTGCCCGGCGCCTGCGCGCGGGTCCGCGGCCGCTACGTGATCCGGCCGCCGGGCCGCGCAGCCTGAGGGGCTCAGGCGCAACTCGCGGCCGCGGTGCTGGTAGCATCGGGCGTCATGGGACGGGCTTCGGTCGGCGCCTGGCTCGCGCTGCTGCTGCTCGCCGCGCCGCTCGGCGCGCGCGAGGAGCGTGAATCGCTGCAGGCCTACCTGCAGCGCCTGCGCCAGCAGCGCGACGCGCTGCTCGGGGCCATGCAGGGCGAGGTCCAGGGCTACGTGCGGGACCTGGAGGGTCACGCGCTGTCGCGCAACCTGGACGGCATCGAGGCGGCACGGATCAAGCTGGTGCAGCTCGGCGCCGAGGCCGCTCCGCTGCTCGTGGAGCGCATCGACCCGGGCACGTCCCCGTCCGACGCCGAGCGGCTGCGCTCCAGCTCGATCGCGCAGGTGCTGGCGGACCTGCGCGCCGCCTCCGTCACGACGCGCCTGGTCGAGATCGCCCAGCAGGGCTCGCTCGAGGGGCGCCAGAATGCGATCCACGCGCTGGGCTCCTCGCCCGAGCCGGAGCGTGCCGCGCCCGTCCTGGTGGGCCTCGTCCGCGCGGGAGCGCCCGAGCTGCGGGGACCGGCGCTTGGGGCGCTGGCCCGCCTGGGCGGAGCGACGGCCCTCGCGGCGCTCGACGAGGCGCTCTCCGATGCCCGCCCCGAGGTCGTGCGCTCCGCGCTCGAGGCGCTCGCGCGCGCGCGCAACACCGAGCTCTCCGGCCGCGTGCTGCGCATCACGGCCACGCCCTCCGAGGCGTTCCGCGTGCTCGACCCGCTGCTCTCCTGGTACCGCGCCGCGGAGGAGGCCGTGGACACCGCGCACGTCGCGGCGCTCGTGCGGCTGTGCGGCGACCCCTCGGCGCCAGCCGCCGAGCGCGCGCGGATCCTGGAGGTCCTGCCGCGCTTCGCCAAGCGCTTCGACAACGAGGTCCGCAAGAGCCTGCGCGGCATCGCCGAATCGCCCGCCCGCGAGATGCGCGAGGGTGCGCTGGTCGTCCTCGTGCTCGCCGGGGACAAGTCCGCGCGGCGCGAGCTGCTCGCGCCCTTCGACGAGCGCATCGCCAAGAACGAGGGCTTCGCCGCCGCCTACGAGGAGCGCGCGGGCGCCTACTACCGGATCGGCGACTACAAGGAAGCCGTGGCCGACTACCAGCAGGCGATCCGCCTCTCGGCGAACGACCTGCGCGCACGCCAGGACACCGCCTACATCGGCCTGGCGCGCAGCTACGCGCGCTGGGGCAAGCTCAAGGAGGCGGCGCAGACGCTCGAGAAGGCCCCGCTCACGCGCCAGCAGCTCTCCGACCTGCGCCGCGATCCGGCCTTCGCGAAGCTCTTGGAGAACCCCCGGCACCGCGAGGTCTTCGGGTCGCGGTGAGCGTGATCCGCACGGGTTTCGTGTCGCACCCCGACCAGGAGCGGCACGACACGGGGCCGGGTCACCCCGAGCGCGCCGCGCGCCACCGCGCGATCGTCGAACGCGTGCACGAGAGCGGCTTGGCCGCCGAGCTCGAGCTGTGCGCGGCAGTGCCCATCGCTCTCGCGCAGCTCGAGCCGGTGCACGACGCGCGGCATGCGCGGGCCCTGCAAGCCGCGATCGAGGGCGGTGCACGGCTCGTCGACGACGGCGACACGCGCGTGTCGGCCGGCTCGTGGCGCGCCGCGCTGCTGGCCGCCGGCGGAGCGGTCCTGGCCGCCGAGCGCGTGGCGGCGGGCGCGTGGTCGAACGCCTTCGTCGCCGCGCGCCCGCCCGGTCACCACGCCGAGCGCGGGCGCGCCCAGGGCTTCTGCGTGCTGAACAACGTCGCGCTGGCGGCGGCCCACCTGCGCACGCAGCTCGGGCTCGAGCGGGTGGCGATCGTCGACTGGGATGTCCACCACGGCAACGGCACGCAGGCGATCTTCGCCGCCGACCCGACCGTCTACTACGCGAGCTTGCACCAGTGGCCGCTCTACCCGGGCTCCGGCCTGGCGGAGGAGCGCGGCGTCGGTCCGGGCCTGGGCGCGACCCGCAATTGCCCGCTCGCGCCCGGGTCTGGCGACCGCGAGTGGCTCGCGGCGCTCGAAGCAGCGGTGCTTCCCGATCTGGAGCGCTTCGCGCCCGAGTTCCTGCTGGTCTCGGCCGGCTACGACGCACACCGCGACGACCCGCTGGGCGGCACGGCGCTCTCCACCGCGGGCTTCGGCCGCCTGACCCGGCTGCTGGTCGACTTCGCCCGGTCGCGCTGCGGCGGGCGGCTCGTGCTGGTGCTCGAAGGCGGCTACGACCTCGGGGCACTCGCGGCCGGAGTCGAGGCCTCGATCGCCGAGCTGCGGGCGGGCTGAGCGCGGGGCCCGGCCCGCGTCCCAGAGAACGTACGGAATCCATGGAACTCCGCCCGCCGGCCGGGGACTGCTGGTCGGCGCCGCGCTCGAGAGCGCCGCCCCGAACCCGATGCAGGACTCGACCCTCTCGTTGCTCGTGCTCGCCGGCCTGGCCGGTTCCGCCGCAGCGCAGGCCCCGGCCTTCAGCACGCCGGGCATGGCCCAGACGCCCGGCCCGCCGGCGCCCTCGGGCGAGGCCAGCGGGCAGACCGACCGCTTCCGCTCGGTGTTCAACCCCGCGTTCTCGTTCGTCGTGGACGTGGTCGCCGACCACCTCGACGCCGAGGGCGACGCGACCGAGGACGGGATCGGCCTGGAGCTGCGCGCCTTCGAACTCGGCGCGCAGTCCTGGGTCGATCCGGACGCCTGGGCGTACTTCATCGGCGTCACGGACGGCGAGACCGTCGCCATCGAGGAGGCCGCGATCCACTACCAGGGACTGGGTGGCAACACGACCCTGCGCGCCGGCCGCTTCTTCATCGACTTCGGCAAGCAGATGCAGACGCACGTCCACGAGCTGCGCACGCTGGAGCGCCCGCTGGCCCTGCGCGCGTACCTGGGCGAGGAGGTCAAGGGCGACGGCCTGCAGTACGACGGTTGGACCGGGCTGGGCGACGCCACCGCCGTGCGCTGGTCGATCGGTGCGTTCGCGAGCCTGATCCCCGAGGGCGACGAGCAGGAAGCCGAGCTCGAGCTCGGCGTGGCCGAGCGCAAGGACCCGGGCGACCTGAACTTCACGGCGCGCCTGACGGCCTTCACGGACGTCAGCACGAACGGCGTGTTCCAGGCCGGGTTCTCGGCCCGCTTCATCCCGGAGGCCAGCGCCGAGCTGAACGGCAGCGAGGTCGGCGGGCTGGAGAGCTCGGTCTTCGGCCTGGACCTGACCTATGGCTGGACGAGCGACGACGCGCGGCGCGCGCTGACGTTGGGCGGCGAGTTGCTCTTGAACACGGGGGACACGATCGCGCGGATCGACGACGGCGGCACGGCAGAGCCCGACGACGACACGCTCACCGGCTTCGACGACGACGCGCAGCTCGGCTGGTACGCCTTCGTCGACTGGTCCTGGGACCAGCAGCACGCGGTCGGCCTGCAGTTCAGCGCGGCCGAGATCGGTGACGGGCTGGACGCCGCCGAGATCGAGGCCTACTACACGCGGCGGTTCTCCGAGTTCCACCGTCTGCGACTGGTCGCCTCGAGCTTCGAATCCGACGCGCCGGATGCCGACGCGCTGCGCTTCGCGATCCAATACACCGTGATGGTCGGCGCGCACGGCCATGGACTGAACTGGTGACCCCGCACGACCCAGCCATGAACCTCGTCCGCCATCTGCTGCTCTGCGCCGGACTCACCGCGGCGCTCCCAGCGCTGTCCCAAGAGGCCGCGGGGGCGGCGACCGGTCCCCTGCGCGTCGTCGCCACGCTGCCCGACCTGGCCGACATCACGGCGCGGATCGGCGGCGAGCGCGTCCAGGTCCAGTCCCTGACGCGTGGCAGGGAGGATCTGCACCATGTCGTGGCGCGCCCCTCGCATCTCGTCGCGCTGAGCCGCGCCGATGTGCTCGTGCAGGTCGGCCTGTCGCTCGAGATGGGCTTCTTGCCGGGTCTGCTGGAGAACGCCCGGAACCCGCGCATCCGCCCCGGGCAGCCGGGCTTCGTGAACGTGTCCGTCGGCTGGGACCCGCTCGGCGTCCCCGAGGTCGTGACGCGCAAGGACGGCGACGTCCATCCCGACGGCAACCCCCATCTGAACCTGGACCCGGCCGGCGGCCGCCACATCGCGGCCCGCATCCTGGCCGGTCTGACCGCAGCAGACCCGCAGGGTCGCGCGTACTTCGAAGCGCGCGCGGCGGAGTACGGGAAGGAGCTCGACGCGGCGGAGGCGCGCTGGGCCGCGGCGGCCAAGGCCTGGGCCGGTCGCAAGATCGTGGTCTACCACAAGGAGTACGACTACCTCGCGCGCCGCTATGGGCTCGAGATCGTGGGCTCGATCGAGTCGAAGCCCGGCATCCCGCCCACGCCCGGGCACGTGGCGCGCCTGGTCGAGGCCATGCGCGCGGCGGGTCCGGTCGTGATCCTGACCGCCGCCTGGTCGAACGGGCGCGAGTTGGCCGAGATTGGCAAGGCAGCGGGAGCGACCGTGGTCGAGCTCCCCAACCAGGGCGGCGGCACGCCCGGCGCCGAGACCTGGATCGGGATGCAGGACGTGATCCACGAGCGGCTGGCGCGAGCCTTCGGCAGCGAGCCGCCCAAGCGCTAGTCTCCCGCGCTGGCATGAGCGTCCTGATCCGCGTCGAGCAGGCCGCCTTCGGTTACGGCGGACGCGCCGTGATCGCGGGCGCGGACCTGGAGATCCGCCGCGGCGACTTCCTGGGGATCGTGGGGCCGAACGGCGGCGGCAAGACCACGCTGTTCCGCGGCATCCTGGGGCTGCTCGCGCCACTCGCCGGACGCGTCGAGCGCGCGGGCGCCCGCCTGGGCTACGTCCCCCAGCGCGAGACGCTGGACGCGATCTACCCGCTGCGCGTCGAGGACGTCGTGCGCATGGGAGCGTACGCCGGACTCCGGGGCCTGCGCTGGCTCTCCGCCGCGCAGCGCGCGGCCGCGGCACGGGCCATCGAGCGCGTGGGCCTCGCCGGAGAGGCGCGCGCGCCGTTCGCGAGCCTCTCCGGCGGGCAGCGTCAGCGCGCGCTCCTGGCCCGGGCGCTGCTCGCCGAGCCGAACGTGCTGCTGCTCGACGAGCCTACGAGCGGCGTCGATCGTGGTGCGCAGCGGCGCATCCTCGACCTGCTCGTGGAGCTCAACGCGCGCGACGGCCTGGCGGTGTTGCTCGTGAGCCACCAGCTCGGGCTGCTGCGCGAGACCGCGCGCGAGGTGCTGTGGGTCGCCGACGGCCGCGTGCTGCGCGGGCCGGCGCGCGAGCTGCTCGCCCCGGAGGGGCTCGACCGGCTGTTCGGCGCGGCCCCGTTCGCGGAGGGAGGCTGAGCCCGTGCTCGACACGAGCTGGCTCGAACGCCTGGAGCTCTTCCTGTGGCCGCTGTGCGCCGCGCTCCTGGCCGGACTCGTGCTGCCGGCCGTGGGTGTCCACCTGCTCGTGCGGCGCGCGAGCTTCCACGGCATCGTACTGCCCCAGTTCGCAGCCGCCGGCGTCGTGTTCGCCTACGCGCTCCTGCCCTGGTGGATCGAGACGATCGGGCTGGGCGGCCTGACCCTGGAGGGAGCGCTGCACGACCCGCACGCGGCTTCCACGTTCGGTCTGGCCTGGGGCGCCGTGTTCACCGTGTGCGGGATCCTGTTGCTCGTCCGCGCTGCGCGCGGCAGTGGTTCGGAAGTCGCGCGCGCCGCGGCGGGCTTCGCCACGGCCAGCGCGCTGGTGCTCGTCCTGGGGCGCCTCTCGCCCGTCGGACGCGGCCCGATCGACGCGCTGCTCGGGGGAGAGGTGCTGGGAGTCGGCCTGCACGAGTTCGAGGTCCTGGCGGCGGCCCTCGCGCTCAGCGCGCTGCTCCTGGCCTGGTTCGGACGCGACATCCTGCTGGCGAGCTTCGACCGCGAGTCCGCGCGGGTCCTGGGCCTCCCGACGGGCGCGATCGAGGCGCTGTTCCAGGGTCTCGTGGGCCTGGCCGTCGCGGCCGGGACGCTCACGCTGGGCCCGGTGCTCGTCTTCGGGCTGCTGGTCCTGCCGCCCCTCGCCGCGCGCCCCTGGGTGCGCTCGATGCGCGCGTTCGTGGCGCTCTCCGTCGCGCTCGGCGCGGCGTCCGCGCTGCTCGGGGAAGCCGCCGCCCTGCACTGGGACCTGCCCCTCGGCCCGAGCGTCGTGCTCACGGCAGCGGTGGCGCTGGTGCCCGCACCGCTCGCGGCGCGACGCACCTGAGCGCGCGACCGGTTCGGTCGGCCTGACCGCCCGCTCCGGAGCGCCGGCCGAGGGCGCCCGGCGTGTCCACCCGCAACGGGCGCGGCCCCCCATCGCTGGAGGGCCGCGCCAACCGCACCGCGGATCAGCGGCTCACATGCCCTGGATCGTGAACGGGAACCGCACGCGCGGCTGGCCGTGGTGCCACGTGACCTCGACGTTGACGCCGATCCCGTCCGTCGTTCCGAAGTACTCGGTCTGGAACACCCCGTACCCGGCCTTCGTGATGCGCATGGCTTGGCTGTGCTGGTCCGGGTTCTGCGGGAAGATCTGCGGGTTGTACATCACGACCTGCACCGTCATCGTCGTCGGGATCTGGTGCCAGGCAAAGACCGGCATGTCCTCCATCGTCACCGGGAAGAAGGCCCGCACGCCGCGCAACTGCGTGTGGTAGAGGTGACCGAAGATCGTGGCGCTGGACGAGCCCGGGCCGCCCGAGATCAGCAGGTGGCACTCGGCCGAGGTCACGCGCACCGTGCAGGCCGCCGTGCGCTGGCGCGTGTCGATCGCGCTGAACACGATGTCGAAGTCGCCCACCTGGAACGGGCCGGGCGTCCAGTCGACCGTGACGCACACGGGGTTGCCCGAAGCGGGCAGCGGCGGGTTGAACGTCATGCCGGCCGGCGCGTTCGAGACGTCGATCGTGACGATGTCTCCCGCGTCCACGTCCGAGGCGCAGATCTGGAACTGCAGCGGCACGCCCACGCTGGCCATGAGCGGGCCCGGGCAGCTCAGGCTCGGGGGCGTGTTCGGCAGGTACGTGTAGCAGACCTCGACGGACGCCGCCGCGTCCGTCGTGAACTGCGTGATCAGGTTGCCCGCGCCGGTGGCGATCGACGAGCCGTTCGCCGAGACGGGCAGCACGATGTTGCCCGGGCCGGTGAAGAGCAACAGGTCGCTGGCCGGGGGCGGCGAGACCGACTGCTGCGTGTCGGAGACGTTGATGTTCCCGTGCGTGATGCCCGAGGTTCCGCCGAAGTCGATCGCGCCGTCGAAGGCCGTGAACGAGTCGCTGAAGTTCGCGACGGGCAGCGTCACGACGAGGGCCGAGAGATCGGGCCGCGTCAGCGTGATCTGCGCCTGGAACGAGGTGTTCACGATCGTCGGCGCGGCGTCCAGGCTCTCGGCGCGCGCGGTGCCCTGCACGTTGCCGGTGAGCCGGAAGGTGATGCTGACGAGCTGTCCCAGGTTCGGGTTGAACTTGGGCACGCTGACGCTGCTACCCCAGTTCGTCGGCTGGAGCGGGATGGTGTCGGTGAAGCAAACCTGTTGCGTGGGCACGCCGGCCTGCAGGGATGCGCTGCACACGAGGAGCGCGAGGAGGGTCGTCGGGAGGAGTTTCATGGGAGGCATGCGGCGCTCGCCTCGTCGGAGGCGCAGCCGTCGGGGAGGGGAGTGGCGAGTGGAGGGCCAAGCGAACCGCGCGCGCCGCTGCCACGGCGTCGCTTCGGATCCGCTTCGAGGATAGGCGGCGGACAAGTTTTCCGCATTTGCAAACTGCTATGAATGGTCCACCCCTCAGCTGAACACCTGAGAATTCCTTCACAAGCGCGAGGGGTCACGGGAGCGCGTCAAGGCAGGCAGAGGAGATCTAGGAATCTGCAATACGGCACTGCCGCGCCGCCGGGGTTCGGACGAACGCCAGTCGGCTCAGGTTCCCGGGCCGCGCGCGCCGTCGGGGGCCACCACCTGCTCGAGGCGCTGGAGGCTCGCTGCGACCGCGCACCCGCTCGTGTCGACGACCAGGTCGCAGGCGGCGTAGAGCGGCTCGCGTTGGCGCAGGAGCGCCTCGAGCTCCGCGCGGGCCCGCGGTCGGTCGGCCATCGGGCGGCGATCGCCCTGGGCCAGGACGCGTTCGAAGTGCTCGTCGGGGCTGGCACGCAGCCAGACCGTGCGGCACGCGCGGCGCAGGCGCTCGAAGGTCGCGGGGCGGGTCACGAGGGAGCCCCCCACCGCCAGGACCAACCGCCCTCCCTCACGCAGGACCGCCTCCAGGGCCTCGGCCTCCAGGCGGTGATAGCCCTCCTCGCCGTGGAGCGCGAAGACCTCCCCCAGCGGGGCGCCGGCCAGGGCCTCGACGCGCTCGTCGAGTTCGACGAACGGCGCCTCGAGCCGCAGGGCCAGGGCTCGGCCCAGGGTCGACTTGCCCGCGCCGCGCAGGCCGACGAGCGCGATCCGCTCCCGCGGCGGGGCGGCCTCGCGGACCAGCTCGTCGAGAGCCAGATCGAGCGCGCGGGCCAGGTCGTGGACCCGTAGCAGGCTCAGGTTGGCCCGGCCGGCCTCGGCCTCCGTCAGGTAGCGGCGGGAGAGCCCGGAGCGCAACGCCAGGTCCGAGACGGACAGGCCACGTGCCTCGCGCTCGGCCCGCAGGCGCTGCCCCAGTTCACGCAGGAGCCTCTGGCCTTCGGCCCGATGAGAGCTAAGATGCTCAGCCATCTGCAACAAGCGCACTATAGTTCCCACACCCGCCCGCGTCCACCATGGCCTCGACGACGACCGAACGACCCCCGGTGCGCTTCCAGACGCACCCCTCGCGCTATCGCCACTGGAAGCTCCGCTTCGACGGCGACGTCGCCACGCTGAGCATGGCCGTCGACCCGCAGGGCGGTGAGCGCGAGGGCTACGAGCTCAAGCTGAACAGCTACGACCTGGGCGTCGACGTCGAGCTCGCGGACGCGATCCTGCGCCTGCGCTTCGAGCACCCCGAGGTGCGCTGCGTCGTGCTCACGGGCGCGCTCGACCGCGTGTTCTGCGCCGGCGCGAACATCGTGATGCTCAGGACGAGCACGCACGCGTTCAAGGTCAACTTCTGCAAGTTCACGAACGAAACGCGCCTCGCGATCGAGGACGCCAGCGCGCACAGCGGGATCAAGTTCCTCGCGGCACTGAACGGCACGGCCTCGGGCGGAGGCTACGAGCTGGCGCTGGCCTGCGACGAGATCCTGCTCGTCGACGACCGCAACAGCGCGGTGAGCTTCCCCGAGGTCCCGCTGCTCGGCGTGCTGCCCGGCACGGGCGGCCTGACGCGCATCGCCGACAAGCGCAAGATCCGCCGCGACCGCTGCGACGTGTTCTCGACGATCGCGGAGGGCATCAAGGGCCGGCGCGCGGTCGAGTGGAACCTGGTCGACGGGCTGGCGCCGCTCTCGCGCTGGAACGAGGCCGTGCAGGAGCGCGCGCGACGCCTGGCCGACTCGCAGCCCCGCAAGCCCGGCCCGGGCGTGGTGCTCGACGCGATCGAGCCCGAGGCCACGCCCACGGCGCACGGGCTGCGCTGTGCGTACCGCCACGTCGAGTACACGGTGGATTCCGAGGCGCGTACGGCCGAGCTCGTGATCACGGCACCCGACGCAGCCCCCAAGGACGAGGTCGCCGCGCGCGCGCAAGGCGCAGCGTGGTGGGCGTTGCGCGCGTTCCGCGAGCTCGACGACGCGCTGTGCCGCCTGCGGATGAACCACCCTGAGGTGGGCCTGGTGCTGCTGCGCTGCCGCGGCTCGGCGGCCACGTTGCGCGCGACGGACGCGCTCCTGGCGCGGCCCGGGGACTGGTTCGTGCGCGAGGTCCAGAACCTGGTGCGGCGCGTGCTGAAGCGCCTGGACCTGTCCGCCAAGGGGTTCTACGCCGTGGCCGACGAGCGGACGACCTGGGTCGGCTCGTTCCTCGAGCTGCTCCTGGCCTGCGACCGCTCGTACGTGAAGCTCGGCGACGCCGACCTGGCGCGCTGCGGCATCACGGCCGCGAACGGTGGGCTGTTCCGCATGTCGAACGGCATCTCGCGCCTCGAGACGCGCTTCCTGGGCACGCCGCAGAGCGTCTCGGACGTGCTCGCTGCCACGGCGGACTTCGATGCGCGGGCGGCCGACGAGCTGGGGCTCGCGACCTTCGCGCCCGACGCGATCGACTGGGACGACGAGCTGCGGCTGGCGATCGAGGAGCGCAGCGCGTTCTCGCCCGACGCCCTGACCGGCATGGAGGCCAATCTGCGCTTCGCAGGCCCCGAAACCATGGAGACCAAGATCTTCGGGCGGCTCTCCGCCTGGCAGAACTGGATCTTCCAGCGACCGAACGCCGTGGGCGAGCGCGGTGCGCTCACCTGCTACGGCACCCCGCACAAGGCCGAGTTCGACTTCGACCGCACCTGATCACGCCCACAGGACCGAGGACCACGCCCATGACCGGCATCGACTACACGCAGAAGATCCCGAACAACGTCGACCTCCAGGGCGACAAGCGCCTGCAGCGCGCGCTCGAAGCCTGGCAGCCCAACTACCTCGAATGGTGGGGCTCGATGGGCCCGACCGACTTCAACCAGAACGAGGTCTACCTGCGCACCGCGATCAGCGTCGACAAGGATGGCTGGGCGCACTACGGGTTCGTGCGCATGCCCGAGTACCGCTGGGGCATCTTCCTGAACCCGGCCGAGCCGGGCCGTACGGTGGGCTTCGGCGACCATCTGGGCGAGCCGGCCTGGCAGCAGGTGCCGGGCGAGTATCGCAACTGGCTGCGCCGCCTGATCGTGACGCAGGCCGACACGGAGCCCGCGAGCGTCGAGCAGCAGCGGCTCCTGGGCCACACGGCCCCGTCGCTCTACGACCTGCGCAACCTGTTCCAGGTCAACGTCGAGGAGGGCCGCCACCTGTGGGCCATGGTCTACCTGCTCCACACCTACTTCGGTCGCGACGGCCGCGAGGAGGCCGACGAGCTGCTCCAGCGCCGCAGCGGCAATGCCGACCATCCGCGGATCCTGGGCACGTTCAACGAGCCGTGCCAGGACTGGCTGTCGTTCTTCTGCTTCACGATGTTCACGGACCGCGACGGCAAGTTCCAACTGCTCGCGCTGGCCGAGTCCGGCTTCGACCCGTTGGCACGCACCTGCCGCTTCATGCTGACCGAGGAGGCGCACCACATGTTCGTGGGGCAGACCGGAGTCGGGCGCGTCATCGAGCGCACGTGCCAGGTCACGAAGGAGCACCCGGGCAAGGATGTCCGGGAGTACGGGGCGATCCCGCTCGACGTGATCCAGAAGTACATCAATTACTGGGCGAGCTCGTCGACGGACCTGTACGGCGCCGAGGTCTCGAGCAACTCCGCGAACTTCTTCTCCGCCGGCCTCAAGGGTCGCGCCTACGAGGAGCGCTACACGGATCACAAGGCGCTGAACGAGACGTACGCGCTCGATCGCTTCCTCGACGGCAAGC
Organism: Planctomycetota bacterium; assembly: GCA_016795205.1. GTDB lineage: Bacteria > Planctomycetota > UBA1135 > UBA1135 > JAEUHZ01. The sequence goes on along the minus strand of JAEUHZ010000050.1, from coordinate 58,031 downwards.
TCGTCCACGAAGTCGTCCCGCTGCGCAACGCGATGAACGAGGTGCTCCGCGACGAGTACGTCAAGGACAACCAGAAGGGCATCGAGTACTGGAATCGGATCGTGGAGAAGCACGGGCTGGACTTCCGCTTCCGTCTTCCCCACCGCCGCTTCAACCGCAAGATCGGCGACTACGCCGCCGGCCGGTTCGATCTGGACGGCAACCCGATCGGCGAGGCCGCGTGGAACGCACAGGTCGGAGAGTGGCTGCCGACCGACGCGGACCGCGCCTTCGTCAAGTCGCTCATGAAGCCGGTCTACGAGCCCGGCAAGATGGCGAGCTGGATCGCCCCGCCGGCGAAGGGCGTCAACGACACTCCGACCGACTACGAGTACGTGAAGCTCTGATCACGGCCTTCAGGCCGCCAGTGCGGGGCTCCGCGCGCGCCGTGGGGCCCCGTTCGACGGGGGGCGCCCGCGCCGGCACTTGCCGCGCGGGCGCGCGGGGCGGAGACTGGCGCGCCGAAAACGCTCCTCCATGACCACGAACCCGCGCTCCCCTTCCCCGTCCGACGATCCCCTTTCCCGCGAGATCGACGCGGCGCTCGAAGGCCTGAGCCTCCAGGACCTCGACGCGCCGCCGCGCGGCGGCGGCGCGCGCAAGGCTCCGCGCGAGGGCGGCCCGCGCACGCAGAAGGGCGTCGTGGTCGGCGTCTCCGGCGACGACGTGATCGTCGAGCTCGGACCGCGCATGCAGGGCGTGGCGCCGCTGTCCGACTTCGGCGACAGCCCGCCCCCGATCGGGTCGCAGTTCGAGTTCGCGCTGCGCGGACGCGACGACGAGCTGTGGATCCTCTCGCGCTTCGTCGCCAAGGCCGAGATCGCGATCGGCGACGACGTCCAGCCGGGCGCGCTGGTCAAGGCCAAGATCACGGGCCAGAACACCGGCGGACTCGAGGCCAGGGTCGGCGCGGTCGGCGCCTTCCTGCCCGCTTCCCAGGTCGGCCTGCACCGCGAGGAGAACCTGGGTCAGTACCTGAACCAGGTCCTGACCTGCGAGGTCGTCGAGGTCGACCGCGACCGCAAGCGCATCGTGCTCTCGCGCCGCAAGGTGCTCGAGAAGGAACGCGACGCCGCGCGCCAGGAGACGGTCGGCCGTCTCTCCGTGGGCCAGACCGTGCGCGGCAAGGTGACGCGCGTCGAGGAGTTCGGCGCATTCGTCGACTTGGGCGGCGGTGTCGAGGGCCTGGTGCACGTGTCGCAACTCAGCCACCAGCGCATCGAGAAGGCCGGCACGCACATCCAGCAAGGGCAGGAGGTCGAGGCGCAGGTCCTGAAGATCGAGGACGGCGGCAAGCGCATCGGCCTCGGCATGAAGCAGCTCCAGCCCGATCCGTGGGCCGGCGTCCAGAGCCGCTTCGCCGTCGACTCCGTGGTGACCGGCAAGGTCACGCGCCTGATGGACTTCGGCGCGTTCGTCGAGCTCGCGCCGGGCGTCGAGGGCCTCGTGCACGTCTCCGCTCTGGCCAAGGACCGCGTGCGCCACCCCAAGGACGTCGTGAAGCCCGGACAGGAGCTCACCGTGCGCATCGTGGCCGTCGAACCCGGCCGCTCGCGCATCTCGCTGTCGCGGCTCGACCCGCGCGGCGCGTTGCTCGGATCCGAGGAATCCGTCGACGCGTCGGTGATCGACGAGGCGCTGCGCACCCAGAACTCGAAGCCCCTGGGCACCAACCTGGGCTCGATCTTCCAGCGCGCGCTCGAGCAGGGCGCCACGCCGAAGGGCGCGAAGAAGAAGCCCTGAACGCGATCCGGGTGCGCCGGCCCGGTCCCCGCTAGCATGGACCGCGGGAGGATCCCACCCGTGGAACACGGCGCGCGCGGCCCGCGGGAGGGCCGCATCGATCTCGAGGCACGACTGGTCGAGGCGCTCGACGCGCGCACGCGTGGCGGCGACCCGGGGCTCGCGGATTGGTTGCGCGACCATCCGTCCTGCGCCGACTTGGTGCGCGAGCGCTTGGCGCGGCTCGCGACGCTCGGGCTCCTCGACGTCGGCCGGGACGACGGCGTCCCGCCACCGGTCGAGTCCATCGCCGGCTTCCGGCTCGTCGAGCGCCTGGGCGAGGGCGGGATGGGCCTGGTGTGGATCGCCGAAGAGGTCGCGCTGGGTCGCCGCGTCGCGCTCAAGATGGTGCGACCCGAGCAACTGTGGTTCGACGGCGCGCGCGAGCGCTTCCGCCGCGAGGTCGAAGCCGTCGCGCGCCTGGCGCACCCGGCGATCGTGCCGGTGTACGCTGCCGGCGAAGAGGGCGGCGTCCCGTGGTTCACGATGGAGCTCGTCGACGGCGCGTCGCTCCTCGACGTCTTGCGGATGCTGCGCGGGCGCGACCCGGCCAGCCTCAGGGGCGCGGACCTCGCGGCGGCGATCGACGCGTCCCGGCCGCGCCGCGCGGGCGCCGACGGTGCGGAGCCCGCGCGTGGCCCCCTGTTCGAGGGCACCTGGACCGAGGCCGCGCTCCAGATCGGGCGCCAGATCGCCGAGGCGCTGGAGCACGCCCACGCGCGCGGCATCGTGCACCGCGACGTCAAGCCGTCGAACGTCGCGCTGACGCGCACCGGCCGCGCGATGCTGCTCGACTTCGGCTTGGCGCGGACCGCGCACGCGACCCGCCTGACGCGCTCGGACGCGCAGCCCGGATCGCTGCCCTACATGTCGCCCGAGCAGCTCGCCGGCGCGGACGACGTCGACGCGCGCACGGACGTGTACTCGTTGGGCGCCACCCTCTACGAGCTGCTCACGTTGCGGCCGGCGTTCGGCGGCGCCAATGCCACCGAGGTCGCGACGCGCATCGCGGCCGGTGACGTCGCCCGGCCGCGCGCGCTCGTGCCGCGGCTCGCGCGCGACGTCGAGACGGTCACGTTGAAGGCGCTCGCGCCTGCCCGCGAGGCGCGCTACCCGAGCGCCGGCGACCTGGCGCGCGATCTCGGAAACCTGCTGGCGCATCGGCCGGTCGAGGCGCGCCGCGCCGGGTTCGGGCTGCGACTCCTGCGCTGGGCACAGCGGCATCCGCGCCTGAGCGCGTCGGCGGCCGCGGTCGTGCCGCTGGTGCTGGTCGGGGCCGCCCTCGTGGCCGGCCTCGAGCGCGCGCGCAGCGCCGAGATCCTGCGCCTCGCGGACGTCACGCGGCTCACGGACCTCTCGACCGAGGCCGACCGGCTGTGGCCCGCCACGCCGGAGCTGGTCCCGGCCTACGAACGCTGGCTCGCGCGCGCCGACGAGCTGCGCGCGCGCCTGGCCGTCCACCGCGCCACGTTCGCCGAGCTCTCCGCGCGCCGCGCGGCGGGCGGCGCGGCGGCGGACAGCGCCGGCGACGAGGTCCGCTGGCAGCACGACACGCTGGCCGGCCTGATCGCCGGCATCGAAGCGCTGGAGCAGGGCCAGCGCCCGCTCGCGCCCGGCGTCCGGGAACGCCTGGCGTTCGCGCGCACGATCGGGGAGCGCAGCCTCACGAGCCCGCAGGCGCGCGCGGCCTGGGACAGCGCGCGCCGCTCGATCGCGGACGCCGCGGAGTGTCCGGCCTACCGCGGGCTGGACCTCGCGCCGCAGCTCGGGCTCGTGCCGCTCGGTCGCGATCCGACGAGCGGCTTGCACGAGTTCGCGCACCTCGCGACCGGCGCGCCCGCGACGCGCGGCGCGGACGGACGGCTCGTGCTCGCGCCCGAGACCGGCGTGGTCCTGGTGCTGCTCCCTGGCGGCCGCTTCCAGATGGGCAGCGTGAGCGATCCCGAGCACGAGGATCACGACCCGCAGGCCACCACGCGCGAGCAGCCGGCGCACGCGATCGACCTCGAGCCGTTCTTCATGGCGCGCCACGACCTGACCGAGGCGCAATGGCAGCGGCTCGCGGGTCGCGAAGCCAAGAAGCCCCTGCACCCAGTCGTCGAGGTCGACTGGTTCCAGGCCACGCGCGAGCTCGGGCGCGTGGGCCTGCTGCTGCCGACCGAGGCGCAGTGGGAGTACGCCGCGCGCGCCGGCACGCGCACGCCCTGGTGGACGGGCGCGGAGAAGGAATCGCTGATCGGCGCCGCGAACCTGCTCGACCAGAGCGTCGTGCGCGCCCGCGGCGGCAAGGCCGGAGGCCCCTACGACGAGTGGCTCGACGACGGCTTCGACATGACCTCGCCCGTGGACGCGCTGCGGCCCAACGCGTTCGGGCTGCACGACATGTGCGGCAACGTGTGGCAGTGGTGCCGCGACCAGTTCGCCGACTACACGAACCCGGTGCGGCCCGGCGACGGGGAGCGCCTCGACGCCACGACCGAGAACCGCGTCTACCGCGGCGGATGCTGCGCGAGCATGGCCATCGGCTCGCGCTCCGCGTTCCGCACCGCGGCGCGACCCGACTCCGCCATCTGGGTGCTCGGCGCGCGCGCCTCGCGCGCGATCGACCCGCCACGGGTGCGCTGAGTCAGTCCGCGTCCGGGCCAGGCTCGCGACCGAGCTCCAACGCGAGGCGCGCCAGGGCGCGCCGCAGCGCGCTGCGCGCGTTGGCCTCGGTCGTCGCCAGCTCCGCGGCCACCTCGGCGTGGGACAACCCGGCCACGCGCGCCAGGAGGATCACGCGCCGGTCGGCCTCGCTGGCACGCGCCAGCGCCGCCTCGAGCCGCTCGATCTCCTCGCGCCCGATCGCGCGCCGGCTGGGCGTCGCGAGGTCGGCCCAACCACGCGATAGCGCCCCGACCTCGGCCTCCGACAGGGTCAGCCGCCGCGCCGCGTCGGCGCGCTTCTCGCGTCCGTGGTAGCGCGCGCGGTCGAGGACCTTGCGCTCGGCCGCCAGGTAGAGCCAGCGCCGGAAGCCGGCTTCGTCGCGCCAGCCCTCGGGCGGAGCGTCGCGCAAGAGCTCGCGGCAGGCCGACTGGACCAGATCGAGGCTGTCGTCCCGCGCCAGCAGCGCCGCGCCCGCGCTGGCGCGCACGAAAGCCAGGACACCCGGCAGATGCCGCGCGAAGAGCGCGTCCAACGCGGCCCGGTCCCCGCGCGAGGCCTGGGCGACGAGGTCGGGGGTGTCCACGCCAGAAGGGTAGCCGCGGCCGGGCCAGGGCCCGCGGCGGCCGCGGAGGGGCCCGCGGGAATCCGGGATTCCCGCGCACGCGATGGGGCCACCGTCGCCCCGGGGGGCAGTCCCAAACGCCGCATGCCGCGGCCGGAGAACCCCATGAAGCCCACGATCCTGACTGCCCTCCTCGTCCTGCTCGCCCTGCCACCCGCCACACGCGCCGGACAGGAAGCCCCGGGCGCCGATCTCGCCCCGTCCGAGCTGAACCGGATCGCGAGCACGGCCTGGGAGAGCCCCCGGACCGCGGTGCTCTTCGACGAGCGCGCCGACGAGATCTGGGCCGTCGGCAGCACGTACAAGGCCGGGTTCGAGCGCGGCGGGGCGCAGTTCGTGCCGTTCTTCGGCTCCGAGGCGCCGCGCAACTTCCCCCTGCGACTGTCCCCGGCCAACGTGCGTTTCGGCGACGCGCGCGTGGCGTTCGACGCCCAGGCCGCGCCCCGGCGCGAGGGTGCCAGCGTCGTGTACGAGCGTGGCGCCTTCGTGGAGCGCTACGACCTGGGACTCGAGTCCATGGAGCAGACCTTTCTCGTGCACGAGCGCTCCGGCGCGGGCCCGCTCGTGATCGAGCTCGACCTCGAGACCGAGCTCCAGCCGAGCCAGGACGGTCTGGACCTCGTGTTCCACGGCGAGCGCGGCGCAGTGCGCTACAGCGGCGCAATCGCGATCGACGCGCGCGGGCGGCGCGTGGACGCGCCCACGCGCCTGCGCGCGGGCCGCATCGAGATCGAGGTGCCGGCGCAGACGCTCGAGGAGCTGCGCTTTCCCCTGCTCGTCGACCCGCTCTTCTCGGTCTTCGGCTGGAGCAGCGAGATCATCGTCGGCGGTCGATCGCCGGACGTCACGTTCGATCCGCAGACGGGGCTCTACTGCGTGGTCGTCGAGCACGCCTTCAGCGCCAGCGACAACGACGTCTACTCCTGGCGCCTGAACTGGTTCGGCGCGCCGCAGTGGGAGTCGATCATCGACGTTTCCCCCGTGAGCTGGACCGGCCCGCGCATCGCGAACCACCGCGGCCGCAGCCAGGTGCTCGTCGTCGCGGCCACGGGCGCCGCGGGCTCGCGACGCATCCAGGGTCGCCTGCAAGACGCGTTCTTGCCCAGCACCGGGACGGTGCTCACGATCAGCCCGACCGGCGCGGACCACACGACGCCCGACGTGGGCGGCGACGGCTCCACCGATCCGTTCGGCCTCTACTGCGTCACGTGGGTGCGCGTGAACAGCGCCAGCGACACGGACGTCCTGCGACGGGTCGTCGACGCCGACGGCGCGTTCCCGCAGCTCGCCGGCGTCGTGGGCAGCGCCATCGGCACGCTGGAGACCGCCCCCGCGATCTCGCACAGGAACGGCGACGGACCACTTTCGACCCGGTCCTGGACGATCGCCTGGCATCGCTGGATCTCGATCTTCGACAGCGACCTGTACGCGGCGCGCGTCGGCGCGGATGGCTCGGCGCTCACTCCGTCCTTCGCGCTCGATACGACGATCAGCAATGCGCGCTCGGTGAGCGTCTCCAGCCCCACCCCGAGCGGCTCCGTCCTCGTGACGTACTTGCGCGGATCCGTCGGGAACTCGCGGCTCTACGGCTACCTCCTGAACGGGGCGACGATCGTCCAGAACGTGAACCTGAGCACGCTCGGCGGCATGCCCGGTGACCAGTCGTACCTGCACGGCAGCGTGGACTCCGATGGCGAGGACTTCGTGGTCGCCCAGGTCCATGACTCGGGCTCCGTCTTCAAGTGGGTGCAGCTCGCGACCTTCGGCGTGCTCGGGAACCGCGTCCATGTCGCCGAGCCGTTCAGCTCGATCTACGGCAGCAGCGAGCCGATGATGCCGAACGTGACGGCCGCGATCCGAGCAAACCCCGCGCTCCACCGCTGCATGGCGGTCTGGGACGTGCCGCTCCCAAGTGGCGGCAGCATCCTGCGCGGCGCCGCCTACACCACGGGCCGCTTCACGAGCTACTGCGAGCCGGGCTCCAACGGCACGAGCACCTGCCCGTGCGGCAATGCTCCGCTCGAGGCCGGGCGCGGCTGCGGGAACTCGGCCAACGCGGCCGGCGCGCGCCTCGTGCCCACGGATGGCTTCACGTTCGGGACCGAGGTCCAACTGCTCGCGAGCGGCATGCCGCCGTCGAGCATGTGCCTGCTCGTGCAGCGCAACGCTCTCGCGCCGTCCGCGGCATTCGGCGACGGGCTCATCTGCACCGGCGGCCTCACGCTGCGCATGGGGATCCGCGCGGCCTCGAACGGCCAGGCCCTGTGGCCGATGCCGGGAGAGCCCTCGCTCGAGCAGCGCTCGGCCTCGCTGGGTGACCCGATCGCGGCCGGCAGCGCTCGCTACTACTTCGTGTACTACCGCGACCCGGCGCCGAACTTCGCGTGCAGCGCGACGTTCAACACGACGCAGTCGCTGCGCGTCCAGTACTGAGCGCGTGCCACGCGGCGCGGCGCCGGAGGCCTCGCGGGGCGTCCGGCGCCGCGGCCGTGTGGCCCGGGACGCCGTGCGCCTCAGCGGTCCGAGCGCGTGAGCCAGGGCTCCACGGCCGCGCGCACCATCGCGCTCGTGAAGGGCTTCGAGATCCACCCGTTCGCGCCGTCGGCGAGCGCCGCGGCGCACAAAGTCTGCGCGTCGCCGCTGGTGAGCAGGAGGACCGGCAGCTCTTCCTTCGTGCGCCGTTCGCGCAGCGCGCGCACGAAGTCGATGCCGTTCATGCCCGGCATGTGCACGTCGGACAGCACCAGCCCGATCGACGGATCGTGCCCGATCTTGCGCAAGGCCTCGACGCCGCTCGCGGCCTCCACGATCCCGTCGTGGTCCAGGCCGGCCTCGCGCAGGACGCGCAGCACGATGCCGCGCACGACCGAGGAATCGTCGACGACGAGCAGCTTCTTCATGGGGGGCGTGCGCGGTCCCGCCCAGGGGCCCGGACCCCCCACATCGGCCAGCGGGGCCGCCCTTCAGTAGCTCTCCTCCTGAGTCGGGAACGAGCGCGTCTTGACGTCCCCCACGTAGCGCCGGAAGGCCCCCAGCATCTCCTCTCCGAGTTGCGCGTAGCGCCGGACGAAACGAGGGTGGAAACGCGTGTAGAGCCCCAGCATGTCGTGGCTCACCAGGATCTGCCCGTCGCAACCCGGCCCCGCGCCGATCCCGATCGCCGGGATCTTCAGCGCGGCCGAGATCTCGCGGGCCAGGTTGGCCGGGATCTTCTCCAGCACGATCGCGAACGCACCGGCGTCCTGCAGGGCACGAGCGTCCTTCTTGACCTGCTCGGCCTCCTCGGCGCTCGTGGCGCGCACCTGGTAGGTGCCGAACTTGTGGATCGACTGCGGCGTGAGGCCCAGGTGCCCCATGACCGGGATCCCGACCTCGACGATGCGCCGCACCGTCTCGCAGATCGAGGCGCCGCCGCCCTCGAGCTTGACGGCCTCGACCCCGGACTCCTTGACCATGCGACCGGCGTTGCGCAGGGCCTCGTCCGCGTTCACCTGGTAGCTCATGAAGGGCAGGTCACCGACGACCAGCGCGCGCTCGACGCCCGCCGACACGAGCGATGCGTGGTAGAGCATCTGATCGAGGGTCACGGTCACCGTCGTCTCGCGCCCCTGCACGACCATGGCGACCGAGTCGCCGACCAGGATCACGTCGACCCCGGCGCGATCGAGCAGCGCCCCCATCGTGTGGTCGTAGGCGGTGAGCGCGCTGATCGGCTCACCGCGCTCCTTCATGCGCAGCAGGCTCTTCGTGGTGACCTTGCGGCGGTCGGCGGGATCGGCGGGCGGGGGGCGGTTGTGGGACGGGGCCATGGAGCTTCGAGCCTACCAAGCGGACTCAGCGGATCCCGTGCTCGACGAGCGCCAGCGCCGAGCGCGCCCCGTCGAGGGCCGCGCTCATGATCCCGCCGGCCCAGCCGGCGCCCTCGCCGACCGGCCACAGGTTGGCGCAGCCCTGCGCGCGCCGCGTGAGCGGATCACGCGGCATGCGCACCGGGCCCGAGCTGCGCGATTCGAGCCCCACGAGCAGGCCCTCCGAGCCAGCGAAGCCCGGGATCGCGCGCTCGAAGCTGGTCAGCGCGTGGGCGATCGCGTCGAAGAGGAAGGGCGGAAGCAGCGCGTCGACGCGACCCGCCGCGAGCCCCAGCACATAGCTCGAGCGCAGCTCGCCGGACGACTCACGGCGTGCGAGGAAGTCCACGGCGCGCTGTGCCGGCGCGTGGTAGTCGCTGCCGCCCGCTGCGAAGAATCGCTGCTCCAACTGGCGCTGCCAGGCGACGCCCGCCAACGGTCCGGGCCCGAACTCGCGCGGGCCGGCGGTGGCGACGATCGCGGCGTTGGCCCAGCGCGAGCTGTGCGTCGAGTTGCTCATGCCGTTCGTGCACAGGAAGCCGGGCTCGTTCACGCTGGCCACGATGCGGCCGCCCGGGCACATGCAGAAGCTGTGCGCGCCGGCCACGGCTGGGGCGGCCCGCGCCACGAGCGCGTAGCTGGCGGCGCCCAGCGCCAGGGCCTCGGGCCCGCAACCGTGCTGCGCGCGATCGACGAGCTCCTGCGGGTGCTCGATGCGCACGCCGATCTGGAAGGGCTTGGCCTCGAAGCGCACGCCCTGGGCGTGGAGCGCGGCCCAGGTGTCGCGCGCGCTGTGACCGGGCGCGAACACCAGCGCAGCGCACGGGATCTCGCCTGCGCTGGTCGCCAGCGCTCGCACGCGCCCGCCCTGCGGCTCGAACACCAGCCGCTCGAGGCGCGTGTTCCAGTGGAACACGACCCCCAGCGCCTCGAGCCGCGCGCGCAGGCGCGGCAGGATCGCGTGGAGCTTGTCGGTCCCGATGTGGGCGCGCGCGTCCCAGATCAGGCGCTCGGGCGCGCCGCAGGCGACCAGCTCCCGAAGGAGCGTCTCCTCCAGCGGATCGTCGACGCGCGTATAGAGCTTCCCGTCGGAGTACGTGCCCGCGCCGCCCTCGCCGAAGAGCAGGTTCGACTCGGGGTTGGGCACGCGCGTGCGATGGAAGGCGACCAGCTCGCGCCCGCGCTGGGCGATCGGGCTGCCGCGCTCGAAGAGCGCCACGGACAGGCCATGGCGCGCCAGCACCCAGGCCGCGAACAGTCCGCCCGGCCCGGCCCCCACGACCGCCACGGAGGCCCCCGCCGCCGTGGGGTGGATGGCACGCGCGCGGCCGTCGTGGGGCGCGGGCGCGCGCTCGGTCCGCCGCGCCTCGAGCGCGCGCGCGAGGCGCGCGCTGTGGAACCCAGCCGGCACGGTCACGTCGACGTGCGCCACGAACCGCAGGCGGTGCGTGCCACCCCGCCGTCGCGCGTCGAGCGACTTGCGCGCGATGCGCGCTCCCAGGACCTGCTCGGGCCCCGCGCCGATCGCGCGCGCGGCGCGCTCCAGGAAGCGCGCCTCGGGCTCGAGCACGCCCTGCTCGAGACCCAGGACCCGCCAGGTCGCGTGCGGTGCGTCGGTGGCCTTCGTCATGCGCGCGGCGGCGGATCCTACCCTGGAGCCAGCGCACGCCGGCCGTAGACTCTGCGCCTGCTTGACCCGCCGCGCGACGAGGACCGACCACCAGGGCCCGAGTGATCTCCTGGCGGAGATCCTCGCGGATCCGAGCCGCGACGCCCTGCCCTTCGCGCTGCCGGTCGTGTCGTGGACGGACCGGGACGAGGACGACTACCTGGCCGCGATCGAGCGCGCGGCCGTCGCGTCGATCCGGCTCGAGCGCCGCGGCCGCGAGCACGGTGACTGGGCCGAGCTCGACCCGCGGCTGGCGCCCGGGACCCGGCGTGCACCCCGGCCGGGTACCCGCGCGTTTGCGCGGCTGCTCGCCGAGCGCTGGCATGCCTCGCGGCCCATCGTGCTGCCGGGCATCGCCGCGGACGCCCTGGAAGAGCAGGCCGTCGCCATCGCCGAGGCCGCTCGCACCCACGAGAGCCTGTGCGAGCGGGGCGGGCTGGCACGCTGGATCGCGGCGCGCTCCGCGCGACTCGCTCCGCACTTCGTGGTGCGGAGCGACCGAGCACGCCTGGCCGACCCCGAGCGCGACATCGAGCGCGTGGCCTTGACCGCGATCCCGCCCGCGGGGGCCGCTCAGCCCGTGCGTGATCTGTGGTGCAAGTCGGCCTGGCTCTCAACGCACGCCGACGACCGTTCGTTGCGCATCCGCTTCGGCCACGGCAAGGAAGGCGTCGACGACGGCGATCGCGACCTGCTGCGCCACCGGCTCGTGGCCGAGCTGGCGTCGCGCCTCTTGCCCGAGACGGCCGCCGCGACGGCCAACCCGCCGCTCACGGCGATCGTCGAGGGCCTGGCCGGAGAGAGCGTGCTCTTCACCCAGGCCCTCGCCTATTGGAATGCGCCGGGTGGCGGCGCGCTGTTCCACCACGATGCGTTCGCCGAGGACGCGGCCGACGGTGGTGCCTATCGACAGCTCGGCGTCTGCTACGTGCAGCTCTCCGGGGCCACCGCCTGGCTGGCGCTGTCGACCGACGATCTGCTGGCCCGCCTGCGGGAGTACGCGGACGCGCTGGAGGAGGGCCAGCAGCCCTGGGTGCGCGCGCAGCTCTTCGAGATGAACGGTGCGCCGTTCACTGGCGGCTGGCGCCGCTTCCGCGAGCTGCTCGCGGACGACGACCGCGCACGCCGCGAGTTGGCGCGGCCCGGCGCGGGCGCGCTGGGTCCGCTCGTGGACCGCGGCCCGGAATTCACCGCGTTCCTGGCCGACGCCGGACACGCGGCGATCCTGCGCGCCGGGGACGCGATCCTGCTCCCCAACCACGGCCTGCTCGCCACCTGCATGCACTCGGTCTTCTGCGCCGGCGACGAGACGGCCTACTCGATCTCGCTCGCGCTGCGACCCGACCGGGAGGCGCCCGAGGCCGTCGCGGCGGAGGAGGCTCGCCGTCGCGAGCGCCGTGCGGCCGCGGCCGAGCGGCGCGCGGGCCGCGGCGCGCGCGGCCCGCGGCGGAGCCCGCGACCATGAGCGCCACCCAGGCCTCGGCCGCTCGGCCTGGATTCGCGGCGGTGCTCGCCGACCTCGGTCTCGAGGCCGGCTCGGCGGGCGCGCCGGGCGGGACGGCCCTCGTCGCGCTCGACGCGCGTCTCGCGGGGCTCTCGGAGTTGCGCGCGCGCGCGCGTGACGCCGCCGCGGACGGCTGGCTCCTGGTCCACGTCGCGGGCGCGCCGTCCGACGCGGACCTGGCGCGGGTGCGGGACGCCGCCTGGCCCGACTGGCACGCGTCCGCGGTCTACCGCGACGCGCGCGGGGTGCTGGAGCGGCGCACGCTGGAGGGCCGCGCGAGCCTCGCGGGGAGCCTCGAGCCGGCCGGCGCGGTGCTGGCCTTGCGCCGGCGCGCGGCCGTGCTGGCGCCCAGCGCCACGGTCGCGAAGTTCGACCGCAACGCCGCGGGCTGGAACGGCGAGCCGGGCCGACCGGGCTACGCGCACTTCCGCTGGATGCGTCGCTTCGTCGCCGACCTCGCCGGCCCGCACCGCGCGCGGCGCATCCTGGACTTCGGCTGCGGCGCAGGCTGGGTCGGGATCGAGGCCGCGCTGGCTGCCGTCGCGCGCGGCGGTGCGCCGGAGCTCGCCTTCTTCGATCCCAGCCCCGAAATGGTGCGCATCGCCGAGTCGAACGCGCGCGCCGCCGGCTTGGCACGTCTCGTGGGCCGCACGGGCTTCGGCGAGGAGCCCCCCTTCCCAGGCCCGGGTGAAGCCCCCTACGACCTGGTGCTGTCCTCGGGCGTCGTGAGCTTCGCGCGCGACCGCGAGGCCTGGTTCGACGGGCTCGCGCGCGCCGTCCTGGAAGGAGGCACGCTGGTGATCGGCGACATCCACCCGGGATCGAAGGGCATGGCGCGCCGGCGACGGGAGAAGCCGCTGCTGCCGATCCGCGAGATGAACGGGATGCGCCGCGAGGAGGCGCGCGCCGAGCTCGAGCGGCGCGGCTTCCGCTTCGAGTGCTGGAGCGGCTACCAGCTCACGGATCCGGTGCCGCAGTGGAATCACCTCGACGCCACGCGCCTGGGAGGCGCGCTGGGCCCGGCGCTCTTGGCCTGGAATCGCCGCGCCGCGGCGCGCTCGCTGGCGCGCGGCGGCGCGGACCAGGACCGCTTCGACTCCTGGGCGATGCGTCTCGTGCGCGCTTCAGCGCACGCGCGGCGCGAGTAGCCCCGTGCCCAGGTCGACCTCCTCGGGCGCGTACTCGAGCACGAGCAGGCCGACGATGAGATCGAGCTCGTCGCGCGAGGGCAGCGCGACGAGCTCGCCGCCGCGCTCGATCGCCGTCGCCACCTGGTCCACGGCGAACGGCCGCGCCCCGTTGGCCGCGGCCCGGGCCAGGGCGCGCTGGAGCTCCGCTTCGCTGAGCCGCTCGGGCAGCTCCTCGGGACCATGGAAGAACACCGTGCGCGAGAGGTCCAGGGTTGGGCGGCCGTCGGCGCCCCGCGCGGAGGGCACGATCCCGACCACGCGGCCCGAGCCCTGGCCGTGGTTCACGCGCTCGACCGTCTCGAGCCCGGCTTGCAGCACGGGCTCGAACGACTGGCGCGGGGTCGTGAACGCCGGGTCGATCTCGAGCACGACGAGCCAGCCCGCGTCGTAGTCCGCGGGCTCGGCCCGCCACAGGTGCGACGCGGGCCGCTCCAACGTGAAGGGGCGAGCCAGGACGAGCGCACGCACGGAGGGCGCGGCGCGCTCTGCCTCGGACGGCTCGCGCCCGACCGAGGCGGACAGCACCAGCGGTCCCGCGGCGGAGAGCAGCAGAGCGACGGCCAGCGCCAGCTTGGAGGTCGTGTTCATGGGTCGGATCCTCAGTCGCGGGTGAATTCGAGGTCGTCGAGACCCAGCCGGCCCAGCGCCGAGCCGTGGCTCGGACCGAAGTGCAGCTCGATGGCGGAGAGCGCGCCCAGGTCGAGCCCGGGTGTCACGCGCGCGAAGCCTTCGAGCGGCAGGCGCACGGTCTCCCACTCGTTGGCCCAGCCCGCGCCCGTGCCGCAGCTCGTGCGCTGGTAGGGCTCCTCGATCCCGCCGCCGTAGGCCGAGATCCGCATGCTGGCCGAAGCGCCCTGCTCGTCGACGAGCCGCACCGTGAAATCGACGTCGCCCAGCTCGGCCGTCGTCAGCGGGTCGCGCGTGACTTGAGAGGCACGCAGCGAGAGGTGCGTGTGCCCCCGCGCATCCCGCACCCCGGGCACGAGCGCGAAGGCGATCGAGCGGTCCGCACCATTCCAGCCGAACACCAGGCCACGCGTCTGGTCGGACGCGCTCCCCGAGAAGGTCATCCCGTTCATCGGCTCGCTGCCCAGGTGCGTGAACGAGGTGTTGGCGTCGTCGAGCAGACCCTCCGTGGGGGCGTCGACCGCCAGCGCCACGGCACCGCCGGAGCTGGACAGCGCCAGGCTGGCGTTGGTCTCGAAGTCGTCCACGACCAGCCGGTTCGCGGCAGCGGGGCGGTGCATCAGGTCGACGACCACGCAGGAGCTGGCGGGCGCGCCGGGGCTGCGGAAGGCCTCCCACTGGCGCCACAGGCACTCGCGCCCGGCCGGATTGCGCTTCACGTACCACTCGACGAGCGGCAGCAGGTGGGCCTTGACGAGCGTGTTCACGTCCTGCCGCGAGAGCTGGCACGGCCCGGCCGCGAACAAGCCGCCGCTGTTCGAGTTGTGGAACGCGCCGTGACCGGCGCCGTGCAGCGAGATCGACGAGCGCTCGCCGGTCGCGCGCTCGTGGAGGTGGAAGGTCTGACAGATGTTGCAGTCCGCGCAGCCGTTGACGTCCGAGTCCGCGCCACCGGTCCACAGGTGGTACGGCACGTCATGCGGGTTCGCGCTGGCGTTCCCCGTGAAATCCGTGGGAGCGATGCTGGACACGAGCACGATGTCCGCGCGTGAGAAGTTCACCGGCGTGTACGCGCCGTCGAACAGCCGGTCGTACGCGATCGCGACGCCCTCGCCGCCGCGGCTGTGGCCGATCCAGGCGATCCGGCTGCTGTCGACCAGGCCCGCCAGCACGCCGCCGGCGATCGTCCCCAGGTTGCCCAGGAACCAGTCCGTGTTCGAGAGCGTCGTGGTCGAGGCCGCCATGGGCCCGGGCACCGTGTTGTTCTGGTGGCTCATCACGACGTAGCCGTACGACGCCAGGTGGAAGCCGATGTGGTCGTACCACTGGTAGTTGTGCCCGTTGCCGTGGCTCACGACGACCAGCGGCAGCGGCCCGAGCTGCGCGATGTTCGCCGGGTAATACAGATTCTGGCCGAGGAACGAGCCGCCGCTGTAGAGCGTCTCGACGATCGGGTGCGGCCCCTGGAGCGCCGTCGGGTAGAGCAGCCAGAGCCCCGGCGTGTCGCCGCCGCCGTCGATCCAGTCCCCGGACGAGAGCGTGCCGCTGGCGTCCGCGTCGATGACCACGTCGAGGCCCCGGCCGAGTCCGCTCGGGACGAAGCCCGAGAGGAACCCGTCGTCGAGGACGAAGCGGTTGGCGTTCAGGCCCCCCGCCGCGAAGACCACCGCCTGCGGCGTTCCGCGCACGTCGGCCAGCGTCGGGTCGAGGGCCCACTGCGCGGCGTCCCGGTGCTCGCACAGCCAGATCGTGGCGCCGACGCCAGCCCACTGCGGATGCACGACCGTGTCGAGCGCCAAGGCCACGACGTCGCCCTCGAAGTGCGATTGGACGAACTCGAAGCTCGGTGCGACCGGGAGGATCCGACCGGCGAGGTCGAGGCGCACGAGCCCGGCGATCTGCCGGGTCACCGGCCCCGCGGGCCCGGTGGGCTGGGTGTCGACCACGGTCTGCGCGCGAGCGGAGGGAGCCAGGAGCGCCACCAGGAGTGCGGCGACGAAGCAGGGCGAGGACATCCCTCGAAAATACCACGCGGTCACCCGGCGAGGCCCGCGCCGCCGGCTGCTGCGCTGCAAGAATCCGGTCAGCCGCGCGCGGCGCCGCGCGAGCCCACGCCGAAATCGATCAGCGCCGCCAGGGTCGCGCGCAGGTCGCGGCGCCGGACGATGCGGTCGATCTGCCCCTTCTCGAGCAGGAACTCGGCGCGCTGGAATCCCGGCGGGAGCTCTTGCTTGATCGTCGAGGCGATCACGCGCGGACCGGCGAATCCGATCAGGGCGCCGGGCTCGGCCAGCGTGATGTCGCAGACCGAGGCGAAGCTGGCCGTGACCCCCCCGGTCGTCGGGTTCGTCAGGACGCAGATCGAGAGCCCGCCGGCCTCGTTCAACGAGGCCAAGGCCGCGCTGGTCTTGGCCATCTGCATCAGGGACAGCATGCCCTCGTGCATGCGCGCGCCGCCGGAGCTGGTGAAGACGACCAGCGGACGCCCCTCCTTGCGGGCCAGGTCGCAGGCCAGCGCGATCTTCTCACCCACGACCTCGCCCATGGATCCGCCCATGAACGAGAAATCGAGCACGGCCAACACCACGGGCCGACCCTCGACCGTCCCGGTGCCGCAGATCAGCGCCTCGTTCTGTCCGACCTTCTGGACGGAACGCTGGATCTTGTCCGCGTAGGGCACGGAATCGTTGAAGTGCAGCCGGTCGAGCGCGGTCAGCTCCGCGAAACGCTCCTGGAAGCTCGCCTCGTCGAGCACCATCCGCACGCGCTCGCGACCCGGCAGCGTGAAGTGGAAGTCGCAGGCCGGGCACACGCGGCCCTTCTCCTCGAGCTCCTTGCGGTAGATCATTTGCCCGCAGCTCTCGCACTTGAGCCACAGGCCGCCGGGCATGTCCTTCTTCTTCCACAGCCGGCGCCCGCGCCGCTCGGAGGGGTCCTCGGCGGCGGCCTCGGGCTCGACCTGCGCCGCATCGGCGGCCCGGGCCGGCGGCACGATCTCGCGCTCGGACGACGCGCTGGATGCGCGCTTGCGCTCGGGCGACTCGGGGTTCAGGGCGAAGTCAGGCATGGATCGTCTCCCCGCGCGCGGCTTCGGCCACGGCGCGGAATCGGGTGAGGGCCTCCCGCAGGTCGGGGGCCGAGAACAGCGCGGATCCGGACACCAGCACGTCGGCCCCCGCTGCGGCACAAGCGGGGATCGTCTCGGCGTTCAACCCGCCGTCCATCTCGACGTACCCCGTCCAACCGGTGGCGCGAATGGCGCGGGTCTTGGCCAGGGTCTCGGGCAGGAAGCGTTGGCCGCCGAAGCCGGCGAAGACGCTCATCACCAGCACGAGGTCGACGTCGCCGAGGAGCGGCAGCACCCGCTCCACCGGACAGTCGGGGTTCAGCGAGACCCCGACCCGCTGCACGCCCTCGGCGCGGAACAGGGCGATCGTCTCGCGCGCGTCGGCTGCGTCGCGTGCGGTCTCGACGTGGAAGGTCAGGACCTGCGCGCCGGCATTCACGAACGCACGCGCATAGCGGCGGGGCTCCGAGATCATGAGGTGCACGTCGAGCGGGACCCGCGCGCGCTGCTTCAGCGACTCGACGACGACGGGACCGATCGTGAGGTTCGGCACGAAGTGCCCATCCATGACGTCGACGTGCAGCCAGTCCGCCCCGGCCTCCTCCACCCGGCGCAGCTCGTCGCCAAGGCAGGCGAAGTCGGCCGCCAGGAGGGACGGCGCGATCAGGATGGGTCGGCGGGGCATGCGGACGGCCGGACCGGCTGGCGGGGCCGCGGCGCAGGCCGGGCGGCGCGCGGCTCGGTTCGGAGATGCGATTCTAGCGACCGGGAGGTTCCAACCCAGACCCCGCGGAAGCTGACCCCCTTCGCTGGACCTCGCGCTCTGGGGGTGCTGGAACGTGGTATCCAGGAGTTACACGGTCGGTTGGGGCTCCCCCGCCGGCCCCGCACCGGCGCGAGGCCCAGCGAAGGGGGTCAGCTTCCGGTCGCCGCCTGGAGTGCCTGGATGCCCGGCAGGGTCCCCGCCTCGAGCAGCTCGAGCGACGCCCCGCCCCCCGTGCTGATGTGCCGGATGCGGTCCGCCAGCCCCAGCAGCTCGACCGCCGCGACCGAGTCTCCGCCCCCCACCACGGTGTACCCCGGGCACTCGGCGACCGCGCGGCCCACGGCCTCCGTGCCAGCGCGGAACGCCGGCCACTCGAAGACGCCCATCGGACCGTTCCAAACCAGGGTCTGCGCCGTGCGGATCCTGGCCGCGTAGCGCTCGCGGGTGCGCGGTCCGATGTCGAGCCCCAGGAGGCCGTCGGGGATCGCGGCCCCGCACGGGATCGGGCGCGCGCCCGCCTCGAAGGCCTCGGCGCACACGTGGTCGTCGGGCAAGAGGACCTGGACCCCGCGCGCGGCGGCTTTCGCGAGCGCGGCGCGCACGGCGTCGACCTGGTCATGCTGCACGAGCGAGCGCCCCACGGCGACGCCCTGCGCCACCAGGAACGTGTAGGCCATGCCGCCGCCGACGAGCAGCGCGTCGACGACGTCCAGCAGGTGGTCCACGACCTGCAACTTGTCGCTGACCTTCGCGCCGCCGAGGATCGCCACGAGCGGGCGCTCGGGCACTTCGAGCACGCGGCGGAACGCGGTGATCTCGCGCTCGAGCAGTCGCCCGGCCGCCGCGGGCAGCAGTCGCGCGAGGCCGCAGACGGAGGCGTGATCGCGATGTGCGGCGCCGAACGCGTCGTTCACGAACACGTCGCCCAGGCGGGCCCATTGCGCGGCGAGCTGCAGGTCGCCCTGCTCGTCGCCGACATGGAAGCGCACGTTCTCGAGCAGCACGACGGCGCCGGGACGGGCGGCCGCGATCGCGGCCTCGACGGCCGGCCCGGTGCTCTCGGGCAGGCTCACGACCTGGCATTCGAGCAGCTCGGCGAGGCGCTCCCCCATCGGCGCGAGGCGCAACGACTCGACGACGCGGCCCTTGGGACGTCCCAGGTGCGAGAGCAGGATCGGCCGGCCGCCCTTGGCGAGCACCTCGCGGATCGTGGGCAGGGCCGCGCGAATGCGCGTGTCGTCCGTGATGCGACCGGCATCGTCCTGCGGACAGTTGAAGTCGACCCGGATGAGCACGCGCCGGCCCGCCAGGGCCAGGTCGTCCAGGCGCGGGACGGCGAGCGAAGGGGCGTCGGCCATGGCGCTGTGGGCCGCGTCAGGCGCGACCAGCGGCGAGCGGCTTGGCGAGCTTGGAGGCCCGCACCACCAGGTCGGCCACGCGCGCGCTGTAGCCCCATTCGTTGTCGTACCAGGCAAGCACCTTGACCAGGTCGTCGCCAATGACCTGCGTCGACAGCGAGTCGAAGATCGAGCTGGCGGGGTTGCCGATGATGTCCGCCGAGACGATCGGGTCGGTGCAATACTCGAGCACGCCGTTCGACCTCTGCGCGGCGGCCAGCACGGCCGCGTTGACCTCGTCCTTCGTGACCTTGCGCGCCAGCGTCACGGTCAGGTCGACCAGGGACCCGTCGGGCACCGGGACGCGCATGGCCACCCCGTGCAGCTTGCCCTTGAGCTTGGGCAGCACCTCGGCGATGGCCTTCGCGGCGCCAGTCGACGTCGGGATGATCGAGAGCGCCGCCGCGCGAGCGCGCCGCAGGTCCTTGTGCGGCAGGTCGAGGATGTTCTGGTCGTTCGTGTAGGCGTGGATCGTCGTCATGAGCCCCTTCTGGATCCCGAAGGCCTCGTCGAGGACCTTCGCGATCGGAGCGAGGCAGTTCGTCGTGCACGACGCGTTGCTGATCAGGCGGTGCTCGGGCTTGAGCTCGTGCTCGTTCACGCCCAGGACGATCGTGGCGTCCATCTCGGGCCCGGCGCCATCCTTGGATTCCTTGGCGGGCGCGGTCAGGATCACGCGACCGGCGCCGGCCTGGAGGTGCTTCGAGCAGCCTTCGCGGTTGGTGAAGACGCCGGTGGACTCGATCACGACATCGACCCGGTGCGCCGCGTGCGGGAGCTTCGCCGGGTCCTTCTCGGCCGTGATCGGGATGCGGCGGCCGTTCACGACGATGGCGTTCTCGGCGGCCTCCACCGTGCCAGCGAAGGCGCGGTGCACGGAGTCGTACTTGAGCAGGTAGGCCAGCGTCTTGGCGTCGGTGAGGTCGTTGATGTGGACGATGGCGACGTCGTCGCGCTGGGCCAGGATGCGGAAGACGTTGCGGCCGATCCGGCCGAAGCCGTTGATGGAGACCGAGAGGACCATGGGGCTCAGCGACGCGCCGGGGGGGCGCGCCCGCGGGGGGATGGACGCTCCGCGCGGCGGGCCGCGGAGACGTGGTAGGCCGGAGGGGGGGGCGCGGAGCGGGGAGGCCCGCAAGCCCGCGCAAAGCGCGCGCGAAGCTACACTGCGCGCGCGGCTCCTTCAACGCGGACGCCGCCTGCGAGGCCCATGGAACCCGCCGACTCCGCCGCCTCGGACGCAGCTCGGTCGCCGTTCGCGCCCGGGCGCTGGAGCGCGCTCCTCGCGCCCCTCGGCGTGGCGGCCGACGAGCCCGTGGTGCTGGCGCTTTCGGGCGGCGCGGACAGCGTCTACCTGCTGGGCGTCGCGGCCGCCGCGCGGCCACGCCCGCGGCTCTGCGCCGTGCACGTCGACCACGGGCTGCGCGGAGCCGAGAGCGCCGGCGACGCGGCCTTCTGCGCTGCGGAGTGCGCGCGGCTCGAGGTCCCCTTCGAGCGCATCCACGCGCCGCTGGATCCGGCCCCCTCCGGCCTCGAGGCCCGCGCGCGCGAGGCGCGCTACGCGGCGCTGGCCCAGGCGGCGCGCGCGGCGGGGATCGGCCTGATCGCCACGGCCCATCACGCCGACGATGCGCTCGAGACCCTGATCCTGCGCTGGGTGCGCGGGGCGGAGTTCGCCGGGCTCGCGGCGCTGCGGCCGCGGCGTGAGCTCGCCCCCGGTGGTCCGAACGTGGTGCGGCCGCTGCTCGGGCTGCGGCGGGCGCAGATCCGCGCGGAGCTGTCGGGCGCGGGCCGCGCGTGGCGCGAGGACTCGTCGAACGCCGACCCGCGCTTCGCGCGCAACGCGCTGCGCGTGGAGCTCCTGCCGCGCATCGCCGCGGCCTGTGGGCCGGACGCGCTCGAGAACCTGTTCGCGTTCGAGCGCGCGGTCGCGGACCTGGAGGCCGCGCTGGCGAGCCGCAGCGGCGAGCTGCGAATCGCGCCGCCCCGCTTCGCCGCCGCGCGGCGCGCGGCGCGTGACGCGCGCCTGGGCGGCAGCGTGGCGCGCGGTGAGTTGGCGGCGCTGCCACGGCCGCTGGCGCGCCGCGCCCTGGCACGGCTCCTCGCCGACGTGGCCGGAGCACTCCCCCGCCGCGCAGCGCTCGACGCGCTGCTCGACGACCTGTTCGGCGGTCGCACCGGATCGCGCCAGGTGCGCGGCGGCTGGCGCGTGCAACTGCGTGGCGACCGGCTCGACGTCGAGCCGCCCGCGCCGCGCGCGGCCGGTGGGCGGCAGCTCGCACTGCCCTTCGCCGCCGGAGTCGACCAGGGCGCGCTCGCCGTGCCCGGTGCCTGCGACCTCGGTGACGGGCGCCGGATCACGGCTGCACGCGTCGAGCGCGCGCCCGGCTCCGGATTCCCGCTGGCCGCCGAGCGGGTCGAGATCGACGCGCGGGGACTCCCCGAGGCCCTGACGGTCCGCACGCCGCGGCGCGGGGACCGCTTCCACCCGCTCGGCGCGGCCGGCTCCAAGCCGCTCGCGCGCTTCCTCGCGGACTGCGGCGTGCCGCGCCACGATCGGGCGCGGATCCCGCTGGTCGTCGCCGGGGACGAGATCGTGTGGGTCGCGGGGGTGCGCCCGGCCCACGGCGTCCGCGTGCGCAGCGACACGCGCGCACGGATCGAGCTGGCCCTGGTCCTCGACGAAGAGCCACGGCCGCGGCGCGCGCGGTGACTCGGGGGAGCGTGCGCGGTACCCTGTTCGTTGCGCCTCGCGATGCCGGTTCCGTCCTCGACCCCGCCCATGCCGACCGCCCGCCTCGCCGCGAACCTCGAGGCCGTGCGGGCCCGGATGCGGGCCGCGGCCGAGCGCGCCGGCCGCGACCCCGGCGGCGTGCGGCTCGTGGCGGTCACGAAGAGCGTCCCCGCCGCCGTGGCGGCCGCGCTGGCGCGGCTGGGCGTGTCCGACCTGGGCGAGAGCCGGGCTGACGTCCTGGAGGCCAAGGCTCTGGCGCTGGAGCAGGCCGGCCTCGCGCCGCGCTGGCACTTCGTCGGCCACCTGCAGCGGAACAAGGCGCGCGTCCCGGCTCGGATCGCCGCGCTCGTGCACTCCGTCGATTCGCCGCGGCTGCTCGCGGCGCTGGACCGCTTGGCCTCGGAGGCCGGGCGCGTGCTCGACGTGCTGGCCCAGGTCAAGCTGGCCGACGAGCCCGCGAAGTCCGGCCTCGAGCCGCGCGAGCTGGCGGATTTCCTGGAGCGCGCACGCGCCCTCCCTGGCGTGCGCGTCGTGGGGCTGATGACCATGGCCCCGTTGGCGGACGACGACGGGCGTACCCGCGCGCGTGCCGTCTTCGCGCGCGCCGCGGCACTGGTGCGTGAGCACCGCGGCGCGTTCGCGGGCGAGCCCCAGCTCTCGATGGGGATGAGCGGCGACTTCGAGCTCGCGATCGAGGAGGGCGCCACGCTCGTGCGGGTCGGTTCCTCCCTGTTCGACGGCCTCGAGCCCGCGGGGGCCGCCGCGTGACCGAGCGGCTGCTCCTCGAGGCCGCCGGCCGACCGGCCGCCGAGTTGCCGCGCGCCGGGACGCTCGTCGTCGGCAGCGACGGCGAGCGCGCCGGCTTCGTCGTGCCCGGCTACGGCGTCGAGGGCGTGCACTGCGCCATCGGTCGCGCCAAGACCGGCGGGTGGGCGGTCAAGGACCTGGGCTCGCGGGCTGGCACGTTCGTGAACGGCGCGCGCGTCGAGGTCGCCCGGCTGGCGGCCGGCGACGAGCTGCGGCTCGGCGACGTGGTCCTCAGGGTCAGCGATCCGACGCTCGGCAGGCCGACCCAGGACGCACGAGCGGCGGCGGCTCCGGCCGCGCCGTCTGGTGCCACGCTGGCGACGGCGCTGGCCGCGGCCAGCGCACCCGCCGCCCTGCCCGTGCTCTCCGGCTACCGGATCGAGAAGCGCATCGGCCGCGGCGGGATGGGCGACGTGTACCTCGCGGTGCAGTCCAGCCTCGACCGCCGCGTGGCCCTCAAGACGCTCAGCGCGCGCTTCGCCGCCGACGCGGAGTTCGTGCGGCGTTTCCAGGCCGAGGCGCGCGCGGCTGCGGCGCTGAACCACCCCAACGTCGTCACCGTGTACGACGTCGGCGAGGACGGGGGCACGCACTTCCTCTCCATGGAGTTCATGGAGCGCGGCACGCTCGAGGACCGCGTGGCGAAGGCCGGCCGCCTGTCCGTCGACGAGGTGCTCGCGATCCTGCGCGACGCCGCGGCGGGTCTCGTGTTCGCCGAGGGCAAGGGCATCGTCCACCGCGACCTCAAGCCCGCGAACCTGATGCAGAACCACGTCGGCCAGACGAAGATCGCCGACCTGGGTCTGGCGACGCACGTCGAGGCCGAGGAGGCGCAAACCGCCGACCGCAAGGTGTTCGGCACGCCGCACTTCATGTCGCCCGAGCAGGCGCGCGGCGAGAAGGTCGATCACCGCTCGGACCTCTACTCGCTGGGCGCGACCGCGTACCGGCTGCTCACGGGCCACACCCCGTTCGAGGGCAAGGATGCGCGCGAGATCGTGCGCGCCCTGCTGCGGGACGAGCCGCGACCGATGCGCGACTTCGTGCCCGAGCTCCCCGACGGCGTCGTCGAGCTCGTGGCGCGGCTCATGCGCAAGGACGTCGCCGAGCGCTTCCAGAGCGCGAACGAGCTCGCGCGCGAGCTCGAGGCGCTGCGCGCGCGCGGCGGACGCGCGGCCGAGCCCATGGGCGGCGCGCGGCGCCGGTCCTCCGCACCCCTCGTGCTCTTGGTCCTGGCGGGCACCGCCGCGCTCTGGTGGCACTTCGACGGGCGCGCGCGCCACAGAGCCTCTGACCGAGCCCGCGGAGCCCGTGCCCGGCGCAGCCGCGCCGGACAAGCCGCGCGAGAAGGACGACCGGGAGATCCAGCTCTTCGAGGCCACGGCCAAGGTGGCGCTGCTCGAGCTGCGCCAGCGCGAGCTCTCGCCCAACGCGCGCCGCGACGAGCTGCGCCTCTTGGCCGGCAAGTACCAAGGCACGACCTCCGCCGCCGAGGCGGCCGAGGAGGCCGAGCGGATCTCGGCCGCGCTGGACGAGGCAGCCCAGCAGCAGAGCGCGCGCGCGCTGCTCGCCGCCGACGTCCTGCGACAGCTCGAGGCGGCCGCGTCCCTCGACCAGCGGCCGCCGGCGCCCGGCCGCGCCTACCTCGCGATGCGCGCGGTGCCCGTCTCCGACGAGATCGCGTCCGACGCCGGCTTCGTGGCCAAGCGCAAGGAGCTCGAGAGCCGCGTGTCGGGCCTGGCGGCGTACTACGCTCGCGAGGTCATGGGCGAGTCGAACCGCGCGCTGGAACGCGGCGAGTACGACCGCGCCAAGCAGCTCCTGGCCGACCTGCTCCCCATGTTCGACCTGCCGGAATTCCCGATCGGCGGCGCGCCGATCGGCGTCGACGACCTGTTCGACGTCGGGCGGCAGGCGCGCGAGCGCTACTTCAACCTGGAGCAGGCGCGCAACGCCTTCGAGCGCGCCCGGGCCCGGGCGGACCAGGTCGCGGTGGCCGAGGTGCTCGGCGGGACCGGCGGGTTCGAGCGCGAGCTCATGGCGCTGGATCTCGAGGCCGCGCGCGCACGCCTCGAGGCCCTCGCCGAGCGCGTCAGCGCGCCCCTGGAGAAGGAGCGCGCACGGACCTTCGCAGCCGAGCTCGCCGCGGCGCGCGCCGCGTTCGCCGCGGTGGGCAGCGAGTTCGCGAGCTGGCGCCGCCGGGCCTTCCACGACCCGCGCGATCGGCGGACCACGCAGCGCACGGCGGTGGGCGCCGACGCGGACGGCATCCTCTATGAGAGCGAGCCCGGCAAGGTCGAGCGCGCCCCCTGGTCCGCGTTCGCTGGCGACGTTCAGGCCCTCCAGCGCCTGTTCGCCGACCGGCTGGCGCGCGAGTGGACACCCGCGGAGCTCGCCGGCATCGCGGCCGTCTTTCGCACGGTCGCGGCCGTCGAGGCCGTGCGCGCGGCGTCCAAGATGTTCGAGCCCGGCCGGCGCTCGAACTTCACCGAGGGCAATGCGCGCGACGTGCGGGCCAGCTTCGTGCCCGGCGCGGCCTGGGCCGAGCTGGCCGGACCCGAGGCCAAGGAGCGCTTCGCGCGCGAAGCGGCCGCGGCCGACGTGCTGTGCGACGCGCTGCGCGCCGCCACGGATGCGCGCTGGGCCGCCGCCGCCGCGGGGCTCGAGCGCCTGCTCTCGGAGTTCTCCGACACGCTGCTGGTCCGGCTGCTGTCGGACGGCCGCTCGCTCCAGGAGCTCTCGGGCGGATGAGTGCGCGACGCGGTACGCCGGGCGACCTGGGCCTCGCGCC
This sequence comes from Planctomycetota bacterium, assembly GCA_016795205.1. Classification (GTDB taxonomy): domain Bacteria; phylum Planctomycetota; class UBA1135; order UBA1135; genus JAEUHZ01. Next base: position 32,542 of record JAEUHZ010000050.1, on the reverse strand, counting down.
GCTCGACGGGGGCGCGCGCTGCGCGCTCACCGTCCGGGCACAGCCCGGTGCGCGGCGCGCCGGCTTCGCCGGGACGTGGAACGGCATCCCACGCATCGCGGTGGCCGCGCCGCCGGAGGACGGCCGCGCCAACGCCGCCTTGGCCGCGACGATCGCCGAGCTCTTCGGCCTGCGCCCGTCGGCCGTGCGGCTGGTCGCCGGCGCGACCGCGCGCGAGAAGCGTTTCGAGCTCGATGCCCCCGAGGCTGCGGCTCGCGCGCGGCTCACGGCGCTGGCCAGCGAGGCGAGCGGGCACGACGATCGGAGCAGCGCAGGTCCGCTGGAGGGGCGGCCGTGAGCCACGCCGCGCTCGACGCAGCCGTCGACCGCGCGCTGGCGTCGCTGCGCGCACGCGACACGGCCGAGCCGCAGGCGCTGTTCCTGCTCGCGACGGGCGGCGCGACGTTCGCCACGCGCCTCTCGAACCTGGAGCGCATCCCGTTCGGGAAGATCGACGGCGCGCCGGCCGCCTGGCGCGAGCTGACGCTCTACACCGGCCGCCTCGGCGAGCTCTCCGTGTGGCTGGTCGACGACGCACCCGGCGCGGCCGAGGACGGCGGGCGCGAGGAGCCGGGCGAGCCGGCGTGGACGCGCGGCTTCCCCGTGTGGCTCGCGGCCTCCGCCGGCGCCGCGGTGCTGGTGCACGCCTCGGCCGGCGCGGCGCTCCCCTGCCCCGCGCCGATCGCGCCCGGATCGCTGGCCTTCGTGCGCGATCACGTCAACCTGTCGGGGCGCACGCCACTCCTGGCGCTGGGCGCGTCCGAGCTCGGACCGCTGTTCCCCGACACGACCGAGCTGCATTCGAGCACGCTGCGCACGGCCGCCCTGCGCCACGCGGCCGCGGTGGGCGTGCCGGCCGCCGAGGTCGTCGCGGCCTGTGTCGCGGGCCCCTGCCTGGAGACCCCCGCCGAGCGCGCGTTCTGGGCGCGCGCGGGTTGCGACGTCGCCGTGCAGGAGCTCGCCAACCCGCTGCTCGCCGCCGCGCACGCCGGTTTCGCGGCGCTGGCGATCGTGTGCGTGACGGACGCCGGCGAGGGTGCCTCCGACGTCCAGGGGATCGTGAGACGCGCCGATGCGCTGGCCGCGGCGCTCGAGGACCTGCTCACGGCGCTCGCGCCCGACGTGGCCGCGATCGCGCTGGCCGCGGGGGCCGACGAGCCGTGAGCGCGCCGCGCATCGCGGTCTTCGTGTCGGGCGGCGGTCGTTCGCTCGAGAACCTGGTCGAACTCGAGCGGCGCGGCGAGCTGGGCGCGACGGTGGCGCTGGTCGTCGCGAACAGGCCCGGGATCGGCGCGCTCGAGCGCGCACGACGGCTCGCGATCCCGAGCGTCGTGCTCGATCCCGACCGCCAGCTCGCGCCGGCGGAGTTCTCGCGCGATGCGTTCCTGGCGGTCGAGAGCTTCCGCTGCGACCTCGTCGTCCTGGCGGGGTTTCTGCGCCTGCTCGTGATTCCCGAGGCGTGGTTGGGCCGCGTGCTGAACATCCACCCGAGCCTCCTGCCGGCGTTCGGCGGCAAGGGCTGCTACGGTCACAAGGTCCACGAGGCCGTGCTGGCGCGGGGCTGCACCGTGTCGGGCTGCACGGTGCACTACGTGACGAACGAGTACGACGCCGGCCCGATCCTCCTCCAGCGCGCGTGCGAGGTGCGGCCGGACGACACGCCGGACACGCTGGCGGCGCGCGTGTACGCGGAGGAGACCCGCGCGCTGCCCGAGGCGGTGCGGCTGCACGTGGCGGACGATCCGCGCGCGGTCCGCGCGCGGGAGCGAGCGCGGGGCTGAGGCCCGGCCGTCCGCGACGCGCGCCACGGCCCGATCCGCCGCGCGCCCGGCCGCCGGGCCGCGATGGCGAACCTCCATCCCCCGCGCTAGCTTCGGTGCCGCGCCGCGGCCGCTTCCTCGCCGCCCCTCGCCGGCCCGGGCGTGGGAGCCCGCGCCCGTGGTGCCTGACCATGCTGCTCCTCGCCGCGCTCCTCGCCCTGACCTTCCCCGCGCAAGACCCGGCAGCGCCGCCCGACGTGGCGCGCTCGCCGCTCGATCGCTCCGTGACGCTCGTGCTCGCGCGCGACGAGCAAGGCTCCTCGGCGGTCCATGCGGTGGCCGACGACTTCACGGGCTCGCTGCACGCTTGGTTCCGCGCGCAGGACCCCGCCGGCCTCGTCATGGAGGTCGTCGAGCCAGCGGGTGCGATCCACCGCGCCTGTCCCTGGACCGAGCGCGGTCCGCTGCCCCGCGCCAGCCTGGTCGTGCAGCCGGGCGTGCACTGGACCCTGCGCCTGCGCGGCCCGGCCGAGGCCGTGGGCCGATCGGTCGAGCTGCGCTTGTTCCAGGAGCTCGACGACCCGGAGGCACGCGCGGCGCTGGCGCGCGGCCAGGAGCTGCTCGCGGAGGCTCGCGGGCGCCTGGAGGCCGGTGAGCGCGCGGCCGGCGAAGGGCTGCTCGAGGAGGGCATCGAAGCCGCGTTCCGCGCGCTGCGCGTGAAGGGCCTGCTCGAGCTGCTCGCGCTCGGCTGGAGCTGCGGCCTGGTCGCCCAGGAGTTCGGCGCGACGCACATCGCGCTGGCTGCGTTCGAGCGCGCGCTCGACCACGTGATCGAGTGCTTCCCCGGGGACGACCCCCTCGTCCAGCAGGCGCGCAACGGCGTGGCCGGAGAGCTCCTCAGCCTGGGCCAGACGGAGCGCGCGCTGGAGCTGCGGCGCGCGGTCCTGGCGTTCGCGGAGCGCCGCCACGAGCCGGGCGCGCGCCAGATCACGCGCGCGCGGAGCGGGCTCGCCGCGACGTTGCTCCACGCCAACGACCCCAGCGCCGCGCTGGAGCTCGCCGCGGAGCTCGTGCGCGAGCTCGAGCCCCGCGCGGCCGAGGACGACCCGGATCTGCTCTGGATGCGCGAAGTCCAATCGCTCGCGCTGCGCCAGCTCGGCGATCTGGCCGAGGCCGAGCGCGTCGACGCACTCATCGTGGACGTGCGCCGCCGTTCCCCGCGCAGCGCCGCCGAGGACCTGTGGCGGGCGCGGGCCAACCTGGCGAGCACGCGCCTCTTGCGCGGAGACGCGGCCGGCGCGGCGGCCGAGCTCGAGGAGGTGCTGCGCGCCGCGGTCGAGCGCCTGCCCGACGACTCGCCGGACGTGCTCTCCGTGCGGCAGAACCTGGCGGCGGCGCGCCGCGCTCTCGGCGACCTGATCGGCGCGCGAGCGCTCGAGGAGGCGGTGCTGGCGGCCCGCGAGCGAAGCCGGCCCGAGGGGGACCCCGACCTGCAGGTCGCGCGGCTGGCACTGGCGCGCACGCTCAAGCAACTCGGGGACCCGGCCGCGGCGCGCGTGCTCGAGGAGCGCGTGGTCGCGATCGAGGAGCTCCTGTACCCCGACGATCACCCGGACCTACGGACGTCGCGCAACAACCTGTCCGTCACGCTGGCGAGCCTGGGCGAGCGCGACGAGGCCCGCCGCCTGCGCGCGCAGGTGCATGCCGCCACCGAGAGCCGCTTCCCGCCGGACCATCCCGAGCGACTCGAGCTGCGCGCTTCCCTGGCGCTCGACGCCTGGGAAGTCGGTGACTTCGAGACCGCCCACGCCGAGCTCGCAGCGGTCCTCGTGGACTTCGAGCGCGCGCTGGGCCCGCACCACGAGCGGGTGGTCCAAGCGCGCCACGACCTGGCCCTGACGGCCCACCGGCTGGGCCGCCACGATCAGGCCGAAGACCTGGCGCAGGCGGTGCTGGCCGCGCGCATGCGCGCGCTGCCCCCAGCGCACCCGCGGGTGCAGCGCGCGCGCGAGATCCTGGCCTACGCGATCGCCGCGCGAGCTCACGCCGCGGAAGCGGCCTCCGACCAGGCTACGCGCGCCCAAGCCGCCCAGCGCGTCCGCGCGCTGGTCCGCGAGATGGCACAGCAGGCGCTCGAGACGGCCCGGGCGGCGATCCTCACCGGCGCGATGCGCGAGGCCGAGGAACGCTGCGCGCGGCTGGCGGGCGACCTCGAAACGCTGCTCGTGTTCGCGCAGGGCGCGGGCGGCTTCGAGCCGGACCCGGCGCTCCTGGCCGACGCGTTCGCGCTGTGCGAGACGACGCGAGCGGCAGGCCTCGCGGCGGCCGAGCTCGCAAGCAGCACCGCGCGGGACGAGGACTACGCGCGCCTGCGGGCCGAGTTGCGCGAGGCCTCGGCGGTGCTCGCCGGCCTGGCCCAGGCTGGCGCGCCCGAGCAGCAGATGCACGCTGCCCGCGGGCGGCGTGAGCGGGCCGAGCGCGCCCTGGCCGCGCGCGGCGCCGAGGCCGGCGGCGCGCACCCGATGGTCGACGCGCAGGCGCTCGCGGCGCGGTTGCCGCGCGACGCGGTCGCGATCGGCTACCGGCGCCTCCGCACGACGTCGGACCCGCTCGCGCCGGCGGTCGATGCGCTGGGCGCGTTCGTGCTGCGGCGCGCGACGGATGGCGCGCCCGACCTGGCCCACGTCGACCTGGGTCCGCTGGCGCAGATCGAAGCCGCGGTGCGTGCCTGGCGCAGCGCGATCGGCGCGGGCGTCGAGCGGGGTCTGGCAACGACCGCATCCGGCGAGGACGAGCGTGAGGCCGGCGTCGCGCTGCGGCGCCTGGTGTGGGATCCGCTGGAGCCCCTGCTGTCGGACGCGCGGCGCGCGATCGTGGCCGTCGACGACGTGCTGCACCTCGTGCCGCTGGACGCCTTGCCGCTGGACGCACCGGACCACGGCACCGGGGAGCTGCTCGGCGCGCGCTGGTCCATCGAGCTGCGCGTGGCCCTGCGCGAGCTGCTGCGGCCGGCTCCTGCGGTGTCGGCGGCTGGCGCCCTGGTCACTCTGGGGGGCGCGGCGTTCAACTCGGAGCCGGTGCCGCTCGACGCGGCCGACGCGGAGGTGCTGGGACGCGACGAGCCCGAGTCGGACGACGCCAGGACGCGCGGGTCCGCCGCGCCGGCCTGGCCGCGCGCGTTCGCGCCGCTGACCTACACGGGCCTGGAGGCGCGCGAGGTCGCGGCGCTCTTCGCCGAGGTCTTCGGCGAAGAGCGCGGCGCCCTGGCGCTGGAGAAGCGCAGCGCCTCGCGCGAGGCGCTGCTCGCTGCCGCGCCGCGCGCGCGCTACCTGCACGTCGCGACGCACGGCTGGTATGCGCCGGAGTCGGTGCGCGCCTGGTCGGACGGCGAGCTCGGCGAGCGTCGCTTCGCCGCACCCTCCGGGACCGAGAGCGTGGTGCGCGGGATGAGCCCGATGCTGCTCGCGGGCCTGGCGCTGTGCGGCGCGAACCGTCCGCCGGACGCGACCGGCCGCGTGCCGGGGATCGTCACGGCCGAGGAGCTCTCGACGCTCGACCTCGCGCGCTGCGAACTGGCGGTGCTGTCGGCCTGCGACACGAACGTCGGCGAGCGACGCGCGGGCCAGGGCGTGGCCAGCCTCCAGAAGGCGCTTCACATGGCGGGCGCGCAGAGCGTCGTGACCAGCCTGTGGAAGGTGCCCGACGAGGCCACGCGTGAGCTCATGCTCGACTTCTACCGGCGGCTGTGGGTCGAGGGTCAGACCAAGGCGGCCGCGCTGTGGGGCGCCAAGATGCGTCTGCGCGAGGCCCGCGACGAGACCGGTGCGCGCATCCACGCGACCCGGGACTGGGCGGCGTGGGTGCTCTCCGGCGAACGCGACTGAGGAACGCAGCACGGTCCCGCGTGGCCCGCGGGATGCCGCTCAGGCCGTGCGCTCGGCGACGACGTCGCGCGCCGGACGCCAGATGCGGCCCTCGCGGGAATCGAGCGGCAAGTAGGCCAGTGGGCCCTCCAGGAGTTGGCGCGCGTGGCGCTGCATGCGCAGCGCGGAGACGGAGGCATCGAAGGCGTCCTCGCTCGACTCCGCGAGGCGCAGCAGGTCCTCGCGCTGGTCCGCGAAGCGCGCCTGCAGGTACAGCGCGCGCGCCACGCGGCTCGACTTGTTCACCGGCCCCGTGAGCACGCGCGGGTAGATCTCGACCGCCATGGGCAGGCGCGGCGGGTCGAAGGGCCAGATCGAGAAGCCCGCGTCCTGGAGCGTCACGAGGAACGGCATCCCGCGCAGGGAGCCGGTGCCGACCGAGCCCGCGCCGCCGATCTGGAACACGCTCTTGGGGCCCACGCCGCGCTCGCGCACGGCCTCGCCCTCCGTGGCCCGCCAAGCCGGGCGGCGCGCGTCGAACGCCGGGGCGCGCACGCCCGGCCGACCCCAAAACGGGTGCGGCGATTCGGCCAGCCAGTGTTCGCCGTCGCGCGCGACGCGCTCCCACAGGGCGCGCGCGCTGCGGATGCGCAGGCGCGCCTGGAACCAGGCCGGCAGCGAGAACGCGAAATCCAGGCCGACGACGAGCCGTGGATCGCGCCGCGCGCTGGCGACGAGTTCGTCGATCGTCTCGGCGCGGTCACGGCCGCACTCGAGGCGCACGAGTCGCGGGCCGGGCGCGGCCCGGCCGCCTGCGCGCGCTTCCGCCAGCCAGATGCGCTGGCGCGCGCCCGTCAGCGCGCCGGACCAGTCCACCGCGATCGTGACCACGGGCTGCGCGCGCGCGCTCATCGCGGCTTCGTCCGCTCCGGCAAGGGCTGCGCGGCGTGCGGGAGCAGCACGACGAGGCTCAGCACGTCCTCCAGGTTGTGGCGGAAGACGCCTTCGAGTCGGTGCGGCCGATCCCCGAGGAAGTCGAACCAGGCCGCCGGCGCGAAGCTGCCCGGCAGGTCGTCGTCGCGCACGACGCCGCACAGCTCGCGCTCGAGCGTCTTCAGCCGTCCGTTCTCGAAGCGGCCGCCGAACAGGCGGCGCAGCGGCCAGTAGAGGTCGAGGTGCGGCAGTGCGGCGAACGGGGGTGTGACACCGTGCATCCGCATCTTGTCCTCGAGCCGGTGACGATCGAACGACTTGCCGAAGAACGAGACCACGGCCGACGCAGCGGCGATGCGCTCGGCGGTCTCCGCGAGCAGCGCGCGCTCGTCGCCCGGGTCGGCCAGGAATCCCTGCCAGACCTCGAAGCCGAGGGGGCCGAACGTGCCGAGCCCGACCAGGAACACGTAGGTCCCCGCGCCGCCCGAGAGGCCCGAGGTTTCTGTGTCGAGGTACACCGCGCGCGAGAGGTCGAGCCCGGCCAGGCGCTCGTCCTTGGCGCTCGCGGCGAGCAGCGCCGGGTCGTACGCCAGCCCCTCGGCCAGCGAGCGTGCCCCGTGCGCGTGGTCGCGTGCGAACGTGCTCGTGCGCGCCAGCGCGCCGCGCGCCGTCGGGGCGAGCCGCGCGGGCCGCCCCAGGTCGAGCGCGCGCGGCGGCGGGCCGCTCGCGAGGTCGTCGCCGGCGGCGGACGCGACGAGCGCGGCGCGGCGCGCGAGGCGGCGCTGGAGCTCGGAGCCGCCCTGCGCGGTGGCCGGCGTCGCGGTGGCCGGCGTCGGGGTGGCCGGCGTCGGGGCGGCCGGCGTCGGGGCGGCCGGCGTCGGGGCGGCCGGCGTCGCGCTTGCAGTGCCACGAGACAGCGCCGCTGCCGACCGCTCGGGCGCTCTTCCACGCGGCATGCCAGAAGGCGGCGGCACGTGCGCGTCTTCGCGCGGCGTCGTGGGCCCGCGCGGCGCTGGAGCGTCTCCGCGCGGCGGCGCGGCGGGCGGCCCCGGTCCCGTTTCGTCGCGGCGCAGGCGCCGCAAGCGGTCGCGCAGCGACTCCTTCACGCCACGGGCTCCACTGCGCGCTCGTCGACGTCCGCGGGGGTCGGATCCGGTCCGGCGGCGAGGTGCGCCAGGACGCGCAGCGCGACCTCCTTGCCGAGCGGCCCGACTTCCTCGCGCGGGCCGACGCAGGCCGGGCAGCCCTGGGCGCAATCGCAACGCGACACGACCTCGAGCGCGGCGCCGCACAGCTCGCGGTACGCGCCGAACAGGAGCGTCGCGAGCCCCACGCCGCCCTGCACCGTGTCGTAGAGCGTGATCGCCGGCCGCCGGAAGTGCGTCGAACGCACCTGCGTCGAGAGCCCCAGGTCGCGCGGCTGGCAGCGCAGGAAGAGCGGCGCGACGCGGCGCAACAGGCTGCCCACGCCGCGCCAGGCAGCGCCGCGGTCGCCGCCCGCGAGGCCCAGCTCGCAGGACGCCGCGTCGGACAGCGTCAGCACGAAGGCCTCTGTGTCGAGTTCCTCGGGCGGCAGCACGATGTCCTCCGCGCCGACGCTCTCGCGCGTGTAGAAGCGCACCTTCTTGTACTGCGTCGCGACGGTCGTGACATGGACCTCGCCGCGCCACACGCTGTGGTCCTCGAGCTCGTGGCCGTGCTCGACCGGGATCACGGGCCGCGCGACCGGTGCCTCGCGACGTGCTCGCATCCGGCGCTCTTCCAGGCGCAGGAAACGCACGGACACGTCCAGCTCGGCTTCGGTGAAGTAGTCGCTGTCGACGCGCCGCACGTACGCGCGGCGGTTCTCGTAGTCGAAGCGCTCGACCTTCCAGGTCTCGCCCTGGACCTGGTAGATCGCGCCCTCGTGCACGGTGGTCAGCGAATCGGCGCGGTCGATCTCGCCGATCGCCTTCTTGGTGTCGGCGTCGAGGACCAGCACGTTGTCGGGCTCGCCACCGGCCAGCGTCACGTCCTGCGCGGGGTACGCATCGGCCATCCAGTGCCAGGTGCCGCCGCGCTTGAGGAGCAGCTTGGATTCCTCGGCCAGGTAGTCCAGAACCCCGGCCGCGTCGCGCACCGCGCCGTAGGAGGGATCGTCGAGCGTGCCCGGTGCCGTTCCCTCGCGGAACGGCAGCTCGAACGCAGCGCATTTCACCTGCTCGGACAGGATCACGAGGTTGTCGGGGTCGAGGCCCAGCCGCTCGCGCGGCGCCGCGAAGAGCGTCCCGGGATGTCGCGCCAGGTACTGGTCGACCGGGTCGCTGGTCGCGACCTGCACGACCAGGCTCGGCTTCTGGCGCCGGCCAACGCGGCCGGCGCGCTGCCAGAAGCTGGCCTGCGAGCCGGGGTAGCCGACCAGCACGGCGACGTCGAGCGCGCCGATGTCGATGCCCAGCTCGAGCGCGTTGGTCGACACGACGACCTTGACGGTGCCGCTGCGCAGCCCGGCCTCGATCTCGCGCCGCAGGTCGGGCAGGTACCCGCCGCGGTAGCCCTTGATCTCGTCTGGGGAGAGGCCCAGGTTCGGCGCCGCTTCCTTGAGGTAGCGCGTGAGCACCTCGACGCTCGTGCGCCGCTGGCAGAAGAAGATCGTCTGGTGCGCCGGTCCGCACAAGACGGCGGCGAGCTGCCGCGCTTCCTCGAGCGCGTTGGCGCGCAGGCCCGCGACCGGGTTCAGCATCGGCGGGTTGTAGACGCCGAACGTGCGCGGGCCCGATGGCGAGCCGTCCTCCTCGACGAGCTCCACGTCGCGGCCGATGAGCCGGCGCGCGTGCTCGCGCCCCTCGCGCAAGGTCGCCGAGCACAAGAGGAACCGGGGGTCCGAGCCGTAGTGCCGCGCGATGCGCACGAGGCGCCGCAAGACGTTGGCGACGGAGCTGCCGAAGACGCCCGACAGCGTGTGGACCTCGTCGATCACGACGTAGCGCAGGTCGCGGAAGAGCTCCGACCACTTGGCGTGGTTGGGCAGGATCCCGGCGTGCAGCATGTACGGGTTCGTGAGCACCAGGTGCCCGCGGTCGCGCAGCGTGCGCCGCACGCTGGGCGGCGTGTCGCCGTCGTACGTGTAGGCGTGCCACGGCGCCCCGAGCCCCTCGACGACCGACGTGAGCGACGACGTCTGGTCCTGCGAGAGCGCCTTCGTCGGGAACAGGAACAGCGAGCGCGCCGCGCCGTCGGTCGCGTACAGCGCGTCGAGGACGGGCAGCACGTAGCACAGCGTCTTGCCCGACGCGGTCGGCGTGGCGACGAGCGCGTCGCGTCCGGCCAGCGCGTGCTCGACGAAGCGCGCCTGGTGCGCGTAGAGCGACTCGAACCCGCGACTCCGGTAGAGCTCGACGAGGCGGGCGTCGAGCGCGGCCGGGAACGGCGCCGTCTGCGCGACGCGCGCCGGCACCTCGTGCCAGTGCTCGAAGCGCGGCGCCCAGCGCGGGTCCTCGCGCAGGCGCGACACGAGCTCGGCGATACCGCGCGCGGCCCGCGCTCGGCGCTTCCCGCCGGACCTGACCTCCGGCTCTCCGGCCGGTGCTCCACGCCCGTCCCTGATCCCCATCGCTGCCGCCCCCCTCCTGGTTAGGAAGATGTTAGGGTCGACGCGCTGCAGCGCAAGCCGCGCCCGCGGCCGATCTCACTCGGGGGAGTGCGGCCGCTCCCGACGCGGCCAGTCGGCGACGAACAGCGTGTGCGTCTTGACCTGCGCCTGCGGGTAGGCCTTGGCCCAGAGCGCCTCGGCCTGGAAGCCGGCCCGCTTGAGCCGACGCAGGAACCGATCGTCCGTGCCCGCCGACCAGAACACGGCGCGCCCACCCGGCTTCAGCGCGCGCGACAGCGCGGCCAGCCCCACGTCGGCGTAGAGCCGCTCGTTGCGCGCGTCGACCAGCGCCTCCGGGCCGTTGTCGACGTCGAGCAGCACGGCGTCGTAGCTCGCCGGCGCGGCGCTGCCCAGCACGGCGAACACGTCGCCCAGGAGGACCTCGACGCGCGGATCGTCGAGCAGCTGGCCGTTCACGCTGGCCAGGTGCACGCGGTTCCACTCGACGATCTGCGGCAGCAGCTCGGCGACCTGCACGTGCACGTCGGGCCCGACGAGCTCGAGCATGCGCCGCAGCGTGAACCCGAAGCCGAAGCCACCGATCAGGACGCGCTGCCCCGCGCCTGCGCCGAACGCTGCGTGGGCCAGCTCGGCCATCTGCGCCTCGGACGCGGTCGCGGTCGTGCTCATGAGCAGCTCGCCGCCGACGCGGATGTGGTAGTGGCCGTCGTGACGGCGCAGCGAGAGCTTCTGCCGGTTGGGCAGCATGGCCTCGGCCAGGACGACGGTCGGCTTCATGGACCACCCACTGTGGCCGAAGATCGCGGCTTGTCACGAGATTCCATGGAAGCTCCGTGCGGCGCCCGGCCGCCCTGGCCCGGCCCAGGCGCGGCGGCCTCCCCCCCGTCGTCGTGAGGCGGCGCCCACGGGCCTGGTCCGCCCGCGGGGCTCGAGCCGTGAGCGTCAGACCGGCCGGCGCGTCTCGAGCACGCGCTCGATTCCGGCGAAGTCGCGGCCGATGCGGGCCTCCAGGCCGCGGCTGTGCGCCAGCCCCCGCGCGCGCGGCCCCTGCCGGTGGCCGAGTTCGACGAGCAGCGTGCCGCCGGGCGCCAGCACGCGCGGCACGAGGTCGAGGAGCCGCGCGAGGTGGTGGTCGGGGTCGCCCGCGGGCGCGAACAGCGCCGATGCGGGCTCGTGGTCGCGCACCTCGGGCGCGAGGTCCGCCTCCTCTGCGCGCGTCACGTAGGGCGGGTTGGCCACGACGAGGTCGAACGGACGCTCGCGCGCACGCTCGAGGAGCAGCGCCACGCCGTCGCCCAGCGCGAGCTCGACGCGCCGCGCCAGGTCGGCGCGCGCGGCGAGATCCGCGCGCCGCCCGACGTCGGCGCGTGCCGCATGCTCGGCGCGCCGGGCGCTGTCCGCGCCCGGCGCCGGTGGCGTGGGCGTGACCGGGCGCCCAGCCTCCGCCATCGAGAGCGCGTGCCGCTCGACGTTGCGCCGCGCCCAGGAGAGCGCCGCGTCGGACGCGTCCACCGCCAGCACGTGCAACCCCTCGATCTCGAGCGCCAGCGTGATCGCCAGGATCCCGCTGCCCGTGCCATAGTCCGCGGCGCACAGCAGCGGACTGCCCGACGCCGCGCGTCCGCGCGCGATCTCCCGCGCGCGGTCGACGACGATTTCGGTCTCTGGCCGCGGGATCAGGGCGCCCGGACCGACCGCGAAGGAGCGCCCGTAGAACTCGCGTGATCCCGTCAGGTAGGCAGTGGGTTCGCGCTTCCCGCGCCGCACGAGGAGCTCTCGCCCGCGCGCGAGCTCCTCGTCACCGATCGGCCGGTCGTGCTGGAGGAACAGCGCGAGCCGGTCGAGACCCAGCGCGTGCGCGACGAGCAGCTCGGCCTCGAGGCGCGCCTCCTCGATGCCCTTCTTGAGCAGGAACTCGCGCGCGAGCTTGAGCATCTCGCCCGCGGTGCGCGGCTTCACGGGCTCCCTGGGCTGCGTCACGTTCACCGCGCCCGACGATGCCACCGCACGGCTGCCATCACAAGGCGCGGATCCGCTCCTCGCGGTCCAGGGCGATCAGCGCCTCGAACAGCGGGTCGAGCTTGCCGGCCAGCACGCTCTCCAGGCTGAAATTCAGGTTCGCGCGGTGGTCCGTCACACGATTCTGCGGCCAGTTGTACGTCCGGATCCGCTCGCTGCGGTCGCCGCTCTTGACCTGGCTCTTGCGCGCCGCGGCGCGCTCGCGGTCGACCTTGGCCTGCTCGTGGGCCAGGACGCGCGCCTGGAGCAGCCGCAGCGCGGACGCACGGTTCTTCTGCTGGCTGCGGCCGTCCTGGCAGATCGCGACGATGCCGGTCGGCAGGTGCGTGATGCGCACGGCGCTCTCGGTCTTGTTCACGTGCTGGCCGCCCGCGCCGCCGGCGCGCATCGTGTCGATGCGCAGATCGTCGGGCGGAAACGCCACCTCGACCTCGCTCTCCTCGGAGAGCACGGCCACCGTCGCGGCACTGGTGTGGATGCGGCCCTGTGCCTCGGTCGCGGGCACTCGCTGCACGCGGTGGCCGCCGGACTCGAAGCGCAGCTTGCGCCAGGCCCCCTCGCCCTCGACCGCGAACACGACTTCCTTGAAGCCACCGATCTCGCTGGGCGCGACCTCGAGTTCCTCGACGCGCCAGCCCTGCGCGTCGCAGTACTTGCGGTAGATGCCGTGCAGGTCGCGGGCGAACAGCGTGGCCTCGTCGCCGCCGACCCCGGCGCGGATCTCGACGATGACCTTGCTGCGGTCGTCCTCGGGCTCGCGCACGAGCCCCTCGAGGACCTGGTGCTCGAGCGCCGCGATCTCGGCGCGCGCGGCCGACTCGTCGGCCAGGGCCAGCTCGCGGAGCTCGGCGTCGCTCGTCGGATCGAGGCGCATGCGCCCGGCCTCCTCGATGCGCCTCTCGAGCGCCGCGACGCGCGCGTGCAGCGCGTGGACCCCCTCGAGCGCACCGCGTTCCTGGAGCAGCGCGCCGAGCTTGCGCCCGCTCGCGGCGACCTCGGGCCGGCCGATGAGCTCGGTGATCTCGTCGAAACGCGCCGCGCGCTGCGCGAGGCGCGCGCGCACGGCCGGGTGCAGCGTCATGGCGCGGGAGCTCCTCGGGTGGGAACGACGACGCCCGCCGCGTCCTGGGCGGGACGCGCGGCGGGCGTGGCTGCCGGACCGCGGGCGCGGGCCGGCGGGGCGAGCTAAGCGGGCTTGGCGGCCGGCTTGCCGTACTTCTTGTTGAAGCGGTCGACGCGGCCGGCGGCGTCCACGAACTTCTGCACGCCCGAGTAGAACGGGTGGCAGACGCTGCAGATCTCGATGCGCAGCTCCTTCACGGTGGCGCGCGTCTGGAACGAGTTGCCGCAGCCGCAGTGGACCTGGCACTCGTGGTACTTGGGATGGATTTCCTTCTTCATGGCTCGCGCTCCGCGGGGGCGGGTCAGGCCCGTTCCGAGGGCGGAGCAGGATAGCCGCCGTCCCCGCGGTCGACAAGCGCGCCGGCCCGCCGCAGGAGCTCCAGGGTGAGCCCCACGGGCAGGCCCACGACGTTGTCGAAGCCGCCCTCCTCGAGGCGCGTCACGAAGCGGTCGGCGGTCTCCTGGATGGCGTAGCCACCGGCCTTGCCGCGCCACTCGCCGCTCGCCACGTAGGCCTGGACCTCGTCGGGCTCGATCCGGCGCAGCGTGACCCAGGTGCGCTCCGCGCCGACCACGGCCGGCGCCCCCGGCCGCGCGCAGAGCACGCACACGCCGGTCACGACCTGGTGGCGCGTGCCCGAGAGCCAGGCCAGCATGCGCTCCGCGTCGCGCTCGTCCTCGGGCTTGGCGAGCAAGTGCTGCCGGCCCGCGCGCTCGACGGCCACGATCGTGTCGGCCGCCAGCACCACACGATCCGGCGCAACGCGCGGCGCCACCGCGCGCGCCTTGCGCTCGGCGAGCAGACGCGCGGCCGCCAGCGGCTCGGTGCCCTCCGGCACGTCCTCGTCGACGTCCGCCGGGACGACGTCGAAGTCCAGCCCGGCAGCGGCGAGCAGCTCACGGCGGCGCGGCGACGCCGAGGCCAGGACGATGCGCGTCACGCGCCCGGCGCGCTCCTCAGCGCCGCTTCTTCGCCGCGGGCTTGCGAGCCTTGGCGGCCTTGGCCTTGGCGACCGCCTTGGCCTTGGCCTTGGCCTTGGCCTCGGCCTTGGCGCGCGCCTCCGCCTTGGCGCGGGCCTTGGCCTCCGCCTGGGCCTTGGCGCGGGCCTCGGCCTCCTTGCGGCGCGCCTCGATCTTCGCGAGACGCTCCTTCTCCTTCTGCTTCTTGGCCTCGAGCTCGGCCTTCTTCTTCTCGGCCGCGACGCGCTTGGCCTCGGCAGCGGCCTTCTTGGCCACCTCGGCCGCGGCCTTCTTGGCGGCGGCCTCGACCTTGGCCTTGGCCTTGGCCTCGGTCTCCTTGCGGCGGGCCTCGAGCTTCGCGCGGCGCTCCCTCTCCTTCTGCGCCTTCGCGGCCTCGAGCGCGGCCTTCTTGGCGAGCCGCGCGTCTTCCTTGGCGCGCCGCTCGGCCTCCTTCTTCTCGAACACGGCGCGGCGCGCGTCCTCGCGCACGCGCTGGGCCGCGAGGCGCGCCTGCTGGACCTTCCACTCCTGGAAGGCCTTCTTGCCGAAGGCGCAGTCGTCGACCAGCGCGCACTCGTGGCACAGGGGCTTCGCGGCGTGGCACCAGCGGTCGGCCACCTCGCCGAACACGGCGACGAACTCGAGCTCGCGCCCCTCGGGCACCAGGCCCTGGAGCAGGTCCTTGCCGCCCTTCTTGCCTCCGCTGCCCTTCTGGACGAGGCCGATGCGCTCCAGAACGCGCACGACCGCGGGGTGCGACGGGACCTGCCGCCCGCTCGCCAGCCACAGCAGGTAGCAGGTGCCCGCCAGACCCAGATAGGGCATCGAGGCGAACGTCTTCGCGCCGCCGGCCGGATCCTCGCGCAGGAACTCCAGATCGAAGCCGTGGTTCTTCTGGAAGATCTCCTGGAGGTAGTCGCGCGCCGCGCGCACGACCGGGAAGAGGCGCTCGAGCTCGCCGCGCTGGGCGCGCCGGTCGCCGGTGGCGACGAGCGAGGCGATCTCCTGCGCCTGCGCCACGCGCAGCTCGTTCCAGTCGGGGTAGGCCTGCTTGAGCGCGGCGAGCACGCGCTCGGCCTCGCCCTGGGCCAGGTGGCGCACGAGCGCGATCATCATCCCCTGCTCGAGGAGGCTGGCGTCCTTGACCGGCTTCGGCAGGCGATGGCGCGGCTGCACGCGCTCGAGGAGCTTGGGGACGAGGTCGGGCTTCTTGCTCACGAGGGGTGCGGAATGGGGCGCGGTGGCGAGGTCTGGATCGCAGGTGCGGCGGCGCCGGACCGATCCGGCGGCCAGGCCGCGCGACGCGCTACGCGAGCGCGGGCCGGCGTCCGGCCCGCGGTGCGCGCCGTGGGTCCGGAGAGCGGGGTCACCCGGCCGAGGCCGGGCAGCGGGGAGTCATCGACGGCGGCGCGGCGCGGCGCCGTCGGGAGCTGCGCCGTGCCGGCGCGCCCCCGGGAGTTCATTCCTTGGCGGCGCCGGCGGCGGCCTTCTTCGCGGCGCGGCGCGCTTGGAAGCGGCTGGCCTTGGCCGCGGTGCGCGCCTGCTTGGCGGCGCGACGGCGCGCGGTCGAGGCGTTCGGCTTGCGACCCGGGCGCTCGCGCTTCTCCTTGGGCTTCCTCGGGAAGACCGCCAGGCGCTTGAACAGCGACTGGACGATGTCGCTGGGCAGCGCCCCGTGCTCGAGCCACCAGCGTGTGCGCTCCTCGTTGAGCCGGAGCTGCTGGGCCGGGTCCTTCTTGAGCGGGTCGTAGAGCCCCAGGGTCTCGAGCGATCTCCCGTCACGAGGGAAGCGCGAGTCCGTGGCGGTGATGCGGAAGCAGGGCAGGTTCTTGCGGCCGGTCCTGCGCAGACGGATGACGACAGCCATGTTCTTGGGATCGATCCTCGAGGTCTCCCGCGGCTCGCGGCGTTCCGGAGCGGGCCGGCCGGCGAGAGAGGGCGAATAGGACACCCGATCGGACGCCCGCTGTCCAGCGGCGAGCGCGGGGAAATGGCCGCGCCGCCGGGCCCCGCGCGGCGCTCCGACGCGCAGCGCGCGGCCCGCCACGGGGAGTTGGCCCGCGTGGCCAGCGGGCTCGGCGCGGCAGGGGGTCAGCGCTTCTTGCGCTTCTTCTTGTCCTTCTTCTTCTTCGAGCCGCTCTGCCGCGTGGCGGAGCTGCCCATCGGCCGTGCGCCGCCGCCGAAGAGGCCACCCGGCAGGCCGGCGAGGCCGCCGCCGCCGAGCCCGGGGGGCAATCCGCCCGCCTGGGGCGGGCCACCGCCCCCCCCGCGACCGAACAACCCGCCGACCCCGCGCCCGAGCCCTGAAAGCCCGCTGGCGAGGCCGCCGCCGAGCCCGGAGAGCAGGCCCCCGCCGCCCGTCGGGGCCTCGAGCTCTCCGCTGGGCGAGAGCTCGCGCAGCGCGGCGGCCTTCTGCTTCGCGCCGAACTGCGAGGCGAGCCCCATCTTGTTCAGCTGCTTCATGAGCTGCCGCATCTCCTTGAAGCGCTTCAGCAGGTCGTTCACGGCGCCGACGTCCTGCCCCGCGCCGCGCGCGATGCGCCGGCGGCGGCTCATGTCGAGGATCTCGGGGCTGATCCGCTCGCGCCGCGTCATCGAGGTGAACAGCGCCTCGATGCGGTTCATCTGCTTGTCGTCGACGTCGACGTTCTTCGCCAGGTCCCCCATGCCGGGCATCATCCCGAGCACCTTCTTCATGGGGCCCATGCGCCGGATCATGCGCAACTGGGCCAGCATGTCCTCGAGCGTGAACTCGCCCAGGATCAGCTTCTCGAAGTTGGCTTGCGCCTCCTTCTCCGAGATGGCGCTCTGCGCCTTCTCGACCAGGCCCACGACGTCGCCCATCCCCAGGATGCGGCCCGCCATGCGCTCGGGGTGGAACGCGTCGAGGTCGTCGAGCTTCTCGCCGAGCCCCACGAACAGGATCGGCTGGCCAGTGACGGCCTTGAGCGAGACGGCCGCGCCGCCGCGCGCGTCGCCGTCGAGCTTCGTGAGCACGACGCCGGTCAGCTCGAGCGCCTCGTGGAAGGCCTTGGCGCTGTTGACCGCGTCCTGGCCGGTCATCGCGTCGACGACGAGCAGGGTCGCCGTGGGAGCCGTGACGCGCGCGATCGAGCGCACCTCGTCCATGAGCTCGGAGTCGACGTGCAGCCGGCCGGCCGTGTCGAGGATCACGACGTCGGCGCCCGCCACGCGCGCGTGCGCGACCCCGCGCAGGCACAGCTCGGGCGGCGCCAGCCCGGGCTCGTGGAAGACCGGCACGTTGAGCTGGCGCCCGAGCACCTTGAGCTGCTCGACGGCTGCCGGACGCTTGACGTCGGCCGCCACGAGCAGCGGGCGCCGGCCGTGCTTCTCGCGCAAGAGCTTGGCGAGCTTGGCGCAGGTCGTGGTCTTGCCCGCGCCCTGCAGACCGGCCATGAGCACGATCGTCGGTCCGCTCTTCGCGAACTCGAGCCGCGCCTCCTCGGGCCCGAGCAGCGCCACGAGCTCGCGGTGGAAGGCCGCGATGAACTGCTGGCTCGGGTCGACGCCCTGGAGGCGCTGGGCGCCGACCAGGCGCGCCTTGACGCGCTCGGTGAACTCCTTGACGACGCGGAAGTTGACATCCGCCTCGAGCAGCGCGGCGCGGACCTGGGAGAGCCCCTCCTCGATGCTCTCGTCCGTGAGCTCCTGCTTGCCACGCAGGAAGGAGAAGGCCTTGGAGAGTCGGTCGGAGAGCGTCTCGAACATGGGACGGGAGCTTCTACCACGGGCCGGCTCCCCGCTGGTACCCACCCAACGGGGACCGCCGCGCCGGCGCGCGGCGCCGGGCGCTACGCTGGCCGCCTTTCCCGCGTGAACCCACTCCCCGATCTGGACGCCGTCGAGGCCCTCTGCCGCCAGAGCCGCTTCGTCGCGGCGCTGCGCCTGGGGGAGGGCGCGCTGCCGCTGGGGGCCTGGCCCGGAGCGCGCGGCCAGGCGCTGGCGGGGCGGATCGCGAACTGGACGGGGGCTCCGCGGCTGGGCTCCGCGCTCCATCTGCGCGCAGCGCGCCGCCACCCGGATCAGGGGCTGGCCCGACTCCACGGCGCGCTGGCACTGCTCCACGACCGCGGCCCGGTCGCGGCGCTGGCACGTCTGGAGGGCGGCGTCGAGAGCGAGGCCGATCCGGCCGTGCGCGCCGAGTTGCACGCGGCACGCGCGCTGGCGCGGGCCGAGCTGCGCGACTTCGAGCGTGCCGAGCTGGACCTCGCGCGCGCCCGCGCGCTCGGCGGCGAGCAAACCTGGATCCACGTCGCCGAGGCGCGCGTGCTGGAGGGCGCCGATCGCTACGACGCGGCCCTGGCGGCCGCCGAGCGCGCGCTGGCGGAGGTCCCGGGCTACGCCTCGGCGGTCGCCTGCCGCGCGCGGCTGCTGCAGCTCGCCGACCGAGCGCACGAGGCGGCCGAGTTCCTCGCGCGTGCGGTGGCGGCCAATCCCTGTGCGCCGCACGCCGGGCTGCTCACGGCGATCCTGCTCGACCTGGAGCGCGACGAGGACGCGGCGCGTGCGCTCGACGCGTTCGAGGCCGCCGCGCCGCTGCGGGAGCGCCTGTTCACGCAGTGGATCGCCGCCTGTCGCTCCGAGCTGGCCTGGCGCCGCGGCGACCACGCAGCCTCGCTGCAGCACGCACTGCGCGTCGACGCCGAGTTCCACCGCCGGCGCGCGGCCAGCGTTGCGCGCGCGTCGGGCACGCGCCGCCGCTCGCGCGTCGCGTTCGTGCGCCAACACCACGAGACCTGCGGGCCCGCGACGCTGGCCGCGTTGGCCGGCGCGTTCGGGCGCCAAGCCGACCAGCTCCAGATCGCGGAGCGCATCGCGTGGGGCGGCTCGACCGGTTTCCACGAGCGCTGCTGGGCCGAGGGGCAGGGCTTCCTCGTGCGCGAGTTCACGGTGACGTGGGAGGGTGCGCGCAGTCTGCTCGATCGCGACCTGCCGTTCGGCGTCGGGACGGCCGAGGCCAGCACCGGACACATGCAGGCCGTGATCGGCTACGACACGCGGCGCGACACGCTGCTCGTGCGCGACCCCTACCAGCCCGAGCTGC
Organism: Planctomycetota bacterium; assembly: GCA_016795205.1. Taxonomy (GTDB): domain Bacteria; phylum Planctomycetota; class UBA1135; order UBA1135; genus JAEUHZ01. The sequence goes on along the minus strand of JAEUHZ010000050.1, from coordinate 13,189 downwards.
GCGAGTGGCCGCAGGCGGAGTTCTTCGCGCGCTACGGGCCGACTGGACCGCGCGGCATCCTGCTGCTCCCGCCGGAGCGTGCAGCGGAATGTGCGCAGCTCCCTCTGCACGAGGCCGAGCTGCACGACGCGCTCCACCGCGTGCAGGCCGCGCTGGAGGCCCATGAGCGCGCCGCGGCGGAGCGCCAGGTCGAGGAGCTCCAGGCCCGCGCGCCGCGCTCCTTCCTGGCGCGCATGGCGCGCTACGTGCTCGCCGCCTACGACCAGGACGGCATCGAGCAGGCCCGCGTCGTCGAGGAGCTGCTGGCCGAAGCGCCGACGTGCGGACGCTTCCTGTTCATGCAGGCCGGCCAGCTCGCCCGGCAAGAGCGCAGTGCGGAATTGCGCGAGGTCCTGGCGCGCGCGGCGCGCTTGCCCGGCGCCGACCGCGTCTTCGACGTGCGGCTGGCCGAGGAGCTGGCCCGCGACGCACGGCGCGCGGCGACCGCCTGGCGCCACATCCGCCGCGCGCTGCGGCGTCCCCCGCCGGATGCGTCGGCACTGCGCGTCCTGGCGCTGCTCCACGAGCACGCCGGCGACCGTGAGCAGGCGATCGAGGCGTTGCGTTCGGCCGCCTGCCTCGACGAAAGCCAGCCCGAGCACGCCGAGCGTTACGCAGCCCTGTGTCAGTCGGCCGGACGCGGCAGCGAGGCGTTGGCATTTCTCGCCGCGCGCGCGGAGCGCCACGCGCGGCGCTCCAGCCAACCCGCGCGCTCGTTCGCCGCGGCGCTCGAGCGCGCCGGCCGGATCCCCGAGGCGCTCCTCGCGCTCGAGCGCGCCCGGGAGGCGCGACCGGACGACGGCGACCTGGCGCTGGAGGCCGCGCTGCTCCAGGCGCGGCACGGCCGCTTCGCGCGCGCCCACGAGTTGCTCGACGACGCCGAGCGACGCGTGCGACGGCCCGACGCCCTGCGGGCGCGGGCCCTGGTGGCGCTGGCTGCCGGCGAGGTCGACAGGGCGCGCGAGCAGTTGCGCGCGGCGCAGGCCGCGGCGCCGCACGACGCGGCGATCCTGGCCCTGCATCTGAACCTGGTGCTCGCGACGAGCGGTCCGGGCGAGCTGGGCGCCGTGGCGCGCGCGGCGCTTGCGACCCGGCCCCACGACGCGCAGCTCCGGCGCCTGGTGTGCGAGCTGCTTGGACCCCACGCTCCGCAGGAGGCGGAGGTCCACCTGCGGGAGCTCTTGGCGCGACACCCCGACGACGCCTGGGCGCGGCGTGAGCTGGCGCTGCGCCTCTTGGACGGTGCGCGCCTCGACGAGGCCGAAGCCGAGGCACGGCGCGCGTTGGACAGCGAGCCGGCGCGGGCCGCCTCCCAGGCAGTCTTGGGACTCGTGCTCGTGGGACGCGGGCAGCGCGAGGCCGCGCGCGCGGCTTTCGAGCGCGCCTGCGCGCTCGACGCCGACGACGAAACGGCGCTCCACGGCGCGCTCGTGCTGGCCACCGAAGCCGGCCAGGGCCGCGCGGGGGCGCTCACCGCGCTGGCACGGATCGCCGCCCAGGCGGTCTCGGGCGGCGCGCTACCGGCCTGGTCGGCCTGCGCGACTGGCGTGCTCGAGCCAGCGGAGCTCGTCGCAGAGCTCGAGGCGCTGCGCGCCGCGCGCGGTGACCTGCCAGCGGCCCACCGCGCGCTGGCCGGTGCGCTGCGCGCGCACGCTCGCTGGGCCGAGGCGCGCGCGGTGGCACGCCACGCGACGGAGCGCTTCCCGCTCGATCCCGGCGCCTGGCTGGAGCTGGCCGGGATCGAGCGCGCGCTGGGCTCCGAGGCGGACGAACGCGCGGCGTTGGAGCGCGCCGCGGCGGTCGGGCCGCGCGATGGGAGCGCGCTGCGCGCGTTGGCGGCGCAGCGCGCGCGCCTGGGCGCGCCGGACGAGGCCCTGGCGCTGTTGGAGCGAGCCGCGGGCGTCGCACCGCTCGAGTTCGAGAACCACGCTGCGCTGGCCGCCGCGCTGGCCGCCGCGGAACGACCCGAGGAGGCGCTGCGTCGCGCGGAGATCCTGGTGCGCCTGCGTCCGCGCGACATGCGTGCCTGGGCCGTCCACCGCGCGCAGGCGCAGGCCGCGCTGCGGCCCGAGCGCACGCTGGAGCTGTTGGTGGCCGCCTCGGCCGCGCAGCCCGGGGACGTCCGCCTTCGGCTGCTCTTGGCGCAGCACCTGCCGCGCGAGCAGGCAGCGCGCCGCGAGACGCTGCTGCGCGCGCTGCTCGCGGACCACCCCGGCGAGTTCGACGCGCTCGACCTGCTCGCGGAAGACCTGGGCGACGCGGGGCGCGCGGCCGAGGCGCTCGAGCTCCTCGAGCAGCACGCCGCGGCACACCCGGGGTCGCCCCAGCTCGCGGGCCGTCGCGCGTGGCTCCTCGGGCGGTGCGGCCGGCGCGAGGAGGCCGCGGCTGGTCTCGCCGCGCTCGTCGACGCACAGCCCGCCTACCGCTGGGCCGCGGAGCGGCTCGACGAGGTCCTGGCCGAGCTCGATCGGCACGACGAGCGGCGGCGACGGCTGGAGGAGCGGCTGCGGCGCGAGCCGAACGACCCGGCGTGGCACGACGCGCTGGCGCGCGTGGCCGAGGCGCGCGGCGAGGCGGCCGCGGCCGAGGCTTCCCACCGCCGCGCGCTGGAGCTGGAGCCCGACCGCTGGGGCTCGGTGGCGAGCCTCGTCGACCTGCTCGCCGCGCGCAGCGCGTTGGAGGAAGCGCGCGCGATCCTGGCGTCGGTCCCCGCCGGCGCCCCGCCGTGGCTCCGGCCGCGGGCCGAGCTGCGCCTCGCCTGCGCGGCCCGCGAACTGCGCGGCGCGGTCGAGGTGCTGCGCGCGGCGGGCGAGGATCCGCGCAACGCCGGGCCCGTGCTGACCTGGATCGCGCTCCCGCTCCTCGAAGCGGGCCACCACGAGCTCGGGCGGGAGGTCCTCGACGAGCTGCTCGCTCGGCCCGGTGGGCTGGAGCGCGTGGGACCGGCCTGGGTCACCTGCCACGCGCGCGCGAAGCGCCACGCCGGGGCGCTGGCGCGACTCGGCGGGCTCCCCGCGACGACGCCCGGCTGGACGGCGGCCGTCGAGGGACTCCTCGAGGACGCGCTCGCGAACGAGGCGGCGGAGTCCGTGCGCCCCTTCGTCGAGGCGCACGCCGACGCGCTCCAGGGCCACCCGGACCTGTGGGCACTCGTCTCGCGGGTCCACCTGAGCCTGGACCAGGATCGTGAGCTCTTGCACTGGACCGCGACCTGGCGCCGCCCCGGGGCGCGGCCCTGGATGCTCGTGCTGCCCGTTCTGGCGCGGCTCCACCCGCGCGACCAGGAACAGGCCTTGGAGATCGCGGAGTTCGCCCTGGAGCTGGCACCGGACCACGCCACGCCGCACCACGCCGTGCTCGCGGCCGCGCTGGTGGCCGCGCGCGGCGACTTCGAGGGCGCGCGCTCGCGGCTGGCGCGCGCGCCGCGCGAGGCCGAGCACGCGGACCTGCTCGCCGCGCTGGCGACGCTGCTCCGGATCGCGCTCGCGGCGCTCGACGAGCCCGACCGACGGGCCGGCTACCGCGGCGCGCGGCGAGCGCTGCGCACCCACGCCGCGACCTTGCGCGCGTACGCGCGGGTCCCGCTCGTGCGCGCGCTGCGGCGCGCGTGCCTGGCGGCGATCGCGCGGCGCCGGGGCACGGCGCTGGCGCGGGTGTGGGCCTTGACCCGCGCCTTCGGCTAGCCGAGCGCGGGGTATACTCGCCGCGAGATGGCTTGGATCCGCACGTTCGCGCCCGCCCTCCTGGGCGCGCTCCTCGTCGGCGCGTGCGGGGCTTCCGACGCGCCGCCGCCCTCCGCGTCGAGCGACCGCGCGCCGAGCGCTCCCCGCCCGCCTGCCCCGGCGGTCGCCCCGGCGCCGGCCCCGGCCCAGGCCACCGACGCGAGCCCCGCGGTCGCCGCGGCCCCGGTCGCGAGCGAGCCCGCTCGCGGGCTGCGCCTGCGCGCCGCGGGAGCGTGCGACGGGCTGACGATCGTGGCTCCGCTGAACTCCCGCTCCGTCCACCTCGTCGATCTCGACGGAGCCGTCGTGCACACCTGGCGCACGGCGCGTCTGAACGCGGGCGGCACGTACTTGCTGCCCGGCGCGCGCCTCTTGCGGCTGGCGCGCGACGAGGCACGCACCGGCTCGTCGGCCGGTGGCATCAGCGGGCTGATCCAGGAACTCGACTGGGACGGCCGCGTGCTGTGGGAATGCTCGCTCGCCGAGCACGGGCTCACCGCGCACCACGACCTGGAACCGCTCGCGAACGGCAACGTGATGGTCGTCGCGCGCGAGTTCCACGACCACGCGGCGGGCCTGGCGCGCGGGCGTGATCCGAGCCTGCGCCGCACCTCGGCCGTGTGGTCGGACGTGATCGTCGAGGTCGAGCCCGTACGGCCCTCGGGCTCGCGGATCGTGTGGACCTGGCGCGCCTGGGACCACCTCGTCCAGGACTTCGATCCCAAGGCGCAGGGCTATGGCCGGCCGGCCGACCACCCCGGCCGGATCGACCTGAACGCCGACCACCGCTACCTGCCCAAGCAACGCGTCGAGACGCCCGAGGCGCGCGCGCGGCGCGAACGGCTCGAGCGGCAGATGGCGGCGGTCGGCTACGCCGGCGGCGAGCTCGAGACGCCGCCCGCGCCGCCGCCGCGCGTGGAGGCCAACCCGCTCTTCGTGGCGCCCGAGGAGCCACCCGGCGACGGCCGGCCCGATCCGCGCACGGTGCCCGGGCTCGGGGAGGACTGGCTGCACGTGAACTCGATCGACGTCGACGAGGAGCTGGGCCTGATCGCGCTTTCGTCGCCGCGGCTCTCCGAGGTGCTCGTCATCGAGCGCACGCCGACCACGGCCGAGGCCGCTGCTGCGACCGGCGGACGCTACGGCCGGGGCGGGGACCTGCTCTACCGCTGGGGCAACCCGCAGAGCTACGGGCGTGGCGGCCCGGCCGAGCGGCGGCTGTGGTACCAGCACGACGCCACCTGGCTCTCGCGCGAGGAGGGGTCGCTGCGCTTCCTCGTGTTCAACAACGGGCAGCGGCGCGCGGGCGGCGAGCACTCATCCGTCGAGGAGGTCCACGTGCCATTCGACGCGCGCACCGGCTTCGCGCTCAGCGACGGGGCTGCGTTCCAGCCCCTGGACGCGGCCTGGACCTACGCCGATCCGCCGCGCTTCTATGCCGGGTTCATCTCGGGTGCGCAGCGCCTGCCGAACGGCAACACGCTCGTGTGCGAGGGCACGACGGGCCGCCTGTTCGAGGTCACGCGTGCCGGCGCGATCGTGTGGGAGTACTGGAACCCGCTCGACGACCCGGGCGAGGGGCTCTCCTCGACGGGCGCGGTGTTCATGGCGATCCGCATCCCGAAGGACGATCCGCGGCTCACGCGCTAGCACCGCAGGGGAGAACGACCCGGTTCGCGCAGCCAGCCAGCCGGGGTGAGGAGCTCAGTGGGTCTCCACCGGTTCCTTGTCATCGACGCGCTCGATCACCGCGCCGAGCCCCTGCAGCCGCTCCTCGATGCGCTCGTACCCGCGGTCGATGTGGTACACGCGATGGACCTCCGTCGTGCCGTCGGCCACCAATCCAGCCAGCACGAGCGCCGCGCTGGCACGCAGGTCGCTCGCCATGACCGGTGCGCCGGAGAGTCGGTCGGTGCCCTGCACGATCGCGGTCGTGCCCTGGCGGCGCACGTGGGCGCCCAGGCGCGCGAGCTCGGCGATGTGCATGTAGCGGTCGGGGTAGATCGTCTCGTGGATCACCGAGATGCCGTCGGCCAGCGTCATGAGCGCCATCCACTGCGCCTGAGCGTCGGTCGGAAACCCCGGGTGCGGATGGGTCGTGACGTCCGTGGCGCGCGGGCGGCGCGCCGGGTCGCGCGGGTGGTAGGGCTGCGTCTCGATCCAGTCCGCTCCGGCCTCGAAGGGCACGCGCGCCTCCCACAGGCGGTCGAGCAGGGCCGCCAGGTGCTCCGGGTTGCAGCGCTCGACGCGCACCCGGCCCCCGCTCATGGCGCCCGCGATCACGTAGGTCGCGGCCTCGATCCGGTCGGGGATCACGGCGTGGTCCACGCCGCCCAGCTCGCTCACGCCCTCGATCTCGATGCGCGGCGAGCCCAAGCCCTGGATCTTCGCGCCCATCTTGGAGAGGCAGCGCCCGAGGTCCTCGACCTCCGGCTCGCAGGCGGCGCCGTGGATCACCGTGCGGCCCTTGGCGAGCGTGGCGGCCATCATGACGTTCGCGGTGCCGAGCACCGTCGAGCCCATCGGGCCCTGCAGGTAGACCTCGCCGCCGCGCAGGCCCCCGCGCGGCGCCTCGGCGATCACGTAGCCGTGCTCGACCTTGATGCGCGCCCCCAAGGCTTGCAGGCCCTTCAGGTGCAGGTCGATGGGGCGCACGCCGAACACGCAGCCCCCGGGCAGCGAGACCTCGGCGCGCCCGGTGCGCGCGAGCAGCGGCCCCATCACGGTGACCGAGCCGCGCATCTTGCGCACGTTCTCCCAGCCGGCGCGGTTCTCGGGCTTTTCGGCCGAGCGGATCTCGACCGAACCGTCGGCGTTGCGCTCCGCCATGGAGTCCAGGTCCCCGAGCACCTTGAGCATCGTGGCGACATCGGACAGGCGCGGCGCGTTCGTGATGCGCACGCGCTCGCCCGTGAGCAGCGAGGCGCACAGGATCGGCAGCACGGCGTTCTTCGAGCCGCAGGTGGTGACGGACCCTTCGAGCGGGTGCCCGCCCTCGATGACCAGCTTGTCCAAGCCTTCCCCCCGTTCCGGGCGCGTCGCCAGCGCCCGCCCCTCCTCGATGTGCGCGCGGACCGACCGTCAGCCCGGCGCGCTCAACATGCGGCCCAAGGGCCGCCCGCCCACGACGTGCAGGTGCAGGTGCGGGACTTCCTGGCCGCCGTGCTCGCGCGTGTTCGCGATCAGGCGCCAGCCGTGCTCGAGACCCTCGGCGCGCGCCAGCCGCGCGGCGACGAAGAGCAGCCGCCCCGCGAGCGCCTCGTCCTCGAGCTCCCACAGCGAGGCGACGTGCGCCCGCGGGAGGACCAAGATGTGCGCCGGCGCTTGCGGGTGGATGTCGCGGATCGCGCACACGAGCTCGTCCTCGAAGAGCTTCTTCGAGGGGATCTCGCCCGCGGCGATCCGGCAGAACACGCACGTCATGACGAGCCGTCGTTAGCAACTCGGCTCGACGCGAGAAAGCGCGCACGAGGGCGGCGTTCGAAGTGCGTGCCCGAGAAGGGCTTGCGCGAGGGGCCGCGCGCCGGGCTCGCGGCGCGCGGCCCGGCCGCCGCGCGCCCCGTGTCGGTTGACGGCCGCGCACCGGGTCCCCTATCTTCTCCCCCTTCCTCCCGCCGCCAGAGGCGTCGGGAGCCGCCCGGCGAGACCGCCCGCGCGCGCCTCGCCGAGGTTCGCCCGCGACCCTCCCGGCCGGCGCGCACCGCCCGAGCCCAGCCAGAGATCCCATGACCGCCACCCTCGAGACGCCCTTCGACATCACGACGAGCCCGATCCCGAGCTTCGGCGCCCTGCAGACCGCGCGCGCCGAGGTCTGGGCCAACCGCCACACGCTCGAGAGCTTCCACAAGCGCGTCGCGGCGCTCGGCACGGGCGGCGAGGAAGGCCGTCGCAAGGGACTCGGGCTGTGGATCCTGGCCGAGTACGCCGAGGCCGCTGCGATCCTCGACAAGGCTGGCGACGACATCGTCTCGGCCTTCACGCTGGCGCGCTGCCACATGTCGCTGGGCAACCCGGCCGAAGCGCTCCCGATCTTCGAGCGGCTCTCGAAGCAGTACCCCGACGAGCCCAAGCCGCGCGGCGGCGTGCTCGAGGCGCGCCTCGAGCTCGAGGCCTCGAAGGACGAGGCTGCGGCCGCCGCGAACCTGTCGGCGGCGCTGGCCAAGGCGCCCGAGTCGTTCCGCGAGAGCGCCGAGGGCCGCTACCTCGCGGGCCGCGCGCTGGAGCTGGCGCGCGACTACGAGGCCGCGGTCGAGCGCTACGAGGCCTGCCGCGAGCTCGACCCGGGGCACCGCGCGAACCTGTTCCGCCTGGCATGGTGCGCCGAGCGCTCCGGCCAGGACGACATCGCGCTCGACGGCTACTGGACGCTCGTGCGCATGGTCCCGGCCGACAAGGCAGCGCTCGTGAACCTCGGCATCCTGCTCGAGGACCTCGGCCGCGACCAGGACGCGGCCGCCTGCTACGACACGATCACGCGGCACGACGCGACCGACGCCCGCATCCGCCTGTTCCTGGGCGACGCGATCTCCGGCATGTCCATGTACTACGACGAGGACATGGAGCGGAAAGAGGATCGCCTGAACCAGATCCTGCGCATCCCGATCACCGACTTCGAGCTGTCGGTGCGCGCGCGCAACTGCCTGAACAAGATGAACATCCTGGTGCTCGGCGACCTCGTGAAGCTGACCGAGCAGGAGCTGCTCTCCTACAAGAACTTCGGCGAGACCTCCTTGAACGAGATCAAGGAGATCCTGGGCAGCAAGGGCCTGCGGCTGGGGATGGCGCGCGAGGAGGCGGTGCGCAGCATCGAGGCCACGCGCCGCAAGACCGTCACGGCGGACCCTTCCGACGTGCTCAACAAGCCGGTGTCGGACCTCGAACTCTCGATCCGCGCGCGCCGCACGGTCGAGACCCTGGGCTGCCTGACGGTCGGCGACATCCTGCAGCACTCCGAGGAGGAGCTCTTGGGCATGCCGAACTTCGGACAGACCTCGCTGGCGGAGCTCAAGCAGAAGCTCGGCGAGCTGAGCCTCAAGCTGAAGACGAAGAACGGCTGAGGGAGCGGTGTACGAGTTCCTCGAGGGCCAGGTCGCCGGGCGCGGGCCCGCGCGGCTCGTGGTCGACGTCCAGGGCGTGGGCTACGACGTGCTCGTACCGGTCTCGGCGCGCTTTCCCGAGCAGGGGCGCGTGCGCGTCTGGACGCACCTGGTGGTCCGCGAGGACGCGCACACGCTGTACGGGTTTCCCGAGCGCAGCACGCGTGACATCTTCCGCATCCTGCTGCTCGCGCGCGGCGTCGGCCCGGTCATGGCGCTGTCGATCCTCTCGGGGCTCTCGCCGGTCGAGCTCGTCGCGGCGGTCCAGAACGAGGACGTGCGGGCGCTGACGCGCGTCAAGGGTGTCGGCACGAAGACCGCGCAGCAGATCCTGCTCGATCTGCGCGACAAGGCGGCACGGCTCGCAGCCGAGCTCGGTGGGGCCGAGGCCCGCGCCGCGCTGCCGGCGCAGGACGCGCTCGGCGCGCAAGCCGAGGACGCCATCGCCGCGCTGCTCTCGATCGGGTACTCCGAGAAGGAGGCCCGCCGGGCCGTCGAGGGCGCCCTGGAGCGCGGCGGTCCGGCCCGCGACCTCGAGACCTTGGTGCGCGCCGCGCTCTCGACCTGACCCGCGCCGCTCCCGCGCTCACGTACGAACGTCCGACCTGCCGACGGAGTCCCCCATGACGAACCGCCTCCCGCCCGCCGAGCACCGCATCCTGATCTGCGACGAGCTGTCCGACGCGGCGCTGGCTGTCTTCCGCGCCAAGGGCTTCGAGCCCGAGGTGCGCACCGGGCTGAGCGAGGACCAGCTCGTGGCGGCCGTGCCGGGCACGCACGCGCTGGTCGTGCGCAGCGCCACCAAGGTCACGCGGCGCGTGCTCGAGGCCGCCGACCGGCTGCGCGTCGTGGGGCGCGCCGGCGTGGGCGTCGACAACGTCGACCAGGACGCGGCCACGGAACGCGGCGTGGTCGTCATGAACACGCCCACCGGCAACACGGTCACGACGGCCGAGCTGGCGATCGCGTTGATCACGTCGCTCGCGCGTCACGTGCCGCGAGCCGACGCGCTGCTGAAGTCCGGCCAGTGGACCAAGAAGGGCCTGACGGGCACGGAGCTCACGGGCAAGACGCTGGGCGTGGTCGGTTTCGGGCGCATCGGCCGCGTCGTGGCCGACCGCGCGCTGGGCCTGCGCATGCAGGTCTTGGCGCACGATCCGTTCCTGGCGCCAGGCGCGCCGGTGCCCAACGGCGTCGAGGCCACCGACCTGGAGAGCCTGCTGGCGCGGGCCGACTTCGTGACGCTGCACGTGCCCTTCTCGGACGCGACGCGCAACCTGATCTCGCGCGAGCGCCTGGCGCTGATGAAGAAAGGCGCCCGGCTGGTGAACGCGGCGCGCGGCGGTCTGGTCGACGAGCAGGCCCTGCTCGAGGCCCTGGAGCAGGGCCGCCTGGCGGGCGCGGCCCTCGACGTGTTCGAGGTCGAGCCGCCGGCCAAGGACTCGAAGCTCGTGCTGCACCCGGCGGTGATCGCGACCCCCCACCTGGGCGCGTCGAGCCACGAAGCGCAGCATCAGGTCGCGGTCGACGTGGCCGAGCAGATCTGCGAGTTCTTCCTGACGGGCGTCGCGAACAACGCCACGAACGTGCCGGCAGTCGGCGCCGAAGCGCTGCGCGACCTGGCGCCGTGGGTGCTCCTGGCCGAGAAGGCCGGCGCGCTGCTGGCCCAGGTCGCGACGAAGCCCGTGCGCAAGCTGGAGCTCACGATCGCCGGTGACATCGCCCAGCAGGACGCACGACACCTGCCGCTGGCGTTGCTCACCGGGTTGCTCAAGCACCAGGGCGCCGATCCGAGCGTGAACTTCGTGAACGCGCCCGTCCTGGCGCGCGAGCGCGGCCTGCAGCTCTTCGAGGCGCGCGGCCCCGAGGAGCACGGGTTCCACTCCAGCATCAGCGTGCGCGCCAGCGGCGAGGAGAGCCAGCGCGCGCACACGCTGACCGGCACGATCGTGGGCCGCAAACCCATGATCACGGCCATCGACGGCCTGCGGCTCGACCTCGAGCCCAAGGGGCCGATCCTGATCACGCGCCACGACGACCAGCCCGGGGTCGTGGGCCTGCTCGGGACGGTGCTCGGCGCGCACCGCGTGAACATCCGCCGCATCGAGCTCGGTCCGGCGACCGAGATGACGCCATCCGGTGTCGGGCTCGCGACCGGGATCCTCTCGCTCTACGAGGAGCCCTCGGCCGCGGTGCTCTCCGCCTTGCGCGCCCTGGAGCCAGTGCGCGAGGTGCGGCTCGTGCGCCTCTGAGCCCCGCGCTGCTTTTTTTTCGCGGCTTGATGCCCCCAGCGCGCACCGTCGCGCTAGCCTCGGGCATGGCCCTCGCACACCCCCGGGCTGGAGGAATGATCGTGCTGCATCGTCGCCATGTGCCCCTGACGCTCCTGGTCCTGTGCCCGCTCGCGAGCGCACAGGTCGCCGAGTCGTGGACGCTGGGAATCGCTCCGTCGCCCTATCGCGACTTCGTTGCGGCGTCCGTCACCGACGCGTCGGGCGCGATGACCGTAGCGGGAACCACCCAGACGGACTCCGGCGAGTTCACGGCCTACCCGTCGTCGGCCGGCTACGTGGCCCGCGTCGACCCGCAGGGCGCGCAGCAGTGGTACAGCGCGCTCGCGCCGCAGCCCGGCTGGCGCACGAGCTTCAGCGGCCTCGCAGCGGGGCCCGCGAGTTCGTACTACGCGGTGGGCAGCACCGCGACCACGGACTCGCCCTCGGCCGGCGACCTGGTGCTGGCGCGCTACGCGGCGGACGGCACGGAGCTGTGGGCGCTGCGCCACGACACCGGCCAGGACGAGTACGGCCTGGCCGTGGCGGCCGACCCCAGCGGCGACGCTTGGGTCTGCGGGCAAGTGTCCGTCGGCTCTCCGGCGGCGACGGACGTGCTGCTGCTGCGGGTGTCGCCCGCCGGCTCGATCGTCTTCGCGCGCTCCTGGAACGGCGCGGCGAACGCCAGCGACTCGGGCTTGGCGATCCTGGCCGACGGCGTGGGAGGCGCGTACCTCACGGGCACGACCGACGACACGGCCACGGACAGCTCGGTTCTCCTGGCGCGCTTCGACGGGGCTGGCAACGAGCTGTGGGCGCGCACGCTCTCCGGCGGAACCGCGCGCGGCCACGACCTCGACCTCGACGCCAGCGGCAACGTGCTCGTCACGGGCCGGCTCGCGCCCCCCAACGTCGTCACGCGACCGTTCCTGGCCAAGTACGACCCGAACGGCAACCTGCTCTGGCAGAGATTCATCAACGACGCCGACCACGGCGGTGGCTACGGCCGGCGCGTCGTGGTCGATCCCGCGGGCGACATCGTGGTGGCTGGCGCGTGGGGCTTCGAGCCGACTCACCTGGATGGGTTCGTGCGCAAGTACGGCCCGACCGGGAACGTGCGCTGGACGCACAACTTCGCGGGTCCGGGCGCGAAGGACACCTTGGACGCGCTGGCCGTCGATGCGGCCGGCGAGATCGCGGTGGCCGGCACGTCCGCGCCCACCGGACAGACGGCGGTCACGGATGCCTTGGTCGTGCGCCTGGCGCCCGATGGTCGGCGGCTGTGGGAGCGGACCTACGGTCCAGCGGGCTCGTCCGACTGGGGCGTCGGCGTGGGATTCGGCCCCGTCGGCAGCGTCCTGTTCACGGGTGTGGTCGCCACCGCCGGCCAGCACGTGCTCGTGGCGCGGCTCGAGGACAGCGCCGTGCCGTTCTGCTTCGGGGACGGGTCCGGCGCGGCTTGCCCGTGCGGCAACGTGTCCTCGCCCGCCGCGCGTGCCGGCTGCACGCATTCCCTGGGGCAGGCCGGCACGCTGCGCGCGATCGGCGTGGCGAGCCTGTCGGCCGATGCCCTCGTGCTCGAGGGTTCCGCGATGCCGAACTCGAGCGCGCTCTACTTCCAAGGCACGACGCAGCAGGCGGGCGGCGCGGGCGCCCCGTTCGGCGACGGGCTGCGCTGCGCGGGCGGGACGATGACGCGCCTGACCACCGCGCTGAATGCCTCTGGCGCTTCGCAGTTCCCGGGCGCCGGCGACCCCGCGGTGTCCGTGCGCGGGCTCGTGGGTGCACCGGGCACGCGGACCTACCAGATCTGGTACCGGAACGCCGCCTCGTTCTGCACGCCGGACACGTTCAACCTGACGAACGGCGTCCTCGTGACCTGGGTCCCGTAGCCGGTCAGTACGGAGTCAGACTCCACTCCGCCGTTCTCGCCCCCCCCCACCGGGCCGCAAGCCGCCCCAGCGGGGGGGGGGAAACCGCGGGGGTGGGAAGGTACCCGACAGAACGCCGGCAGGCCCCCCAGGACCAAGAACCCGGGGGTCCATGGTGAACTTGCAGGGGG
>JAEUHZ010000006.1 GCA_016795205.1 Planctomycetota bacterium | reverse complement strand
GAGCGCCGTGCCCCTCAGGGCCGCTGCGTGAAGAACACGAACTGACCATCGCCGCCGCCCCGTTCGCGGTAGCCGAGGTTCGGGATCTGGCCCGAGGTCTCGCGCAACGAACGCGTGATGCGCGCGCCGAGATCCGACGAGGTGACGATGCGCTTCGTGGGGTCGCCGAGCTCGTCGATGAAGGCCTGCGCGAACGGCGAATGCCCGCCGCTCACGCCGTCCGAAGCCGCCTGATCGCGCACGCTCGACGCGAACACGAGGTGCGCCTTGCGGGTGAGAAGCACGTCCGCGGGCGCAACCTGGTCGCCCCGGACCTGGACCACGCCGCCGCCGTAGCAGCAGTCGAGCGCGAGGAGCACGTGCTTGGCCTTCGTGCGCGAGAAGAACACGTCGAAGCCGTCCTGGTAGAGGAGGTAGGAATCGCGCCCCGGATCCTCGGCCTTGGGGCGCGCATCGGCGGGGACGATGTACCCGTGGTCGGGGCTGAGCTCGTCCTTCTCGCCGTGTCCGGCGAAGTACACGAACACGCGTGCATCCGGGTCCTGCGTCGCGTCGGCCAGCAGCGCGAGTTCGGTCTTGATCGCGCGCTTCGTGGCCGCCGGTCCAATGAGCGTCTTCACCTGCCAGCCGTCCCACTCGCGAATCGCCTCCAGCCGGCCCACCAGCGCCTCGACGTCGCGCACGGCGTTGCCCAGGTCCGGCCAGCCCGTGCCCTGGTAGTCGCTGATGCCGATCAAGAGCGCCTTGGCGACGCTGAAGCCCGGGCGGTACGCGGCCCCCACCGACTTCTGGAGCGGTTCGTCCGGCGCCGACAGGCCGCGCAGCGAGCCGCCATCCGCGTTCGCGCCGCCTCCGCCCCGCAGGACGAGGACGAGTGCGACACCCGCCACCGCGATCCCGACGCCGGCGAGGAGCGGCACGAGCTGCGACCCGCGCGGGCGCGGCGCGGGAGCCGTGGCCAAGACGCCCGCCGCCGCGACGCTGCCCGCGCCCGGAGCGGCCGCGAGCGCGGCGCGGAACTCGGCCGCTGTCGCGTGGCGTTGCACCGGGTTCTTCTTCAGCGCGCGCAGCAGCGCGGCCGCGAGCGGCTTCGGCACGCCCGGCACGAGCTTGGCCGGATCCGCGGGCTCGCCCCAGGCGTCAGGGTCGCGATCCCGCGGGTACGGCGGCGCGCCGGTCAACCCTTCGTAGAGCACCCAGCCGAGCGCGAAGATGTCCGAGCGCGCATCGGCCGGAGCACCGGCGAGCTGCTCGGGCGCCGGGTGCGGCGGCAGCGCGGCCGGCCGAGCCTCGTCGCGGCCGTGGAACTGGATCGACGACTGGGCGGCGTCGCGCTCGACGAACTTCGCGAACACGAAGCCCTTCAGGCACGGCGTTCCATCGCCGCGCAGGACGATGTTCTCCGCCGAGACGCCACGGTGCACGACACCTTGCGTGTGCACGGCCGAGAGCGCCTCGGCCAGGCCAGCGCCGATCTCGCGGACGCGCTCGGGATCCAGGCGGCCATCGCGCCCCGTGATCTCGGCCAGCGTCTCGCCCGGGACCGGTTCGAGCACCACGAGCGCGCCGTCCGGCGTGTCGAGCACGTCGAGGAGCTTCACGACGCCCGGGTGACGCACCTGGGCCAGCGCGCGCGCGGAGCGCAGCTCGGTCGCACGCGCGTCCGCGTTGGGCCAGGTGTTCGCCAGCTCGGGGGCCGGGAGGCGCAGGACGACCTCGCGCTGGAGCAACGTGTCCCGCGCGCGCAGCAGGATCTCGCCTGCGCCGTGCGCGAGTTCGTCGTAGACCTCGAAGCGGTCGGGGATGCGCGGGTCCGACATGGCGAGCGGGCCGCCGGGGAGGACGGCCACGACCAAGCTACACGAGGAGCGGCGGGCGCGGGTCCGGCACGCTCTTCGAGGTCCCGCGCGCCGCGGACCGAACGCCCGCGCGAGCGCCTCGGCCGGCGCGGGCCGCTCAGCCCGCCTTCTTGACGCGTCCGTGCGCGGCCTTGACCAGCGGCACGATCTGGACGCGATCGCCCTTCTGGATGCCGACCTTGCCGCTCTTGATGGCCTTCGTCGAGAGCTTCACGCGCGTGACCGTGCCGTCGGGCAGGACGACGCGGATCTTCTGGATGTTCGCCTTGAACTTGCGCTTCGTGCGGCCCGTGCAGCGCAGGCCGACGCCGCCCTTGGCCTTGGCGAGACCTCGGCGGGCGACGGAGTTGCCGACGCGGGTGCGGCGGCCGGTGACGATGCAGGTGCGGGCCATGGCGGTCTGGGGTCGTGCGGGGCGATCGGGCTCTTTGAAATCGGGGCGGAGAGGATAGCAGGCCCTCCCGCCGCCTGCACGGGGTCTCGGCGCCACCCCCGTTCCGGGCCCCCCCGGGGCACCCGCGGGAGCGGGCCCGGACCGTCCCGGCGCGCCTACCAGCGCAGGGTCGCGGCGACCGGGGAGGCGGTCGGCATCTCCCCCTTCGGGAGCGTGAGGACCTCGCCGCCGCGCAGGACCACGGCCTCGGCGATGTCGTCGAGGACGTCGTCGTCGTGGGCGTCGACCTGGGCCGGGTGGAGCTCGATCGCCCCGGTCGCGGGGTCGAGCCGACCCCAGAGCTGGGCGTCACGGTCGACGAGGAGGTCGCGCACGCGGCCCTGCACGGCGAAGCGCGCGATCGTCGAGGCGTCGTCCAGCGCGCGGCCGCGCGAGATCAGGTTGCCGTAGCGCTCCTTGGCATCGCGCAGGCGCGCCGCGCCGTGGGCGCTGACGAGCGGCCAGGCACGGGCATGGAGGTCCTCGAGCTTCGCGTGCGCATGGCTGCCGGCGACGTGCTCGTGGAGGAGGTGCGGATAGCGGCTGACGGCTTGGAACGCGGCCGCGATGCGCGACGGCGCGGCCACGAGCAGCGGCGCGGTTTCCTCGCGCAGGAAGTCCCACAGTGCGCGATCGATGCCGCGCAGGAACTTGAGCATGTCCTCCTCGCGCGCGTTCTCGTCGCTGCCGCTGCCGTGGAAGATCGGGCTCCCGCGGCCGCCGGTGGAGGTCTGGTGGAAGTTGAGCACGCGCTCGCGCGCCTGGACGCCGATCGCATCCGCCAGCGAGCGCGGCAGGGTCGCCAGGTCGACCGGCCCGAGCCCCAGCGCGCTGCCCTTGAGCAAGCTGACCCGCCCCTGGGACAGGTTGAGCAGGAAGTAGCGTTCGTTGGACTGCAGGTACCGCAGCAGCGGACGGATGTGGAAGCTGTCGGCGACGACCACCAACTCTTGGAGCGCGATCGGAAGCTGGTAGTAGACGCTGAAGTCCTGCGAGCGGAACACGGCCAGACCATCCAGCCCGTGGTTCCACAGATCGTCTTGCCCGAGCGCCTCGAGCGGCGCACACACGGCATCGACCTGAGCCGCGCCGTAGGAGGACGCGAGCAGCTCGCGCGCGCGTCGCACGAGCCCGGCGAAGCGCGCCCGATCGTCCGGACTGCCGGTGCGGTGCGTCGGCAGGTAGAGCGAGACACAAGGAGCGGCTTCGTGGGCGATCAGCGTGCGCAGGTCGTCGATGGTCAGGGCGCGCATGGCGGCGTTCTCCAGGGCTGCAGCTCATGATGACGGCCGGCGTCCGCTGCGAGGAGCGTGGGCCCAGGGATCCCGCGCGGGCCGGGCTTCTCGGCCGCGGACTACGGACTACGTCGTAGCTGGTCGGCGCCGCGCGGCGCGCGGCTTGGGGGACAGTCCGGCCATCTCCGCGAGCACTGCGCGCGTGAGCGGCCCCGAGGCCGCGATGCAGCTCGCGGTGGGGTGCAGGTGGCGCGCCGCGACGCGCCGCACGTCCTCGGGCGTCACGGCGGCGAACTCCGCGAGCAGCCGCGTCAGGTGATCGGGCGGGAAGCCATGGAGCTCCGCCGCGACGAGGTAGCTCGTGCGGCGTGAGGCGCGCTCGAACCCGAGCGGGAATGAACCCAAGAGGTAGCCCTTGACGAGCTCGAGTTCCTCCGCGGCCGGCGCCTCGGTCTGGATGCGGCGGATCTCGGCCCGGAAACCCTCGATCGCCGTGCGCGCGTTCTGGGGTGACGTGCCGATGTAGGCCGTGAACGTGCCGGGCAGGATGCCGGCCGAGGGGTGGATCGCGGCGTGGACCGTGTAGGCCAGCCCGAGCTCGTCCCGGAGCCGGCGCGAGATGCGGTTCGTGAAGCCCGGACCCGTGCCGAGCACGTGGTCCATGACGACCAGCGCGGCGTAGTCGGGATCGCCGCGCCGGATGCCGAGGTGGCCCAGGTACAGGTGCACCTGCTGGCGGTCGGCGTGGAAGTGGTCGACGCGCGGCGCGATCGGCGGCAGCTCGGGCGGCGTCGTGGCGAGCAGCGTCCCCGGCCTCCAGCGCGCGAGGTGGCGCTCGAAGACGCGCTTCACGCGCGCCGGATCGACGTCGCCGCAGACGGACAGGATCGCGCGCCGGCCGACCCAGTTCGCCTGACGATGCGCGCGCAGGTCCGCCGCGCCGATCCGCGCGACGCTGGCCAGGCTCCCGTAGGCCGCACGCCCCAGCCAATGGCTGCCGTAGACGAGCTTGCGGAAGCGCAAGCCGCCCTGCTGGCGTGGATCGTCGCGCTCCAAGAGCAGGCGGTCCAGCACGCGGCGCTTCTGCCGGCGCACCTCCTCCGCTGGGTACGTCGCCCCGGACAGCGCGTCGCACACCAGATCCGCGAGCAGCTCCCACTCGCCGTTCACGATCGTGCCGGCGAGGCCCGAGGCGTCGCCCGAGATCTCGCCACCGGCGGGCTCCAGGAGATCGGCGATCTGCGTCTCCGTACGCCGCTGCGTGCCCTGCTCGGCCAGCGCTCCGGTCAGCCACGCGACACCTTCCTTGCCCGCCGGATCCAGCGCCGGCCCGCCGCGCACGTGGGCCTGGATCGCGCAGACCGGGGCACCCGGGCGGCGCGAGACGAGCAGCGTCGCGCCGCAGGACAGGAGGTGGCGCTCGAACGGCACCGACAGCACGGGGATCGTGCGCGGGGGCGCGAAGGTCGTGCTCATCGGCCGCTCCGCTCGGCCTGCGAGCCCGCGGCGCCGCGCGCCGTCGAGCGCGCGGTGGCCGGCGCGCCGCGCCGCGCCCCCGGCGCCGTGCGTCGCCCCGTGCGCTTGGCCGCAGGCGTCTTCCTCTTCGGCGCGCTCGTCGCTGCGCTCTTCGGCGCGCCCTGCGCCGAGCGCTTCGGGATGCGCGGGGCCGTGCCCCTCGGGCTGCGCTTCGCCGCCTTGCGGGGCGACCGGCGCGCCGCGATGCTCCGCTCCCGCGGCAGGCTCCAGGCCAGCGTCCGGCGGGCGGCGGACAGGATCGTCCGGGCGGTCTCGCGCACGTCGCGCGCCGTCACCGCGCGGATGCGGTCGACGGTCTGGAGCGAGAGCCGCCAATCCGCGTCGATGGCGAACTCGCCGAGCTCCTCGGCCAGATCGCTCACGGTCTCGCTGTCGTAGGCCTCACCGCTGATCAGGATGCGCTTGGCGCGCTCGAGCTCGGCCGCCGGCACGGCCTCCTCCCACAGCCGCGCCAGCTCGGCGTCGATCGCGGCCTCGAGCACGCTCGGGGCCGTGCCCTGGGCACACTCGGCCATGAGCCAGAACGCACCGCCGTCGACGCGCGCGTCGTTCTGGGTCGACACGGTCGTCGCGAGGCCCTGCTCGAGCACGAGCCGCCGGTGCAGGCGCGACAGGCGCCCCCCGGTGAGCAACGTCGACACGACGTCGAGGGTCCAATCCGTCGGCGTGCCGACCGCGCCGCTCGGCCACGCCATGCACAGGCGCTGGCCCTCGTCGTCCCAGGTCATCGACAGGCGCTTCTCGCCCGGCGGTTCCTCGATCGCGGGCCGGAAGGTCTCGCGCACGGCCAGGGGCGGCGGCGCGACCGTGCCCAGGTGGCGCTCGACGAGCTCGAGCGCGCGCTCCGGCTGGAAGTCCCCGGACAGGACCAGGATCGCGTTCGACGGCCGGTAGTGCCGGGAGTGGTGCGCGCGCAGCTCCTCGACGGAGAGGCGCTTCAGGGCGTCCGCGTGCCCGATGATCGGGCGTCGATACGGGTGGCGCCCGAAGACCCCTTCCTGGACCAGCTCCGTGAGACGCCGCCACGGGTCGTCGCGGCCCATGGCGAGCTCCTCGAGCACGACGTCCTTCTCGGCCGCGAACTCGACCGGATCCAGCAGCAAGGCGCGCATGCGATCGGCTTCGATCTCCAGCGCCGCCTCGAAGCGGTCCGAAGCCAGCTCGAACCAGTAGGCCGTGTGGTCGTTCGTGGTGAACGCGTTGTTGCTGCCGCCCAAGAGCGTCGTCACGCGGTCCACTTCGCCTTTGCCGAAGCGCGCGCTGCCCTTGAACATCATGTGCTCCAGGAAGTGCGACACGCCGGCGATCTCGTCGACCTCGTCGCGTGATCCGACGCGGTACCACAGCATCACGGCCACGACCGGATCGAGGTGTCGCTCGACGAGCAGCACGCGCAGCCCGTTCGCGAGCACGTGCTCGCGAATCGCCGCGCCGGCCTTCACCGCCAGGACGGGCAGCTCGGTGCTCATCGTCCGCCTCCACGCTGCGTGCGTCCCACCTTGGGCTTCTTCGCCGGACCGTAGCGCGCCGCACCGCCGGCGCCGCGTGACGCTCCCGGCCCGCGCGCAGTGCTGGGCCCGCGTGGGCTTCCGGCACCGCGGCGGCCGCCCACGCCCGGCCCGCCGGCGAGACCGCGCTCCGCGAAGCGCGGCGGCGCGTCCGGGCGTCGCTCGACCGCGCGGCCGCCTTGCACCAAGTGGCGCGCGTAGCCGCGTCGCTTGGGCTGGCCGAGAGGCGCCGCGCCGCGCGGCCGCAGCTCACCCCCGCGGCCCCGGCGCGCGCCGGAGGGCTTGGGGTTGGCAGCGATGGCGGCCGCGCGCGCCGGCTCGTTCGCGAGCAGTGCCGCCACCTCCGCCGGCGCGAGCTCGCGCCAGCGTCCTGGCTTGAGGCCGCGGTCCGTGAGCGCGCCGATCCGGATGCGCTTGAGCTCCGTGACCTTGAAGCCAAAGCGCGCGAACACGCGCCGGATCTCGCGGTTCATGCCCTCGCGGATCGAGACGGACAGGAGTGAGTGCGAGCGCCCGCGATCGTGGACGACGATGCGTGCTCCGGCCGTGCGACCCTCCGAGAGGTGCACGCCCTCGCGGATCTCCTTGAGCGCCGCGTCGTCGATCTCGCCCGAGACCTTGACCAGGTACGTCTTCTCGACGCCGTAGCGCGGGTGCTGGATGCGGTGGGCGAAGTCGCCGTCGTTCGTGAGCAGGACCAGGCCCTTCGACTCCTCGTCGAGCCGCCCGACCGTGTAGATGCGGCCCTTGAACGGATCCGTGATCAGGTCGACGGCGCGCGGACGAGTCTCGCGGGCCTCGTTCGTGCACACCACGCCGGAAGGCTTGTTCAAGACGTAGTAGCGCCGTCGAGCGCTGCGCGCCTTGAACACGAAGCCGTCGACCTCGACCTCCTGCCGCGTGGGATCGATCTTCAGCCCCAGCTCGCGCGCTGGCTCGCCGTCCACGGACACCTTGCCTTCGGCGATGAGCTCGTCGCAGCGCCGACGCGCTGCGACTCCGTGCTCCGCCAGGAACTTGTTGAGCCGCACGAGCCGCGGGCTCTCGGCGGGCCCGGCCGGATCGGGCGCCGCGGACGGCGGGGATTCCTGCTTCTTCTTCATGGTGTGGTTCCGATGCGCAAGAGCGAGAGCGTCCCGCCGGTGGGCTCGAGGCGATGACGGCCGGTGGCGGCCGGCACGAGCCAGACGTCGCCCGGCGCGAGCTCGACGGTCCCCGCGCCGCACGACAAGCGACCGCGGCCGGCGAGCACGACCCACAAGATGGCCAAGTCGCGCGTGTCGTCGTCGGCGCCACCCGCGGCCTCGACGCGGTCGAGCGTGAAGCTCTCGCAGTCGGCCAGCCGCGCGCGGCGCCCGCCAGGCACCACGCTCCACTGGGGGGCGCGCGGTCCCTCGTGCGGGGCGGCCTGCGCGACGCGCAGGGCGGACTCGACGTGGATCGGACGTGGCCGTCCGTCGAGGCCGGGTCGGTCCCAGTCGTAGAGGCGGTGCGTCGTGTCCGAGTTGTCCTGCACCTCGAGCAGCAGGACGCCCGCCCCGATCGCGTGCACCGTGCCGCCGCGAACGAGGGCACACTCACCGGGGCGCGCGGGCCAGGCGGCGAGCAGCGGGACGATCTGCGCGCTGCCCGCCGCGCGCCGCAGCGCGTCGGGCGCCGTGCCGGGCGCGAGGCCGAGCCAGACCTGCGCGTCCGGCGCGGCATCGAGGAAGCACCACGCCTCGGTCTTGGCCTCCCCCCCGGCCGGGTCGCTCGCGCTCGGGTGAACCTGCACGGAGAGCGGCGCGGCCGTGTCGAGGAACTTGACGAGCAGCGGGAAGCGCCCACCGGCCGCCGGGCGCGCGTGCCCCAGCAGCTCGACCCCGCGTCGCGCGACGAGGTCGCGCAGGCGCGTGCCGGTCAACGGCCCGTCGCGGACGACGGAGGGTGCTTCGTCGCGGTCGCAGACCTCCCAGCTCTCGCCCCACGGCCGGTCGGAGCCCGGGAGGCCCAAGAACGGCGCGAGGCGGCGGCCACCCCACACCTTCTCGAAGGTGTGGCGCTCGAAGCGCAGGGGCGGCAGCGGCTGGATCGCGGGTGTCATCGGCGGAACGGAGAGCGTAGCGTCCGCGGGCCCGATCCCGCCGCCGCGGCCCGGGAGACGCCTCCCCGACCGCGCGCGGGCGGTTAGGATCGCGCGCCCGCGAGGCCGACGTGCGACTCCTGCTGCTGAGCAACTCGAAGAAGTCGGGCTTCGGCTACCTGGAGTGGGCCAAGCCGACCCTCCAGTCCTTCCTGGGCGGCCGCGTGCGGCGCGCGCTGTTCGTGCCCTACGCGATCGTGACGCGCAGCCATGACGACTACGTCGAACTCGTGCGGCGCCCGTTCCGCGAGCTGGGGCTGGAGGTCGAGGGCCTCCACCGGGCCGCGGAGCCGCAGGCCGCGGTCGCGGCGGCCGAGCTGATCGTGGTGGGCGGCGGGAACACCTGGCAGCTCGCGCGGTCGCTGCACCTCCTGGGCCTCATGGACCCGATCCGGCGCGCGGTGCGCGGTGGAACCCCGTACGTGGGCTGGAGCGCGGGATCGAACGTGGCCTGCCCCACGTTCCAGACGACGAACGACATGCCGATCGTCGATCCGCTGGGTTTCGACGCATTGGGGCTGGTGCCGTTCCAGATCAACCCGCACTACCTGCACGGCAACCCGCCGGGCTTCCAGGGCGAGACGCGCGAGGAGCGCATCCGCGAGTACCTGGAGGCCAACCCGCGTGCGACCGTGGTGGGTCTGCGCGAGGGCACGCTGCTGCGCGTGGAGGGCGACGCGCTCGAGCTCGTCGGTGACGAGCCGGCGCGCCTCTTCCGGCACGGCTCGGAGGCCTGCGAGGTCCAGCCCGGGGGCGACCTGCGCGCCCTGCTCGGGTCCTGAGCCCGGCGACTCCAGCGCGCCTGAACACGCGCGATCCAGGGGACTTACGCACTGCGGACCGCGGCCGGCGCGAGCCGGGGGCAGACTGGAACTCGAGGTGCACGACATCTCAGTTCGTGTGCACTCGTCCAGGAGCCCCGATGATCCGCCCGTCCCCTTCGAACCCTGCCCCTCTCCGGCCGAACCCGCCCCACGCGACCTTCGGCCGCCCACCCGCGCCCGGGGCGCCGCGCCCGGCCGCGGCCGCCGTCCGGGCCGGTGCGCTCGCCGGCCCGGGAGGGCCGGTGAACACCCGCGACGCCATCCTGGACGCCGCGGGCGTGCTGCTGGGCCGCTACGGCTACCACAAGACGACGATGGACGACCTGGCCACGGAAGCAGGGATCGCGCGACGCACGCTGTACCTGCATTTCCGCTGCAAGGACGACATCTTCCTGGCGCGCATCGATCGCGTCGTCGAGCGGCTGCTCGCCGAGGAGAAGCGCATCGCCGACGGGCCCGGGGATGCCCGGAAGCGTCTGGCGCAGCTCCTCACGCATCGGGTCGTCTACCGGCTCGACGTCGTGAAGGACTACGCGAAGAGCCTCGACGAGATCTTCGCGGCCTTGCGCAGCCCCTACCTGGAGCGGCGCTCCGCGTGGTTCGCGGTCGAGGCCACGGTGCTCGCACGCGTGCTGGAGCAGGGGCGCGCGGCCGGGCTCTTGTCCTTCGAGGACGCGGGCGAGACGGCCCGCGCCCTGATCTCGGCGACGAACTCCCTGATCCCCTACTCGCTGTCGACGAAGGAGCTCGGCTCGCGTCGCGAGATCGAGCGCACCCTGGCGCGAGTCGTCGCGCTGCTGCTCGGCGGCCTGCGGGCCGAGCCCGCCAAGAAGAAGCGCTGAAACGGGCGGTCGCGCGGGCCGCGGCCCGTTCGGGCGCGGCTCAGCCGCGCCCGAAGCGGTCCGTCGCAGCGACCAGCGCGCGCGCGATCCCGGGCTCGAACGCGCTGTGGCCCGCGTCGGGCACGACGAACAGGTCCGCCTCGGGCCAGGCGCGCGACAGGTCGTAGGCGCTCTGGATCGGGCACACGACGTCGTAGCGGCCCTGCACGATGACGCACGGGAGGTGGCGGATACGCTCGACGTCGCGCAGGAGCTGGCCGTCGACGTCGAAGAAGCCCTGGTTCACGAAGTAGTGGCACTCGATGCGCGCGAAGGCCAGGGTCGTGGCGTCGGCGCCGAACTTCGCGGCGAACTCCGTGTCGGGCAGCAGCTTCGAGGTCGAGCCTTCCCAGATGCTCCAGGCCTTCGCGGCCGGCAGGTTCACGGCCGGATCGTCGCTGAAGAGCCGCTGCGCGTAGGCCCGCACGAGATCGCCACGCTCCGCGGGCGGAATCGCCGCGAGGTAGTGCTGCCACGCCTCGGGGAACAGCCAGCTCGCGCCCTCCTGGTAGAACCAGTCGATCTCGCTCTTGCGCAGGAGGAAGATGCCGCGCAGCACGAGCTCCGTGACGCGATCGGGGTGCTTCTCGGCGTAGGCCAGGGCCAAGGTGCTGCCCCACGAGCCGCCGAACACCTGCCAGCGCTCGATCCCAAGGTGTGCGCGCAGCTTCTCGATGTCCGCGACGAGGTCCCAGGTCGTGTTCTCGCGCACCTCGGCGTAGGGCGTGCTCTGCCCGCAGCCGCGCTGGTCGAACAGCACGATGCGGTAGGCCCGCGGGTCGAAGAAGCGGCGGTGCGCGCTCGTCGTGCCGCCGCCCGGCCCACCGTGCAGGAACACCACGGGCTTTCCGCCCGGATTGCCCGACTCCTCCCAGTAGATCTCGTGCAGGCGCGACACGCGCAGGCGACCCGTGCGGAAGTGCTCCGGCGTGGGGTAGAGGAACGAGATCGGATCGCGCTGGAGCGACGTCGTCATGGCCGGCTCGGGCTCAGCCCGGGAACGTCTGCGTCCTCTGCAACGCGCCTCGCGCGTTGCCGGTCCTCCAGCCACCGACGCGCCTGCTCAGGCGAAACGTGCCCGCGTCGAGCAGCTTCTCGTCCGCGTGGCAGCGCCTGGTGCCGGCCTTCAGGCCCTGCGCGCTGAGGCCCGTGCACCGCACGGCGCCGTCCACGTGGCGGGCGGCGGAGGGGCCGTCCTCGCACTTCGAGCTCGCTGCGGGCCTCAGGCCCGCGGCCGATCCCCTGCGTGTGAGCGTCGTCCCTTGCGCGGTGAGCTGCTGGGCGCTGTGCGTCGCTTCCATCCTCTTCCTCCCTGGGCCGGCGATGCTAGCGGAGGCACGCGCGACCCCGGCACACGATCCCGGCCAGCCGCCGACCCCCGGCTCCGAGCGCCCTGGCACGGTCATTTGTCCCGCCAGATCATGGGCGCTTGGGATCCGGGCACCGGCGCGGGTGCGCCGGCGGCGACCTGCAACTCGCGCCGCTCGCCACGGCGCAAGGCGTTCACGACCTCACGCCGTGGCACGCGCCTGTGCGCGCGCACGACGAGCGCGAGCACCTCACCCGGCATGACGTCGAGCTCGAGCTGGCCTCGCGGATCGGCGCGCCGCAGGCCGCGAACGCCGCGGTACTCGACCTCGACCTCGGCCCACGGGACCGGCGCACCGTCGGCGACGATCGCCAACGCGAGTCTCGCGCTCGGAATCAGCAGGTCGACACCGCGCGCCGGCGCCCCCAGCGTCGCGGGCGAGAGCGCGCTGGGCGGGAGAACCGCGTTCGGGCAGCGAAACGCGTACGGCCGCACGATGCGCGGTCCAGGTGCCAAGCCGCGAAAGGACCATGAGCCATCCTCGGCGGTGATGGAGCGCGGGGTGGCCCACTCGAGCGCGCCGTCGAGTAGCGCGAGCTCGTCCTCCCCGATGCGCACGCGGCGCGCATGGCGCGGCACGGCGGCCTCGAGCTCGACGCGGGCGAGCGGCGCACCGCTCGCGAGCACGCGGCCCTCGAGCCCGACGCCCGGACCGAGTTCGAGCGACTCCGCGAGCTCCACGAAGCCCTCGTCGACAGCGAGCCTCCGCAGGGACGGCCGCAGCCCGGGCTTCCATGCGACGAGCCACACGTCGCCGGGCTGCGCAGTGCGCACGTCGAAGCGACCGAGCGCATCGACGCGCGTCTCGCCGCGCACGGCAAGCCCGTCGGGCGCGTGCGGCGCCGCCAGGATCGCGACGCGCGCATCGGCCACGGGCGTTCCGTCCGCGGCGACGATGCGACCGGTGATCGAGCAGTGGCCGGGCTCGAGACAGGGAACCTCGTCGGCGGACGTGACCGTGCTCACGCGCTCGGGAGCAGCGCGCGCTGCTGCCAGCTCGAGGCCCGCTCGTTCCGTGGTGCGTCCCGCGAAAGTCGTCGCATCGCGATCCACGGCCGCAACCGCGCGAAGATCGCCACCTGGAGCCACCCACCAGACGCCGAAGGCCACCGCCCCCGCCGTCACGGCGAGCGCGACGAGCAGCCCGGGAGAACCGGTGCGAGGGGACATCGCATGCCAGCCTACGCCCGGTGTCGACGCCCGTGAGCGCCCCGGCAGAAATCGCGGGATGGTGATCGCGTGCGGCCCGTGGACACGGCCGGCCGCGTGCGAGTTCTCGGGCCCATGGCGGCCGGCGCCCCCACTGGACCGCCGGTCAGACCCCGAGCAACCGCCGAGCTTCCGCGCGCGCCGTCGCGTGCGCGGCGCCGCCGGCGATCATGTCGGCCACCTCGTCGACGCGCGCGTCGGGGGCGAGCAGCGCGACCTCGGTCGTCGTGCGGCCCTTCTTGACCGCCTTCGACACGCGGTAGTGGCGATCGGCCAGCGCGGCGATCGCGGGCAGGTGCGTCACGCACAGGACCTGATGGCCTTTCGCGAGCTTCGCGAGGTGCGCGCCAACCTGCGGGCCGAGGCGGCCGCCCACGCCGGCGTCGACCTCGTCGAAGACCAGCGTCGGGATCGCCGCTTCGAGCGCCAGCGCGACGCGCACGGCGAGCAGGATGCGCGCGGCCTCGCCGCCCGATGCGACGTGGCGCAACGGGCGCGCGGGCTCGCCCGGGTTCGCGGCCAGGAAGAACTCGGACGCGGGCGGATCAACGGCGTCGGGCGCGGGCTTCGTGGCTTCGCACGGCGCGTGGCGGAAATCGGCCTGCGCGAGGCCCAGCTCGACGAGGCTTCCGTGCACGGCGACGACGAGCTTGGCCGCGGCGGTGGCGCGCTTCTTCGTCAGGTCCTTGGCGACAGCGGCGGCCGCGCGCCGCGCCGCGTCGACGCGTGCGGCGAGCACGTCGGCGGACTCGTCGCGCGCTTCGAGCTCGGCGAGCTCCGCGCGCACCGCGCTGGCGCGCGCGACGAGCCCGGCGACGTCGGTGCGGTGCTTCTTCGAGAGCGTCTCGAGCTTGTACAGGCGCTCCTCGATCGACTCGAGTCGCGCGGGATCGGCCTCGAGCCCGGCCAGGAAGCGCTCGAGCTTCGCCGACGCCTCCTGGGCGGAGACCAGCGCGCTTTCGGCGTCGGCGTGGATGTCGGAGAGCTCGGCGACGCGGCCCGTCCAGCTCTCGAGGACGCGCCGCGCGCGGCGCAGCTCGTCGAGCGCGCCGCCGTCCTCGCCGCCGAGACCGCGCGCCAGGGCACCCAGGTCGCGGGACAGGTCGTCGGCCCAGCGCAGGCGGTCGCGCTCCGCGAGCAGGTCGGCGTGCTGCTCGGGCGTGATGCGCGCGGCCTCCAGCTCGCCCGCCTGGAAGCGCAGGAGGTCGAGACGCTCGGCCCGTTCGCGGGCCCGCGCGTCGAAGCCCTCGAGCTCGGCACGCGCCGCTTCGTAAGCGCTCTTCGCGGCGCGCCAGCGATCCGCGAGCGGCCCGAGGCCCCCGAACTCGTCCAGGACGCGCGTCTGCTCGGCCGGCTCGAAGAGGCGCTGGTGATCGTTCTGCCCGTGGATCTCGACGAGGTGGCCCGCGACGCGTTTCAGCGCGGCGAGCGTCGCGGGTCGGTGGTTGATCCAGGCGCGCGTGCGGCCCGACGCGCCGACGGCGCGCGCCAGCACGAGCTCGCGCTCGTCCGCCTTCCCGAGGGAGTCCCAGTCCTCGAGCACCGCCGGTGCGACGTCGCGCAAGGTGTCGACGAGCTCGCGCCCGGACGCCTGGCGCGGCGGGAGCAGGAAACGCCCTTCGACGCGGGCTTCCTCGGCACCGGTGCGCACGATTCCGGTGCGGGGCCGTTCGCCCAACAGGAGCTCCAGGGCCCCGACGATCAGGCTCTTCCCCGCCCCGGTCTCGCCCGTGATCGCATGCAGTCCGTGCCCGAGCTCCAACGCGGCGCGGTCGAACAGGGCCAGGTTCTCGAGGGCCAGGTCGCTGAGCATCGTGTGGGCCGATCCTACCCGCGGCGCGACGGTCCGCCGCGTGCGGGGAAAGCACCCCGAGACCCCGCGGGCCGATCCCGGCCCCCCCCCACGTGGCGGTGCCGGACCTGCGCACTTCGGCGGATCCCGCACCGCCACCCAACGCGGACCGGCCGCGGAGCGCGCGCCCCGCGGCCGGTCCCTGGACCCGTGCGACCGGCGCGCCGCGCGCGCCGGAGGCCGATCAGAACTCGGGGAAGACCTCGGCGATGAACTGATCGATGCGGTCCTCGATCGCGCCGTTCGTGCCCTCGGGCAGCCACCAGGAGTGGGTGTGCGCGCGACCCTCGGTGCCGGGGCGCAGGATCGTCAGCGTGTTCAGCGGCACGTCGGTCACGCCGGTCGAGGGATCGCACATCAGGAAGGCCCCGGCGCGCTCGAGGTCGCGCGCCAGGTCGACGACGGCCTCGAGGTCCACGTAGGCGCGCGCCCCACGCGGCACGAACGGGTCCGAGAGGTCGACGATCCGGGCGGTCCCGCTCGAGCTGACCGTCAGGTGCAGGTCGACCGGGCCGAGCAGCGTGCCACCGGTGCGCTCGAAGACGACGAGCGGCTCGTGGACGATGGCGTTCTCGCAGGGATCGGCGAGCGGGACGGGGCGCAGCGCGATGCGCTCTCCGGCCAGGGGGACGGCGGACAGGAGCAGGAGGACGAGGGACGAGCGGAGCATGGGAGCCTCCAGGGATCGCAGGGGAGCGGGGAGTCCGATCGCCGGGCGGATGACCCGACTCCCTGGAAAGGCCCTGGCGCGCGCGGCGCGAACGCGCACTCTGGAATTTCGTTCAGCGTTTCCGCGGGCGGATCGGCGTCGGCTTCGGATCGGCGATCTCCGCGGCGCAGATCGTGCGAAGCCGGCCCAGCTCCTCGCGGGCGTGCGCCGGGAGGGGGGCCGAGAGCGCCTGCTGGAGCGCCTCTTCCGCGAGCTGGAAGGCGCCGTCCGCCATCCGCTCCAAGGCGCGCGCCGCGTGGAACACGCTGGCCTCGCCGATCTCCTCCGGGAGGGGCTTCACCGCGACGAGCTCGACCCAGGGGCGGTCGTTCCAGACCTCGCGGACGATCCCTCGGACCTCGAAGCGCTGGTGCGCCCGCGCGCTCGCGAGCGTGCGATCCAGCTCGGCCCCCCGCCGCACGAACACGCGCACCCTGGGGTTCTCGAACTCGGCCTCGTCCCAGGGGAACTGCTCGTCCGCCCAGGCCGCGACCGCCGCGTAGGCGCCCGGGCCGAACCGCGTCGGGCCCGGCCGCCAGCGATCCAGGCGCCCCTGGACCTGGATCCGGAAGCGGACCTCGGACCCGTGGTGCAGGCAGGGCAGATCGGCCAGCTCGGACCAGGTGACATCCACGGGCCCCTCGGCGGCGGGCGTGACCCCGGCGCGGTCGGCTTCCGGGGTGCTCGCCGGACTCCCCGCCGCGGCGAGCGCGGCGAGCAGCAGACCGCCAGACGCGAGGAGCCGTTCCTTCATGCTCCCCCTATCGGAAGGACCTTCCGCGAACTCATGGGCCACGGCCCTTGATCGGCCCTTCGCGCGGGCTTCACCGGCAGGGGATCAGGGCTTCACGGGATCCTCGCGCCCCGTGCCTACCGTTCCGGCCTTCGCTGCGTCCCCCCCGACGGGCGGAGTCTCCCCCCCCTTGCGCACGCGCGATCGGTTCCGCCAGGGCCCTGTGCCCCACCACGGATCGGGTGTTTCGAGCACCTGGCCGGCGCTGCGCTACCTGCGACCACTGTGCTGGATCTTGCTCGGGGCTCTGTTCGCGTCGGCGCGCGCGCGCGCCCAGCAGGAGAGCGGGGTCGGTTCGATCCGCGGTGTCGTGTTCGACCAGGACTTCGACGCGCCGCTGGGAGCA
This sequence comes from Planctomycetota bacterium, assembly GCA_016795205.1. Taxonomy (GTDB): domain Bacteria; phylum Planctomycetota; class UBA1135; order UBA1135; genus JAEUHZ01. The sequence goes on along the minus strand of JAEUHZ010000006.1, from coordinate 50,482 downwards.
GCCACGGTGCTCGCGCTCGAGACCGGACGCCAGGTCCAGACGAGCGACCAGGGTCAGTACCTGATCGAGGGCCTGCCTCCCGGTCGCTACACGATCGTCGTCTCGAAGGCGGGCTACGTCCGGCAAGTGAGGGCCGACGTGATCGTGTCGGCAGGTCAACTGACCGACGTCGACGCCTACCTGACCGGCGAGTTCACCGAGATGGAGGAATTCGTCGTCCAGGACGTCCTCGACCTGGGAGCGGGCACCGAGGCCGCGCTCCTTTCATTGCGACTGGAGAGCCCCGCGCTGCTCGATTCGATCGGCGCGGACCTGATGAGCCGCGCCGGCGCGAGCGACGCGGCCAGCGCGCTGCGCCTCGTCGCGGGAGCCTCGGTCCAGGACGGCAAGTACGCGGTGATCCGCGGGCTGCCGGATCGCTACGTCAGCTCGCAGTTGAACGGCGTGCGCCTGCCGACGGCGGACGAGGACAAGCGCGCGGTCGAGCTGGACCAGTTCCCCTCTCCGGTCATCCAGTCGATCCAGGTCTCGAAGACCTTCACGCCCGATCAGCAGGGCGACGCTTCGGGCGGAGCGGTCGACGTGCGGCTGCGCGGCATTCCCGAGGAGGCCTCGGTGGCCTTCAGCGTGCAATACAGCGAGAACTCGCAGGTCGCGGGGCGCAGCGATTTCTTGACCTACCGCGGTGGCGGCGTTGGCCCCTGGGGCCGCGAGAGCAGCAGTCGGGAGATCCAGTACGACAACCTGGGCGGCAACTGGACCGGGGCCGCGGGCACGATCACGGACGACGCCCCGATCGACTGGAAGTGGTCGCTCTCGGGGGGCGGCCAGCGCCAGATCTCCGACGACGTGCGTATCGGGGGCTTCGCGAGCTTCTTCTACGAGCGCGACAGCTCGTTCTACGACAACGGCCGTGACGACTCGTACTGGGTCGAGAACGCCGGCGACCCGATGACGCCGCAGTACAGCCAGGGCGCGCCCTCGCAGGGCGAGTTCAAGACGTCCCTGTTCGACGTGACGAAGGGCTCGCAATCCGTGCAGTGGGGCGGGCTGGCGACCATCGGGATCGAGTCCGAGAACCACGCGTTGGTGGCGACGTTCCTGTACTCCAGCTCGACCGAGGACACCGCGACCTTGGCGACGGACACGCGCGGGAAGGAGTACTACTTCCCGGGCTACAACCGACGTGATCCGACGGCCCCCGGCAACACGCCGGACACGGTGCTGGCCGCGCCGTACCTGCGCACGGAGACGCTGGAGTACACGGAGCGCCAGACGGGCAGCCTGCAGTTGTCCGGCCGACACCTCGTGCCGATGGGCGGCTTCGAGATCGGAGCGTTCCGCTTCGACGAGCCGACCCTGCGCTGGACTCTCTCGCAGAGCTACGCCGAGCTGTACCAGCCCGACAAGCGCCAGTTCGGGGCGCTGTGGCAGGCCGCCTCGCTGAACCCCGGCTTCCCCCCCTTCGTGCCGCCGTTCACTTCGCCGGCGGTGTGGCTGCCGTTCACGCCCGCCGCCAACTTCAACCTGGGGAACTTCCAGCGGATCTGGAAGGACATCGACGAGGACAGCCAACAGGCCTCGTTCGATCTGACGTTCCCCTTCCAACAGTGGGGCAACGAGCAAGGCTACGTGAAGTTCGGGTTGTTCGACGACAAGGTCGACCGCACGTTCGACCAGGACACCTTCAGCAACTTCGGCGACGCGGGCGCGTCCTACCAGGCTGGATGGAACGAGCCGTGGAGCGCGGTCTTCGACCAGGAGAACCACCCGATCTCGCAATCGACGTACGACGTCGACTACCGAGGCGAGATCGACATCTTCGCCTGGTACGGGATGGTCGATCTGCCGCTGTCCTCGACGGTCGACGTGATCACGGGCGCCCGCGTCGAGAGCACGAAGATCTCCGTGGTCAACGACCCGGGACCCGACGCGGTCTGGTACCCGCCGGGGGCGTCAGCGCCGGTCGACCTCAACCCGGGCGACGCCGACGTGGCCCTGGACCAGAGCGACGTGCTGCCATCCCTGGCCTTGAACTGGACGCCAGCCGAGCAGGTCACGCTGCGCACCTCCGTGAGTCGGACGATCGCCCGCCAGACGTTCAAGGAGCTCACGCCGATCCTCCAACAGGAGTACCTGGGGGGGCCGATCTTCATCGGGAACCCTGAGCTCTCCACCAGCGAGCTCGTGAACTACGACGTGCGCGTGGACTGGCGCCCGTATCAGGGTGGTTTCGTCTCTGCCTCCTGGTTCCACAAGGACGTCAGGGACGCGATCGAGTACGTCCAGCGGCCACTCGACTTCACGTTCACGACGCCCGTGAACTACCCCAAGGGCCGTCTCACGGGTGTCGAGCTGGAAGTCCGTCAGGACCTGCAGCGCTTCGCGGACTCGCTGCGCGGCTTCTCTGTCGGAGCCAACGGCACGCTGATCGACTCGCAGGTGACACTGCCCGACGACGAGGCGGCCATGTTCTCGTTGCCGGGCGTCGAGGCTCCCATGAGCACACGGGACATGACGAACGCGCCCGAGTTCCTGCTCAATCTCTACGGGACCTACGACATCGAGTCGACCGGCACGCAACTCTCGCTCTTCTACACGATCCAGGGCGACACGCTCGTGGCGGGTGCCGGCGTGGACGATGGCAACTTCGTGCCGAACGTCTACGCGCAGGACTACGACACGCTGAACTTCTCGGTGCGCCAGAAGCTCGGCCGGTTCTTCCGACTCGATGTCGCGATCAAGAACCTGACGAACCCCGAGATCCAGGAGGTCTACCGCTCCGAGTACATCGGCGACGACGTGCTCAAGACCTCCTACACGAAGGGCATCGAGTACTCGATCGCCCTGGGAGCCAGTTTCACCTTCTGAGCCCGCAGGGGCGCGCACGATGCAGCACGACGCAGCACGAGGACCCATCATGAAGAAGACCACGCTCATCCCGGCTCGGACCGCGGCCGCCGTCGCGGCCGGCTTCGTCTGCTCGAGCGCCACCTTCCCGCCGCAGGCGGGGCCCGAGATCGCGACGGCCCGCACCACTCTGGAGAGGTGGGTCGAGACGCGCCGCGTGATCTCGCTCGAGCAGAGCGACTGGCAGGTCGGGAAGGAGGTGCTCGAGAGCCGCGCCGCCGTGTTGCTGCGCGAGATCGAGGCGCTCCAGGGTCGCATCGGCGACGCGCGCGGCAGCATCGCGGAGGCCGACAAGAAGCGCGAGGCGTTGCTCGAGGAGAACGCCCGGCTCAAGGAAGCCTCGGCCTCGCTCGCCACGACGGTCGCCGGCCTCGAGGCCCGGACGCGCGCCCTCCTGAGGCGACTGCCCGACCCGATCCGCGAACGCGTGAAGCCGCTCAGTCAACGGTTGCCCGACGAGACCGCCGAGGCGCGCAGCACGCTCTCGGAGCGCTTCCAGAACGTGGTCGGGATCCTGAACGAGATCGACAAGTTCCACCGCACGATCACGTTGACGAGCGAGGTGCGCCAACTCGGCGACGGGACGACGGCGGAGGTCACGGCGATCTACCTGGGCATCTCCCAGGGCTACTTCGTCACGGCGAGCGGCCTGTCGGCCGGCACCGGCACGTCCGGCGCCGAGGCTTGGGTCTGGACGCCCGCGAACGACGCCGCGTCGCGTATCGCGCGAGCCATCGCGGTGCTGAAGAACGAGCACGTGGCGGAGTTCGTGCCGCTGCCCATGCGCATCCAGTGAAGAGCGAGCCCGCGACCATGAAAGACTTCCACGCACTCCTCCTGGCGCTGCTGGCGTTTCCCGCATCGCTCCAGGCGCAATCGGACGCCGGTCCGGCCACAGCGAAGCGCACGTTCGAGGACGCCCAGGCCGACCTGCAGCGACGCCTCGACGAGGCCGTGGCCGAGCTGGACTCGCTCCGCAAGAGGATCGCCGAGGAGAAGATTCCGCTGTCGCGCCGCCTGAGCGAGCTCGAGGGCGACCTGCAGAAGGCGCGACAGGAGCACCAGCAGACCACGCGGCTGCTCGACGGCCGCACGCTCGATCTCTCGAACCTGCGCAACGAGATCAAGGCGCGGCAGGAGGAGAAATCCTACCTTTCGAACCTGCTGAGCGAGTACGCGCGCAACTTCGAGTCGCGCCTGCACGTCGCCGAGTTGCAGCGTCATGCCGGCCCACTGGAGCAGGCCAAGCTGGCGCACGAGAACACGACGCTGACCGGTGACGAGGTGCTGGCGCGGCAGGCCGCGTTGCTGGCGACCTCGATCACGCGCCTCGAGGACGCCGTGGGCGGCACGCGCTTCGAAGGCACGGCCGTCGGCCCGGACGGGGCCGTGCGGCACGGAACGTTCGCGCTGGTGGGCCCCGCGGCCTGGTTCCGCTCGGCGGACGGAGCCGCGGTGGGCACGGCCGAACAGCGGCTCGGATCGCTGGAACCGGCGCAGATCCCCTTCGAGCGTCCCGAGGACCACGATGCTGCCGCCGCGTTCGTCGCCAGCGGCGCGGGCCTCGCGCCGATCGACACGACGCTGGGCAACGCGCACAAGGTGGCCGCGACCCAGGAGACGTTCGTCGAGCACGTGAAGAAGGGCGGCCCCGTGCTGGTGCCGATCTTCCTCTTGGCCGGCGCGGCCTTCCTCGTGGCGCTGTACCGCTGGCTCGGCCTGGCCTTCTTGCGCTCCCCTTCTCGCGCGCGGATCCAGGAACTGCACGCCGCCGTGGCACGGCGCGACCACGCGGCGGCGCAGGCCAAGGCGGCCGCCATCGGCGGACCGGTCGGCGCGATGCTGGTGGTCGGTGTCGCGCACTTGGACGAGCCGCGCGAGCTGGTCGAGGAGGTGCTCTTCGAGAACGTGCTCACGACGCGGCTGCGCCTGCAGCGCTTCCTGCCCTTCATCGCGATCAGCGCGGCAGCCGCGCCGCTCCTCGGCTTGTTGGGCACGGTGACGGGCATCATGAACACGTTTCAGCTCATCACCGTGTTCGGCACGGGTGACGTGAAGACGCTTTCGAGCGGCATCTCGGAGGCCTTGATCACGACCGAGTTCGGGTTGATCGTGGCGATCCCGTCGTTGCTCATCCACGCGTTCCTGACGCGCAAGGCCAAGCGCGTCGTCGACGACATGGAGACGGCCGCGGTCGGCTTCCTGAACCAGCTCGCGAAGGCCGGGCCGGCGATCACGCCGGACCCCGAGCCCACTCCCGCGCTCGTTCCAGAGCCCAAGCCGCTCGTCGCGGTGGCCTGAAGCCCGAGGAGCCACGATGGAAGCCGTCTTCACGCGCGCGATCGAGATCTGGGACCGTGCCATCGCGATCTGGGTCGCGGGTGGCTGGGCGATGATCGCCATCGCGGTCATCGCGCTGCTCTTGTTCGGTCTGGGCGTGCACGTGTTCCTGCGCTTGCAGGAAACAGGCTTCCAGTCCGTCCCCGAATCGCGCTGGCGCCGCTGGATCGACCACCCCGAGGAGCGCGCGGGGTACGTCGGCGCGCAGATCGCGTTCGTGACCGCTGCGCGCGACCTGGACGAGATCGCGCGCGCCTTTCAGGAGCTGCGCGCGAGAGAGATCGCCCCGTTCCAACGCGATCTGCGCGTCATGAAGGTCTGCATCGGAGCCGCGCCGCTCGTAGGCTTGTTCGGGACGGTCACCGGCATGCTGGCGACCTTCGGCGCGCTGGCGACCGGCTCGGGCGGCGATCAGACCATGGCGCTGATCGCGGCCGGCATCTCCGAGGCGCTGATCACCACGATGACCGGTCTGGTGGTGGCGCTGCCAGGGCTCTTCTTCCAGTACCAGCTCGCGCGCAAGCACGAACGCTACAAGGCCTTCCTGGCGCACATGGAGACCGTGTGCACCCAGAACCTCTACCGCCGGCTCGGCGTCGAGCGCGCGGCCAGCGCAGCGCGCGCGTCGAGCTCCGTGCCGGGCGTTGCCGAAGCAGGCACCCCAGCTCAACCCGATCCGGCCCGCGCACGGGCCAAGCAGGCGCGCGGCGCAACGGCCGCGGCACTGCCCTAGGAGCCGCACATGGGACGATTCCGCGACCTGGCTTCCGAGGATGGCAACGACGTCGGCATCGACATGTCGCCGATGATCGACTGCGTCTTCATCCTGCTCATCTTCTTCATCGTCACGACGACCTTCGTCGAGGAAACCGGCGTGCAGGTCGACAAGCCGCAGGCGGCCTCCGCGGTGCGGCTGGAGAAGACCAGCATCCTGATCGCGCTCACGGCCAGCGGAGAGGTCGTGTACGGCGGTCGCGACATCGGCATCGGCGGCGTCCAGGCGCTCGTGAAGCGCCTGCTCCAGAAAGAAGACCTGCCGGTCATCGTCCAGGCGGACAGCCTCGCGCATTCCGGGCTGCTCGTGCGCATCGTCGACGAGGCCAAGCTGGGCGGCGCGACGAAGGTCAGCGTCGCCACGCGGAGTCAGGGCGGCTGATGTCCACGGCGGCCGAAGCGCGGAGCGGCGCACGCTCCGCGGCGAGGGTCGTGCTGCACGGCGTGCTCGTCGTCGCCGGCGCGTTCGTGTTCGCGTTGGCGCTGTTCCTCGTGCTGCCGCTCATCCAAGCGATCTCGCAGAGCCCGCTGGCCGACACGGACCTGCGCGGCGTCGACACCGCGAACCTCCCGCCTCCGCCTCCACCCCCGCCCGAGGAGGAGAAGGAAGAAGAGGAGCCCGAACCCGAGGAGCAGCCGCCCGAGTTGCTGGAGGATGCGCCGCCGCTCGATCTCTCGCAGCTCGAACTGGCGCTCGGCGGCGGCGTCGGCGACGGCTGGCTGGGCGGTGACTTCGCGGTGAAGCTCGACACCAAGGCCGCGACTGGCGCCGATGCCGACGCGCTCTTCTCGCTGCAGGACCTCGACCAGAAGCCACGGGTCATCCACCAGCCCAGTCCGATCCTGGACAAGGAAGCGCGCAAGAGGCTGCCGGGCAGCGTCTACGTGCTCTTCGTCGTGGGCCAGGACGGGCGCGTCGAGTCGCCGATCGCCCAAAGCTCGACCGATCCGGTCTTCGAGCGGCCGGCGTTGGCCGCCGTGAAGCAGTGGAAGTTCGAACCTGGGAAGCGCAACGGCCAGCCCGTCCGCTTCCGCATGCGCGTGCCGATCACGTTCCCGAAAGGCTCTTGACCATGATCCGTGCCCTGCTCCCCGTCCTGTGGCTCGTCGCGGCGTGCGCATCTGTCGAACGGCCCGACGCGGACCTGCGTGCTGCGACCGCACCGGCCGTGTCGAGCGCGCCGCTGCCCGTCGCGCCGCTCCTCTCCGCGGATGCCGGCGCGAGTCGGCGTGACGTCGGCGGCCGTGCCTTCGAGCTCTGGATCTGGAACGACCCGGTGTTCCGGCGGCAGTTCGTCGAGAGCTACGCAGCGGAGACCGAGATCGAGCCGCGGTTGGCGACGCCCGAACGCGAGACGATGCAGAAGATCCTGGACCTCATGGGCGCGAACAAGCCCGACGAGGCCATCGCGCTGATCGTGAAGTCGACGTCGGGCGCGAGCAGCGCCGTGTTCGACTTCACGCTGGCGAACCTGCACTTCCAGGCCGACCGACTTCCGGAGGCCGCGCAGGCCTACACGGTCGCGACGCAGAAGTTCCCCAAGTTCCGTCGAGCTTGGCGCAACCTGGCCCTCATCCGTGTGCGCCAAGGTGAGTACGCCGACGCCGCGCGTGCGTTCGTGCGCGTCGTTGAGCTGGGCAGCGGCGACGCGGTGACCTACGGCCTCCTGGCCTACGCGTACTCGAACCTGGGTGACCACCTGGCAGCCGAGTCGGGCTTCCGCCTGGCGTCGATGCTCGACCCGCAGACGCTCGACTGGAAGATGGGGCTCGCGCGCAGCTTCTTCGAGCAGCGCCGTTACGCCGATGCGGCGGCGCTGTGCGATCAGCTATTGGCAGCGGATCCCGAACGCGCGGACCTGTGGCTGCTGCAGGCCAACGCCTTCATCGGCCTGAACCAGCCCAAGCGCGCCGCGGAGAACTACGAACTCGTCGACGGGCTCGGACGCTCGACTCCAGACTCGCTGAACACGCTGGCCGACATCTACGTGAACGACGAGCTCTACGACCTGGCCGTCGACGCCTACGTGCGCGCCATGCAGCTCGACCCTCGTGTCGGATCGAACCGCGCGATCCGCGCCGCCAAGGCCTTGACCGCGCGTGGTGCGAGCGCCGCGGTGAAGCGCCTCGTGGAGGCGATCGAGGACGTCCACGCCGGCCGCCTGTCGGCCGAGGAACGCAAGGACGTGCTCAAGCTGCGCGCGCGCCACGCCGTCGCGGAAGGCGCTGGAGCCGAGGAAGCGCGCATCCTGGAGGAGATCGTCGCGCTCGATCCACTGGACGGCGAAGCGCTGATCCTCCTCGGCCAGCAACAAGGTCGCGCCGGGGACGTCGAGAAGGCGATCTTCTGGTTCGAGCGCGCCGCCAGCCTCGAGGCATTCGAGGCCGACGCCAAGGTGCGGCACGCGCAGCTCTTGGTGGGGAAAGGTCGCTACTCCGAAGCACTGCCGCTCTTGCGCCGCGCGCAGACGATCAAGCCGCGGGAGAACATCCAGCAGTACCTCGAGCAGGTCGAGCGCGTCGCGCAGACGCGCTGAGCACGGAATCCGGGCCGCGAGACCGAGCGCGCCCAGCCGTGGGCACGCGCTGGCTGCTTCGTGCCCGTGTGCCGCGGGCTGTGATGCGCGACCATTCGGCGGACCTGCATCGACTCTTCATCGGATGCCAACAGCCTGCCCGGATCCTCCTCGCCGCACGCGCAGCATGCGTGGCGGGGAGCGGATCCCCCCGTGCTGCGCGGGCTCCCTCCTGTGACGGATCGAGTGAGTAGCTCCATGAAGAAGTACGTTCTCCACACGGCCATCGCCGGCCTCTGCTTCGCCGGCGCGGCCAACGCGGCGGAGATCCTGGTCACGTCGGACATCGCGACGTCGACGACCTGGACCGCCAACAACACCTACAACCTCCAGACCCAGATCTACGTCCTGCCCGGCGCGACGCTGACGATCGAAGCCGGCACGATCATCGCCAGCGACACGGGCATCGGCGGCAGCCTGGCGGTCACCCGTGGCGCGCAGATCATCGCCAATGGCACGGCCGCGAACCCGATCATCTTCACGTCGAAGGCCGACGTGGCGACGTGGGTCGGCGGTGATCCCAAGACCGGAACGGCCCGCCTGGGTGTCAACGAGTGGGGCAACCTGACGATCTGCGGCAACGCGTACGTCTCCGAGAACGCGACGCCGGGCAACACCGCCGCTCCCAGCGCCGCCAACTACGCGATCATGGAAGGCCTGACCGAGGCTTTCCCGGGCGACACGCGCGTGCGCTACGGCGGCGGCAACGACGATGACGACAGCGGCTCGCTGCGCTACGTCTCGTTCCGCTACGGCGGCCGGGTCATCGGCTTGAACAACGAGCTGAACGGCCTGTCGCTGGGCGGCATCGGCCGCGGCACGGACATCAGCCACGTCGAGATCTTCAACAACGTCGACGACGGCATCGAGATCTGGGGCGGCACGGTCAACCTGAAGTACTTCAGCATCTGGAACATCGGCGACGACAGCCTCGACGTCGACCAGGGCTGGCGCGGCAAGGCGCAGTTCGGGCTCATCGTCCAAGGCTTCAGCGCGGCCGCGCCCCAAGGCTCGGGCGTGGGCGACAACGCGATCGAGATCGACGGCGCGGAGCAGTCGGACTACCAGCCGGTCACGACGACCGCGCTCTACAACATGACCGTGATCGGTCAGCCGATCAGCGGCGACCACGGCACGGCCTGGCGTGACAACGCCCGCGCCCAGATCCGCAACTCGATCTTCATGGACCTCGGCGAGCGCCTGGTGGCCTTCGACAACATCGATGGCGACGGCGGCAACGGCTACGGCTTCAACGGCACGCTCTCGTGGGCCGACACCTGGACCACGAACTGGAACGCGGCGCCGGCGCACGCGAATGACCCGGCTCCGGGCCTCGGTGGCTGGCTGGGCTACCCGGCGCAGACCAATGGCAAGCTGGCCGAGATCACCGACAGCGTCTTCTACAACAACCTGAACGGGGCGGCCTACACCGAGGCCACGGCGCGCGGCGTCCTGCCGGGCAATGCGACGAACAACAACGTCAACGCCGGCACGTTTGCCGCGAACCCCGCCAATCAGCCGATCCGCTCGATCACGCGTGGTCCGGCGACGCCGGCGGGCGCCCTCACGATGCTGCCCGTCATCCAACTCGACCCGCGTCCGGCCGCCGCTGCGCTCACGAGCGTCAACGCCGCGCCGAACGACGGGTTCTTCACGCCGGCCCAGTACCGCGGCGCGTTCGCCCCGGGCGACGTGCAGCACTGGCTGTGCGACTGGACGGCCACGTTCGCGTACGGCCTGACGCCGGCCGCAGACCTGGGCACGCAGTACTGCTTCGGTGACGGAAGTGGCGTGGCCTGCCCGTGCGGCAACAGCAGCGCGGTCGGCGACAACGTCGGCTGCCTGAGTTCGCTGAACGTGGGCGGCAAGCTGCGCGCCACGGGCTGCTCGAGCCTCTCGAACGACACCGTCGTCCTGATCGGCACGCAGATGCCGAACAGCTCGGCGCTGTACTTCCAGGGCACGACGCAGGCCGGTGGCGGCAACGGTGTGGCCTTCGGCGACGGCAAGCGCTGCGCCGCCGGTGCCATCATCCGCCTGGGCACGAAGGCCAACGCCGCCGGCGCTTCCTCGTACCCGGTCGGTGCCGACCTCGCGGTCTCCGTCCGCGGCCTCGTGGCCGTGCCCGGCACGCGCACCTACCAGGTCTGGTATCGCAACGCGGCCGCGTTCTGCACGGCCGACACCTTCAACCTGACGAACGGCCTGCAGCTCACCTGGGAGCTGTGATCGACCGCCGCGATCGTTCCTGACCGACGTCGGCCTCCGGCCGTGCGCTGGGCTCGTGAGCGAGTCCCATCGCGCCGCCGGGGGTCGCCTGCTTCTCCCTCCTCTTCGCGTCCCTGCCGGACGCCCTGCCTCGACAGCCCACCGCCGATGAAGCCTGCGCACCGGTTCACCCTGCTCCTCGCCACTTGCCTCGCCACCCTCGGCTGCACCGAATCGAGTGCGGTGGCTCCCCAGCGCGACTCGGCCTCCGCCGCGCAAGTCGACGTCGCGCCGGGCTCCGCGCAGGCGGCGTCCACTGGCGCGCCGGTCCCGGTCGTCGAGCCCTGGCGCATCGAGTTCCTCGACTTGGCGTTCGACGTGGCCAGCGCGTTCCCGGTCAATCCACACATCAAGAATCGCTCGCGCGCGCAGGTCGAGGTCGTTCTCGCGGCGCTCGAAGTCGACCAGCCCGATCTGGCCTTGCGCTACGCCGCGGGCATCGCGAACTGGCGACGCGGCGAAGCGCTGGGCGCGTTCGCGCACCATCAGGCCCGCCATGGTCGACTGGCGCGCGTGCAGGAGTTCCTCGACGAGGCCCAACGAATCGCCGATGGAGGAGGCCTGCCCGCCGATCCGACCGCGGGTGGCGACGGGATCGAGGTCTCACAGGAGTGGCGGCGCGACCGCATCCGCGCCTGGATCGCGCGCACCTACCTGGTCCTGGGCCAGTCGACCCGCGCGGACGGCGCCGCCGAGGGCACGATCGACGCCGAGAGCGTCCCGATCCACGCACAGCGCGCCCGTTCGGCGCCTGAGGCCGAGTTCGAAGCCGAAGTGCGCCGCCTCGATGCGCTCGTCGCGGCCGGCTCCTTCGACCCCCTGCGGGCCGCGCTCGGCGCCTATGCCGAGTTGTACGGCCGGTTCTTCCTCGACGCCGAGAAGCGCGCGCTGCTCGAGGAACGCGTGGCGACCGCCCTGGCCAAGATGCCCGTCCAACTGCGGGTCGACGCCTACTGTGCACTGGCCGGGCACGCCCTGGCGCACGAGTCCGCGTCGAAGGCCCGCGAGCTGCTCGACCTCGCGCGCGCTGCGATCGAGGCCGCTCGCTGGGACGCGGAGACGAGCATCCCGCTCGTGGCGCGGGTGGCCACCCTGCGCGCGCGCGCGGGCGATCGCGAGGCTGCTTCCGGCGAGGTCGAGTTCGCACTCGATGCGTACGCCAAGGAACGTGAGCGCATCGTGAACATGTACCGTGGCGGAGTCTTGCGCCCGCTGGCGGAGGCCTGCGTCGCGATGGGCGACGAGGCCCGGGCCCGCGCGATCTACGCGCGCGCGCTCGAGGAGGCCGTGGTCAATCCGAACTCGCGCCCGCGCGCCGACGACCTCGTGGCCACGATCGCTTCCATGGTCGTCCAGGGCCTGCGGCCCGACGAGAGCCTCGAGAAGCGCATCCGCGAGATCCGCGCCGGGCTCGGCGACCCCTGGTGATCCGGGCTCAGACGAGGCGCGCGCCCGCGACGTACACGGCCTCCAGCGCGAGGCCCGCGCCGCGCAGCACCAGGAAGTCGGCCGACAATCCCGGTCGCAGCGCGCCGATCTCGCGCTCGAGGCCCAGCGCGCGCGCTGGCGACGTGCTGGCCATGGTCAGCGCCTCGACCAGCCCCACGACGCCGCGTTCGACGAGTCGGCGCACCATCTCGAGCTGGCTCATCGCCGAGCCCGCGAGCCGCGGCGCCCCGCCGGCTTCCTGCGGCGGGTAGTACGCGCTGCCGCCGACCTGGACGTGGTCGCGGCCGTGGCTCGCGAAGCGCTCGCAGCCGGTGCCGGCGCCGCGCAACGCGTCGCTGACCAGACACAGCCCCTCGGGCCCGCGCGCGCGCAGCGCGAGCTCGAACATCTCGGGGCCGACGTGCACGAGGTCGCCGATGATCTCGGCGAACAGCGCCGCATCCGTCAGCGCGAAGCCCGCCAGACCGACCTCGCGGTGGTGCAACTGCGGCATCGCGTTGAAGAGGTGCGTGGCCCCCACCGCGCCCGACAACGCCGCCGCGCGCGCCTCGGCGCAGGTCGCGCGGCTGTGACCCAACGACACGCGCACGCCGCTGCGAGCGAGCTCGCGCACGAGGTCGGCGGCGCCCGCGAGCTCCGGAGCGAGCGTCATGGTGCGCACGCCGCGGCCGCCACCGGTCGCTGGCCCGAGGATCTCGCGCAAGGCCTGCGGCGAGGGATCGCACAGGTCCGACGGCGGCAGCGCACCGGCCGCGAGCCGGTTCACGAACGGGCCTTCCAGGTGGATGCCCGCGACCCGCGCGCCGCTGCCGCTGGCCAGCGCGCGCGCGCGGCGCCCGAGGTCCTCGCAGGCCGCGCCCAGGGTCACCGGTCGACTGGGAAACAGCGTCGGCTGGAAGGCGGTCGTTCCCGCGAGCGCCAGCGCGCGCGCCATGCCGGCCAGGTCCTCGAGCGGATCGAAGCCGCCGAACCCGTGCACGTGCAGGTCGACGAGGCCCGGCGCGATCACCGGCAGGTCGGCGCCGCCGATCTCGCCCTCGGTCGCGACGGCTGCGATGCGACCGCCATCCCAGGACAGGGTGCCCGTCAGGAGCTTCCCGTCGACGAGCAAGCGTCCGCGCAGGCCTTCCACGCGCGTTTCGTCGCACGTTTTGCGCGCGGGGTCAATCGGGGACGCGCGATCGACCTCACGCCTGCGCGCAGTCAGCTCGGCAGTGTCGTTCGCAGAACCGAGCCTGGAGCCCGCGCGTGGACACGCAGCCTCACGCAGCCGCAACGACCCCCCTCTCGCGAGCGAAGCCGCCGGGACTTCCTCGTCCCGCGTGCCCCTCCTCGCGGGGCAGGAGCCTCCCACGGCCAGCATCAAGACTCTGCAGTCTCGCCCTCTTGGGTTTCTGGAGGCACCGCTGAGCCCTTCCATCGACCGGAGATCCGCACGCGTCTCAGCCAAGCTCGTGACGCTCGTCACCGTGCTGGCGTTGGTGATCGCGGCGTTGGCAGCCAGCCTGGCCCCGAGGTACCTGTCGCTGACAGCAGCGACGCGCGGCGCCGATGGACCAGCGCATCTCGGGTCCGTCGCGGGGAGCATCCCGGGCGACTCCCCGGCGGCCGCCCCTGGAGCGGAGGTCAGCCTCGCCCGCGCGGGTCATCCACCCGGCGGCGCCGTGACGAGCGCGATCCCCGAGCCCCCGTACTCGCGCAGATCGAAGCCCCAATCGGGCCCAGGCCTGAGCGCGCCCACGTCGCGCGCCGGCGCGTGGACGACGACCACACCGCCCGGCGCCACGTGGTCGCGCACCAACGCCTGCAGGGCGCGCACCAGCAACGGGCTCGTGTCGGGGTTCGTGACCAGCTTGTACGGCGGGTCGAAGAAGACCACGTCGTAGGGCGGCTCCTCGGCCCGGCGGTCGCGCCAGCTCTCGGCGCGCAGCGCGTCACCGCGCCAGATCCGCACGCGCTGCGCGACCCCGAGGTCCTGCACGTTGCGCGTGAGCGCCTCCAGGGCCTCCTTCCCGCGCTCGACGAAGCGCACGTGCGCGGCACCGCGCGACAGCGCTTCGAGGCCCAGGCTGCCGCTGCCCGCGAAGAGGTCCAGGACGCGCGCCTCGGGCAGACGGCCCTCGATGCGCGCGAACACGGCCTCGCGCACGCGGTCGAGCATCGGCCGCGTGCCGTCACCCTCCGGCGCGCGGATCCGCCGCCCGCCCAGGTCCCCCGCGATGATCCGCACGGCGGCGGAGCGTAGCGCGCGACCAGCGGGAAGGAACGGCGCGCTTGCGCTAGGATCCGCCGTCTTCCATGCCGCGCCTCCACGTCAACATCGACCACGTCGCAACCTTGCGTCAGGCCCGCCGCGAGAGCTTCCCGGACCCCGTCGCCTGGGCCCTGGCGGCCGAGCGAGCCGGCGCGCAGGGCATCACCGCGCACCTGCGCATGGACCGGCGCCACATCCAGGACGACGACGTGAAGCGCTTGCGTCGCTCGCTCCGCACGCGCCTCAACTTCGAGATGAGCCTCGAAGCCGACATCGTGGCGATCGCGCTGCGCACGCGGCCGGAGGCCGTGTGCATCGTGCCCGAGAACCGCGCCGAGGTGACCACCGAGGGCGGGCTGGACGCCGTGCGCGAGGCGCGCCGGCTGGCGCGTGTCGTCCCGCGCCTGGTCCGAGCCGGCGCCGAGGTCAGCCTGTTCGTCGACCCCGACACGCGCCAGATCGAGGCCGCGTGCGCCGCGGGGGCGGAGTTCGTCGAGCTGCACACCGGAGCCTACGCCCGCGCCACGGGTCGCGCGCGGGCGAAGGAGCTGGCGCGCCTGGCCGAGGCCGCGCTGCACGCGCGCGCGATCGGCCTGCGCGTCAACGCCGGCCACGGGCTCGACTACGACAACGTGGCGGCCGTCGCCGCGCTGCCCCACGTCGAGGAGCTCAACATCGGATTCGCGATCGTGGCCCGCGCGGTCTTCGACGGTGTCGAGCGAGCGGTCGGCGAGATGGCCCGGCTGGTGCGGGGCCGCCGCGCGCGCGCGACGTCGAGCCGGAGAGCATCGTGATCGTCCCCCACCCCCGCTGTGCCTTCCAAGGCAGCCTCGTGGCGCTCCCGACGCCGTTCCGCGAGGGACGCGTCGATCTCCCCGCGCTCCACGCGCTGGTCGATTTCCACCTGGACCGCGGCACGGATGGCTTGGTCGTGTGCGGCACGACGGGCGAGGCGCCGACGCTCGAGGACTGGGAGCGCCGGGCCGTGCTGGAGGCCACGCTGGCGCGCGCGCGCGGCCGCTTGCCGGTGATCGCGGGCGTCGGCACGAACGACACGCGCTCGACCGTGGCCCACGCGCGCGCCGCGGCCGAGCTGGGCGCCGACGGGCTGCTCGTCGTGACGCCCTACTACAACCGGCCGACCCAGCGCGGCCTGGAGGCGCACTTCGGCGCGGTGGCCGAGGCGGTCGCGCAGCCGATCGTGCTCTACAACGTGCCCTCGCGCACCGGCTGCGACCTCCTGCCCGCGACCGCGGCCGCGATCGGTGAGCGCTTCCCGCACGTCGTCGCGGTCAAGGAGGCGCTGCCCTCGACCGAGCGCGCCCGGGCGATCGTCGGCGAGACCCCCTGCGCGCTGCTGGCGGGCGACGACGCCTCGATCGCCGATTTCGTCAGCCTGGGTGCCGTCGGCGCGATCGACGTCGTGGGCAACGTCGTGCCCGAGAAGATCGCCGAGCTCGTGCGTTGCTCGATCCCCGGACAGGACGCGCGACGCGCCGCCGACCTCGTCGAGTGGTTGCGCCCGATCGTGACCGACCTGTACATCGAGACGAACCCGGTGCCGGTCAAGACCGCCGTGGCGCTCCTGATCCCGGCGCTGCGCGACGAGGTGCGGCTGCCCTTGGTGCCGCTCGAGCCCGCGAACCGCGCGCGGCTGGAGACCACGCTGCGCACGGCCGGGCTGCTCTGACGGCGCGGTCCGCGGCGCCGGCTCAGGAACTCCCGCGCGCCGGCCGCCCGGCGGCCAGCGTCCGTCGCAGGTACGGTCGCGAGGGTGTGCGCCGCGCGACCTCGACGAAGCCGTTCGCGAGGAAGCTCGAGGCGATCCCCGTCCAGGCGAATACGTCGGGCATGCGCCCCGCGCGCGGCTCGTGCGGGCAGGCCTCGACCAGCGTCGCGCCGCGAGCGCGCGCGTGCGTGAGCGCTGCGGCGATCATCCGCGCCGAGATCCCGCCGCCGCGGTGGGCCGGGGCGACGAACAGGCAGGCGATCGTCCAGGCCGGCCGCGCGTCGATCGGCCGCAGCACGCGCGAGCGCGCCAGGCCGCGGTAGTCCGCGCGCGGAGCGAGCGCCAGCCAGGCGACCGGCTCGCGCCCGAGGTAGCCGAGCAGGCCCGGCTCGGCGCCGGAAGCGACCAGCTTCCGCAGCGCGCGCCGGTTCGGCTCCCCCTTCGAGCGCTCGTACTCCCGACGCGGGAGGCGCGGCGTCATGCACCAGCAGCCGCCGCATGCGCCGCGCGGGCCGAACAGCCGCTCGAAATCGCTCCAGCGCGCGGCGCTGAGCGGGTGCACGGAGAAGCGCGCGCCGCGCGCGCTGGCCGTGCCGGTCGCCGGGCGCCGCACGGAGCGCGGGCGCGGATTGCCCGGGACGATCGCTCGACGGGCCATCAGCCGGGATCTCCGCTCAGCACCCAGGCCGCCCAGTCGCGCACGGCGTAGCGCGGCGCACCCTGCTCGTCGCGGGCGTTGCGCAGGAAGCGCTTGGCCTCCCACAAGGCTTGACCCGCCGGCTTCCGCTCGACCCACAGCCGGCGGTAGAAGTCGAGCATCAGCGCGCGGGTAGCCTCGTCGGGCACCCTCCACAGCGACGTCACGACGCTCTGCGCGCCGGCCATGTGCAGCGCCTTCTGCAGCGAGGCGACGCCCTGTCCGGCACGGCGCTCGCCGACGTTCGTCTCGCAGGCCGACAGCACGGCCAGCCGGCACAGCGACAGATCCAGCGCGGACAGCTCCTCCGCGGTCACGAGCCCCGGCACGTGGCCGGCATCGTCGGCCGGGAGGTTCGCGCCCGCCAACGCCAACCCGCACAAGAGCATCGGGCTCATCCCACGCACGACCTCGCCGCTCGACTGAGCCGCCAGGAGCGAGCTACGCGTGCCCGGCTCAGCGTCCGTCCAGGAGCGCACGGATTCGGGCGCGAACCAACCGTGGGTCGCGAGGTGCAGCCAGCGCGCGCGTGGCGCCACACTTTCGAGCGCCGCGCGCGAGGCCCGGCGACGCTCCAGGACCAGGGCGGACGCCTCCTCGCCGAAGACCTCCCGGTGGAGCTCGGCCACCTCGAGCGCCTCGGGCCCGGTGTGGGCCAGCGGAGAGAATCCCCGCTCCCAGGCGCCGCCGCGCAGCAGGCTGGATCCCGCGCCGCGCGCGGCCGACGTCTCCGCGGGGGCCATGTGGTCCTCGTCGTCGAGTTCCGCCGGCGCGGAGTTGAACGCGGCTCCGCCCAAGGCCACCAACGATCCAGCGGTGGACGCGGGCCCGGGCGCGCGGCCGAGGTCCCAGAGCGCGAGCCGGGTCTCGACGCGCCAGCGGTCTCCCAGGCACGAGCCCGGCTCGTCGAGCGGCAGGGCGTCGAGCGGAACGAGATGCAGCACATCGTCGGGCACGAACACCACGCGCTGGGCCTCGGCCACCTCCGCGAGCAGCGGGTCCCAGACGGCGCGGCGCAGTCGCAAGCCAGCCTCGCGCGCGGGGTCCGTGGCATCGGCCGATGCCGCGAGGCCGCGTGGCGTGTCCACGCGCAGCGCGGCGCGCCAAGCGCGCACGTGCTGCTCGATTTCGTCGGTGCGGCCGAGGTCGATGATGCGCAGACCTTGCTCGTCGCCGCGCTCCCCGCCGCGCAGCACGAAGGCCACCAGCCGGCGCTCTCCGTCCCAGCGCGGCCGCTGCGGTCCGGCCCCCTCGGGAGCCTGTTCGAAGCGGACGTCGTGGAGCTTGACGGCGCGCAGCGCCACGACGACGCGTTGTGGCCCGAGTCGCGCGGCGAGCTCGGGGAGCGTCAGGTCGAACCCACCCACGGCGCGCTGGTCCAGCCCGCGTGCGCTCGCGGCCAGTTGCCGCTCGATGGCCTCACGGTGGGCTCGCGCGGCGTGGTAGGTCTCGGCCGTGCCGCCCGAGCGCCCCAGGCTGGCGAGCTCGCGGCTGGCGCGCAGCAAGTCCGCCCGCAGCGCGGCGTACTCGGCGGAGCCCGCCGCCGCGCGCCGCAGCGCAGAGACCGCCAGTGCCGCGGCGCGCGTCGACTCGGACACTTGGAAGGCGTCCTGCGCCAGTTCGGGGAACGAGCCCCAGGCCCTGCCCGGCAGGACGTAGCCGAGCACGACGCTCAGGATGCTCTCGTCGACCGCGCCGCGCTCCTCGGCCTCGCGCGCCGAGGCGGACAGGGCACTGAGCCGCGCCTGGGTGATCCGGGCGCGCACGTTGGCACGCGTGAGCTCCGCGATGCGCACACGGTCTGCTTCGAGCTGCGAGTCCGCTTCCCCAGCCAGGCGTCGGTGCGCGCGCTCGGTCGCGAGCGTCGTGGACAGGTTGTTCCGGGCGATGACGAGGTCGGGGTGGTGCTCTGGCAAGAGCGTCTCGTACTCCGCCAGCGTGGCTTCCTCGACCGCGCGCGCCGCGGCGAGATCGCCCAGCGACTTGAGCGAGATCGCCAGGTTCTGGCACAGGGCCAGGATCGCGAAGCGATCGAGCGGCCGCGTGCGCTGCGTGATCTCCAGGACGGATTGCTGGATCTCTCGCGCGCGCTCGACCTCGCCCCCTGAACGCAGGACGGAGGCCAGGTTCATGCGCGCGCTGAGCAGGTGGGGATGCTCCTCGGGCAGGATGCGCTGTCCGTCGATCACCACGGCTTCGAGCAGCTCGCGCGCGCGCGCCTGCTCGCCGGAGAGGAAGAGCACGCTGGCCAGGGCCTGCCGGCTCAACAGGAGCTGGTAGTCGTCGGGCGACAGCCGGAGCGCGTCCTCCTGGAGCACGATCTCGAGGAGCGCCCGAGCGCGGGCGAGGTCCCCCATGTCCAGGAGCGTGCTGGCCAAGTTGCTGCGCGCCCCCGAGAGCAAGGGGTGCGTCGGGACACCCTGGCGCTCACAGGCCGACAGGACGCTCTCGAGCAGCGCCCGTGAGCCTTCCAGGTCGCCCATCAGCCGCTTCGTCACCCCCACCCGAGCGCGCGCCCCCAGGAGCTGCACGTGATCGGGCGGCAGCTTGCGCTCGAAGCCCTCCAGCGCCCGGACCGCCTGCTCGTGGGCGCCATCCAGGTCACCCAGCGATGAGAGCGTCTCGGCCAGATCCTGACGCGAGGTCAACACGCTGGCGTCGTCGGGGTCGCGCGTCCGCAACCAGATCCCGAGCAGGGACTCCTGCAACTCCAGCGCCTGCTTCAAGTGGCCCTGCGCGTGCACGACCTGCGCCAGCGTCTGGCGTGCCGAGAGCAAATGCTCGTGGTCCGCGGGCAGCGCGCGCTCATAGTCCGCGACCAACTCCTCGAGCAGGGACCGCGCGCCGGGCAAGTCCCCGGACAGCTTGCGCGAGGTCGCCAAGTTCAGGCGCGTGCCCAGCACGAGCGGATCGTCCGGCGGCAGCGTGCGTTGGGCGATCGGCAGGAGCTCCTCCAGGATCTCCAGCGCGGCCGCCCGATCCCCGCGCGCGTGGACGGCGGACGCGAGGTTCGAGCGCGCCTTCAGGGTCTCGGCGTGCTCGGGTCCCTGGAGCCGCGCGCGGGCCTCGGCAAGGGCGCGGTAGAAGCGCTCGGCCGCGGGGAGGTCGCCAACCTCGAACGCGCGCGTGGCGAGGCCCGCCGCGATCCCCAGGAGCTCGACGTCCCGCGTGCCGCGCAGCACGGGTTCCAGTCGCTCGGCGGCGAGGGTCAGGTGCCGGCGCGCCTCGGCGGGATCCTTGGATCGCAAGGCCGCGCTACCGGCCTCGAAGCCGGCCATCAGGTCGTCGTGCAGGGCGCCCCCGGGAAGCAGGGCAGGATCCGGCGCGCGGCGCGCGTTGGGTGCGGGCCCGGCAGCCTGGCCCGCGAGGAGCGCCAGGAGGGCGAGGACTACGATCGGCATGGTCGGCGACTCCGGAACGTGGAAGAGCATGCAGAGTAACGTGCGCGCGCCCGGCGGCTCGGGTCCGTGGGGCCCGACCAGCAGCACTGGCTCGCGCGGCGTGGTCGTCGGCGCGAGCGCCGCCCGCGCGCCCCTGCACCGGCGGTGGCCGGACCCCAGCCTGCGCGATGAACCTGGCGCGGGGTGTCCGCCTGGCCCGACCCGACGGCCCCGCGGTAGCTTCAGCGGAGACCCGCGCGAGCGTCCACCGGCCGTCGGCCACGGGACGCACTCGCGCACCTTCCCGAAGGACGATCGATGCCCACCACGCGCGCCTCGACGAAGAAGACGACCGCCGCCAAGGCGACCAAGGCCGCCGCGCCGCGGATGACGCTCGCGCAAGCGCTGTCCGCGCTCGAGAAGGCGGGCTCCGCGCAGACGCGCAAGACCTACGCGCGCCACGGCGCGATCGGTCCGATGTTCGGCGTCAGCTTCGCGACGCTCAAGGAACTGACGAAGCGCATCGGCGTCGATCACGAGCTGGCGTTGGCCTTGTGGCAGACAGGCAACCTCGACGCGCGCAACCTCGCGGTCAAGATCGTCGATCCGGCGCGCATGGCGTCCGCGGACCTCGACCGCTGGGCGAAGGAGAGCATCGCCTCGCGCACCTGCGGGAGCTACGTGGGCATGGTCGCGGCCGAGGGACCGCACGCGCGCCGGAAGGCCGAGCGTTGGCTGGAAGCGCGGGCGGAGAACGTGCGCTGCGCCGGCTGGTCGCTCGTCGCGCACCTCGCGCAGCGCGACGACGCGGCTCCCGACACCTTCTTCGAGCCACTGCTCGCCAGGATCGAGCGCGGAATCCACGCCGCGCCCAACTGCGAGCGCGGGAACATGAACCTCGCCTTGATCGCGATCGGCTGCCGCGGCGCCGCGCTGCGCAAGGCCGCGACCGCGGCGGCCAAGCGCGTCGGCCGGGTCGAGATCGACCACGGCGACACGGCCTGCAAGACGCCCGACGCCGCGGCGACCATCGAGAAGGCGTGGGCCTACGCGACCTCGAAGGGCTCGCCGTCGCCAGCCGCGCTCGAGCGGACGCGCGAGACGCCGCGGCGGAGGTGCTGAGGAGCAGGCCCGCCGCCGTTCGGATGGGGCGCGCTGACTTTCGACGTGCCGCTCACGACGGCGCGACGCCGGTCGGCCGTGAGGACGCGCGTCGATCAGGCGCGATCCGAGGATCGTGGTCGACGACGCGCGCTCCCAGCAAGCCGCCGGCGCGACCGCCGACTCAGGCTCGTGGCCCCGCCAAGCGGCGGGCCAGGTCGCGCTGCAGGGTCTCGATCGTCCGCCTGTACCCGAGCACGAAGTGCGCCAGCACGCGGAACAGCGCCGACCGGATGAAGCCGTTCTCCGCGATCGTGAGCTCGGTCCCGCCGGGGACCTCGCGCAGCGTCCAGGTCCACGTGCCGCCGAACGGCAGTCGCCGCGCGTCGTCCGCGATGCGCGTCACGAGCCGCCGCGGGGGATCCCACTCCACGGCTTCGAGCGGCAGCTTTCCATGGCGCGTGCGCTCGACCCAGGCCGGCCGGCCGTCGACGTCGGGGCGGCGCTCGACCGCGCGCACGTCGCTGCGCCAACTCGGCAGCGCGTCGATGTCCGTGATCGCCGCCCACACCTCCCCCGGAGGCCGCGCGTAACGCGCGCGCACGGAGACCGAGTGGTTGCGCGGGACGAACATCCCGGCGGTCTGGATCAGGGCCGCGAGGCCCAGCACGACGAGTGCTGCGACGAGGAGCGGGTGCATGCCGGAGCCGTGGATCCGCTGTGAAGAGCGGAGCGGAGCAGGCTAGCATCGGCGCCCATCATGGTCGCCGCCGTGGGCTGGTTCCTGCTCGGTCTCGTGCTGCTGCTCGTGGGCGGCCGGCTGCTCGTCGCGGCCTCCGTGGACACCGCGCGCCGGCTGCGCGTGTCCCCGCTCGTCGTGGGGCTCACGCTGGTCGCGTGGGGCACGTCGGCGCCCGAGCTGGCTCTGAACCTGGTCTCGGCCGCGAAGGGTCGCGGCGAGCTGGCGCTGGGCAACGTCGTGGGTGCGAACGTCTGCAACATCGCGCTGGTCGTGGGTTGCTGCGCGCTGATCCGGCCGCTCTTCGTGCAAGAGCGGCTGATCCGGGTCGAGGTGCGCCTGTGCGCGCTGATGCTGTGCTTCCTGGCGGCGATCGGGCTGACCGGCGGCATCCAACGCTGGGAGCCGGCGCTGCTGCTCTTCGCGTTCGGTCTCTACAGCATGTGGACCGTCATGGCGGCTCTGCGCCAGGGCGATGCCGCACACGCGCCGGAGACGACGCTCGGCGAGGACCCGACCCACGAGGGTCCCCCGATGGGCTGGGTCCTGATCGCCGCGGCGTTCGCGGGCGGCTTGGCGCTCTTGGCCGGCGGCGGCTCGTTCGCCAGCGACGGCGCCACGGCCATCGCCTTGGGCCTGGGAGTCGATCCGGCCGTCGTCGGCGTCACGGTCGTGTCGATCGGGACGACGATGCCCGAGCTCGTGACGGGGATCCTGGCCGTGCGGCGCGGGCAGACCGACCTCGCGCTGGGCAACGCGATCGGATCCTGCATGTTCAACGCCGGAGCGATCTTCTCGATCACGGCCCTCATGGCGCCGCCCACGATCGACGCCGCGCTGAAGCTCCCCTTGGGCTACATGGCCGTGCTGGCCATCGCTTTGATCCCGATCACACGGACGTTCGGGCGCACCGTTTCACGCATCGAGGGCTTGGTGTTGCTCGGGTCCTACGCGGCGTTCCTGGCGACTTCGGCCTGGATCGCAGCGCGCGCGGAGTGAGGGCCGGCCCTCCGCGGCGTTTCTTCGCGTTTTCGGCGAAGATCCCGGGCGCGGCGGCATCCCACGGCGGCGAGCGCCGGCGCGGGCGGCGCGCGCAGGACGGTCGGAAGTGCCCACACGCATGGAGCGCAGCGAGTTCGAACGGCTGGTGCGCGAGCACCATGCCCGAGTCCATCGAGCCGCGCGCCGCGCGGCTCGCGACGACGCCGAGGCGCTGGACGCCGTGAGCGAGGTGTTCCGGCGGCTGCTCGAAGGTCGCATCCCGGCGCGCGAGGCGCGCGATCCCGGGGCCTTGCTGGCCTGCGCCGCCGTGCACGAGGTGCTCGCGGCGCGCCGATCCGAGACGTCCCGCGCGCGGCGGGAGGCCGACATCGCGATGGGACGCACGGAATCACGCCGAGAGGACGAGGTGGAGCGGCGCGAGCTCGAGGCGCTCTTGGCGCGCGAGCTCTCCGAGCTCCCCGACGAGTTGCGTGGCGCGGTCGTGCTGCGCTGCACGGAGGAGTTCGGCTATGCCGAGATCGGCTCGGCACTGGGGATCGGCGCCTCGACCGCGCACGAGCGCGTGCAGCGCGGGCTGGAGCGGCTGCGCGAGCGCCTGGCGCACCTGGGCTACGCGTTCTCGGCGGGCGCGGTCGCGGGCAGCCTGCGCGAGCTCGAGGCTCCGCGCACGCCGGCGGACCTCGAGGCGCGACTGTGCGCGCTGCGCTCGTCGCCATGGATCTCCGCGGCCGCCGCGCCCAGCCTGCTGGTCGGCGCCGCCGTGTTCGTCGCGGGTGCGGTGGCTCTCGTCCTGGTGCGACGCCACGAGGCCCCGCCGCACCCGGCGGAAATCGCGCGCGCGGCGGACGCTCCCCGCGACCGCGAGCCGCTCACCGCGTTCGACGCAGAGGCGGGAAACGACGCGTCGTCCGGCCTGCGCGCCGCGATCGCACCCGTCGTGGACGAAGGTCGCCCGGACGTCGGGCCGGCGGGTCGGACGGCTCCGGCTCCGCTCGCTCCCGCGCACCTCGCCGGACGCGTCGTGGACGTGCTGGGCCTGGCGGTCGAGGGCGCGCGCGTGCGCGCCGCGTCGGCCGCGCGCGAGGGCAAGTTCCCGGTGTCCAGCGTCGAAGCCGTGACGGACGCGCACGGCGTGTTCGCGCTCGTGCTGCCGGTCGGCACGCCCGCTGGCGAGGAGTACGCGATCACGGTCGACACGGGCACCCTGCGCCACACCGACGAACCGGCACGCGTCCGGCCGGCGCTGGTGCTCCCCACGCGCCGCATCCAGCTCCCCGAAGAGGTCCTGGATCGGCCCGGGGTCTGGACCCTCGCGGTCGTGGTTCGCGACCCGCGCGGGGCGCCCGTGCCCGGCGCGCTGGTCCACGCGCTGCGCCCGGTGCAGAGCGGCGGCGCGAGCTGGCTCGAGCGCGAGGATGGCGCGCAGGCCGACGCCTCCGGCCGCGCCGAGCTCGCCGGGACACGACTGGGCCCCAAGCTCGTGCGCGTCGATGCGCGCGCAGCAGGGTTCGCGATCCACGAGCAGCGACGCACGCTCGACGCACCGGATCGTACCGAGCTCGAGGTGCAGCTCGCGCCGGGCGCGGAGATCGTGCTACGCGTGCTCGACGAGTCCGGACGCCCCGCGGCGGAAGCGGCGGTCGGCGAGCCCGCCGTCCAGCTCCATGCTTTCGATGGCGACCCCAACCACTGGCTGCCCGCCGAGGTGCAGGACTCCGAGCATGCGCGCATCCCGGCGCTCGCTGCGCGGCCGCACACGCTGCGGTTCCACTCGGCCACGCACTCGGCGTTCACGCTCGAGGGCGTCGTGCCCGGCGGAGCGCCGATCGAGGTGCGGCTGAAGCGCCGCACCGATCCGCGGCCAGGCGGCACTCACGACGCTGAGATCCACGGGCGGATCGTGGAGTCCGCGGGACGCACGCCGGTGCTGCTGGACTTCCTGGACGTCGTCGTACGTCCCATCGAGGACGGCTCGCCCGGGCTGCTGGACGGCGACTTCTGGCCGCTGTTCGCGGCACGCAGCCGCGCACAGGTCTCGCTGGGGTT
Organism: Planctomycetota bacterium; assembly: GCA_016795205.1. Lineage (GTDB taxonomy): Bacteria > Planctomycetota > UBA1135 > UBA1135 > JAEUHZ01. The sequence goes on along the minus strand of JAEUHZ010000006.1, from coordinate 25,217 downwards.
CGGTGGCGAGCCGCCACCGCGCACGCACACCTTCGCGTTCGATGGGCTCGCGCCGGGACGCTACCTCGTCGCGGTGACCGTGCCCGGCCACGCCCCGACCTGTGCGGGACCGATCGAGCTGGGCGCGCGCGAGTTGACCGGACCGATCGAGATCTCCGTCGACCGCGGCGCGCGTATCGAAGGGCGCGTGCTCGACGAACGCGGCGATCCCCTGGATGGTGCTTGGGTGCTCCTGACCGGCGCCGGCGAGCTCTCGCGTCGGGACCTGGCCGAAGCCGACCGTGAGTTGAGCGCCAGCGGCGGCAGGGGTCCAGGGCCCAGCGGAGCCGTGCGCGCTCGCCCGGGTGGAGTCTTCGCACTGCCACACGTCCCGTGCGATCGCGCGCTGTGGCTGATCGCGTTGCACCCCGCGCGCGAGCCGGGCCCGCCCTTCCCGCTGCGCGTCACGAAGGGCGGACTCCAGCAGGTGGACCTGACCGCCGGGCGCATGCGCGAGCGCTGAGTGTGCGCGACGGCCGCCGGCTGCGCAGCGTGCGTGCGCACGCCGCTGGCAGCGCGAGGACGCACCTCGAGCCCGCGCCCGGCACGCGTGCCTCCGGCCTGTGCCTCCGCGCTGTGCGCGCCAGTGCTAGGCTCACGCCATGCCCAGCGCGTCCGTGGCCGTGCCCGGTGGCCGCCAAGCCTGGGCCGCTCCTGTGGCGTTGCTGCTGCTCGTCGCCGCGGCGTTCGCGCCGGCCCTGGGGGCGGATTGGGTGCAGTGGGACGACGACCGCAACTTCACCGAGAACTGGGCCTGGCGCGGACTGACCCCGGACCACTTGGCGTGGATGGCGACGACCTTCCACATGGGGCACTACCAGCCGCTTTCCTGGCTGACTCTGGGGCTCGACTGGGAGCTGTGGGGTCTCGACGCACGCGGCTATCACCTCACGAACGTCGCGCTGCATGCCGCGACCGCGCTGGCGTTGTTCCAGCTCGCGCGGCGCCTGCTCGCGATCGGACTGGCGGCCGATCTCCACGAGCCCTCGGTCGAGTTGGGTGCGCTCTGCGCTGCGGCGAGCTTCGCCGTGCATCCATTGCGGGTCGAGTCCGTGGCCTGGATCACGGAGCGCCGTGACGTCCTGGGGGGGATGTTCTTCGTGCTCGCGATCCAGGCCTGGATCCGCTACGCGACGGCGACCGCGGGTCGCAGGGCACGCTGGTACGCGGCTGCGCTCGTGTTCGCTCTCCTGTCGTTGTGCGCCAAGGCTGCCGCGATCGTCCTCCCGGCCCTGCTGCTCGTCCTGGACGTCTGGCCGCTGCGCCGCCTGGAGCGCCAGGCGCGGCTCGCGCTGCTCGACAAGCTGCCATTCGTGCTGCTCTCGGGGGTCTTCGGCGCCCTGGCGCTGGCGGCACAGGCCTCGACGCAAGCCGCGCTGATCGACATCGAGCGCCATGGCCTGGCGGAACGCGCAGTCCAGGCGGCGTATGGCCTGGCGTTCTACACCGCGAAGACGCTGTGGCCGGTGAACCTCGTGCCGATCCACGAGCTGCCTGCCTCGCTGCTCACGCCTCGCCTCCTGATCCCGGCCGCGGCTGCCGTGGCGCTCACGCTCATCCTGGTCGGGCTGCGTGGGCGCGCGCCCGCGCTGCTGGCTGCGTGGACCGCGTTCGCCGTGATCCTCTCTCCGGTCAGCGGCGTCGCGCAGGCGGGTCCGCAGCTCGTGGCCGACCGCTACAGCTACTTCTCCACGATGCCATTCGCGATCCTGGCCGGCGCGGCGCTGGCGGTTCTGGCGCGCAGGAACGCAGGTGTTGCACGCACGGTTCTCCTGGTCCTGGCCGGGGCACTGTGCTGGGCGACACACGTACAGACGCGCGTCTGGCGGGACACGCGCGCCCTGTGGGAGCACACACTCGCGGTCGATCCGGACTGCGGCGTGGCGCTGCACAACCTCGGCTCGTGGTGCCTGGTGCAATCGGCCACGGCCCCTGACGCCCCGGCCCGGCGCGCGCTGCTCCAGGAGGCGCGCGCGCTCTTCGAGCGCGGTGCGCGTGCCGCGCCCGCGCCGAAGTTCGAGGTGGGGTTGGGCGTCGTGGCCGGGGAGCTGGCGGCGCTGGAGCCCGAGCGAGCCGACGCCCTGCGCCGCGAGGCGCTCGCGCGCATCGAAGGCGGCGTGCGCTGGGGTGAGGCCCTCGGACGCGTGGAGACCGCCTGGCGCTTCCAGCTCGGGGCCGCGCTGCTGGAGTCCGGCCGATCCGACGACGCGGCGCGCGAGCTCGAGCAGGTCGTGCGCGACTGGCCCGACAACCCGCAGGGACAGCGCGTGCTGGCCCTGGCCCGCGCGGCACAGGGCCGCTTCGAGGACGCTGCGCACCACGTCGAGGTCGCGCTGCGCAGCCAGCCGCAGGAGCCCGTCCTGTGGCTGCGCCTGGGGACCTTCCGCAGCTACGCTGGCCAGCGTGACAGCGCGCGCGCGGCCCTGGAGCGCGCGCTGGAGCTGTGCGGCCTCGACCCGGCGTTCGCAGAGCTCGCGCGCGCGGCGCGGGCGGAGCTCCTGCGGATGGAGGGCGGTGACTGAACCGAGCCCGCGGGCAGCACCCCAGCGGACTCAGCGCGCACCCTCGACCGCGTCGATCCGCCGGGCCCACGGGTCGCAGAGCACCCGGAAGTCGTCGCTCGTGAGCGGTGCGTCCGGAGCGCCCGACAGGTGCGCCCACGCGAAGTGCCGCGGCGGTCGATCCGGGTCGATCGGATCGACGCGAAAGAGGATCCGGTGCAGGCCGCGCGGACTCTCCGTGTCGATCTTCACGCGGTGGAGCCGCGTGGGCTCGCCCGGTCGGAGCTCGCCGCTGGCGACGATCTGTCCATCGAGTTGAACACTCCAGGACGCTCCGCCGTCCGCGCCAACTTCGCGCCGCGGATGGCGCGGCGTGAACGTCAGGACGGTCTCGTCCGGTGCCTCGAACACGAAGGCCAGCGCGGAGGGGACGGTTTGGTGCAGGACGCCCTCGACGATGCGGAAGTGCTGACCCGGAACGGCCGGAGTGCGGGCCAACGCGTCGAAGGCTTCCCGCGGCTGGAAGTGGAACCCGAAGTGGGTGCGGCCGGCGCGCGCGATCTGGCTGTCGGCGCGCGCATAGACCGCGTAGGCCTGAGCCTTGGGGCTGTAGCGGAACAGGCCGACGAGGTCCTTGCCGAAGTACGTCGGCGGAGGCTTCATGTCGCCCACGTAGGGCCCGAACATGGCGTAAGGCGCGCGCTCCAGCGCCGTGGGGTCGTCGGGTGAGTTCAGGCGCGAGCCGTCGAAGACGGGGCCCTTGTACTCGAAGCTCGGGAGCCCGAAGTGCGACCAGAAGACCTCGGTGCCGTCCGTGTACTTGCGCAGCCAGGCGCCGCCCGCCTGCCGCGCGATCTCGGAGGCATAGATGTCCTTGACCCGATCGGGCCGCTCGGGATCACGCACCCTATCCAGGATCGCCGGTAGCGGCTCGTACAAGCCGTAGATCGCCAGCATGCCCACGCCCAGCACCCGCGCGATCCGCTGGCCCGTGGAGGCCCGCAGCGCCGCGGCGCCCGCTGCGGTGACCGTCGCCACCCCATGGAAGATCGAATGGACGGTGATCACGGCCAGGATCACGATCAGGAACGCGGGCAGTGCGATGTACCAGGGGTACGGGTCGCCCAGGTCGATCGTGGCGTAGGCCACGAGGACCAGCGTCAGCCAGAGTTGCACGACGCCGCGCGCCAGGCGGGCCGGTCCGGGCTCGGGCACGGGCAGGAGGAAGGACAGCAGCGCGGGGATCGCGAACTCAGGCAGGTTGTAGCGCAGGTTGTTGACCATCCAGAACGGATCGAAGCCCTTGACCGTCTCCGCGCCGAGCTTGGTCAGCATCGAGTTCGGCAGGATCGAGCCAAAGGACACGAGCAGCACCAGGAAGACCGGCGCCGCGGCCGCCAACGCCGACACGGCCTGACGCCACGGGAAGCGACGCTCGAGCACGATCCACAGGAGCGTGAAGGCGATCGGCGCGAGGGCGCCGTCCAGCTTGTTCGCGACGAGCAGGCCCAGGCAGACGCCTTGGAACGTGCGGCTGTGGGTGTGCAACGCCAGGAACAGGAGCGCCGCGAACAGGATCGTGAACGTCGGCTCGAGCGCGTCGAACTGGTAGTTCAGGACGAACTCGGCGCTCCAGTAGACCGGGATCGAGAGCAGCGCGGCGAACAGCGACCAGTAGCGCGCGAAGGCATGGAAGAGCAGCGCCGTGGTGGCCGCCAGGGCCGGGATCGCGATGGCGAGGATCGCGGCCTGCGGGGAGAGCCCCAGGGCCAGGAGACCGGCCAGGACCAGCGTGTACAGCGGGTTCGAGGAGCCGTTGATCGCCTCGCCGTCGTTGTAGTTGAACCCCCGGCCCTCGGCGATGCGCTCGGCGTAGCGCAGGGTGATGCCGCCGTCGTCCGTGACGAAGTCCGAGAGATCGAGACTGGCGCCGTACCACGCCGAGAGCGCGAAGACGAGCACCGTGAGTGGCAGCAGCACCCGGGGGGGGATTCGGATCATGCGCAGGTCTGCCGGTCGAAGTCGGGCGGGCGCCGAGCCTCGCAGTCAGGATAACATCGCAGTGTGAGCGGGCCCGGGCGGCCGCGGGCGGCGCGAGCGGTATCCTGCGCAGGCTGCGGGCAGGCCCCTGTGAGGCCCGCCCCCATCCGCATGAACCTCGCCGACCTGCGCCGCGACTACCGCAAGGCCGCTCTGGACGAGTCGCACGTGGCGGCCGACCCGCTGGCGCAGTTCCGCCGCTGGATGGACGAGGCCTTGAAGGCCGAGATCGACGAGCCGAATGCCATGGCCCTCGCCACGGCGACGCCGGACGGCGCGCCCTCCGTGCGCATGGTGCTCCTCAAGGGCTACGACCAGCGCGGGTTCTCGTTCTTCACGGACTACCGCAGCCAGAAGGGTCGCGAGCTCGGGCTGAACCCGCGCGCCGAGGCCTGCATCTTCTGGAAGGAGCTCGAGCGCCAGGTCCGCGTCCGCGGGACCGTCGAGAAGCTCAGCCGGACCGAGTCCGCGCTCTACTTCGCCTCGCGCCCGATCGAGAGCTGCCTGAGCGCCTGGGCCTCGATCCAGACCGCGATCCTGGCCGGTCGCCAGGAGCTCGAGCAGCAAGTCGACGCCGCGCGCGCACGCTTTCGGGACCAGATCCCCCTGCCGACCCACTGGGGCGGCTTCCGCATCGTCCCTACCGAGGTCGAGTTCTGGCAGGGTCGCCCGAGCCGACTCCACGACCGGCTGCGGTTCCGGCGCGCGGGCGAGGGTTGGGAGCTCGTGCGGCTCGCGCCCTGACCACGGCCCAGGCCGACGCGCGCGGAGAGAGTGGTTCACGATCCGAGGAGCCGAGCCCCATGTGCTTCTTCATCGTGCTGGTCGTCCCTCCGAGGCTCGCACCCGGCGTCGTCGAGCGCTTCTCCGCGCACGACCTCACCCTCGAGCCGGCGGCCCTGGAGCTGTTCACCGGGCTCACGCCCCGGTCCGCACCCCTGCTCGTGTCGGCCGGCGGCTGCGCCTGCGGGTGGTACCGCCGACCGCGCTCCGCCCGCTCGGACGCGGGGCGCGAGAGAGCTCGCCAGCGCTACGCGCGGCTGGGCTGGAGCAACGCCAAGATCGAGCGCTCGCTGGCGCAGGCCAGGCGGAAACCTGAGCAGGGCGCTGGGCTCCACGAGGTGATCGTGGAACTCGCCCTCGCCGTCTACGCCGCGACTGGGGAGTGTGGCGTGCTCGTCCACGACTATGGCGGACGGGTAGACCAGGAGCGCGTCGAGGTGCGCGCGCGCAGGCGGGTCCGGCGTGCGGATCTGCGTGAGCAGTGCGCGCTGATGGACCTCGACGAGTTGCTCGAGATCATGGACTGAGCGTCGACCCGCAGCGTGCGGTGCCGGAGCGCCGAGGCTCGATGCCACTTCGGCAGCGCCCCGCCGGAATGGCGGTGCAGGCCCACCCCAGGGCCCTGGAATGTGGTTTCCCGCCCGGCATGGGCATTGCCCCAGGCCGCTCGCGCCCAGGAGACGCCACCCATGCACGACTCGTTCACCCGCAAGTCCCAGGAAGCCCTCGCGGCCGCCCAGCAAGCAGCCCTCGCGGCCGGACACCCCGAGCTGACACCGGCCCACCTCGCCGTGGCGCTGCTCGCGGAACCCGAGGGCGTGACCGCGGCGCTGCTCCAGAAGCTCGACTGCGATCCCCGCGTGCTTTCGACGGAGATCGGGCGCGGGCTCGAGAAGCTGCCCCGGGCAAGCGGCTCCCAGCTCGCCATGTCGCGCGCGCTCGCGGAAGTGCTCCAGGAGGCGCAGGCGACCGCCAAGAAGATGGGCGACGCCTTCACGTCGACCGAGCACCTCCTGCTGGCGCTCGCGCGCAAGGGCGGACCCGAGGTCGCGGGCCTCCTCGCCGCGCGCGGCGCGCGTCCGGAGCGCATCGAGGCTGCGATCCAGGAGGTGCGCAAGGGCCGGAAGGTCGAGACGCAGGACCCCGAGGCGAGCTTCGAGAGCCTGAAGAAGTACGCGCGGGACCTGACCGCGGAAGCGCGCGCCGGGAAGCTCGACCCCGTCATCGGCCGTGACGCGGAGATCCGGCGCGTGATCCAGGTGCTGTCGAGACGCCGCAAGAACAACCCCGTGCTGATCGGCGAACCGGGTGTGGGCAAGACCGCGATCGCGGAGGGGCTGGCGAACCGCATCGTCGCCGGCGACGTGCCCGAGGGCCTGAAGGAGAAGCGCGTGCTGGCGCTGGACGTCGGCTCGCTGCTGGCGGGTGCGAAGTACCGCGGCGAGTTCGAGGAGCGGCTCAAGGCCGTGCTCAAGGAGGTCGCCGAGGCGCAGGGCCAGGTGATCCTGTTCATCGACGAGATGCACACGATCGTCGGCGCGGGTGGCGCGGAAGGCGCGGTCGACGCGGCCAACATGCTCAAGCCGGCTCTGGCGCGCGGCGAGCTGCACTGCATCGGCGCGACCACGCTGGACGAGTACCGCAAGCACGTCGAGAAGGATCCGGCACTCGAGCGTCGCTTCATGCCGGTCTTGGTGGGCGAGCCCAGCGTCGACGACACGATCGCAATCCTGCGCGGCCTCAAGGAGCGCTATGAGGTCCACCACGGCGTACGCGTGCTCGACGAGGCCGTCGTGGCCGCGGCGCGGCTCGCGGACCGACACGTGTCGGACCGCTTCATGCCCGACAAGGCGATCGACTGCGTGGACGAGGCCGCGGCGCAGTTGCGCACGGCGATCGACTCGCTGCCGCCCGAGCTCGACAGCGTCGAGCGCAAGGTGCGCCAGCTCGAGATCGAGCGTTCGGCCCTGGCGAAGGAGGACGATCCCGACTCGAAGAAGCGCGTGGCGCGCATCGCGAAGGAACTGGCCGAGCTGCAGGAGCAGTCGTCAGGGCTGCGCGCGCGCTGGTCGAGCGAGAAGGAGCTGATCACGGCGATCCGCGCCGGCAAGCTGCGCCTCGAGGCGTTGCGCGACGAGGCTCAGAAGAAGGAGCGCGAGGGGGCGCTGCAGCGCGTGGCCGAGATCCGCTACGGTGAGCTGCCCGCGACGCAGAAGGACCTGGACGCGAACGTCGCGAAGCTCGCCAAGGTCCAGGAGCAGGGAGCGCTGCTGCCCGAGGCCGTGGATGCCGAGATGATCGCTCAGGTCATCAGTCGCTGGACGGGCATCCCCGCCACGCGGCTGCTGGAGACCGAGCGCGAGAAGCTGCTCTCGATGGAGTCCCGCATCGGCGAGCGGGTCATCGGGCAGGAGCACGCCATCCAGGCCATCGCCCAGGCCGTGCGCCGCGCTCGTGCCGGCCTGCAGGAGACGACGCGGCCGCTCGGCAGCTTCCTGCTGCTCGGCCCCACGGGCGTCGGCAAGACGGAACTCGCCAAGGCCTTGGCGGAGTTCCTGTTCGACGACGAGCAGAACCTCGTGCGCGTCGACATGAGCGAGTACATGGAGAAGCACGCCGTCGCGCGGTTGCTCGGCGCGCCTCCCGGCTACGTGGGCTACGACGAGGGCGGCGCCCTGACGGAGGCCGTGCGCCGCAAGCCGCACTCCGTGATCCTGTTCGACGAGGTCGAGAAGGCGCACCCGGACGTGTTCGACGTCTTGCTCCAGATCCTCGACGACGGTCGTCTGACCGACGGCCAGGGCCGCACGGTCGACTTCACGCAGACGCTCGTGCTCATGACCAGCAACCTGCGCGACGAGAGCCAGGTGCGCGACTTCTTCCGCCCCGAGTTCGTGAACCGCCTCGACGAGGTGCTCGTCTTCCAGGCACTCACCCGGGAGCAGATCCGCCGGATCGTGGACGTGCAGATCGCGCGCATCGCCAAGCACCTCGCCGAACAGGAGATCGGCCTGGAGGTCACCGAGGGAGCCAAGGACGAGCTCGCGCGCCAGGGCTGGAGCCCCGAGTACGGCGCCCGTCCGCTCAAGCGCGCGATCCAGAAGAACGTCCAGAACGCCTTGGCGGACGCGATCCTCGCTGGCCGGATCGCGCGCGGCGACGCCGCGGTCGTCGACAACGCCGGCGAGCGTTTCTGGGTCGCCCCGCGCAAGGCCGAGAAGCGCGAGGCGGAGCCGGCCGGGGCCTGAGGCACGCAGGCAGAGCGGCGGCCGGGAGTCCGATCAGGGTCGGGCTCCCGGCCGCCGCTCGTCGTGCTCTGGTCAGTGCTGCTCGATCACCCGGAACACGCCGCCAGCGCGGTCCGTGTGCGATTCCGTGAACGTGGCGCAGAACACCAGGCGCCCCTCGGAGTCGAAGGTCAGGTTCGAGATGCGCGCGTTCTTGGCGCCGGTCAAGAGCGGGCCGTCCAGGTAGGGCTTGTTCGGCGTCGGCGGGTCCTTGCGGTGGTCGTCGCCGTCGAAGGGGTGGGCGGGATCCGGCTCGATCTTCCAGACGCGGCCGGCGCGCGCGCACGAGACGTACAGGTTGCCAGCCGAATCCAGCGTCATGTCCCAGATGTCTGCGCTGCGCTTGGACTCGCTCGTCCAGGGCTCGAACTCCGCGATCAGCTCGCCGACGACCGGCTTCACGAGGTTGCCCTGCGCGTCGATCGGGAAGCGCACCACCACGCTGTTCGTGCGGGTGCCGAGGTAGAGCCATTCGTCGTTCGCCGCGAGGGCGCTGTGCCCCAGGAGCTCGACCTCCTGCTCGACGCCCTTGACCCTCACCCGCGCCCGGTCGCCCAGGACGAACTCGGCGCGCGGCGCGCCGGCCTGGGGGTCCTTGCGGATCTCGGTCAGGTCGTAGCGGGCGAGCGTGTGGTTGTCCTTGCCCACCGCATAGAGCCACTGCCCCGCCACCGTGCAGCTGTTCGGCCCGTTCAGGAACCCGTGCGGCGGCGGGTTCTTCCGCGGGTCGTGGTGCGGGTAGTACTCGTTCGAGATGACCTCGGTGCGCGCCTCGGCCGGGACCACGTCGTCGCGATGCAGCTCGACGATGCCCCAGCGGCGCGAGCGCAGGTCGTAGCGGTACAGCGCGTCGGTGGCGTTCTTGCGGAAGAACGGCGCCGTCCCCAGGTCGACGCCCGAGAACGCGCAGAAGATCACGTTGCGCGAGGGCGGGTCGTACACGAGCGTGCAGTACGGTCGGTTCATCAGCGCGTCCTCGACCGGCTCCTTGCTGCGGTCGTAGACGTGGACGACGGACTCGTCCGGAGTGGCCAGCACGACCTGGTTCTCGAGGATCGCCTGGCCCGGAACCTTGCCGGCCTCGTAGGGCTCGAAGACGTCCGGGTCGACCAGGTACAGGTGGCCAGCGAAGTCCTCGTAGCTCCGCGCCGGTCCGCCGTAGTTGCGGTGGCGGCCGCGGGTCACGACCACGAGCTTGTCGTCGACCTGCGCGATGCCTCGCGGCCAGGGGATCCCGGCGTTCAGGCGCTCGAGCCGGACCTTCGGCAACGACTGGGTGCGCTGGGGCGTCGTGACGGCGGCGCCAGGCTGGTGTCCAGGGTTCGCGCCCGCCCCGGTCGTCGGGTAGGCGTCCTGGCCCGCGAGCGGGGTCGCGGCGAGCAGGGCTGCTGTGAGGAGGGTCATCACGGGGCTCAAGAAGTCGAGGAGGCCGGGCCCGGGAGCGGAGCGATCGCCAGGACCATCGCGACGTGCACCGATCGTGCCGACCAGGATCGCCCCTGAGCAGGCCCCTGGCGACCGGTCCAGTCGGGGAAAGTGTTCCGGCAAGTTCTAGGCCGCTGTTACGAGATGGGTACAGACGTGCTGCCCGCTGTCGCTAGGAACGCCAGGACCCCACCGCTTGCCCGTATAATACTCGAGAGTATACTCCTGGACATGTTCCTCGGTCGCACCCGCGAGCTCGACGTCCTCGCCGAGCTGGCCGCCTCCCCCCGTCCCGAGCTCTTCGTCCTGTACGGCCGCCGCCGCGTCGGGAAGACCGAGCTCCTCCAGCAGTTCTGCCGCGGCCGCCGCGCCGTCTACTTCCTGGCGGCGCAGGTGCGCGAGAAGGACAACCTGCGCGCCTTCCGCGACGCGCTCGTCGAGGGCTTGAACGACCCGCTCGCGGCGAACGTCGACTTCCCCGACTGGGGCGCGGCGCTCAGCTTCGCCGCCGAGCGCGCGCGCGAGGAGCGCTTGGTCCTCGTGCTCGACGAGTTCCCCTACCTGTGCGAGGCGACGAAGGGCCTGCCGTCCATCGTCCAGCGCTTCTGGGACACGCGCGCGAAGGCCTCGCAGTTGATGCTCGTCCTGTGCGGCAGCCAGGTCTCCTTCATGGAGAGCGAGGTGCTGGCCGAGACGTCGCCGCTCTTCGGGCGCCGTACGGGCCAGCGTCGACTCGAGCCCCTGCGCCCCCCGGACGCGCTGCGCTTCTTCGATGCTTGGCCCCTGCGCGAGCGCGTGCTGGGCTACGCGATCCTGGGCGGCATGCCGGCGTACCTGCGGCGCTTCGACCCGGCGCGCAGCTTGCGCGAGAACTGTTGGCGCGAGGTGCTGCGTCCGGAGGGCTACCTGTTCGACGAGGTCAACTTCCTATTGCGCGCCGAGCTCACGAGCCCGGCGACCTACAACAGCATCCTCGCGGCCGTGGCGCGCGGCGCGGAGAAGCTCGGCGACGTCGCGCTGACGGTCGGCGTGGACTCCCCCACCGCGAACAAGTACCTGACCACGCTGCGCGAGCTGCAGCTCGTCGAGCGCGAGGTGCCGCTCACCGACCCGGATCCCCTGCGCTCGCGGCGCGGCACCTACCGGGTCGCCGACCGCTTCCTGGCCTTCCACTTCCGCCACGTGCAGCCCAACGCCGCGCTGATCCAGTCTGGGCGCGGCCAGGCGGTCTGGGAGCGTGCGGTCGAGCCCGACCTCCCGCGCCTGCACGCCGATGCGCTGGTCGACTGCGCGATCGACCACCTGCGCACGAGCTCGGCCGAGCTCGTGGGCGACGAGGTCGTCGACACGGCGCGGAACTCGGGCGCCCTGGTGCGGGCGGTCGCGCGCACCAGCTCGGGACTCGGCGTCGCAGCGGCTCTCGTGCCGCACGGGTCGCTGGGGCTCCCCGGCCTGGCCGCCGAGCTCGCGGCGCTGAAGCCCGCGCTCGGCTCGCGCCTCATCACACTCGTCTATCGCGTCGCGGAACGTGGCGACGAGCCGCTCCTCGTCGAGCGGCTCCCCGAGGGAGTCCTGAAGTGAGCCGGATCGACGAGCACTTCCACGAGTACTTTGCCGCACTCGATCGCTCGGGCCAGGAGGATCGCTGCTTCCTGTGTCGTCGCACTCCGGCCGAGGTCAAGCGCTTCTTCGGCTTCGACGAGGACGGCGTGGCGATCGAGGCCGCCCGCCATGGGCTCGAGGACATCGTGCTCGACGCCTCCGACATCATGAGCTATCGCGGCGAGCGTCCCGTCTGCGCGGTGTGCCAGCTCAACGTCGACGCGATCCAGCTCCTGGGCGAGGACCAGGTCGTCCAGCGACTCTACGCCCAGATGGCCCAGCGACGCGCGGAGCTGTGGCCGGACGGGCCGCCCGCCTCGTAGCTCTGGCGCTGGCGCGTCGCGGCCGGCGTCCGGCCGCGACACGGCTCCGAGTTCGTTTCGTGCACGGTCCCAGTGCCGCCGCCCCGCGCGCTCCTAGGCCCGACTCGGGTCCGCGGGCGACGCGCCGCGCGCCGGCATCGCGAGCATGACCATGCCGATGGTCGCCGCGAGCGCCGATCCCGCCAGGATGCCCACCTTGGCCGCATCGAGGGCCGGGCCGACGAGCGCCAACCCCGCGATGAACAGCGCCATCGTGAACCCGATGCCTGCCAGGAAACCTGCGCCGGTCATCTGGCGCCAACCCACGCCGGCGGGCAGCGCGGCCAGCCCGAGGCGCACGGCGAGGAACGAGAACAGCACGATCCCCACGGGCTTGCCGACCAGGAGCCCGACGCCGACGGCCGTGGCGATCGGATCCGCGAAGCCCGAGGCGGTGATCGTCACGCCGGCGTTCGCCAGCGCGAAGAGCGGCATGATCACGAAGCCGACCCAGGGGTGCAGCAGCGACTCCAGGTACTCCAGCGGCGAGATCGTCTCCCGCGCGGCGTGCTGGAGCGCGCGCACTTTCTCGGCTCGCCGCTCGATCGAGCTCCAGTCTCCGCTCTGGAACACGGCGCGCGCGCGCTCGAGCACCTCCGCGAAGCGGTCTCCACGCAGATAGGCCCTGGCCGGGGTCTGGATCCCGAGGATCACGCCGGCGATCGTCGCGTGCACGCCCGAGGCGTAGAAGCCGACCCACACGACGACGCCCAGCAGCACGTACGTCATGAAGTTCCGCACGCCCAGGCGCGCGAGGATCGAGATCGCGGCGATGCCGGCGGCGCCGACGCCGAGCGGGAGGAGGTGGATCGTCTCGGTGTAGCCGATCGCGATGACCAGGATCGCCCCGATGTCGTCCGCCACCGCCAACGAGAGCAGCAGGATGCGCAGGCTCGGCGGGACCCGGCGCCCGAGCACGGCCATGCAACCGACGACGAACGCGATGTCCGTCGCCATGGGAATCCCCCAGCCGCGCGCCCCGGGCCCCTCGTTCACGAACGCCAGGTAGAGGGCCGCGGGCACCGCCATGCCGCCCAGCGCCGCGGCGATCGGCAGCGCGGCACGGCGCATGTCGCGCAGCTCGCCCAGCGCGAGCTCGCGCTTGACCTCCAGGCCGATCACGAAGAAGAAGACCGCCATCAACCCGTCGTTGATCCAGTGCTGGAGCGAGTGCTCCACGCTGGCGTCGCCGAACCCGATGCGCACCGGCGTGCTCCAGAAGCCCAGGAAGCCCTCGGCCGCCGCCGTGTTCGACAGCGCCAGCGCCAGGACCGTGCAGGCCAGGAGCACGAAGCCGCTGGCGGCCTCGATGTGCAGGAACCGGCCGATGGGTTGGGCGAGACGGTCGATCGGCTCGTCGGGCAGATCGACGCGCAGGCGGTCGTCGTGGGCGCTCATCGTGGCGCGCAAGCTAGGGTCGGGCCCGGGCGCGCGCGAGCGAAACCGTCGTCGAACTTCGACGACTGCCGCCGGCGTCAGGGCCAGGCCCCCCCTCGGGCGCCACGGGTTGCACGCGCCGCGACGCGGGCGACTCCGGAGGCCCGGATGTCACGCTCCGCAGAACGTCTCCCGACGGCTGCGACTCGGTCCCAGGGGCGCGCCCTCGTCGTGCTCGTGGCATTGGCGGCCGTGGTCGCGATCCTCGCGCTGCGACTCGAGCGCACCGGATGCGGTTCTCGAGCCTTCCCAGGGGACCGATCGTGCGTCCGCGCTCGGCGTGGGCCCCGCGCTCGAGGACGCCAGCGCCGTCGGGCTGTCCGCTGAGCGCAAGGCGACGGAGGTGGCCCCCACCGGAGACGACTGGCTCGAGTTGGGGCTCGTCGAAGTGGGTCCCGGTCAGGACGCCTGCGAGCCCGTCGAGGTGCTCGTCGTCGACCGGGCGACGGGCGCACCCGTGGTCGGCGCGCGCGTCCAGTGGGCCAATCTCGCCGAGCTCGAATTCCACGGTCCCCAGCGCCCGCGCTGGAGGCCCGACCCGATCGCGCACTTCGCCACCGCGCGCCGCGCCATGACCGAGGAACAGGGATTGGCACGCATCGACTCGCGCGTGTTTCCCGGCTCGGTGCTCGCGCGACATGGCGACCGCTTCGGACGTGCCAGCGCCCACGATCCGAACGCGCAACCGATCCGGGTCGAGATCGCGCCCGACCTGGGCCTCGCGATCCAGGTGGTCGACGGGAGCGGCGCGCCGGTCGCGGGCGTGCCCGTCTGTCTGCGCGAGGTGCCGCACCTCGACTCCATGGGCGAGCTGTGGGTCGGCACGACGGACGGCCCCCACGGCATCGCACGCGTCCGCGCGCTGGAGCTCCAGCCGACGGGAGCCCCGCCCGTGACGGTGGCCTTCGCAGCCCTCGACCTCGTGCTGCGCGGCGCGGTGTGCGTTCCGATCGATCTGCGCGGGAAGGGTTCCCGCCGCCGCGCGAGTGCCGAGCGGGACCGCCTGGCGCGCCTGAGGGCCTCGGGCGGCGGACGTGGCCTGCGGCGCCGCGGGCGGGCAGCGCGGGCGGCCCCCTCCCTCAAACCTCACGCGCACGTTAGATTCCCTGGCGGGCCGCGGCCGACGACCCTAGACTCTCCGCCCGATTCGCCGGCCCAGCCCGGCCCCGCACCCAGAAGCCCGAGGACGAGCCCCGATGTACGACCCCGAACTGGTCCAGCCGATGCGCGACGAGGTCACCCGCCTGGGACTCCAGGAGCTGAAGACCCCCGCCGACGTCGAGGCGGCGCTGCAGAAGCCGGGGACCACCCTCGTGTTCGTGAACTCGGTCTGCGGCTGCGCCGCTGGCGGCGCCCGCCCGGGCCTGCGACTCGCGCTCATGAACGCCAAGAAGCCCGCGAACCTGGTCACGGTCTTCGCCGGCATGGAGACGCAGGCGACCGAGAAGGCGCGCGAGTTCTTCAAGCCGTACCGGCCGAGCTCACCGCAGATCGCGCTCCTCAAGGACGGCAAGCTGGTCAAGATGGTCCAGCGCCAGGACATCGAGGGCCGCCAGCCCGCTGACGTCGCCAAGGCGCTCGTCGAGGCGTTCAACGAGCACTGCTGAGCGATGAGCGACGCCCGGCTCGAGCTGGCCGAGGCCTTCCTGCGCGAAGCCGTCTACCGCTCCCGCGAGCGCCAGGCGGCTTCGGTCGCGCTGGCGCTCAGGCGGCCGGGCGGCGGGACCTGCGGCCTGGGCGAGAAGGCCGCTGTCGAGCTCGATCTGTCGCCGCGCGGCGTCGAGCTCGCGAACGCGCTGTGGCCCGCGGGTCTCGACGGCGCCTCGTTGGAGCGGGTGCGCGCCGTGATGAGCGCCTGGGTCGTGCGCCAGGACGCTCTCGACCGCGAGCGCAACCACCACCTGAAAGCCATGCGGCTGAAGCACGGCTTCGACCGCGACGCCTACCCCCCGGACGTCCGCCGCGAGTTCGACGCGGGCCTGGAGCGCGTCAACGCGACCGAGAGCCTGGAACGCCGCGCTGCGGCCCGCGAGCTCCTGGGGGCAGCGCCGGGTTGACTCGTCACGGGCTCCGTCCGCCTCGACGGCTGCTCTTGGGCGGTCGGGGCGCACGATCTCGGCGGAGCCCGTCGCGCCTGCGCACGACTCCGCGGCCGTGACGGTCTGCAACCCGGCCGAGCGCGGAGCACGCCACGTGCGGAGGTTGCCGGCCAAGCCTACCCACTTCTGGTCATGGCGCCTGCGGCGGGGTGGATCGAACCTGCACGCGGCGCGCGGCCTGCACGCAGGGCACCCGCGGCCAGGAGGTTCACATGACGAGGTGGTCGTCCAGCAGCCTTTCGGTTCCCGCTCTCGGCTTCGCATTCCTCGCGCTGGCCTTGCCGGCGCGGGCGGCGGACCACTACGTGGACGTCGTCCGGGGCAATGACGCGAACGACGGCGCAACACCCGCGACCGCGTGGAAGACGATCACCCACGCGATCGGGGTCTTGCCCCACGTGGAGGGTGACGCGACGGAGGTCATCCACGTGGCGCCCGGCACGTACTCCCTCGCCTCCGGCGAGTCCTTCCCGCTGCGGCCGAAACGCCGGTTCCAGGTCGTCGGCCAACCCGGCGGCGCTCGACCGCGGATCGATGGCGAGGGAACGACGTCGCCGCTGTTCCTGTTCGCGCTGATCTGCCACCTGGGCGGGAACGACGCGGATCCCGACACTCGGATCGAGGGGCTCGAACTCGTCAACGCGGGCTACGGCGTGCAGACGCAGCGTTCGTGCGGACCGCAGGAGCCCACGCTCGTCAACCTGCTAGTGCAGGACATGCTGGTCGCCGGCATCGCCGCGGGTGACACGTCGGCTGGATCCTCCGTCACCTGGGTCGGCCTGCGATTGCAGGGCGTCGAGATCCGACGCTGCCCGATCGGGTTCCAGCTCGTCAACGACATCGACATCTGCGTCGGCCCGTCCTACGCGTGGCTCGACGATTGCGTGATCTCCGAGTGCTCGTCCATCGGCGTGCACCTGGCCAATGGGGGGGGCGGCGTGAGCTTCCGCGCGCGCCGGACGCGCGTGGAGCGGAACGCGGAAGGCGTGCGCACCGAGCAGCCGTTGCACGTCGGCTCTTGCACGGCGCTCTACCTGGACAGCACGTGGGAGGACTGCTCGATCTCCGGCAACGCGACCCATGGTCTCGAGCTGAAGCCGAACACGTTCGTGCTGGCCTCGGCCCCGACCACCACGACGCTGACGCGCTGCACGATCGCCTCGAACGGCGGCATCGGCGTGATCGCCATCGCGAGCGGCGCGCACGGCGCCGTGCCCACGACCCTGACCGGCTGCATCGTGCACGGGAACGCCGACGACCTGATCGAGGACCCAGGCCTGCCCGGGTTCGTGTCCGTGAGCTACTGCGACATCGGCGACGGCGACTTCGCCGGCGCGAACGGGAACTTCTCGGCCGACCCGCTCTTCCGCGCGCCCGCGGCGGGCGACTGGCGGCTCGCGTTCGGCAGCCCCTGCATCGACGCGGGCGACCCGGCGACGCCGCTGGGCGTCCTCGACCTGGCGCGCACCGCGCGGCCCGTGGACGGCGACCTCGACGCGCTGGAGCGCGCGGACATCGGCGCGCTGGAGTTCACCCCGCTCGAGGCTGGGCCGGCCCACGTCGGCGTCCCGCTGTCGCTGTGGATCTGGGGCCCCGCGGGAGGCGGCGCCATCCTGGCTGGCACACGCGACGGGCTGCTCGCCGTGCCGCGCTCGACCCCCTTCGGGCAGTTCGACCTGGGCGGGGACGTGGTGCGGCTCGGGCGCTACACGGTGGGTTCCGGACCGCCGGCGCTCGTGACGCTGCCGCTCTCGTCGAACCCTGGGCTCATCGGGCGCAGCATCAGCTTCCAGGCGCGCATCGCTTCGACCGTTGCGGTGCCGGACGCGGCCTGGAGCAACGCGGCGACGGTCATCGTCGCGCCCTGAGCAGAAGCCGCCCTCCAGCGAGGCGCACTGAAGCGCACGTCGTGCCGCAACGCGGAGTGCTCGACGGTCGGTGGCAGGGCAGCGCTGCGACGTCGGTCGCGTCGTCGGCGTGCCACTCGGGCGGCTCCGAACGCATCTGACCCTGCTCGTCCACGGGCGTCGAGCGCGGCTCAACGGGTCTCGCCCGAGCGCTCGGGTGGCGCGGCGTGGCGCGTGACGGCGCTGACCTCGAAATCGCCAGCAGACGCGAGGTGCTGTTCCGCGCGCTTGAAGCGTGCCCGCTACCCACCATGCCGCATGGAGGCGCAAGTGGACGCAGCCCAGGATGGCGGCCAAGGTTCGCTCCGCGGCACTCCAGTGACCCCACGCCCACGCCTCCCGGTCGCCGCCCGCACGCTCTCGAAACGACAAGCGCAGGCGCGTTCTTGCAGCGGGTCCCCTCGACGGCGTCGGGCCTTGCCTGCGCACTCCGTCGTACGCACCCCGCGAGGAAGGGCCGCGGGAGGCGCCATGCACCTCGGCGGCGCGCGCTCGCGCCACGGCGGAACGACTTTCGCCTGGTCCACAGCGACCGAGCGCAGCCCGGCAGTCCTGCGCGCCCTGATCCGTCGCGAGGAGCGCGGCCAGAGCAGTCCGCTGCGAATCTCTCTCTCCAACTCGAGGAGTACCCCATGAATCTCCAGCTCTCTCCGCACTCATCGTTCTGCTCGTCCCTGGTGCCGTTGCTCGTCACGAGCGCGGCGGTGCTCGGTTTGGCCTTGCCAGGCCTGGCCCAGCGTCGACTGGAGCTGCCGCCCGGAGGCTCCAACTGGGTCCCGCAGCAATCGCTCGTCGCGGGCCTCACGACGACGAGCATCGGCACGGGCGGCCTGACCCCGGCCGGAGTCGTCCAGGCGCTCGTCGGGCCCGGCGTCACGATCACGAACGTGCAGTACACCGGCGCCCCGGTCGCGGCCGGCACGTTTGCCGGCGGCACGGGCATCATCGGATTCGCGCAGGGCGTGGTGCTCAGCTCCGGGAACGTGGCCTCGGTCGCGGGCCCGTCGAACGTGGACCCTGCGACGAGCACCGACAACCTGCGGCCCGGCGACGCCGACCTCGACGCGCTCGTCGGCGGGCTGACGGAGGACGCGACCGTGCTCGAGTTCGACTTCGAGTGCCCGACGACCAGCGTGTTCTCGTTCCAGTACGTGTTCACCTCCGAGGAGTACGACGAGTGGGTCAACACGCAGTACAACGACGTGTTCGCGTTCTTCCTCAACGGCCAGAACATCGCCCTGATCCCGGGAACGAGCACTCCGGTCGCGATCAACAACGTCAACTGCGACAACCCCTACAACCCCGGGTCGGGCCAGAACTGCGCGCTGTACACCACGAACGACTGCACCTCGCTGGGTCTCGGCTACCCCTGCACGGGTCTGGCCACGGAGATGGACGGGCTGACGGTCGTCTTCTCCGCGACCGGGACGCTGCACCCCGGGCCGAACCACATCAAGCTGGCGATCGCGGACCGCGGTGATCGCATCTACGACTCGAATGTCTTCATCCGCGGCGAGAGCTTCGTGTGCGCCCCGGCCGGTCCCGCGTTCGACCCGCCGTCACCGTGCGGCCAGACCCTGGTCGCCTTCGTCGGCGCGACGCTGGCGTTCGAGGTGGAGACGATCGCCACGAGCGGCATGCCCGGCCAGACGGTGGTCCTGAGCGTCGCGGGCGACCCGGCTCCGCTCTCGGGCGGAGCGTTCGTTCCGCCGCTGCCGGCCGGTCCCGCGGCCTCCGTGCGCACGGAGTTCCACTGGTCTCCGACCGGCGCGGACCTCGGCCTGCACCACCTGGTGTTCACCTCCACGGACCAGCTCGGGCAGTTCACCACCTGCGACGTCTGGATCGACGTGGTGCCGTCACAGATCCACGCGTACTGCTTCGGCGACGGATCCGGAACCGCGTGCCCCTGCGGGAACCACAGCCAGACCGGCGAGGGCCAAGGCTGCCTGAACTCGACCGGCAAGGGCGGGCTGCTGAAACTCGCCGGCACGCCCTCCGTGGGCAATGACACGGCCACCCTCGAAGGCGAGAAGATGCCGAACAGCTCGGCCCTGTACTTCCAGGGCACCGCGCGCGTGAACGGCGGAGCGGGCGCGGTCTTCGGTGACGGCCTGCAGTGCGCCGGTGGCGCAGTGATCCGACTGGCGACGAAGACCAACGTCGCCGGCAAGTCGCAGTTCCCGAGCAACGGCGATCCGCTGCTCTCGGTCCGTGGCGCCGTGACCTCTGGGGCCACACGCATGTACCAAGTCTGGTATCGCAACGCAGCCGACTACTGCACGGCGAGCACGTTCAACCTCACGAACGCGCTCGAGGTCACCTGGGCGCCCTGACCTGGATGCGCTGAGCGACCAACGGATGACAGGCCGGCACTCCGGCCGAGCGAGGCCGCGCGACCGCGTACGGACGCGTCGCCTCGCTCGGCCGGAGTGCCGCTCAGTGCTCATGACCTGCTCGAGTCGACTTGCGAGCCGGCCTGGAGTCGCGCAGCCGGCGTCCGGGTCGCCGAGCCCGGGGGCGCAAGCTGCGAGGACTCCTGGCTTCCTACCTCGCGCGGCGCGCCGCAACGGCGAGGCACGCGCGGCTGGCGCGCGGAACGAGTTCGCCCAGCAGTCCGGCGCGAGCGCCTGCGCGTCGAGCCAGAGCTTCACTTCGCGGTACCAGACGACCAAGTCGCGAGCCTTCAGGATCCAGTGGTTCGCGTCGGGGAAGCTGGCGCGTTGGCGGTGAACGTAGGGGGGGTCCGCAGGTGCGCAGCGCTCGGATTTCGTGGAAACTCGCAGCGGCGGTGCGGCGGCGCCGTCTCCGGGGGCGGCCCATCCCCCGGAGAACCCCATGGAACACGGACTGACCCACGAATCCCTCCTGCGACACGAAGCCTTCGTGCTGCGGCTCGCGCGCACGCTCGTGCGCGGCGAGGCCGACGCCGAGGAGGTCGCGCAACGCACGCTCGCGTCCGCCGTCGAGCATCCGCCCAAGCACGCCGGCGTGCGTGCCTGGCTCGCGCACGTGACGCGCAACCACGCGCACGAGCTGCACCGCTCCGCCCGCCGGCGCACCGCGCGCGAGGTCGCGGCAGCGCGGCCCGAGGCTGTGCCCGCGGCCGAGAGCGCGATGGAGCGTCTCGAGATGGAGCACGGTGTCGTGCGCGCCGTGCTGTCGCTCGACGATCCGTACCGCAGCGTCGTCGTCGCGACGTACTACGAGGGCCTCACGCCGGCCGAGATCGCGGAGCGCCGCGGCGTGCCGGCGGGCACCGTGCGCTCCCAGCTCAGCCGCGCGCACGAGCTGTTGCGCACGAAGCTCGATCGCGAACACGGCGAGCGGGCGAGCTGGATGCGTGGGCTCACGGGGCTGCTCACCCTGCACGACGCGCCGGTTGCCAGCGCCGGTCCGGCTGCCCTCGGAAGCTCGCTCGCGATCGGCGCGGGCGTCGCGGCCTGCATCGCGGCCGTGTTCGTCGTGCGCGCCGCTTTCGCGCCGCCGGGCGCGGTGGAGCTCGCGGCCGTCGAGCCGCTCGTCGCGCCGGTCGGAACGCTGACACCCCCGGCCCTCCACCCGACGTCACCGGACTCGGCGCGCGTCGCGGCCGCGGCCTCGCCGGACGCGCAGTCCGCGGAGGTTTCCTGGTTCACTCCCGCCGACGAGCCCGCGCAGCTCCTCCAGCAGTCTCGGCAGATCAAGCAGCTGATCCTCGACCGCCGGCTTGCCGTCACGCCCGACGAGCGCGCGCGCGCGGGGATCCGGGAGGACTCGTCGACGAGCGGCGTCGTGCGCTTGCTCGATCGCAACGCGTTCGGCCTGGCCTACTCGCTGCCGTGGATGCGCGAGGGCGGCGCCTACTACTCCTTCACGGAGCGCGCGCACGACTTCAATCGCCGGCCGCAGGTCAGCCTCGAGGGGGGCAACCTGGGCGTCGGCCCTCAGGGCCTGCTCGTGGACCTCGGCGAACGCAGCCTCGCCGACATCTCCGCCGCCCGCGGCGCGCCGGCCGATCTCACGCCGGTTCAGAGGCTCCTGTGGGAAGTCGCCTCGGCGGACGTCGATCCGGGCGCGGCGGGCCTCCACGCGCTGCGTGAGTCGCGCGTCCAGGAGGCCGAGGGGACCGGGATGCTGAAGCCCGACGAGGCCCGCGCCGCGCGCAGCACAGATCCCAGGGCACGGGCGGGCCACGCGTACCTGCTGCGCTCGATCTCGCGGGAAGATCACGACGTCCTCGTCGCCGTGAAGGTGCTCGAGGTCGCTGAGGACCAGTGCACGATCGCGTACCGGATCCTGGAATCGCGCCCGGTCGCGAACCAGCGCGGCGTCCACGTGCCCGACGACTACCGCGTGGTGCTCCCGCCTGCCCCGGCGGAGCTCGCGCGCCGGTCCGAGCCCGAGCTCCGCGCCGCGCTCGACGTCGTGCGCCGGCGTGCGGAGGAGGTCCTCTTCGATCGCATCCCGCCCGAGGTCGAAGCGCGTTTCGGTGCCTTGCGCGACCAGCCCGACGCGGGCCTCGCGCGGCTCGTGCCCTACTTCTCCGTGTGGGCCGAGCTCACCACCAGCCGTACGGGCCGCGCGGACGTCGCGTTCCTCACGCGGCAACAGGACGCGAGCGGTGACGTGCTGTTCCAAGGCGTCGGCGACCAGGCCTCCCTCAGCGCCGCGCCGCACGGCGGCAGCGCCGGCGCGTTCGTGGACCTCGGGACGACGCCGCTCGATTCGGTCACGCTGGACCTCGTCGCCGCGCAGGGCGAGCTCGGCGCCTACGTCTCGGGGTACGAGTTCCCGCGCGCGACCGAACTGCCCGCCGTCCAACCGGCGCGCGACCAGGCGATCAGCGCCGCACGCAATCGCGAGAGCGCGGCGGCGAAGGCCTTCCGCTCGCGCGTCGGAGAGCTCGGCAGCTCGGCCAGGGCCAGCGCGATCGTGGGCCGCACGTTCGCGCTGCGCTCCGTCCACTTCGGCGAACGGGACCTCCTGGCGGCCTTGCACGTCGCGTCGCGCGACGAGCACGGCGCCGTCATCGCCTGGAGGATCCTGAAGACGTGGCCCGTGACGGCGCGCGATTGACGAGCGAGCCTGGCTCGTTCGTCAACCGCCGGCCGCGCCCGCGCTCGCGTCCTTGGGCGCGAGCGCGTGCTCGTCGAGCCAGCGTTTCACTTCCCGGTACCAGACGAGCGAGTTCTGGGCCTTCAGGATCCAGTGGTTCTCGTCGGGGAAGTACACGAAGCGCGTGGGCACGCCCTTCTGCAGCAGCGCGTGGTACAGCTCGAGCCCGTGATTCACGGGCACGCGGTAGTCCTTCTGGCCGTGGAGCACGAGCGTGGGCGTCGCGAAGTTCGCCGCGCCGAAGTGCGGTGAGCCCTGCTCGAACACCTTGCGCTGCGCGGGATCCCAGAACGGGCCGAAGCGGCGCACCTCGCTCGAGTAGTCCGCGCCCATCTGCGTGAACCAGTTGTAGACGGCGGCGTGCGCGACCAGCGCGCGGAAGGGGTGCGGGCGGCCCAGGAGGATCGACGTGAGGTAGCCGCCGTAGCTGCCGCCGCCGGCCGCCAGGCGCTCGCTGTCGATCCAGGGCTGCTCCGCGAACCACTGCGCCGCGCGGATCACGTCCTCGTAGGGCAGCGCGTCCTGCTGCGGGTTGATCGAGTCCGTGAAGGCCTGCCCGAAGCCGCTCGAGCCGTGGAAGTTCGGCCAGCCGGTCACGCAGCCCCACGAGCCGAAGACCTGCGCGTTCCAGCGGAACTGCATGCCGTTCGTGATGCCGTTGTGCGGCCCGCCGTGGATCAACAGGAAGAGCGGGTACTTCTTCGTCTTGTCGAAGCCCGGCGGGTAGTTGACCCACATCTGGATCGGCGCGCCGTTCGCGCCGGCGTAGGTCACGCTCTCGAACGTCCCGAGGTCGGTCTGCGCGAGCAGCTCGTCGTTGACCTTGGAGAGCTTGGTCGCCGCGCCGCTCGTCGGATCGAGCTTCACGAGCGTCGGCGGCTCGACGAAGCTCTGACGCAGCGCGACCAGCACGCTCGGCGCGCGCTCCGCCACGGCCAGCCCGCCGAAGCTCGACTCGCGCGTGATCGGGCGCGGCTTCCCCTCCAGCGGGATCTCGTACGCGCGCACCGTGCCCGCGTCGTCGATCGCGCCGTACAAGCGCTTCGAATCGGGCGCCCACACGAGGTTGTCCGCGCTGCGGTCCCACTCGGCCGCCACGGCGCGCTCTGTACCGCTGGCGCGCTCGACCAACACGAGCTTGCGCGTGTCGCCGTAGAAGCCCACGATCGACTGGCGCGTGTAGGCCAGCCACTGGCCGTCCGGACTGTAGGTGGCGCTCCCGTCGGAGGCCTTGTTGGCGGGCGTCAGGTTCCGCGCGCTCTGCGAGCCGATCGCGAGCACGTGCACGTCCATGTTCGTCGTGTTCACCGCGGGATCCGTGTCCGCGGCGAAAGCCACCTCGCGGCCGTCCGGCGCGATGTCGTAGAGCGGACCCTCGAGTGGCACGGCGCGCCGCGAGAGCTGCAGCCCGGTGCCGCGCGTGATCGCCTCGGGCTCGCCACCGGCCACGGCGACGGACCACAGATGGAGCTCGCGGTCGTCGACGAACACGTCCCAGGCGGTCACGGGTGCCGCATCCCAGATCTGCGCCTTGCTCTTCGCGTCCTCGCGCTCCTTGAGGCGCTTGCCCTGTTCCTCGAACGTCGCGAGGTCGGGCCACACGCGCGACAGGAACGCGATCCGCGTGCCGTCGGGAAACCACTTGGGCTGCGCGACGCCCGTCGGCACGTTCGTGACGCGCCGCGCCTCGCCGCCCGCGAGCGGCAGCACGTAGATCTGCGCCGCCTTGTCGTCGTCGCGCTGGGCGACGAAGGCCACGTGCGCGCCATCCGGCGAGATCACCGGCGAACTCTCGCTCGCGCTGTGCGTCGTGAGCCGCCGCGGCTCGGAGCCGTCCGTCGGGAACAGCCACAGGTCCGCCAGCGCCTTGTCCGCCGGCACGTCGTAGCGCGTCACGGCCGAAATGACGAAGGACCCGTCGGGCGCGATCGTCGGCGCGCCGATGCGCTGGATCTCCCACGAGCGCTCGGCGCTGAAGGGGACCTTGGATTGGGGCCAGGCGGAGGGCGCGCTCGCGACGAGCGCGACGAGGCAGGTCAGGCGGTTCATGGGCAGGCTCGAGCGGCGGGAGTCCGGGTGCCGCAGCGTGGAGCATCGCGCGGCGGGCCCTCCAGGTCGAGGCCGCTCCCGCGCGAAACCCGCTTCGAACCGCGCGTGACGCGGGCGCAGGATCCGACGACGCCAGCCGCGACCCGCACGCGGCAGCCGGGTGCCGGTGGAGCGCGCACTCGGGAGGTCTCCCGCCTGCTCGTCGCGGCCGGCGACCGCGACGCTGCCCGACGCGAGATCCTGCCCGTCGCAAGCGACGGGTTGGTGACGACCGCCCGTGCCTGCGGGCCGAGCACACAGGGTCCGGTCGTTTCGCGTGTCAGCCCGTGGGGCGCTTTGCCGCCATGTCCTCCGGGCGGCACTGGCGCCGCCGACACACGCCATCCACGGAGAGAGCACGATGACCGCCACGCTGACCACCCGCGCCGAGCGCGCGCGCACGCCCAACTTCGCCGCCATCCTGAAGGCATCCGAGCGCGTCACCTGGACACCCGAGGACCTCATCGGCCCAGGCCAGGACTTCGACTTCTCGAAGCCCTTCATGCCCGAGGGCCTCGCGCGCTGCGCGGAGCTCGACTTCCTCTCGGCC
>JAEUHZ010000038.1 GCA_016795205.1 Planctomycetota bacterium | reverse complement strand
CGGACGACCTCAAGGTCCATTCCCAGGACCTCCCCGAGTGCGTCGATGCGCTCGCACAGCCAAGGGGTGAAGTCCCGCGCTTCGTTCGTCCAGATGGAGCGAGGGTCCTGGCGTTCGAGGTTTCCCAAGTCGAAGGGCATGCGAGTCGTAGGAATGGGAGGCGCGCGAGACCCCTGATCGTGGCTGACCTGGATCTGCGTCTTCGCCTGCAGGCGAGAGACTACTCGGCGGGCATGAGGAGTTTCAGCCTCCCCGACTGCACTCGCGCGATCGCGAGCCGCCCGCGCGGCAACGACTTGCGCGCGCCGTGTCGCCGCATGTGGCCGTTTCGTGGCAGCCATCAAGCAGCCAGATGCCTGTCGCTCGGGCCCATCAGACGGTCGCTCCGCCGCCCTAACCCCGCGCCATCACGCGAGTTATGTGGAGCGGGCGAAGGGGTTCGAACCCTCGACATTCAGCTTGGGAAGCTGACACTCTACCAACTGAGTTACGCCCGCTCGCGAGGCCCCGCATGGTAGCCCCGACCGCGCGCCCCGCCAACCCCCGGCCCTCCCGGCCCCGCGCACCGCCGGGCTTGACGGACCCAGCGCTCTGCGCGCTCCGCCGCCACGAGCCCACGGACCCCGAGCGAGCCGCGCCCCCAAGCTCCGCCGCTCCGCCTACGGCACCCAGACCACCTGCCACCCGTTCGACAAGTTGAACGTGCTCGGCGTGCAGAAATCCGCCGCGTTGCGATACCACGCCTGATACGTCCGCACGCCCCCCGACGCCGGCACGCCACCGCGCACGGACACCGGCACATCCGCTCCGACCGGGTACGTCGCGCGGTTCGATGACGCGGTCTTCGTCGCCAGTCGGGTCAGCGCTCCCCCGGCGCAGCGCAGGCCGTCGCCGAAGACGCTGCCCGCGCCTCCGTTGACCTGGGCCGTGCCCTGGAAGAAGAGGACGCTCGAGTTGGGCACCGGGAACACGTCCAAGACGAGCGAGTCCGCCGCCACGGAAGGCACGCCGCTGGCTTCCAGTCGCGCGCCAGCGCCCAGCGAGTTGCCGCAGCCGCGTCCGGCCGAGGCGTCGTTGCCGCACGGGCAGGGCGTTCCCGTGCCGTCGCCGGGGCAGAAGAGGCTGCCGGAATCGCCCGAGGTGAACGCGAGCCAGGGCGAAGCGCCCTGGTTGCCGTGCTCGTCGGCGAGCGTCGCGCGGTACTCGATCACGCCGACGAGCGATCCGGGGATCTCGGCGCGGAATACCTGGCCGAAGGAGGAGCGCAGCGGCACGCCGGTGGCCGGGATGCCGTTCACCTGCAACTCGAGCGTGCCCACGCGCCACTGCGTCAGCTGTTGCGGCGCGTTGTCGTAGACCTGGCAGCGCACCACGGTCGGCGTGGGGCTCGGCAGGCGATCGGGGGCCTGCTGGAGGCGCGTGAGGCGCGGGGGGGTCGTGTCCGTCGCGGTGCCCAGGTTCTGGCGGTACCACTGGGCTTGGTTGTTCGAATTCGCGTCGAACACGTCGTAGTCGCCGTCGCCGTCGACGTCGGCCGAGTCCGCGTCGACGGTGGTCGTGGTGTCGGCCTGGAGGACTCCGCTGGGCGTCGAGAACGTCCAGCCGCCGTCGTTGCGCACGAGGCGCTCGGCGCCGCTGAAGTTGGCCACGTACACGTCGAGGTCGCCGTCGAGGTCGTAGTCGAGCGGCTCCGCGCTGTCGTCGTCCGATCCGGATCCGGGGATGGTGAACGGCGTGTCGAAGTAGCCTGCGCCGGAATTGCGCAGCACGAGGTCGGGGAACTGGAAGCCGCCAGCCTGGAGCCAGTTCACCCCGTAGATGTCCAGATCATCGTCGCCGTCGAAGTCCCCGAAGCACTCCTCGTAGTGACCGGCGCCGGTCGCGTACCCCGCGACGAAGGACGCGCCCGTCACGTCGCGGAATCCCGGAACGCCGTCTTCGGCGAGGCGGTTGTGGAACAGACGCGGCACCTCTTGCCGCGCGCCGAGCAGGAGGTCGAGGTCGAGATCGCCGTCCACGTCGCCCCAGGTGACGCTGATCGCCGACGTCGCGATGTCGCAGAACGTGCCCGTCGCGTCGAGCGTGTTCGCGCTCTGGGTGCCCTGGCACCAAAGCCCCGGATTGCCGTTCACGATGTTCGCGCCCGCGAGCTGGAAGCCACTGGGGTTGAACTCGGTGAAGAAGCCAGCGCCGTCGTTCACGAACAGGCGCGTCGGGGCGTTGCCGATCGCGCTGGCGCCGAACGTCGACTGCACGAAGTCCAGGTCGCCGTCGTCGTCGAAGTCCGCGAAGTCCAAGTCGTTGGGGTGCTCGAGGAAGCCGCCGCCCGCGAGCACTTGGCCGGGTGGGATCGAGCTGCCCGGCGCGCCCAGGCCGATCCAACGGGCGGCGGTCTGGTCGGCGTAGAAACCCATCGTGCCGCCCTGCGCGCCGCCCAGGTTCGTCCACAGGCGCGAGGGCTGGTTCGAGAGCGCCGAGTGGTTCGCGATCGCGATGTCCGGGTCGCCGTCGCCGTCGTAGTCCGCGAACTCGAGGTCGCGGCTCGCATCGAGGATCGCGGGGAAACGCGTCGCCGTCTGGTTGGCGAACACGCCCAGGACGCCGCCCTGCGCTCCGCCCAGGTTGATCCACAGGACGTTCTGCTGGTTGCCGAAGTCCCCGCCGTTGGCGAAACCCGCGTCCCAGTCGCCATCCAGGTCGACGTCGGCGAAGTCGATCTGCTCGGTCCACCCGCTGCTCGCGGGGACGTCGGTCGTGTTGCGCACGAACTGCTGCGCGGGGGCCAGCGTGGGGCAGAGCAGGATCGAGCAGGCGGCGAGTCGGCGCATGGGCAAGTCTCGGAGGGGGAACTCCCCCTCCCAGCGGTAGGCAATGGGGTGAGGGGGCAGATCCCCGTTGCCACCCGAGATTCCGCCGTGGCGGGAATCACGACGTTCGGGTTGGGGACCCCGGGCCGCCCCCTCCCGGCGTGGAGAGCGGCCCGGGCCGGTGGTCATGCGACCCAGCGGCCGCCGTGCGTCACGGAGCCCACGTCAGCTCGACCCCGTTCGACAGGTTGAACGTGTCGGGCGTGCAGAAAGCCGCCGCGTTGCGGTACCAGACCTGGTAGTAGCGCACGTTCCCGGCCGCGTTCTGGCCGCGCACGGACACGGGCTGGTCGCCCGGCGCCGGATAGCGTGACAGCCCGGCGACGTTCGACTTCGTCCCCAGGCGGATCACGGATCCGCCGACGCAGCGCAGGCCGTCGCCGAAGACGACGCCCGGGCCGCCGCCGGCCGTGGTCGTGCCCTGGAAGTACAGCGCCGAGCTGTTCGGCATGCGCGTGCCGACCAGTGCCAGCGTGTCGTTCGCGATGCTCGCGGCTCCCTGCGTTTCGAGCCGCGCGCCGCTGGCGAAGATCGAGTTCGCGCAACCCTTGCCCGCGGTCCCGACGTTGCCGCACGGGCAGGCGTTGCCCGTGCCGTCGCCGTAGCAGTAGGCCACTCCGGCGGACAGCTCGCGCTCCAGGTCGATGCCGCGGCCGTTGCCGATCACGGACGGGGAGAGCGCCTCGTCGTAGACCACCGTGGCCTCGCCGGGTCCGATCACGCCGCTCGCGTCGCCGTCGAGGAGGCGGATGATGCGCGACGTGGGCGCGAAATCGGACACGTACACGGACCCGTCGGGGGCGACCGTGAGGTCCCACATCGTGCTCGCGCTGCCGACGGTGTAGAACGCGCTGAACTCGCCGGCGCCGATCACGCCGTTCGAGTTCAGGTCCCGGAAGCGCCAGACGATCTCGTTGCCCGTGTCGGCCGTGTAGAACCAGCCGTCGGGGCCGAGCTCCAGGCACCAGTAGAAGGGCGTGGCCGTGAAGGGCGGCACGAAGAACAGCGTTTCCTCGCCCACGTCCATGGCATCACCGTCGCTGTTCAGGTCCTGCAGCCGGTAGACGCCCTTCTGGCGCAGGCCGGAGGAAGGCGCGTCCATGAAGTACACCGCGCCGTCGAGACCGACCGTGACCGCTTGCGGCAAGGAGTCGCCGCCGGGCGAGCCCGGGAACGTCCAGAACTCGCTGGCCTCGCCGGCGTCGTTCGCGTCGCCGTCGCCGTTCAGGTCGACGAGCCGCAGGATCGCGTCGTTGCCGGTCGAGCCCGAGTTCGAGCTGGCGACCCACCACACGCCCGTGTTGCGGTCGAAGTACAGCCCGTTCGCCGCCGGCATGAGGACTGCGCTCGCGTTCCCGCCCGCGCGGCCGTCGAAGAAGCGCCAGTGCTCGCCGTCGCTGTTCGCGTTCCCGTCGCCGTTGAAGTCGCGGAACGCGAGCACGCAGTCCTCCGTGGAGTCCGTCACGTACACGGTCGCGTCCGGACCGGCGTGCAGCCCGACGTTGTTGCCGAGCACGATCGAGCCCAGCACGTCGGAGTAGAAGACGACGACCTCGCCCGGGTCGTTCAGGTCGCCGTCCGCATTCAGGTCCGCGCAGCGCCAGACGTTGTCGTTGGTGGCATCCGTCACGTACTGGACGGGGATCTGCGCGGCGGCGGAGGAGGCCAGGAGCAGCACGCTGAGAGGCAGGTGGAGGGGCTTCATCGAGGTAGGGGAACCGGTCACGGAGCGGTCAGATGTTGAGATCGAGTCTCAAGAAGGTACGGAGCGAGCTGGCACCCGTCCAGTCTCCCACGGATCGGCTCAGCGCGCCGCCGCGCGCCGCGCGAGATCGCGCACGTGCTCCACGACCGCCGCCGGATGCGAGTGCAGGAGCTGGTGCCCGCCGTCGTCGAGCACGCGCAGCGTCGCCCCCGGGACCGCGCGCTCCAGCCGCTCGCTGTGGAAGTCCCAGTAGGTCACCCGGTCGCCGCGACCCGCCAGGATCGCGAGCGGCGCGCGGATCGCGCCGTAGCGCGGCGACTGGATCGCGACCGCCGCCTTGAGCAGGCGCATGTCCTGGGCCTCGTGCCGGAACGCCGCCGGTCGCAAGGCGAGCGCGATCGGCGAGCGCGCGAACGTCGCGGCCACCGGCGCGGGCGCGAAGGCCCGCTCGACGGCGTCGCGCGCCGCGAGCGTGCCGAAGGGCGCCGCCACGGCCTGCGCGACGACCTCGCCGACCAGGGGCAGCCCGGCCAGCACGTAGGCCGTGCCCGTCGGTCCCGGCCAGGGGTAGGCGACCGGGTTCACGAGCGCCAGCCCCCGGATCTCGTCCGGCGCGTCGAGGGCCCAGGCCAGGGCGGCCGCGCCGCCCCAGGAGAAGCCCACGAGCAGCGGGCGCTCGACGCCCAACCGCGACAGCGCCGCGCGCAGCACGCGGGCCTGTGCGATCGGGCTCGAGACCCCCGGCGCGGGCCGCGAGCTGCCGCCGTGGCCGGGTCGGTCGAAGGCGATCACGCGGTGCTCGCGGGCCAGGTCGTCGAGGATCCCGGTCGCGAGCCAATCCTCGAGGCCGCCGTACGCGCCGTGGATCAGGACGATCGGCCGGCCCGCGCCGCGGTCGACGTAGCGCAAGGACGCGCCACCGGCCTCGATGCGCGGCCCGTCGAGCGGGAAGGCGGTCTCGGCCTCCGCCGCCAGCGCGCGCGTGCGCGCGACCCCCGCCGCGAGCGCCAGCGCCAAGAGGCCGATCGCGAGCTGGTGGGGGCGGCGCATCGACATCCGGCACGTTGCCGCATCGGCCTACGCGCCCAAAGGCCTGACCGGATGCCAGCGCTGGCCGCGCCTCACAGGTCGCGCACGAGGATGTTGCGGAACCAGGCGTAGGCCTCGCCCGCGACGCCGTCCGGAGCGTGGCGCTGCAGGCCGATGAAGCCCGTGCCGGCGCGCTCCGCGAGCGGCCGCTTGCCCTCCGGGACCGGCACCTCGCGCGTGTCGACGTCGTAGAGCAGGACGCCGTTGAGCCGGGTCGCCACGCGCTGGCCCTCGACGCGCACCTCGAGCTCGTTCCAGGCGCCGATCGGGCGCAGCGCGGGCCGCGCGGGAGCCACGGATCCGTACAGCGACCCCGTGAACTGCCAGGGTTGGAGCTTGGTCCGGGTGCGCTCCTCCCAGTGGAAATCGTCGAGGATCTGCAGCTCCATCCCGGTCCAGGCCGGGTCGCCGCCGGCGCGGTCGCCGCGCAGGAACACGCCCGAGTTCGCCAACTCCGCGATCTTGAAGTCGAGCCGCAGCTCGAAGTCCCGGTGGTCGGCCTTGGTGCGCAGGAGCCCGCTCCCGCCCTGGACGAGCGCCGCGAGCACGCCGGCCTCGAGCTTCCAGCCGCCCGCGCCCTGGGCCTCTTCCCAGGCCGCCAGCGATCCACCCGCGAGCAGGTCGGTCCAGCCGTGCGCGACACCCCAGGGCGTCAGACGCGCGAAGCCGGCCTCGTCGCGGCGGATCAGCTCCTGGGGCGTCTCGGACAGCTCGCGGATGCGGAGCTTGCGGAAGCGCGCGGCGTTTCCGGGCGGGTCGTCGCGGTCGCCGTGGACCTGCAACCCGATGCGACCGGTCGGGGCGAAACCCTGGAGCTCGCGCGGCACCTCGTAGTCGACCAGCGCCGCGCCGTTGAGCTGCACGGCGATGCGCATGGGCTCACCCGTGCAGCGCACCTCGATCGCGTTCCAGCCGTCGCGCTTCCAGAGCTTCTCGCCGTCGGGGTTGTGACGCAGGAAGCCGTCCGAGTAGATCGCGCCGACCTCGCCGCCCGGGCGCGTGTCGAGCGTGATCTGCGCGCCCTTACCGCGCGGCGCCATGCGCAGGAAGATCCCGGAGTCGAACGGCCAGTCCGTGCGGGCCTCCAGCGTCAGCACGAACTCGGTGTAGGCGCGCTCCGTGTAGAGCAGGCCGCCCCGGCCATCCTTCGTGCGGCCCGTGATCGCCCCGCCCTCGACGGTCCACTCCGCGTCGCCGTCGTAGCGGCCGCCCGTCGTGACCCAGCCTGCGAGCGTCTGGCCGTCGAACAGATCGCGCTCGAGCGGGTCCATGGCCTGCACCTCCCGCGGCCCGCAGGCCAGGGAGGCGGGGACCACGGCCAAGGCCAGCACGAGAAGCGCGCGTCGCGGGATGTCCATGCGGGGTGTGACGGGGGGTCGAGCGAGGGCCGCGAGCTGTGGTATAGGAACATGACGGAGGCGCGGGGTGCCGGCAACGCAGGGAAAAACTCGGCGCCTCGGCGTGTGCTCCTGGTCCTTGCGGCCGCGCGACGCGGCGGAGCTCGCGCGGAGCGTGACCGAGTGCGGGCTCTCGTGCGCGCAGCTCGCGCTGGCGCCGCTGCGCTCGGGGGCCATGCCGCTCGCGTCCGTCCGGGAGGTCTGCGCGGCCGCGCGGATCACGCTCGTGTCGGGCATGATGTCGACCTCCGGCGAGGACTACTCCAGCCTGGACTCGATCGCGCGCACCGGTGGCCTGCGGCCGGACGCGCGCTGGGTCGACAACCTCTCGATCGCGCGCGCCGACGCGCGCCTCGCGCGCGAGCTCGGCCTCCCGCTGGTCACGTTCCACGCCGGATTCCTGCCGCACGACCGCCGCGACCCGGAGCGCGCCAAGCTCCTCACCCGCCTGCGCACCGTGGTCGACGTGTTCGCGGACCAGGGCGTGCGCTTGGGCCTCGAGACCGGGCAGGAGACGGCCGCCACGCTGCTCGAGGTGCTCGCGGAGCTCGACCGGCCGTCGACCGGCGTGAACTTCGACCCCGCGAACATGATCCTCTACGGCATGGGCGACCCCGTGGCGGCGCTGCGTGCCCTGGGGCCGAAGGTCGTGCAGGTCCACGTCAAGGACGCGCTGCCCGCCGCCCGCCCCGGAGCGTGGGGTGAGGAGGTGCCGGTCGGGACGGGCGCCGTCGACTGGCCGGCCTTCTTCGCGGCGCTCGACGCCGTGCAGCCCGGCGTGGATCTGGTCATCGAGCGCGAGGCGGGCGAGGCGCGCGCCGCGGACGTGCGCCGCGCGCGCGGGCATGTGTTGGCCCTGACCGGCGCCGCGGCGTGAGCGGGGCGAGCGCAGCGGCCGGCGACGGCTCCGGCGGAGCCGCCCGTCGGCGCGAGATCGCGGTGGGCGTGATCGGGTTGGGCCTCATGGGCCGCACGCACATCGCCGCCTGGCGCGCCGCGGCTCGCGCCGGGAACGCTTGCCGTGTCGTGGCGGTCGCCGATCCGAGCCCCGAGCGCCTGACGGGCCGCGCCGCGGTCGCGGGCAACCTGCCGGAGCAGGCGGTCGACGAGCCGCTGTTCGATCCGCGCGCGGTGCGGACCGGCACGGACGCCGCGACGGTCCTCGACGACTCGGACGTCGAGGTCGTGTCGATCTGCACGCCGACGGACACGCACGTCGACCTCGCGCGGCGCGCGCTGGAGCGTGGCCGGCACGTGCTGGTCGAGAAGCCCGTGTCGCTCGACGCGCGCGCCATCGACGACCTTTCCGCCACCGCCGCGCGCGCCGGGCGGATCTGCATGCCGGCCATGTGCATGCGCTTCTGGCCGGGCTGGTCCTGGCTGCGCGAGGCCGTGCGCGACGGGCGTCACGGCGCCGTGTTGAGCGCGACGTTCCAGCGCCTGGGGGCGCGGCCGGCCTGGAATCCGGGCTTCTACGGCGACCGCGCGCGCTCGGGCGGCGCGCTCTTCGACCTGCACGTGCACGACGCGGACCTCGTGCACTGGCTGTTCGGGCCGCCCGACTCGATCACCGCGACGGGCACGGCCGACCACGTGACGGCGCTCTACCGTTACGCGCGCGGTCCGGCGCACGTCGTCCTGGAGGGCGGCTGGCTGGGTGACGGCGGCTTCCCCTTCCGCATGCGCTACGTCGTCGAGTTCGAGCGCGCGACGGCGGAGTTCGACCTGCGCCGCGAGCCACGTCTGGAGCTTGTGGCCGCCGGCCGCGTCGAGTCACCGACGCTCGACGACTGGACCGGCTACGACGGCGAGGTGCGCGCCCTGCTCGACGCCGTGCGCTCCGCCGAGGCCGGCGCGCTGCCGACGCTCGCCGAGGCGGCGGCGGTCACACGCTCGATCCAGGCCTACGGGCTCGGGGGTCTCACGACGGGGGCAGCGGGGAGCCGATAGGGCCGCGTGGCCCGGGCCCGCGACCCCTTCCTCGATGGCCTGCGCGCGGTCTCCGTGGTGCGCGTCGTCCTGCTGCACCTCCTGCAGCACGTGTCGCACCCGTTCGTGGCGACGTTCTCGTTCTTCATGCCGGGCATGCCGCTCATGTTCTTCGTGAGCGGCGCGCTGGCGGCCAGCGGCCTCGACGGCGCGGACGGCGCGCGCCGCCGGCGGTTCTGGCGGGAGCGCGCGCGACGCCTGCTCGTGCCGTTCTGGGCCTTCGGGGCCACGATCCTGCTGGTGTGCGCCGTGGGCGCGCTGGCGTTCCGCCACGACCCCGCGCACGCCTTCCCGTTCCGCACGCTGGCCTTCTGGGTGCTGCCGCTGGCCGGGCCGCAGGCCAGCGCCGCCTTCGACGAGCTCGACTGGCACCTGTGGTTCCTCTCGGCGCTCATCCTGCTGCTCGCCAGCGCGCCCTGGACGCTCGCGTTGCACAAGCGCGCGCCGTTCGTCGGCGCCCTGGTGTTCCTCGGCGCCGGCGCAGGAATCGAGATCGCGCGCAGCGACGTTCCCGGCGTGCTGCGCAACACGCTGCTGTTCGGGGCGGCGTTCCAGTTCGGGTTCGGCTACACGGACGGCCGCCTGCGGCGCGCGCGCGGCGAGCTGCTCCTGGGGATCGCCGGCGTGCTGGCGATCTGCGCGCTGCTCTTCCACGCCGAGCGCGCCCCGAACCAGATGATCCACGCCGAGCCGCTGGCCTTGCTCGCGCTGGGCCTGGCCTTCGTCGCGCTGTGGATGCGCGTGCGCGCGGTCGCGGTCGGGCTCTTCGAGCTCGGGGTGTCGCGACGCTGGATCAGCGCGATCAACGCGCGCGCCTACACGATCTTCCTGTGGGGGCCGATCGCCAACGACGTCGCGGGTCGCCTGGTGCGGCCGCGCAGCGGCGCGGAGTACCTGGTCGAGTTCGCGACCTCGCTGGCGTTCCTGTGCGTGCTCGTGAAGCTGTTCGGCCCGGTCGAGGACTGGGCCGCGCGGCGCACGCGGCGGCCGGCGGCCGCGGCCGGGGCGGCGGGCGCGGCGCGCACGGCCTGACGCTCGCCGCGCGCTCAGATCAGGTAGGTCCGCCGCGCGATCCGCAGCGAGAGGACCGGAATCCGCGCCTCGCGCAAGACCTGCTGCGCGACGCTGCCGAGCAGCGCCGCGCTGAGCGCCGTCCGGCCATGCGTGCCCATGACGATCAGGTCGTGCTCGTCCTGGAGGCCGAGCAGCACGTCGGCGGGCTCGCCGTCCTCGAAGCGCGTCTCGCGCTCCGCGCCGCGCCAGTCCACGGCGGCGACCTCGGCCTCGAACGCGGTGCGCTCGCGCGCGCGCAGGTTCTCGATGACGTAACCGGGCGTCACGGCCCCGACGGTCGGCACGCCCGCACCCAGGACGGGCGCCACGAAGGCCTGCACGACCCGCACGCGCGCCCCGAACGCGCTGGCCAGGTCGCGCGTCACCTCCAGCACGCGGCGCGCCTCCGGCGCGGCGTCCACGGCGGCCAGGATCCGCCGCACCGGCCGCAGCGGCCCCGGCTGCGTCCAAACCGCTGGCGCGTGGGCCAGCACGCCGCGCGCCGCCCCGCCCAGATCGAGGCGCCCGCGGCGCTTGTGGCTGCCCAGCACCACGAGGTCGGCGTGCACCGCGCGCGCGTGCTCGACGACGGCCTGGGCGGGATGGCCCGTGCGGACCAGCGCCGGGAGATCCGAGGCGTCGGCAGCGAGGCCGAGTTCCGGCGCGGCCTCCGCGAGCGCGACGCGCAGGGCCTCGCGCAGCGCGCCGGCGACGGCCTCCGTGCCCGCGATCCACTCCGGCATGTGCTCTTCCTTGCCCCACAGGATCGGCGCGGGCGGGAAGGCGTGGACAAAGTCGACGGGCGCACGCAACGTGCGCGCGAGCCACACGGCGGCCGGGACGGCGTGCTGCGCGCGGCCTTCGAGGTCGACGCCGCACACGATCCGGGAGGGGAAGGGCTTGGTCGGTTCGGTCATCGGGTTCCTCGCGCGCCAGCCTGCCGCCCGCGGGCGTGGCTTGCCAGCCCGTGCGCACTGTGTCCAGGGCTGCTGCGCACGTCGCCGCAGGCCAGTGGTCCGCGCCACGCCTCGGGGCGCAGCCAGGGCGACCACGCCGCCGTGGGCTGCTGCGGATCTCGCTGGCGGCGCGGTCGGTCGATCGAACCGCGTGCGCGCTCAGGTGAACTTCGTGTAGCCCGGGCGCGGGACCGGCGTGAGCTCGACCGGGCCCAGCTCGTAGGTCGCGGGGCCGAGCTTCTCGGTCGAGTTCAGCGCCTGCTCCCAGGTGATCGCCTGGCCCGTGTAGGCCGCCATGCGGCCCATGATCGACATGAGCGTGCTGTTCGCGGCCCAGTCCGCGTCGTCGCGCAGCTT
>JAEUHZ010000055.1 GCA_016795205.1 Planctomycetota bacterium | reverse complement strand
GCGGTGTCGGCGGACGGCAGCGTGCCGCCCGCGGGCGCTACCCGCTACTACCAGGTCTGGTACCGGGACCCGGCGAACTACTGCACGACGTTCACGTTCAACCTGACGAACGGCGTCCGCGTGGTCTGGGCGCCCTGAGCGCGGTGGACCCGTCGATGCTCGACGACGGGTCCCGCCGATGACGCCTGCGGGGCGTGCCGCGTCGAGCGGCACGCCCCGCGCGCTGGCGCCTACCGCTCGGGCGCGCGGCGCGGCGGCGTACACTCCGGCCGCATGACGCTCGGCCCCGCCTACCGCATCGAGACCGAACGGCTCGTCCTGCGCTGCTTCGAGCTCCACGACGCGCGCGCTTGGAACGCGTTGCTCGCGCACGAGGGTCCGCGGCTCTCGCGCTCGCTCGCCTGGGCGCGGGAGGAGCCGCGCCCGCTGGCGGCGCACGTCGAGCTGGTGCGCGCCTTCCGGAGCCGCTTCGACGCCGACGAGGAATGGGCCTACGCGCTCGTCGAGCGCGAGACCGGCGCGCTCGTCGGCAGCCTCGCGCTGCGACCGATCCGCGACGAGCCGGACGCGGCCAGCCTGGGCTACTGGCTCGCCGCCGCTGCCGAAGGGCGCGGGCTCGCTTTCGAGGCCTGCGGCGCGCTCGTGCGCGCCGCCTTCGAGATCCAGGGCTGCGCGCGGCTCGAGATCCACTGCGACGCCTCGAACGCGCGCAGCCGCGCGCTGGCCGAGCGGCTCGGCTTCCGCCTCGACGCCGAGCTGCGCGCGCGCGGGCACACGCCGGGCGAGGCGCGGGCGGTCCACTCGCTCTTCGCGGCGGAGTTCGCGGCCGCGCCCGCGGCCGGCGTCGCGGCGCGCGCCTTCGACGCGCTCGACGAGCCGCTACCCGCCGCGGCGCCGCCCCGGCGCGCGGGCTTCCGCTGAGGCGCGTGCGGCCGCGCGCAGCGCCAGGACCTCGCGCCGCTCCAGGCGCCGCCACGCACCGGATGGCAACTCGCCGAGCTCGAGCGGACCGATGCTCCGCCGGTGGAGCCGCTCGACCTTGGAGCCCACCGCGCGGACCATGCGGCGCACTTGCCGGTTGCGGCCCTCCGTGAGCGCGAGCTCGAAGCGCGTGCTCGAACCCCGATCGCCGAGCTTCACGACGCGCGCCGCCCGCGTCGGCCCGTCGCTGAGCTCGACGCCGCGCTCCAGGCGTTGCAGCGCGGCATCGAAGAGCCGCGGACGGGCGGTCACGACGTAGACCTTCTCGACGTGGCTCTGTGGGTTCGTGATCAGCTCGGCGAAGGCCGTGTCGTTCGTGAAGAGCAGCAGGCCGCTCGTGTCCCCGTCCAGGCGCCCGACGGGCACGACCCAGGCGTCGAGGTCCGCGAGCAGTCCGTAGACCGTGGGGCGTCCGCTGGGGTCGACGCGCGTCGTCAGCACGCCGCGCGGCTTGTGCAAGGCCACGTAGATGCGCTCGGCGGCCGCGACGCGCTGGCCGTCGACGCGCAGATCGTCGCGCGCGGGGTCGCAGGGCTCCAGCGCGTCCTGGACGCAGCGACCGTTCAGCCGCACGCGACCCGCGCGCACGAGGACCAGCGCCTGCTTGCGCGAGCACAGGCCGGACTTCGACAGCACGCGCTCCACGGAGTGTCGCATCAGCGCTCGCGCTCGCCGCGCGCCTGGGCGTCGCCGCGCAGGATCCACCCCTTCCTCCAGAACCAGGCCGTGAGCGACAGCGCCGTCAGCGCCATGAGCGCCAGGCAGGCCGCGTAGCCCCACGGCCAGCGCAGCTCGGGCATCGACAGTGGCCCGGCGTCGGGCGCGAAGTTCATCCCATAGACGCCGGCCAGGAACGTCAGCGGGATGAAGATCGTCGAGATCACGGTCAGGACCTTCATGACCTCGTTCATCCGGTGGCTCATGCTCGAGAGGTACACGTCGATGAGCCCCGAGGCGATCTCGCGGTAGTTCTCCACGAGCTCCATGACCTGCACCGTGTGGTCGTAGCAGTCCGCGAGGTAGACGCGCGTCTCGACCGTGAAGACCGGGTCGGCATCGCGCAGCAGGTGGTGCAGCGATTCGCGCAGCGGCCAGACCGCGCGGCGCAGCGTCAGCAGGTCGCGGCGGAGCTGGTGCACGTCCGCGAGGCAGGAGCGCGCCGGGGCGTCGATCAGCTCGTCCTCCAGCGCGTCCAACCGCTCGCCGAGGCGCTCCATGTGCGGGAAGTAGTGATCCACGACGGCGTCGAGCAGTGCGTAGGTCAGGTAGC
Source organism: Planctomycetota bacterium (assembly GCA_016795205.1). Taxonomy (GTDB): domain Bacteria; phylum Planctomycetota; class UBA1135; order UBA1135; genus JAEUHZ01. Next base: position 63,573 of record JAEUHZ010000055.1, on the reverse strand, counting down.
TCGGGCCGTGGCTGCGCAAGTTGCCCTTGCCGGCACGGATGCGCTCGCGCAGCGGATCGAAGCAGTCGCCGGGCCGCTCCTGGAACGTGACCACGAAGCGCGGCCCCAGGAAGATCGAGATCTGGTCGGTCTCGAGCCGCCCGTCCCCTTCCAGCGCCCGAACCACGAGGTAGCGCACGTCGCCCTGCTGCTCGATCTTCGCGCGCTGGCGCGTGGACAGCACGTCCTCGAGCCACAACCGGTGCAGGCCGAACACCTCCCCGATGCGCTCGACGACCGTCGCGTCCCCCAGGCCCTGCACGTCGAGCCAGGTGACCTCGCGCCGGCCGAGCACGCCGCGCAGCTCGCGCGGGTCCTCGATGGCGCGTTCGTCCACGCCCTCCGGACCGTAGGAGAAGACGCGCAGGACGGGCCGCGGGGCCTCGGGGTCCGCCACGAGCGTGCCGGGGCTCGAGCCCGGCGGCGCCGCGCGCAGGCGCCGCCGCCGGCGACGTTCCGCGCGGCGCGTCATCGCGGGCCTCCGCCGGCCCAAGAGCGCGCGATCGCCGCGCGCGTGGCGGGTGCCTGGAGCAGGAAGTTCTCCCCGGGCGCGGGCCCCACGAACCACTTCCACAGGATCGCGCCGCGCAACCAACCGGACTCCGGCGCGATCGAGGACAAGGCGGCCTCCAGGCAGCGCACCTGGAGCGCTTCGGCGCGCGCGGCCGCCGCGCCGCGTTCCGTGGCGAAGGCCCAGGGCTCGCGCGCCGCCGCGAGCGAGCGGTTGTAGCCCAGCTCGGTGAACACGACCGGCTTGCCCGTGCGGGCGTGGAGCTCCCGCAGGTCCGCGAGCACCGGGCGCCAGGCCGCCGCCAGCTCGCCTGCGTCGGGGTCTGCGCGCTCCGAGAGCGGGAAGTAGGCCTGCACGCCCACCGCGTCGACCGCGTCCCAGAAGCGCACCTCCCGGTAGCTGTCCCAGGACGCGGCCCACGTCAGACGGGCGTCGGTCGCTGCGCGCAGGTCGCGGATCACACCGCGCCAGCGGTCCTCGTGGCGCGCCAGGCCGTCGAGTTCGCTGGCGACCGCCAGGGCGTCCGCCCCGCGCGCCGCCCCGGCGAGCTCGACGATCCAGCGCCGGTAGTCTCCGAAGAAGCGTTCGAGCCGCGCTTCCTCGTCGAAGCGGATCTCGCCGCGGTGCCGCCAGGGGCTGCCCCACTGCGCCACGTGTGGCACGATCAGGATCGAGAGCCCCCGGGCGTGCGCCGCGCGGATCGGGCGCGCGATCCAGTCGGGAGGCGCGTCCGGATCCAGCGCGCGCCAGGTCAGCGCCCCGTCGGCGTGGATGCGCGCGTAGGGGTGGATCGCGACCCAGTTCACGCCCAGGCGCACGAGCTCGTCGAGCTCGCGCCCGAACCCGTCGGTGCCCCACTCCTGCCCCCAGGTCTGGCAGGAGATCGTCATGCCGCGCACGAGCGTCCCGTCGCGCGGCGGGTCCGCGGGAGGGGGCGTCAGGCCGGCGCAGAGGGCCAGGAGGTGGAGTGCGATCACGCCCCGGTACGATACGTACTGGGCGCCGCGCGCGCTCCGACCGTGGAATTCAATCGCGACCTCGTCCGCTGGCTGCTGCTGATCGCGCTCCTGCCGATCGGCTGGCCGTTCGTGAAGGCGCTCTGGCGCGACTTCAACGCCGCGCTGCGCGAGGAGGGCGGGCTGTTCGGCCGCCAGCCCTCCGCGCGCGAGGTCGAGCGGATCCTGGAGGAGAAGCGCAAGCAGCCCGAGACGCTGGTCAGCGAGCCGTGGGTCAAGCCCGGCGACGTGCGCCCGGCGCGGCTGCGCGGCCGTGGAGCGCCGGGCGGGCCGCGGCCGAAGACCACGGGTCGGCGCGGCGGATTCCGCTAGGGCGTTCCCGCCGCGGCCGCGGGATGGGATCGTGTGGCGCATGGAGACGCGCCGCGAGTTCCTGGCGCTGGCCTCGGCCGGCGCCCCGTTCCTCTTGCCCGGCGCGGCCTGGCGCAGCGCCCCGCTGGCGCGCGACCCGCGCCCGCCCGAGGAGGCCGCCGGAGACGAGGACCTGTGGTCCACGGTCCAGGCGGCCTACGCGCTCGACCGCTCGATCCTGAACCTGAACAACGGCGGAGTCTGCCCGGCGCCGCGCGCGGTGATCGAGGCCCAGCGTCGCTACGAGGAGCACGCCCACGAGGCGCCGGCCTACGTGCTCTGGCGGCTGCAGGACCCGCGCAAGGAAACGGTGCGCGCGGAGCTCGCCGCGCTCTTCGGCTGCGATCGCGAGGAAGTCGCGATCACCCGCAACGCCAGCGAGTCCCTCGAGACGGTCCAGCTCGGACTCGCTCTGCGCCCGGGCGACGAGGTCGTCACCACGGACCAGGACTATCCGCGCATGCTCACGACCTGGCGCCAGCGCGTGCGGCGCGACGGGCTCGTGCTGCGGACGATCGAGCTCCCGGTTCCGGCCGAGGACGACGACCTCGTGGTGCAGGCCTTCGAGGCGGCGCTCACGCCGCGCACGCGCGTCATCCACCTGTGCCACGTGATCAACCTGACGGGACAGATCCTCCCGGTGCGGCGCATCGCGGATCTGGGACGCGCGCGCGGCATCGAGGTCGTGGTCGACGGCGCGCACGCCTTCGGACACCTCGACGTGCGCTGCGCCGACATCGGTGCGGACTTCTACGGCACGTCGCTGCACAAGTTCCTGTCGGCGCCGCACGGCACGGGCATGCTCTACGTGCGCCGCGAGCGGATCCGCGACGTGTGGCCGCTGATGGCCGCGCCGGAGTCGCTGGACGCCGACGTGCGCAAGTTCGAGGAGATCGGCACGCACCCGGTCGGCGTGCGGCTCGCGATCGCCGAAGCCATCGCCTTCCACCGCGCCATCGGGCCGGCGCGCAAGGCCGCGCGCCTCGTCCACCTGCGCGACCGCTGGGCGCGTCGTGTCGCGGCGCACCGCAACGTGAAGCTGTGGACCAGCCTCGCTCCCGGGCGCTCGAGCGGCGTGGCCCTGGTCGAGTTGCTCGGCATCCCGCCGCTCGAGCTCCAGGGTCACCTGTGGTCGGAGCATCGCATCTACACGGTCGCGATCGAGCATGCGCGCTTCCGCGGGATCCGCGTCTCGCCGCACGTGTGCACCAGCGCGCACGAGGTCGATCGGTTCGCGGAGGTGTTGCTCACGCTGGCCGAGAAGGGCCTGCCCGACTGACTTGAGGGTCGGCATCGACTACCTGGCGGCGGCCTCGCACGGGCCGGGAACCGGCCGCTACGCGCGCGAGCTGGTGCGCGCGCTGGTGCGGCTCCCCGAGCGCCCCGAGCTGCGGCTGTTCGACGTGGGCCGCGCCGACCGCGCCCTGGAGGCGCGTGCGCTGGGCCTCCCCGCAGGCGATCCCGGCGTGCGCCGCGTGACGCGCGCGCTCCCGCGGCGCGCGCTGCCGTTCCTCGCGCGTTGCGGCCTGGACGCGGCGCGGATCCTGGGCGGCGTCGACCTGTTCCACCACGTGCACGTGGCTGGCCCGCCGGTGCGCGGCGCGCGCCAGGTCCTGGCGCTCGGCGAGTTCCCGGCGCCTGGCACGGCCGACCAGGCTGCGCTCCGCGCGCGCTGCTCGCGCATGGACGCCCTGCTCGTGTTCTGCACCGCGGCGCGCCAGCGCGCGGCGCGGGAGCTCGACTTCTCGCCTGCGCGCATCCACGTCACGCCGGCGGGCGCGGAGCACTGGCGGCGCGAGTTGGGGGGACTGCCCGCGCCCGACGACCCGCCGCGCCTGCTCGTGCTGGGCGCGACGCGCGCCGAGCGCGCACCGCTCGCGATCTGGCGCGCCTTCGAGCGGCTGTGCGTCCAGGGCCTCGACGCGCGCCTGGTGTTCGCGGGCCGGGACGGCGGCGCGGAGCCCGAGCTCGCATCCGCGCTGCGCGCCTCGCCTCACGCCTGGCGCGTGGCGCGGATCCGCGAGCCCGCGGAGCGCGACCTGCCCGGGCTCGTGGCGCGCTCGTCCGCGCTGGTCCACCTGGATCCGGGCGCGGTCACCGCCGTGACGCCGCTCGAGGCGCTGGCGCTGGGCGTGCCGGTCGTCGCCAGCCGGAGCGCGTGCTTCGAGGAGTTCCTCGACGGCGTCGCGGAGCTCGTCGACGACGAGCAGGCCGCGCGCGTTCCCAGCGAGCTGGCGGAGGTCACGGCGCGCGCGCTGGCCCGGCGGGGCGACCCTGGGGCGCTCGCGGCCCGCACCGCGCGCGCCGCGCAGTTCTCCTGGGAGCGCTGCGCCCGCGCGACCTGCGCCGCCTGGCGCGCCGCGCTCGGCGCCTGACTCAGCCGCCGCGCTTGCGCCCCGTGCAGTAGACCCCCAACGCCAGCGTGTGGGCCCGGCGCTTGTGGATCAGCAGCGCGTCCAGGAACTTGAACGGCCAGGCCAACGTCGAGCACAGGACGAAGATCACGAGCGAGGCCGCGCGGGCTGGCAGGCTCGGACCGTCGAAGACCAGCGCCCACCAGCGCGCCCAGGCATTCAGGAGCGTGGCCGTGGGCCCGATGTGCGCGCCCCGCGAAACGACGTCGAAGCCGGCGGCCTCCAGCGCCAGCGCGAGTCCAGGGACCGTCATGCGGCGCACGTCGATCGGGTCCTCGTGGTACTGCTCCAGGAACGGGACCTCGACGTGCGCCAGCCCTCCGGGCTTCAGGATGCGCGCCATCTCGCGCAGGACGGCGCGCTCGTCGACGACGTGCTCGAGCAGCCCGGTCGCGTAGACCAGGTCCGCCGATCCGTCGCGGAACGGCAGTCGCGCCACGTCCCCGATCACGTCCGTGCTGGCGAGCCGCAGGAAGTCCACGCACACGGTTCCGGGCGTGATCCGGCGGCCGCCCGCCCCCAGGTCCACGATCCGGGCCCCGGGCGGCGCGAGCTCCAGGACGCGCGCGACCTGCGGGGCGCTCTGCCAGGCGATGGCGGGGATGGCGCGGTAGAGACCTTGGGGACCGAAGGGCATGGCTCGCGAGGGTTGTACACCCTCCAGGCGGGAGTGAATCGGCAGGTCGCCGCTCGGGACGCGAGGAACGGCCCCGGACTGCCGATAGGCTCTTGAGTCCCCGCGGGCCTCAAGCGATCCTCTTCCGCCTCCTTTCCGCGAGGCTTGGGGAGCGCGGGGAAGCCCCTCCCCGCTGCGGACGACGGGCGAGGGCGAACTCGAGACGCGCGAAGTAGAGAACCAGCATGGCGACGCAGACGACGGGCGCGAGCGGGACGAGCGAGGCAGGCGGTCAGACGGGCGCGCTGCCCTCCGCCGAGTTCGCGTACGGCGACCAGCGCCTGGCGCTGCCGGTGGTGCGCGGCGCCGAGGACGAGGTCGCGGTCGACATCCAGAAGCTGCGCGCGGCGACCGGCGTGATCACGCTCGACCCGGGCTATGGCAACACGGGCGCGTGCCGCAGCGCGATCACCTTCATCGACGGCGAGAAGGGCATCCTGCGCTACCGCGGGTACCCGATCGAGGAGCTGGCCGAGCACAGCACGTTCCTCGAGGTCGCCTGGCTGCTCGTGAACGGCGAGTTGCCCACGCGCGCCGAGCTGTCGACCTTCTCCATGGAGGTCACGCGGCACACGATGCTGCACGAGGACTTCCGGCGCTTCTTCGACGCGCTACCCAAGGACGCGCACCCCATGCCGGTGGCCGCGGCCACCGTCGGCGCCCTGGCGACCTTCTACCAGGACCCCGAGACCTCCGAGAGCCTGCCGAAGACGATCGTGCGGCTCCTGGCCAAGATGCCGACCATCGCGGCTTGCTCGTTCAAGCACTCGATCGGCCAGCCGTTCATCTATCCGCGCAACGACCTGGACTACTGCGCGAACTTCCTGCACATGATGTTCGCGACCCCTTGCGAGGAGTACGAGGTCGACCCGGTCGTCTCCAAGGCGCTCGACCTGCTGCTCATCCTGCACGCGGACCACGAGCAGAACTGCTCGACCTCGACCGTGCGACTGGTCGGTTCGTCGCAGGCCAACCTGTTCGCGGCGATCTCGGCCGGCATCGGCGCCCTGTGGGGCCCGCTCCACGGCGGCGCGAACCAGGCCGTGATCGAGATGCTCGAGCACATCGACCGCGAGGAGGGCAGCGCCGACAAGTTCATCACGCGCGCCAAGGACAAGAACGACACGGCGCGCCTGATGGGCTTCGGGCACCGGATCTACAAGAACTACGACCCGCGCGCCGCGGTGCTCAAGCGCACCTGCACGCAGGTGATCAACAAGCTCGGCACCTCGAGCCGCCTGCTCGAGATCGCGATGCGTCTCGAGGAGATCGCGCTGTCGGACGAGTACTTCGTCTCGCGCAAGCTCTACCCCAACGTCGACTTCTACTCGGGGGTCATCTACAAGGCGCTGGGGATCCCCACGAACATGTTCACGGTCATGTTCGCCATGGGCCGGCTGCCGGGCTGGATCGCCCACTTCCTGGAGATGCGTCGCGACCCGGACTTCCGCATCGGCCGGCCGCGCCAGGTCTACACGGGCGCGAAGAAGCGCGCCTACGTCGGCATCGACCGGCGTGGCTGAGCGGCGCTTGCGCCAGGGCCTCGATCCGACCGCGGCCGAGGGCTCGCGTCCCGCTCCGCTGCAGCCGTTCCACCTGGCCTTCCCGGTGCGCGACCTGGAGTCGACGCGTGCCTTCTACGGCGCCGTGCTGGGCTGCCCGGAGGGTCGCTCGGCAGCGCGCTGGGTCGATTTCGACCTGTGCGGTCACCAGCTCTCGGCCCACCTGGCGCCCGAGGCCTGCCGCCCCGAAGCCACGAACGAGGTCGACGGCGACGGCGTCCCGGTGCGGCACTTCGGCCTGGTCCTCGGCTGGGAGCGCTGGCACGAGCTGGCCGAGCGCCTCGCCGGTCAGGGGATCACGTTCCATCTCGCCCCCCGCATCCGCTTCCGCGGGGAGGTTGGAGAGCAAGCCACGTTCTTCCTCGTCGATCCGAGCGGGAACGCGCTCGAGTTCAAGGCCTTCCGCGATCCGACCCGCCTGTTCGCTCGCGGTTAGAACCCGCGAATCCAGGGAACCCGTGCGCCCAGCGTGCGATCCGCTGCTCGCGGGGTAAGGACCGCGACGAAATCCGGCGCGAATCGCACCCAGGACGTAGCCGACGGCGAAGATCGATCTAGGGGATGCGAATGCGAGTTCCTGTTGCCAGCGCGGTGCTCTGCGCCGGGATCCTGACGTACGGGGCCGGGCCGGGCGACGGCGCCGCCCTGGGCCCCGCGCCGTTGCTCGTGCTCGAGCGTTCCGACGCCGCTGCCCGCGCGGACGGGCTCGTCGCGCGTCGGCTGGCCGTCTACCCGGACGGGTTGGTCCTGGCGGTCGAGCCCGATGGCACGCTCCCGCGCGGCCAGCTCCGTCCCGCGGCGCTGGCCGACCTCCTGGCGCAGGTCGAGGCCGCACACCTCGACGAGCTGCCTGCGATCCTGGCCGCCCGCATCGACTGGTTCGACGTCGGCGACGCGTGGTGCGTGCTCCAGGGCTCCGCCCCGGCGGGCCCGACCGTGCGGGTCGACGGCGATCTGCGCCCTGGCTCGCGCGACCGGGCGCTCGCGCCCCACGGCTTCGTCGAGATCCTCGAGCGCCTCGAGTCGGTGGAGCTCTCCGTCGTCGACGGCGCGCCCACGGCCACGCGCGTCGGTTTCCGCCTCGAGCCGTGGACGCCGCGCGCCTTGAGCCCCTTCGCCGGCGTGGACGAGCTCGAGCCCCTGCCGTTCCCGAGCGGGGCCGAGGCCCCCGAGGCCCGGGAGTTCCAGGCCGAGGGCGAGCTCGCGCAGCGGCTGCTGGAAGTCGCACGCGCTGGCCGCGCGCTGCGCTGGTCGGGCCGTGACTGGCGAATCCTGGCAACGCCGCGCTTCCCGCGCGAAGCCGACGAGCGCACGGCGGCTGGCGCGAACGCGCACCCGCGCCGCGGGTGACCGCACCGGGCGCGGCGGCCCCGGGGCCCTGCGCGGCTCGGGCGCGGAGCAGGCCCGCCCGGCGCGGGCGGGAGGTGGGGTGGCTAAGGGGACTCGAACCCCCGACCCCCAGGACCACAACCTGGTGCTCTAACCGACTGAGCTATAGCCACCGTCCGAGGGCGGAGAAGGATCGTCGGAGTGACAGCCGAAGTCAATCCCGCGCCCGCTCGGGCTAGGCTCCAGGCGTGAGCGACCCCGACCTCCCCGCCCCGCCCCCCGGCCAACCCGCGTCGAGCGCGAAGAGCTTCGGGAACATGAGCGACGCGCACTGGTCCCGCGCACGCGCCGGGGCCAACGCCGAGGCGCTCTCCTACTACCGTGCGCGCTCGCAGGCCCCGGGCGTGCGCGAGGGCGGCGGCGCGCGGAACATGTACTGCATGCGCTGCGACGGAGTCATCCCCCTCGAGCCCGCGGTGCGCGCCTGTCCGCACTGCGGCGCGGGCTTCGACGGGGAGGCGCAACGCTACTTCAACTGGGTCGAGCTCGACCGGCCACCGCGCAGCGACGCTCGCGCCTTGCTGCCGCTGTTCGCGGCGGCGCTCGGGATCTTGACGCTCGCGGCAGCGCTCGCCTGGTGGCTGGCCTCCCGGGGAGGAGCGCCGTGAGCGCGGTCGAGGATCCCTTCGCGCGGCGCTTCGCGCGCCAGGTACGTTTCGCCGCGCTGGGCGCCGAGGGCCAGGCGCGCCTCCAGCGCGCCAGCGCGCTGCTCGTTGGCTGTGGCGCGCTGGGCGGGTCGATCGCGCAAGCCCTGGTGCGCAGCGGGATCGGACGACTCGTGCTCGTCGACCGCGACGTGGTCGAGGAGTCGAACCTGCCGCGGCAGGTGCTGTTCGAGGAGCGCCACGCGCGCGAGTCGGCGCTCAAGGCCGAGGCCGCGGCCGAGTCGCTGGCGCGCATCGGCGGCCCGACGCGGGTCGAGGCCCATGCGGCCCACGTCGACGCGTCGAACCTCGCCGAGCTGGCCCGCGGCGTGGGGCTCGTGCTCGACGGGACGGACAACCTCGAGACGCGCTACGTGCTCAACGACCACTGCGTCGAGGCCGGGATGCCCTGGATCTACGGCGGCGTCGTGGGCTCGGGCGGGCTGGTCCTGCCGGTGCTCCCCGGCAGCGGACCGTGCCTGCGCTGCGTGTTCCCCGAGGCGCCGCCGCCGGGCGTGCTGCCCACCTGCGAGACGGCCGGCGTGCTGCAGCCTGCGGTGGCGTTCGTGGCGGCGCTCCAGGCTGGTCTCGCGCTGCGCATCCTGTCGGGGGCGCCGCTGCCGACGCCGCGCCTCGTCGAGCTCGACGCCTGGGACGGGCGCGCCCGCGAGATCGAGCTGGCACGCGATCCCGCCTGCGCCTGCTGTGGCGCGCGCGACTTCAGCTTCCTGCGCGCAGCGCGCCTGCAGCGCGCGACGCGCCTGTGCGGCCGCAGCACCGTCCAGGTGCGGCCCGCGCGCGCCCGGCCCGACCTGGAGCTCGTGGCGCGCGCGCTCGACGGCGTGGCGAGCGACGTGCGCCGGTCGGGACCGATCCTGCGCTTCGTGATCGCCCCCGAGCGCTTCACGCTGTTCGCCGACGGCCGCGCGCTCGTCGAGGGCACCGAGGACGAGCAGCGCGCGCTGGCGCTCTACGACCGTTACGTGGGCGCATGACACCGGCGCTCGTGCTGCTCGCGGCCGGCGCGAGCCGACGGCTGGGTGCCTGCAAGGCGCTGGTGGACCTCGGCGGGCGGACGCCGCTCGCGCGGCTGCTCGCGGCCGGCGCCGACATGGACGGAGCGCCGCCGCTCGTCGTCGCGGGCCCGGACCAGGCCGCGATCGCGCGGGCCGCTCCACCCGGCGTCGAGGTGCTCGTGAACGCGCGCTGGAGCGAGGGGCGCACGACGAGCTGCGCGCTGGCGGCCCGCGCGCGGGCGGGACTCGACCTGTGCTTCGCGCCCGTCGACGTCCCGCTCGTCCCCCGCGAGGTCTTCGCCGGTCTCGCGACCCTGTGGCGCGCGCGCGGCGGTCCGCGCGCCTGGCTCCAGCCGCGCCGTGCCGCGGGCCTCGACGGCGCGCATCCGAGCGCCGCCCCGGGGCCACGCTTCGGTCACCCCGTGGTCGTCGGCGCCGGCCTGTGCCGCGAGCTCAGCCTGCTGCTCGACGAGCGCGGCCTGGCCTGGAAGGACTTTCCGCTGCGCGCCGTGCGCGAGCGCGCGGAGCCGCTCCTGGCGCTCGATTGCGACACGGACCGCATCCTCGACGACCTCGACACGCCCGAGGACCTGGAGCGCCTGCGCCGGCTCGTTTCCTGAGCGGGTGGCTCCACTCCCCGCGCAGGCCCGGCCGATACGCGCTGGAACCCCACATGAGTTTCCAGGGAGACGTCGGCGGCATCGGCCTCGCCGACCTGCTGCAGAGTCTTGCCCGCGGCCGATCGGGCGTTCTGTCCCTCCATTCCAAGGACGGCTTGCGGGCCACCCTGGGCGTCGAGGACGGCGCGCTGCACCTGCTCCCGGAGCCGGACGAGGACCCCGAGACGTGGCGCAAGCTGGCGCGCATCGCCTGGGTCGACGCTCCCGAGACGAACGTCGACGCGCTGCGCATGGAGGAGATCGCGCGCGCGCGGCGCCTCGAAACGCTCTACCGGCTGCTGGACTCGTCGACCGTCCACTTCCGCTTCGCGCCCGGTCCGGTGCCGCACCGACCCGAAGGCTCAGGCCTAGGCTCCGCGGAGCAAGGCCTCGAGAAGAGCGGCCCGGGCCGCGAGTCGGTGTGGTGCGCCCCGCAGCCGATCGAGGGCGCGCTGCTCGAGTACGCGCGCCTCAAGGACGACTGGGACACGCTCGGATGCGGATGGATCGACGTCGAGAACGTCGTGTTCCAGCGTCTCGACTCGGGCGCGATGAAGGGCGACGTCGAGCGCCTGCACCGCGTCTGCGACGGCACGTCGAGCTTGATCGAGATGGCCGACCGCTTGGGCTGGCCGCTGCGCCAGGCCCGCAACGTCGCGATCGCCGAGCTGCGCCGCGGCGCGCTGCGCTACTCGACCCCGCCCGAGCTCCTCTACCTCGTGCAGCACGAGCTGGCGCGCGCGCAGACCGAGCGCGCGGTGGGCCGGCTCGTGTCCTGGCTGCGTGCCGCGCCGGGTGGGCCGCTGGCCGAGATCGACGCGCACGGCTTCGAGGCCGAGTGGCAGTCCGGTCGGCTGCAGCCGGTGCTCCACGCACTGCCGCCGCGCTTCGCGCGCGCCTTCCTGCGCCGCCTGGACCACGGCACGCACGCCCCGATGCCGTCGCTCGCGCGCTGGCGCGAGTACGCGCGCGAGAAGGGCGGCGACCGCACCACGCAGGTGCGGCTCGTCGCCTGGCAACTGCGGGCCTCGGTCGATCCCAACGTGCCGGGTGTGCGCGACCTGCTGGCGCTGGCGCGCGCCTTCCTGCGCGAGAACCGCGCCCTGGCGGCCGCCGCCCTGCTGCGCATCGCGGCCGCGCGGGCGCCGGAGACGCTGCACGTGCGCGTCGAGATCGGCACGGCCATGGCCCAAGCGGGCATCGCCGACGAGGCCGCGCCCTTCGTGCTCGAGGTCGCGCGCCCCGAGGTCGAGGCCGGCCGGGGCGAGGACGTGCTGCCCGCGCTGCGCGCGTTGACCGACGCGCTGCCCGGCGACCGCGACATCCGCCGCCTGTACCTCAAGGCCCGCGCGCGCTCGGTCCAGCGCACGCTCGTGCGCAAGCACTCGCTGGTCGCACTGGCCCTGGTCGCGGCCCTGGGGGTCGGGGCGCTCGTCCAGTTCGTGTCCCACCGCGAGACCCAAGACCGGGTCTCGCGGGTCCTGGCGCTGGCCGACGATCCGGCGGCGGCGCTGCTCGAGCTCGACGCGGCCTTCCCCGGCGACGAGTCGCCGCGGGTCGCGGCGTTGCGGGCCGAGCTCACCGAGCGCAAGCGCGTCACGGAAACCGCCATCCGCACCGCCTGGAGCGACGAGTACAACGGCGCCGCGATCGAGTGCACGGTCGGCGACGTCGAGCTCGGCCTGCACCGCGCGTTGAAGCTCCCTCCGCCGCCCACGCTGCGGGCTGGCGACGAGCCCCTGCCGCTCGTCTCGGACCTGTACAACGGCCTGGCCGCGCGTCTCGACGCCCAGGTCGGCGCGCTCGGCGCCCGCATCGAGGACACGCAGGCTCAGATGCGCGCCGAGGAGCGCCTGCTGGCGCTGCTGCGCTCCCTGGACGGACTCCTCGCGGAGCAGCGGCAGCCGGCGGCGCGCGAGTTCGGGGAACGCCTGACCGTCCTGCGCCAACGCGTCGAAGCGCGCGGCGAACAGCGCGCGCGCGAGCGCGCCGAGCGCGAGAAGCGCGAGAACCTGGCGGCCCAGGACCTGCTGATCAACACGGCCCGCGCGCACGAGAAGGCCGGCGACCACAAGCGGTCGCTCGAGGCCTACCGCGAGCTCGTGGCGACGGACCCGTCCGGCAGCCTGGGGCGCCTCTTCCAGCGCGAGATCGCCGTGGTCGAGGCGCGCGTGCGCGCGCTGAGCGAGGCCCGCACGCTGGCCGAGGCCGGCCGGCAGCCCGAGGCCTACGAGCGCCTCAAGGCGGCACTCGCCGATCCGGACGCCTGGCTCCTGCCCTGGCGCGTGAGCACCGTGCCGCCTGGCGCCCGCGCCCGAATGCCGGACGGCACGGAGCGCGTGACGCCCTTCACGCTCGAGACGACGTGGAGGGAGCAGCTGGAGTTCACGCTGGAGCTCGAGGGGCACGCGCCACACCGCGTCGTCTCCGAGCATCCGGCCAACGTGGCGGTCATCCTGTCGCGCCTGCCCGAGCGCGCCTGGGGCGCGCTCGGCCGGGTCGAGGCACCGCCCGTGGCCGTGGGCGACGACCACATCGTGGTCGACCGCGCCGGGACGATCGCGCGGCTGACGCGCGACGGCGCCTGCGCGTGGAGCGCGAACCTCTCCTCCCTGGGCGGCATCGGTCGCGCGCCCGTGTTCCTCCCCGGTCGGCCGGGTCACTTGCTCGTCGTCACCGAGGACGGCGAGGTCTGGATCGTGGCGGCCGCGGACGGCAAGCGCGACGGACCCTGGTCGGCGGCCGCGCCGCCGGTCGCGGGTCCCGCGGTCATCCAGAACCAGGTCGTGGTGCGCTTCAAGAACGGGACGTCGTACACCTGGACGGACCGGCTCAAGCCCGAGGAAGCCGAGGGCTCGCTGCTCGAGGACCGCGAGGAGCACCGGCTGGGATCGAGCGCCGGTCTGGCCGTGCTGCGCCGCCGCGCGAGCTCGGCGACGCGCTTCGCCTCGCCCTGGACGGCGGCCGCGGTCGAGGTCGGCCCCGAGGTCTATACGGTGCGACACGGCCCCGACGGCGAGCGCGTGGCGCACTTCCGCCGTGCAGGCGACTGGACGTACCTCGCGTGGGAGGCGCCGAGCGTGACGATCCCGCGCGGGCGCCTGTGGATCTCGGACGAGCAGGGCCTGCGCACCTTCGCGCCCTGACGTGGAGGCGCGCGCGGGCCTGGGCTAGGCTGCCGCGCGATGCGCCGCATCCCGCTCCTCGCCGCGCTCCTCACCGTGGGCGCGGGCTGTCGGGCTCCCGCGCCCGTCCCAGCACCGCTCGCGGTGCCCCGCCCCGAGCCGCGCGCGAGCGAGCCGCGCGCCGCCTCCGAAGCGGGCCCCGAGCCACCGGCGCGCTTCGAGCTGGCCCTGCCCGCCGGCTGGAGCGCGCTGCGCCCGGCGGCCTTCGAGGAAGCGCTGGCGCGCTGGAACCCGCTCGGGCTGCCGGGAGCGCTCGAGGCGCGCGACCTCGACGACCTCGTCCGGGCGCTCGACGGAGGGGTGGACGTGGCGCTGCGGGCCGTGCTGTTGCTCGCGGCCAGCCGCGCGCCGGAGGCACGCGCCGCGCTCCGCGCGCGGCTCGAGCGCCGGCTGCGGACCGCAGAAGCCACGTTCCCGGCCGTCGACGTGGCCGTGGCTGCGGCCTTGGGGCGCGTGGGCGAGCCCGCCGAGGCCGCCGCGCTCGAGGACCTGGCCCGGGGCCGGCGCCCCCACCCGCGCTTGGCCGTGCGCGCCGAGTGCGCAGCCGCCAGCCTGGCGCTGGGGCGCGCTGGGACCGCGCCGCTGCTCCTCGCGCTGCTCCGCGAGGGCACGCCCGCGCAGGCCGCACGCCCGGCATTTCCGCGGGGTGTCGAGCCGCTCGAGTCGCTCGGTTTCGCGCAGTGGCGCGCCGCCGAGGCCCTCGCGCAGCACGTCGGCGTGCCGAACCCCTACCGCCCGGAGGCCCCGGCGGCCGAACGCGCGCGCGCCGCCCAGGAACTCGAGCGGGCTCTCGCGGCGCGGACGGCCAATCGACCATGATGCGCGGCGTGCGAGCCTTCGCTTCGATCCGTGTACCTGCCCGCGCTGCGCTCGTCGTGGCGCTGCTCCTTGGGAGCTGCGGCGAACCGGCGCCGATCCCGCCCGCGGAGCCGGGCCGCAGGGCCCCGCCGCCGGCTCGTCCGGTGACCCCTGAGGCGCCCAGCGCGGGCCGCAGCGAGCCGCGCGGCCGCGCGGAGCCACAGCCTCTCGCCGACCTCGACGCGGCCGTGGAATCCGATGCTGCCCGCTGGAGCGCACGCGGCAGCGTGCGCGCGCTGGCCGGCGGCGAGCCCGTCGCTGGAGCGCGCATCGCGCTCGACGTCGTCCTGGCGGACGGGCGCACGCGCACGCTGGCCACGACCGAGAGCGCCGCGGACGGGACGTTCCGGGCTGTGCTCCCCGGCCTCTCGACGCGCAGCGCGACCGAGCTCGCTGGCGCGCGCGTCGCTGCGCGCGTCGAAGCGCGGGGCTTCCAGCCGGGCCGCGCGCGCGCGCCGCTCGCGCCGGGCGCCCCCCTCGGCGCTCGGCGCGTCGAGCTCGAGATCCGACTGGCCGAAGGCGCGCTCGTGCGCGGACGAGCCGTCGACACGCACGGCGCGCCCGTGCCGCGCGCCACGGCCGCGATCGCGCTCCAGGACGGTCGCTCCGGGCCGGGCGGGCTGACGCTCGTCGACGAGGCCGAGGCCGGCGACGACGGACGCTTCGTGCTGGGCTTCGCGGCGGGCGCGACGCTGCACCTTGCGCTGCGGGCGGACGGCTTCGGCGTCCACGCCCGCGAGATCGAAGCCCGCGCACGCGAGGATCTCGACGTCGGCGATGTCGTGCTGGGCGGCGGCGACCGACTGGCCGGCATCGCGCGCCACGTCGATGGCACGCCGGCCCGCCACCTCGAGCTCCTGGCCATGGAGGGCGAGGCCCTGATCCAGCCGGACGGCTTCGCGTCGGTCGTGCGCCGCGCGCGCGAGGTCGAGCGCGGCGAGGGGCTCTCATGGTCGCGGACCACGACCGACGAGGGCGGCGCCTTCGAGTTCCGCGCCTTGCGGATGCAGCACTTCGCCATCGTGGCCGCGGATCCTGCCGTGGTCGTCGAGCCGCGGCAGGCGCGCTTCCAGCCGGGGCAGACCGATCTCGAGCTGCGCGTCGAGACGCCGCTGCTCGTCGTGCGCGTGGTCGACGAGCACGGCCAGCCGGTCCACGGCGCGCTCGTCGAGGTCGTCGATCTGGGACTGGACGAGGCCGGCGGCTACGTCGCCGGCGGCAGCCGGCGCGCGGCGACGCGCGGCCCCGGGGCGCTCGCCGCCTTCAGCGTCGACCCCGAGACGCCCATGGCGGTCCGGGCCCGGCTCGGCGCGCGCGCGTCGCCCGAGCAGCTCGTGTTCTTCGGCACCGGCGTGCAGCACCTCGAGCGCGAGCTCGCGCTGGCGCCGCGCGCGCAGGGCGGCCGCCTGCGCCTCGTCCTGGCCGACGCGGCGCTCTCCGGGGCACGCTTGCGGGTCGCGCTGGCCTCGCCCGTGACGGGCCTGGTCGACCTGGACCTGGGCGTGCGCGAGACGGACGAGGACGGCGTCCTCGAGGGGCTGCCCCCCGGTGCGCACCGACTCTTCGTCGAGGTCGAGGGCCCAGCGGGGGCCTGGCTGTTCCCGTGGAGCGCGCGCGAGCCGGTCCAGATCCCCAGTGAGGGCGAGGCGCTGGTCACGATCGTGCCCGAGCGCGGAGGGCGCTTGGCGCTCACGGCCGAGCTCGTCGGGCCGCCGCCCACGGGCTTCGACGGCGCGGCACCGCCCGCCATGCAGCGCGAGCGCTTCGGCGCGCGCTTCGTCCTCGTGCCGGCGGCGGGTGGAGCCGAGCGCAGCCTGGACCTCGTCGTGGGCGGCGAGAGCGGCTTCCTGCTCCTGCCAGGCGAGACGGGCGAGGTGCGCGACCTGCTGCTCCCCGGAGACTACGAGCTGCGGCTCGAGGGCGCGCGCTGGATCTCGACGCGCACCCGCGTGCGGCTCGTCGCCGGACAACGGCTCGCGGCGCACGTCGAGCTGCGCGCGCGCTAGGCGCGTGGCGCTGGTGCTCGCGGAGCGCGAGCGGCCGGTCGGGCGGGGTCCGCGGCGCCCGCCAGCCGCTCAGCCCGAGACCGCGGCGGGCTTCGTGTACACGACCTCGTAGGGCGGCATCTCCCCGCCCGGCCCCTGCAGGTAGTGCTCGAACCACTGGAACATGCGCAGCGCGTAGTCGAGCCGCGCGGCGGCCTTGCGGTTGCCGTGGCCTTCGCCCGGGTAGAGCACCAGCCGCACCGGCGCCTGGCTGCGCAGCTTCATGTGGCGGTACATCGTGCGCGACTGGCCCGGATCGACGCGCGGGTCGTCCTTGCCGTGCAGCACGAGCAGCGGCGTCTTCGACTGGGCCGCGTACGTGATCGGCGAGCGCTCGCGTGCGAACTCGGGTGCGTCCCACACGCGCTTCAGCGCGTGGACGTGGAACTCCTCCTCCGGGATGTCCGTCGTGCCGAACTTCGAGAACTTGTCCGCGATCCCGACGAACATGACGCCGGCGGCGAAGCGCTCGGTGAGCTTCGTCGAGCACCAGGCCGTGGCGTAGCCGCCGTAGCTGCCGCCGGTGACGCCGACCTTGGCCCGGTCGACCAGCCCGATCGACACGAGGTGGTCGACCGCGTCGACCAGATCGTCGAACTCACGCCCCGCCGGATCGGCCTGTGAGCTCTTCTGGAAGGCGACGCCGCGGCCCGTGCTGCCGCGGTAGTTCGGGTACAGCACCGCGAAGCCGCGCGCGGCGGCGATCTGGCCCGGACGGCTGTAGTTCGTGACCCAACCGTTCGAGTCGTGCGCCTCGGGGCCGCCGTGGACCGAGAGGATCAACGGATAGCGACGGCCCGGCTCCTCGTTCGCCGGCCGCACCAGCACGCCCTCGAGCAGCAGCCCGTCGCGCGCCTTCCAGCGCACGACCTCCTGACGCGCGAAGGAGAGCTCCTCGAGAGCGGGGTTCGTGATCGTGCGGCGCGTCGGCGCCGCGTCGCCGTGGCGCATCGTCCACAGCTCGGGCGGGTGCTTGGGCGTGTGGCCCACGAAGGCCGCGACCTGGCCGTCCTTGGAGAGCGAGACGCTGCCGAAGATCGCCACGCCCGGCGCGACCAGCGTCTTCTGCTCGCCGCGGTTGGCGACGTTGACCTTCTCGAACGAGGTCTCGCAGCCCTTGGCCGCCACGAGCAGGGCGTGCCCGTCGGGCTGGAAGGCGAACGCGACCGCCGCGCCCTCCCACTCGTCCGGGAGCGGCTGGATCGACTCCGTGCCGTAGTCCGTGCCGCTGGCATGGGCTCGGAACGTCGTCGCGGCCGGGTCGTTCAGGTCCGAGGCCGCGATCATGGCGATCCACTTGGCGTCCGGCGTCCAGCCGATCGTGCCCAGCTTGCCGGGGTTCTCGATGCGCCGCAGGACCGTGCCGTCCTTGGAATCGACGACGCGCACGCGCGTGCGCATGTACTCGTCGTCGACCAGCGGCGTCGGCGCCACGGCCAGCGCGAGCCGCGCGTCGGTCGGGCTCCACACGCACTGGTGGACGTGGCCCTCGACCTCCAGCTTGCGCGGCGCGCCGGCACCTTCCCTGGTCTCGGCGATCCACACGCGCGCGAAGCGGTCGTCCTCCTCGTAGACCTGCTGCTTGAAGCCCTTCTCCTCGCGCTCCTTGCGCGCCTTGGCCAAGGGCTCGGTCGCGACCAGCGCGACCTCGCGCCCGTCGGGCGAGAAGCTGAAGGCGCTGATCGAGGTGCCCTCGATCGCCGCGACCTTGCGCGACTCGCCGCCGTCCGTGCGGATCGCCCACAACGCCGTCTCCTTGTCGCCGTCGCGCTTGGCGAGGTAGGCGATCGTCTTCGAGTCCGGCATCCAGGCCACGCGGCCGACGTTCGTCTTCCCGGTCACGAACGGCCGCGCGGCGCCGCTCTCGACGTCCAGGACGTGGAGCTCGGTCCAGGGCGCGCCGTCCTCGTCCTTCCAGGCCGTGCGCGGCACGACCTGGGTGTAGGCCACCTGCCGGCCGTCGGGCGCAATCACGGCGGATCCGACCGCGCGCAGCGTCTCGACGTCGTGCGGGCTCCAGGTGAGAGCCTCGGCCTGGGCACCCGCCGCGCCGCGCGCCGCGCGCACGTCGGAGGTCGAGGTCGCGCACGCCAGGAAGGCCGGCGCGCACAGGGCGAGGAGCAGGACGCAGCGGGGGGCGGTTCGCAGCATGATTCGTCGGTTCTCCTGCGGCGCGGGACGGTGCGCCAGAACGCCTGAGGATAGCGACTCTCCGCCGGGGAGCGACGCTCGAATCCCGATCTGACTGGCTTCCGAGGGCGTCCTCAGTCACCCCTCTGCGAAGGTCCCCTGAGCTGCCGCTCGCCCTCGCGTCCGGCGAACCGGGTCCGGATGTACTCGCGTGCGCTTTCCGGCGGCAGTTTCACGGTCCCAGGCCCGCTCCGGACGAAGAAGTCGCCCTCCGAGACCGCGTCCATTCCCTTCCACCTCAGGAACACCGGCTCCGGGCTGCGCTGGCAGCTCACCACGCACACGGTCTTGCCCTGCACGATCTGCGTCTTGGGATCGATGCACGTCCCGGCGCGGTCCCCGAGGCCGTTGCGGACGATCTGGGCCAAGTGGCGCATGAACTTGTCGTCGTTCTCGAGCTGATCTGGCTCGACCCCGACGATCGAACCGTCGTCGGCCACGCCAATGAGCAGATCCCCGCCCTCGGTGTTGAGGAACGCGGCCACGGTCTTGAGCACGGCGTGCGACACGCCCTTGTCGTCCTGCCGATCCTCCTTGAGGTTCCAACGCAAGGTCGACTTGAACTCCAGGGTCTTCGACTCGCCGGCCTTGATCAGCTCCTCCGCACTGCGGTGCGCACGTACGTACTGGTCGAAGAGCAAGTTCTTGATCGCTTCGCCGAAGGCGCGGTCGTCGGTGATGCGCCTGTACAGGTCGAAGTTCGAGTCGACGATCTCCTGGATCACGTGCTCGACCTTCCGGTCGAACGTGAGGCGCACGTTCTCGCGCGTGTTGGCGCGTGCCGCCGCGTCGAGCGCGGCGTCACCGTCGAGCCTCTCCATCATCTGCCCGAGCGTCACGCGGTGCTCGGGACCGAGGTTCAGTCCGAAGCGCTCGTTCAGCACGGCGAGGATGCGGGAGAGCGCCTCCAATTCCTCCGCAGTCGTGCCGCCTCCGGGCTTGGTGCCCGTGGGATCGAGCAGGCCGGGCTTGCGCTCCAGCGCGATCTTGCCGCTGCCGGTCTGTTGGATGCGGTACGACTCCATGTCGATGTTCTGCTGCACCTCGCGCGGCAGCTCCTCGCGGTCGGCGGGGAGCAGCCGGCGCAGGTGGCGCGCGAACACGTAGAGCTTCTCGAGATCGGCGTCGGCGAACGTCAGCACCTGGGAGTGAAATGCGTAGAGTCGCACGTAGTCGGTGAGCTGGCCGCGGAAGTCGTGCTGCTCTTCCTGCGACAGAGCCCCGAAGTGCTCGACCACGGGCGCGAGCACCGCGTAGAGCCGGTCCTGTGTCGCTTCGGGGTCGAAGTAGACCTTGGCGAAGGCCTCCACGTCGGCGGCGCCGTACACCGGGAAGGCGCCGAGCCGCGTCTGGATCTCGTAGAGCAGGTTCGGGTCGGTCGCCTCGGGAAGCAGCGTCGTCTCGTAGTAGGGCTCGAAGGCAGCCTTGATCTCGTCCGACTCGTTGGCGAAGTCGAGCACCATCGTGCCCTTCTTCTCCGGGTGCGTGCGGTTGAGGCGCGAGAGCGTCTGCACGGCATTCACGCCGCCGAGCTTCTTGTCCACGTACATCGTGTGCAGCAGCGGCTGGTCGAAGCCGGTCTGGAACTTGTTGGCGACGATCAGGAACCGGTATTCGGGCCGCTCGAAGGTCTTCGCCGTTTGCGCTTCCGGAAAGCCGTTCATGCCGGACTCGGTGTACGACTGCCCGCCGTCCTGGACGGTGCCGGAGAAAGCGACCAGCGCCTGGAACGGGTAGCCGCGCTCGGTGAGGTACCTGTCCACCGCGAGCCGGTAGCGGACCGCGTGCAGGCGCGAGCGGGTGACGATCATCGCCTTCGCCCTGCCACCGATCTCACCCTGCACGTTGGCGGCGAAGTGCTCGACGCAGACCTTGACTTTCTCGGCCGTAGCGTGCGGGTGCAGTTCGACGAACGACTTGAGCAGGTACTCCGCCTTCCGCTTGTCGTAGCGCGGGTCGTCCTCGACCTTCTTGAGCAGCCGCCAGTACGCCTTGTAGGTCGCGTAGTTGGCCAGCACGTCGAGGATGAAGCCCTCCTCGATCGCCTGGCGCATGCTGTAGAGGTGAAAGGGCGCGAACTTCCCGTCGGCGCGCTTCGTGCCGAAGAGCTCGAGTGTCTTCGGCTTCGGCGTCGCGGTGAAGGCGAAGGTCGAGAGGTTGGGCAGCCACCCACGCTTCTCCATTTCGGCGAGAACCACGCTCTCCAGCTCCTCCTCCGGCGTTGCCGCACCAGCCTCCTCGGCTTCCGCCGCCTCGAGCGACCCGGCGCTGAGCACGGCCTTGAGGCTCTTCGTGCTCTCGCCGGACTGCGACGAGTGCGCCTCGTCCACGATCAGCGCGAAGCGCTTGCCAGGCAGCTCGCCGATCTCCTTCGCGATCACGGGGAACTTCTGCAGCGTGGTGACGATGATCGTCTTCCCCGACTCGAGCGCGTCCTTGAGCTGACGCGAGGTGGTGTCGATGTTCTCCACCACGCCGAGCGTCTGCTCGAACTGGCGCATGGTGCTCTGGAGCTGGCGGTCGAGCACGCGCCGGTCGGTGATGACCACGATCGAGTCGAAAACGCGCCGGTCGCCCGCGTCGTGCAGCGTCGCGAGCTGGTGGGCGAGCCAGCCGATGGTGAAGCTCTTGCCGCTGCCGGCCGAGTGCTGGATGAGATACCGCTGCCCCGCGCCGCGAGCGCGGGCGTCGGCGACGAGCTTGCGCACGCAGTCGAGCTGCTGGTAGCGCGGGAAGATGAGGAAGCGCTTGCCGGTCTTGCGCCCCTTCTCGTCCTCCTCCTCGACCTCGTGGATGAACTGGCGCACGAGGTCGAGCACGCTGTCACGCGACCAGGTCTCCTCCCAGAGGTAGCCAGTGGCGTAGCCCTTGCGGGTGGGCGGCACGGGCGGATTGCCGGCGCCGCCGTACTTGCCCTGGTTGAAGGGCAGGAAGCGCGTCCGGGGGCCTGCGAGCTGGGTGGTGACGTAGACGAGGTCGGGGTCCACCGCGAAGTGCGCGAGGCAGCGGCCGTAGGCGAGGAGCGGCTCGCGTGGGTCGCGATCGGTCTTGTACTGCCGGATCGCGTCCTCGACGTCCTGGCCGTTGAGCGGGTTCTTGAGCTCGGCGGTGAAGATCGGGATGCCGTTCAGGAACAGCACCAGGTCGAGGCTGTTCTCGTTCTTCGAGCTGTAGTGGACCTGGCGGACCACGGCGAAGAGGTTCGCCGCGTGCAGCCGCCGCGTCTCTTCGTTGAGCCCGCTCGCGGGGCGGAACCAGGCGAGCCGGAACTTGACCCCAGAGTCCTTGAGGCCGTTCCTCAGCACGTCGAGCGCCCCACGCCGCTCGATCTCGGCGGCAAGGCGCTTCAGGAACTGCTCGCGCACGGCGGTGCCGTGGTGCTGCTCGAGCTTCTTCCACTCTTTGGGTTGCGTTGCGAGCACGAAGTCCAGCACATCGCGCGGCAGGAGGCAGAGCGTGCGGTCGTACTCCTCCGGCTTGCGCCTGCGGTAGCCGCCCGGCGGCGTGTCGCCGTAGGGCGGCGGGGTCTCGCGCACCGCCATCGAGTCGCCCGCGCAGGCGTCCGGGCCGTATTGGAGCAGCGCGCACTCGATCGCCTCCTCGAAGGACCGCTCGGAGATCTCGGGGCTCATGCGACCTCCTCCCGCACGTCGATCTTGCCCGTCACCGCGGCGGAGATGAGCGCGGTGCGGAGTTCCTTGAGACGGTCGATCGCGTCGCGGACCTTGGCGAAGAGGGCGTCGATGCGGGCAGTCTCGCGGTCGAGGAAGGCGGCGATGGCGCGTTGCTCCTCTGGCGGTGGACACTGAATCGAGATGGCGTTCATGTCGCCCTGAGTGAGCTTGTCGCGAGTAGTGCCGTCGATGAATGCACGATAGTCGACGCAGTTCAGCGCGTGTGCGAGAAAGGTGGCCACCACATCTCGTCTGGGTCGAAGCACGTGGGCGTGATTGTTCACCCAAATCTTGCCTGTGACTCGGAAGGCGACCGGCTTCGTGCGATCAAAGAAGGGCGCGCCATCCTCTCCAAGAAGCACGAGTTCCTCATCGAACAGCCACCGGTCGATGTAGTCCACGATCGAATTGGCGCCCCAGTACGGATAGTCACCTTGCATCGTGCCGCGCTCCTCAGAGTTGAGCGGCACCCTGCGACCATCGAGGCAGTCGGTTAGCCACGCGAGCCGCTTCACCTCCCAATGCGCCGGAATCTCCCCCAGCCACTCGACGCCGGAGTCCTTCATGGGGACGGTCGGGTCGAGGCCCTTGGTGACGGCGCGGGTGATGAGGGCGGTGCGCTGCTCCTGGAGCAGCTCGATCAGCCGCTCCTTCTTCGCCACCAACGCATCGATCCGCGCCGTCTCCCGGTCGAGGAAGGCGGCGATGGCGCGCTGCTCGGGAACGGATGGAAGCGCAGGCGAGAAGTTCCGGACGAAGGACTCGGACACGCGCTTCTGGCCGCCAGCACCGTACATGTCAGCCTCGCCCAGGCGGCGAAATGCGTCGCTGAGCGTGACGTAGAACATGAATCGTCGATCCGCCCGGTCGAGGGCACGGAGCACGTGAAGCTCCGTTGTTCCGAATGCGATGCCGTTCGTCAGACCAGATGCGAGCGCTCCCTTTCCGTTTTCGAAGCAGGGCGTGATCTTGGCGATGACGATGTCGCCGTCACGGAAGTAGGTATAACCAGCCTTCACGTCTGCGAGTTGTTTCGTCACCTCAAGGGAGAGGCCCCCGTGCTCACCGACTGCCTCCATTGGGACGAACGAGACCTCGGTGTCGCCTGGAAGGCCACGGACTTCACTCGGCACGGGGTTGGACTCGCTCACGAAGCGAAGCCGCTTCACATCCCAATGCGCCGGTATCTCCCCCAGCCACTCGACGCCGGAGTCCTTGTAGGCCGGGTACGGCCGGTACCGCCGAAGCGCTCCCGCGCGCTCGCCGCGCTTCGGCCCGCTCACGACGCCGCCTCCTCACCCAGCCGCGCCGGGTTCCAGATCCGCTCGGCGAACCGCTGGTAGAGTCTCTGCCGCGCGTCGAGGTCGGCCTTCTTGAACTCGGCGTGCGCGCGGAACGGCAGAGCGCTCTCCTCGATGAACCGCTTGAACCCCGGATTGTGGTCGTAGGCGCGCTCGTGCAGGCTCCGAGCGAGCAGGTTCTGGCCGACGTAGTGCTCGCGCTTCTCGGCGTAGGGCAGGTCGCCGTAGCTGGCGTTGAAGCTCTTGGGCAGGAGCACGAGGCCGCCGATGCGGTTGCGGTACTCCTGGAACTCGCTCGGGTGGGCGAACTCGTCCGCATGTCGCTCGGGGTGATCGGCCCAGATGTGCTCGATCTCGTAGCCCTTCTTCCCGCGCTGGGCGTACTCCTCGTAGCGCGAGGCCATGCCGGAGCGGGTCTCCACGTAATCGGTCATGCGCGCCAGCAGACGGTGGATCTGTGGCCCGTTCATCTGGTGAAGACCGAAACGGGCGTTCCGATCATTGACCGCAAAGACCTCGCGCTCACCGTCGAGCCGCTCGCGCAGGAGCGCCGCCAGCTCCGGGGCGCTCTTGCCGCGAACGTCGCGCATCCCGAGGAACATCGCGTACTGCATCGTCGAGTAGTCGATCGCGCGCCAGTTCCAGATGCGGCGGTGGATCAGGATGTCGAGGTACGCGGCCACGACGCGCAGCTTGCGCAGCGCCTGCGTCTCGTTGTCGTCCACGCGCAGCGGCGCCAGCAGCACCGGGTACTGGAGCGTGAAGTTGTGCTGCGCGTTGAAGTGGACGCACTCCAGGCCCTGCGTGAGCGCTTCGGCCGCCCTGCGCAGGCGTTCGTACCAGCGGCCGTAGAAGGCGAAGTCGCGCTCGATGAAGCGGGCGAACTCGGCGCTGGCGGTGAGACCGAGGCGATCCTCGTGGTCGCGCACCCAGCGGTGGAACTCGGTGCCGACGAGATCGAAGTCCTGCGGCGCCGCGCCGCGCTTCCGCTCGCGGATGCTCTCGGCGTACTGGCTGCGCAACCACGACTTGATGCCGTCGGCGTCCTCGTCCTTGCCGAGCTCGGCCAGCGCCTGCACGCGTTCCTTCCAGATACGGCTCGCGCGGGTGCGCTTGTCGGCGTCGGCGATGTTCGCCAGCAGGTAGCCCTTCAGCATGTCCGCGGGGGTGAGCGAGAGCCCGCGGTCATTCATCGTCTCGAAGATCGTGTAGGCGTCGCCGTCGGAGTAGGCCGTGATCTCGACCAGGTGCACGTTCTCCACCAGCCAGTCCACGAAGTACGGCAGCGCAGGGCCGGCGAGATCGTCGGGGAAGAGCTCGTCCAGGTCGGCGAAGCGGGCCAGGATGTTGGCGATGGACTCAGGTTGGTCGGCGCCCTCGAACTCCTCGCCCTTGTAGAGCGCTTCCATGCAGGCGGCGCGCTCGGGGATGTCGAGATTGAAGGAGCGCTTGCCGAACTTCTGCGAGAAGATCAGATCGGCGATCTGCCCCTTTTGCTCGGCGTCCGTGAGCCTGTGGTGGAGGTAGATCAGCAGCAGCGTGAGCGTGGTGAGGCGCTGCTGGCCGTCGATGATGAACTTCTGGCCGTCCTTGTCGCTGACGATGATGGAGCCCAGGAAGTAGTGCCCGTAGTCGGCGACGGCGCTGCGCTCGTTGCTCTCCTCGTGGCTCTCCAGGAATTTCGCCGCCAGGTCGTCGATCAGCTCGGCCACCTGCTTCTGCTGCCACTTGTACTCGCGTTGGTAGTAGTCGATCGAGTACTTGCGGCCGGCGAGCAGCTCGCGGACGGTGCGGCCCTTGCCGTCGATCTCGCGGGAGGTCGTGGTCATCGAGCCTGGGCCTCCGTTGATTGCCGATTGGACCACGGGCCGCCCGGCGGCCAGTCGCCTGCGCTTTCGGCCGCGTCGCCAAGGCTTTCCCAGACGGGCTGGAGGAATCGGGCGAGAAGATCGCCGACCTGTTGGAAGTCGGTCGGGGCACCGGCGAGGCCATTGCGGGTGACGTAAGCCTGCCACTGCGGCATGCGACCGGCGCTGGCATAGAACGGAGCCGTCAGTGGCGCCGGCATCGCCGCATCGATCGGCGTGCGCCTGCGTTCGAACGTCGCACGTACCGCGCGAACGAGCGTGTTCCTGTCGAATTGGAAGGCGTTCGCCATGGCATGCAGGTCGTAGAAGTCCTTGTAGCGGCTGTTCCGTTCACCCAGCGTCACCATGGCGTTCAGCTTCTCGGCCACGACCGATTCGCGCGGATACGCGAGGATCCGGGGCGGCGGGTCGCCGAGGATGGTGCGGTATTCGGTCTCCTCCGGGCCGGGAACGATCGCGTTGCCAAACCCGACGTCGATTTGGACCGGGATGTCTGAGTCACCGAGGCGGGCTCGGATCTGGATGCGAAGGCCGTCGTACTCGGAGCCATCGCGGATGTCCTCTGCCGTGATGTTGGCGGTATCGAAGACGAGTTGGTCCACCTCATCCTGGGTCTCGCAGATCTCGCGGAAGTCCCGAATCACGTCGGCCGGCTTGGCGCTGCCGTAGCCCGTGAAGTCGATATCCCGCGTGGGCCGGTAGGCCGTGCCCCAGATCGCGAAGAGCGTCGCGCCCTTCAGCACGAAGCGCTCCCGGTGGCGCGAGCGGCCGAGCCGGTAGAGAAAGCGCTCGACTGCGTACCGCTGCAGGCCGAGCGTCACATCCTCTCCACGGGTCTTGAGCTCGTTCCGCAGCCGTTGCCGGATCGACTCCGCCCGGCCATCGGTCTCCCGGGTGCTCATGCCGACAGCGCCTCCAGGTAAGGGCCGATGACCGTCCGGATGCGGCATACCTCGGCCGCTCGGTTGATCTCACTGACCATGGCTTTGCGCGAGCGCACGGCGTCGCGGAGCGCCTCCATGGCCACGTCGAGCCCGATCTTGTTCCGGTACCGGAAGCAGTCCACGACGGTGCGGGCAGGATTGGTGAGGCGGACCTTCACCCCCTGCATGGTCTGCGTGACGACGCCATAGGTCAGCATGGCTCCGGAGTACCGGACGATGCGGACCTTGGCCGGGAGCCGCCTCGGGATGCGGGCCTTGCGATCGATTGCCAGCCACACCTGGTACGGCGACTGGGTGCCGATGTCGTGGATGCGCAGGGCCGAGAGCAGACAGACGATGGCGTCGGGCGCCGCCGTCGCCACCATCGCGATCGTCTCGAACTCGTTCGGTTCGACCTCGGACAGCCGATAGACACCGCGTCCCAGCTTCTCGACCGTGCCCTCGGCGACGAAGTGCTGCAGCTGGCGGAACGACACGCCTAGCGGCAGCAGGTCGCGGGGCCGGAAGAAGGCTCCAACCTTCGCGGCATCCAAGCTTGCCTTGGTCAGGCGGGGCTCATCCATGCCGGAACCGTACTAGATGTCGGCAGATAAGCGCAAGTGCCGACATTGAATTCAGAGCTCAGCGAAGGAAGATGTCGGCACACCCGCCCAAATGCGGGCGCTTCGCCGATCAGGCCGGCCCGCCCGTGACCTCTGCCAGCATCCGCAGGATGTCCTGCTCAATCCCACGGATCTCGCTCTCGATCTCCTCCAGCGGGCGCGGCGGAGTGAAGCGGTAGAAGTAGCGGTTGAAGTTGATCTCGTAGCCGACGAGGCCGACCTGGTTGTCCCTGGGGTCGCGCCTGGAGGTGTCGATCCAGGCATCTGGGACGTGGGGCTTCACCTCGCGCTCGAAGAACGCCTCGACGCTCTCGGCGAGCGGCACGCTCTCCGTGTCGCGCAACTCCGGGTCCGGCTCGGGGTTCCCGTCCTTGTCACGGCAGACGACGGCGGTCTCGTCGCGCTCAGACAGTGCGGACAGGATGGCCTTGCGCGCGGGCGCCGGCAGCTTCACCCCGGCAGTCTTGCCGCCGGCGTCGAGCAGGCGCTCGAACTCGTCGCGGTCCTCGACGAGCGTGCCGGGCAGCGCGCGCACCAGCTTGCGGATGGCCTCCTGCAGCGAGCGCCCTTCCTCCTGCTCCTTGGCGCCCGCGGCGCCCTTCTTCTTCGACTGGGCCAGCGCCTGGAAGCCCTTCTCCTCCTCGAGGCGCGCGATGCGCTCGGGTGTCGCCTGGAAGTTGAGCCGGAGCGGCCGCTCGACGGTGATCTTGCGGAAGCCGAAGTGCGTGGTCGGGAAGATGCGGCTGACGACGACGTCATCTTCCTTGCCGTCCTTCGCCACCTTCCGCGTTTCTCCGTCCTTGAAGCCGGCGAGGATCCGCAGAATGTCCTGCGAGCGCTCGAGCGGGATCTCGCGCCGCTTGTCGCCAAGGCTCTTCCTCATCGGCACCCAGAACGAGGTGGCGTCGATCAGCTGAACCTTGCCCTTCCGTGCCGGCGACTTGCGGTTCGTCACGACCCACACGTAGGTCGCGATACCCGTGTTGTAGAAGAGCTGCTCGGGGAGCGCGATCAGCGCTTCCAGCAGGTCGTTCTCCAGAATGAATCGACGAATCTCGCTCTCGCCGCTGCCGGCATCGCCGGTGAACAGCGGCGAGCCGTTCATGATGATGGCGATGCGTGAGCCGCCCTCCTTCGGGTCCTTGGCATGCGCCAGCATGTGGAGCAGGAAGAGGAGTTGGCCGTCGCTGATGCGCGGCAGTCCCGGCGCGAACCGGCCCGCCGCACCGCGCTCGTGCTCGGCCTGCACGGCGTCCTCGTCCCGTTTCCAGTCCTTGCCGTATGGGGGGTTGGCGATCAGGTAGTCGAACGTCTGACCGGCGTGGCGGTCGTTCGAGAGCGTGCTGCCATAGGCGATGTGGTCGGCGTCGCGCCCTGTCGGGTCCTTCATGAAGAGGTCGGACTTCGAGACCGCCCAGGTTTCGGGATTCACCTCCTGGCCAAAGAGGTGGATCTCCGCATCCGGGTTGATCGCCGGCAGCAACAGGTCGCCGTTCTTCCGCACCCCCACCGTGATGTGCTCCTTCGTGATCATCAGCATGCCGCCCGAACCGCAGCAGGGGTCGTACACGGTGCGTATCGCCTTCTTGACGCGGATGTCCCGCTCGTCACCCGCGAGCATCAAGTCCACCATGAGATGGACGACATCGCGCGGCGTGAAGTGCTCGCCCGGATTCTCGTTCAGGGCCTCGTTGAACTTCCGGAGCAGCTCCTCGAAGATCGTGCCCATCGTGGGGTTGTCGATCTTGTCCGGGTGCAGATCCACGCCCTTGAAACGCTCGAGGACCTGGAACAGGAGGCCGGCTTCGTCGAGCTTGCTGAGCGTGTTGTCGAAGTCGAACTTCTCCAGCACCTCACGCATGTTGGGGCTGAAGCCCGCGATGTAGTTGCGCAGGTTGGCGGCAAGGTGCGGCGCGTCGGAGAGGAGCTTCTCGAAGTCGTAGCGAGAGGTGTTGTAGAAGGCGTAGCCGGCGACCTTGCGCAACTGGGGATCGAGGTTCTCGAGCCTCTTGGTCCTCAGCTCGGCCTGCTTCGCGAGGACCTTGTCCTTCCTCTCGGCCAGCACACAGTCGAGGCGACGCAGGACGGTGAGCGGCAGGATGACGTCCTGGTACTTGCCACGCTTGAACGTGTCGCGGATCAGATCCGCAACGCCCCAGAGGAAGCTGACGATCTCGCTGTGGTTCATGATCGGTTGAGCATCGTGCCATCGGCCCCAGCGTCACGCTGGAGCGCACTTCGTTGGAAGAAGTCCACCGGACGCGTTCCATGACTGCCGATCGCCGCTCCTGCCCTCACACGGGCGGGGCTGGCGTGAGCAGCATGGAACACGGGTGGGGAGCGTCAGAGATGTCAGGGATAGATGCGGTACATCATGCGCGGGAACGGGCTGGCCTCGCGCACGTGCTCCAGACCGCAGATCCAACCCACCGTGCGCTCCAGCCCGAGCCCGAAGCCCCCGTGCGGCACGGATCCAAAGCGCCGCAAGTCGAGGTACCAACCGAAGGCCTCCTCGGGCAGGCCGTGCTCGCGGATGCGGGCGAGGAGCGTGTCGAGGTCCTCCTCGCGCTGGCTGCCGCCGATGATCTCCCCCACGCCCTCGGGCCCCAGCACGTCGACGCACAGCGCCTTGCGCGGATCCTCGGGGTCGCGCTTCATGTAGAAGGCCTTCACTTCGTGCGGATAGCGGTGGATCATCACCGGCTTGTCGAACTTGTTCGAGAGGATCGTCTCGTCGGGCGCGCCCAGGTCGTCGCCGTGCCGGTGTTGTCCCGGCGCGGCCTCCTCGAGGATCGCGTGCGCCTCGTCGTAGGAGAGGCGCGGGAACGGCGGCACGATGGCCTCGAGCTTCCCGACGTCGCGCTCGAGGACCGCCAGCTCAGTCCGGCGCCGCTCGAGCACGCTCTTCACCACGTAGCACAGCAAGTCCTCGGCGTGCTGCATGACGTCGTCGAGCGTGGCGTAGGCGATCTCCGGCTCGAGCATCCAGAACTCGGTCAGGTGCCGGCGCGTCTTGCTCTTCTCGGCGCGGAACGTGGGACCGAAGCAGTAGACCTTGCCGAACGCCATGGCCGTCGCCTCGGCGTAGAGCTGGCCCGACTGCGTCAGGTAGGCCTTGGCGTCGTCGAAGTAGTCGACCTCGAACAGCGTGCTGGTCCCCTCGCAGGCCGCCGGCGTGAAGATCGGCGAGTCGACGCACACGAAGCCCTGCTCGTCGTAGAAGCGGCGGATGGCGGTGATGACCGCGTCCCGGATGCGCAGGATCGCCCACTGGCGCTTGCTGCGCAGCCACAGGTGGCGGTTTTGGAGCAGGAAGTCCGGCCCGTGCTCCTTGGGCGTGATCGGGAAGCCCTCGACCTTCTGCAGCACGCGCCCGCCCTTGACGCCGATCTCGAAGCCGCCCGGCGCGCGCGGCTCGGCCTTGACGACACCGGTCAGGATCAGGCTCGATTCCTGGCCGGCATGGCCCAGCGCCTCGAACAGCTCCGGCGGCACGTCGCCCTGGAAGGCCACGCACTGGACGTAGCCCGTGCCGTCGCGCAACTGCACGAAGTGCAGCTTGCCCTTCGAGCTCTTGTGGTGGAGCCAGCCGCGCAGCGTGACCTGCTGTCCCGCGAAGTCCGCCAGCTTCTCGATCGTCGCGATGGGGGTCATGGATTCGTCTCAGGGGAACGCGGAGTAGGCCGGCTGCACCAGGACCGCCCCGACCAGGCCCTGCGCGACGCGCACGCGGCCCTTGCACAGCGCGCCGTCGCGCCGCGCCTCGACGATCACGTCGCCCTCCTCGGACGCCAGGCGCGCCAGGTCCGGGCCGTCGGTCACGATGCGGATGCGCTCGTAGCCCAGCGCCAGCAAGCGGGCCAGGATGCGATCCGTCACGACGCTGGCCGCGGCCGTGCCCTCGGGCGCCACGACCAGCTCGGCGCCCGGCCGCTCCAGCGCGGCGCGCGCGCGGCTCTCGGCGATCGAGAGCAGGCGCTCCTCGAGCTTCCCGACGGCCTCACGCACGTCGAGCAGCACGTGCTCCGTGCGTCGCAGGTCGATGGCCGCCTCGCGCTCGGCGAGCTTCTCCAGCGCGGCCTCGACCGTGCGCAGCCGGTCCTCGGCGCCCAGACGGCGCTCGAGTCGGCGTGCCACGCGCAGCGTGTGGACCTGGAGCGCCACCGCCAGCCCGGCCAAGCCGGCCGCGAGCGCGAGCAGCGTGCTGTCGAGTTCTCCCGGAGCCGGCATGAACGCGCAGCGTAACGGGCCCACGTCCCGACCTTCAACGCGCGGCACCCTCCCGGCCGATGAGGGAGGGCCCGTGCCCGCGCCGCTCCCGCCCCCCGACGCGCCGCCCCGCGACGAGCGCCTCGGCCGCTCGCTGGCGCTGGGCGCCGCGCTGGGCTTGGTCGTCGTCGCGCTCTTCGCCCTGTGGGCCGACGTACGCGGCATCGGCGCGGCGCTGGCGCGCTTCCCGCCCGGGATCGCGCTGCTCGCCTGCGCCCTGTCGTTCGCGAACTACGGCCTGCGCTTCCTGCGCTGGCAGCGCTACCTCGCGTTGCTCGGGATCCGGATCGCCGCGCCCACGAGCTTCCTGATCAGCCTGGCGGGCCTGGCCTTCACGGTCTCGCCCGGCAAGCTCGGGGAGGCCTACAAGTCCTGGCTCGTGCGCCGCCTGACCGGCACGCCACTGTCGGTCACGGCCCCGATCGTCTTGGCCGAGCGCTTCACGGACCTGCTGGCGTTCCTCGTGCTGATCGCGATCGGGGGACTCTCGACCTCGCCCGAGCACGCCTGGATCTTCGGCGCGGTCCTGGCCGGTTGCGCGGCGCTGCTCGTGTTCGTGGCCGCGCCGCGCCTCCAAGAGCGCGCGCTGGCGCTCACGGCGCGGCTGCCGCTCGTGTCGCGCTGGGTGCCCGCGACGCGCACCGCGCTGGAGAGCGTGCGGGTCCTGCTCGCGCCCCGCGAGCTGTGGATCCCCACGCTCTTGGCGACGCTCGGCTGGGGCTTGGAGTGCGTCGGGTTCTGGCTGGTGGCCGACGCCTTCGCGCCGGGCGCCGTCGATCTGGCCTTCGCGACGTACACCTTCGCCCTGGCGGCCGTCGCGGGCGCGGTGCTGATCCTGTTCCCCGGCGGCCTGGGCCCCACGGAGGCGTCCATGAGCGCGCTGCTCGCGCGCCGCTACCTGGCGAGCGGGCTGGCCCTCGACGCCGCCCGCGCCTCGGCGGCCTCGGCCACGCTCGTGATCCGGCTGTGCACGCTGTGGTTCGCGGTGCTCGTCGGCGCGCTGGCCGCCCTGGCGTTCCGTCGGCGCCATCCGCGCTCCGGCGAACGGTGAGCGCTCAACGGCGGCGGGCGATCGCCACGATCTCGACGCGCGCGCCCGCCGGCAGGCCGGACACGCCGACCACGGCCCGCGCCGGCCAAGGGCGCGGCACACGCGCGGCATAGACCGCGTTGAAGCGCTCGTAGAGCCCGATGTCGCTCAGGTAGCAGGTCGCCTGCACGACGTCGGCCAGCGTGAGCCCGGCGCGCGCCAGCTCGACCTCGACGGCGCCGAGCGTCGTCTCGACCTCGGTCTCGAAGTCGGCCTCGGTCGCGCCGATACGGCCCGCGACGAACACGAGCTCGCCGGCCTCCACGAGCGCCGAATAGGGCCCCAGCGCGCCGCGCGCCTCGTGGTGCACGGACGGCGCGGCGCAGGACACGGAGCAGCACACGGCCAGGGCCAGACTCAGCACGAAGCCCGGCACGGAACACGGCCAGCAGTCGGTTCGCATGCCTGGGATCCTCACCCGAACCGGGCGCGCGCGTCCACGCCGCGGCCCTGAATCCGCGCGCGAGCTCAGCGCCGCGCGAGGATCGCGGCCAGGGCCAGCGCGGCCGCCAACGCGCCGAGCAGCGCGTCCGCGCGGCGCGCGCCCGGCGCGGTCTGGGCGCGCGGTGGGAACGCGACCGCGGCACCAGCCGCGCGGCGCTCGTCGAGCGGCACGACCCCCGGCGGGGGCCGGACGTGCGCGTCGAGGAGCCGCGCCCAGGAAACGGCGAAGGCGGCCGGATCGTCGGGCTCGCCCGGCAACCAGGCCGTCGCGACGTGGCCCGTGGTCGCCGCCACGAGCACGAGTTCCTCGTGCGCGATCCAGGGCACGAGGCCGGTGGCGCCCTCGAGCTGCACGGCGCCGTGCAGCTCTCCGCTCGCGCTCCAGCCGTCGCGTCCGGCGCGCACCGTCCCCGTGGCGGCGCTACGCGGCCCGGAGAGCACGAGCGCCGCGCAGGGAGCCGCAGGCTGCTCCGCGCGCCCGAGCCCGCGGGCCGCGGCCCACGCCGCCAGCACGCGGCCGAGCGGGGTGGCCTCCCCCACGTCCAGGACGACGACGCAGCGCGCCGGCGCTGCGCCGCTCGCGACGACCAGGCGCTCGCCATCCCAGTCGATGCGGTCGGCGCCGGCGACCGCCACGGGCCCCGGCACGGCCTCGCCGCCCGAGGCCACCAGCCCGGCGAATCGCGGCAGCTCCTCGGGCACGCGATCCGTGACCCATAGGACCCCGGGCGCGTCCCAGGCGTCGAAGCCCGTGTCCGACTCGGTCCAGGACACGTCGGCGCCGGCGCGCGCGGCGAGCTCGAGCGCGGTCGCGCGGGCGCGCTCGCGGCGCGTCGCGCCATCCAGCGCGAGCGCCATCGAGGGCGTCGTGTCGAGGACGCAGGTCCAGCGCGCGCGCGGCTCGGCCGCGCGCGCGCCGGCCACGGCCAGCGCGCCGGAGAGCAGCGCCCCGGACGCGAGCCACAGCGCGAGCGGCGGGCGCTCGAGGCGCGGTGTGCGCGGCGCGCCGGTGCCGGCGCGCGCGGCGCGCCATGGTTCCAGGTCGCCGGTCGCGCTGCGTCGCGTCGCGCGCCGCCCGGCGAGCACGAGCAACGCCAGCGGCAGCACGACCAGAGCCAGGGCGAGCGGACGCTCGAACACGATCCCGAGGACCGCCGCGGCGAGAGGGACGCTCACGGCCCAAGGAGCCGCGTGCAGGCGGTCTCGAACGGCTCGTCGGACGCGGCGCGCGCGAAGCGCGCCCGCCGCCGTGACAGGGCGCGCGCCAAGGACACGCGTTGTCGCTCGAGCGCCGCCGCGTGCCGCGGCACGTCGTCGGGGCCCGCGACCAGCGACGCGCCGCTCTCGGGGTCGACGAGCACCGCGGGCCCGGCGAGGCGTGGCGCGAGCTCGTGCGGCGCGAGGACCTGGAGCACCGCGAACGCCGCGCCGCGGGGCGCGGCACGCGCGAGCTCTTCGGCCGAGAGGCCGGCGAGGTCTCCGATCCACACGGCGCGGTCGCAGCGCGGGACCGTGCCGCGACCGGGCGTCAGCGCGCCGCGCGCGGCCAGGCCCGCGAGGCGCGCGACGAGCCCCGGGAACTGCTCGACGCGCGCCAGCGCGTGGCGGTCGCCCTGGGGCAGGACGACGAGCTCCACGCGCGCGCCGGCCCGCGCCGCGACGCAGGCCAGGGCCAGCGCCGCCTCCGCCGCGGCCTGGAGCTTCCCGGGCGGCCCCACGGCCATCGACAGGCTCGCATCGAGCACGATCGCGGTGCGCCCGCCGCGCGCGGCGCGCAGCACGCGCACCAGCGGCGCCTCGGCGCGGGCGCTGGCCGTCCAGTCGATGGCGCGCGGGTCGTCGCCCGCACGGTAGGCCCGCAGGCCGTGGAGATCGTCGCCCGCTGCGAGCGCGCGCGCCCGCCCGGCCGTCTCGAAGGCCGCGGCGCGACGCCCGACCGCGCGCGCGAAGGCCGCCGCGCGCAGCGCGAAGCCCGGCGCGAGGTGCACCGCGGGGAACAGCTCCAGCCCGCGCAGCGCCGCCATCCCCGTCCTCAGCGCCGCGGAGCCGGCGGCACGAGGTCCAGCGGCCGGCCGCCGGCCTGGACCAGGACCTGGCCGCCCTGGAACGCGATCTCGCCGCGGCGCACGACGACCGCGGGGAAGCCCGCCAGCTCCAGGCCTTCGTAGGCCGACCACTTCGAGCGCGACGGCAGCTCGGCGCCCACGACGCGGCGCGTGGCCTCTGGATCGAACAGCACGACGTCGCCGTCGTAGCCCGGAGCCAGCCGGCCCTTGCGCGGCAGCCAGAGCGAAGCCGCGGCGCGCTCGGTCACCGACGCCAAGGCCGTCGCGGCGTCGAGCAGCCCGCGCCGCACGAGTTCGAAGGTCAACGGCCACAGGAGATCGACGCTCGGCATCCCCGAGGGCGCGTGCGCGTAGGCGCGTTGCTTCTCCGTCAGCGGGTGGGGCGCGTGATCCGTCCCGATCGCGTCGACATCGCCCGCGCGCAGCGCGGCCAGGATCCCGGCGTTGTCGTCGCGCGTCTTGATCGAAGGGTTGATCTTCATCAGGTTGCCCAGGCGCACAGCGTCCTCGGCGGAGAGCAGCACGTACTGCGGGCCCGTGCTGCCGCGGACCGGGAGCCCGCGGCGGCGCGCGGCGCCGATCAGCTCGCACGCGCCGCGCGTCGAGACGTGGAACACGTGCAGCGACGCGCCGGTCTCCTGGACCCAGGCGATGCTCTTCCTGACGGATTCGATCTCGGCTTGGGCGCTGCGCACGAGGTGGTGCTCGGTGGCCGTCGCGTCCGGGAAGGCGCGCTTGCCCGCCCGCAAGAGCTCCTCGTCCTCGCAGTGGCCCACGATCGGGCGGCCGGCGCGCGCCGCCGCCGCGAACAGCTCGCGCAGGACGCCGTCGTCGGTCTCGCCGCCCAGCCCGGTCGAGCCGCCCAGGAACAACTTGAAGGCTGGCGTGAGCGGCGCCATCGCCGCGAGCTCCGGCACGGACTCGGGGAGCAGGTTCGCGAGGCAGCCGAAGTCGACGCGCGAGCGCTCACGCACGTGCACGAGGCGCGCTTCCAAGGCCTCGCGCGAGGTCGAGAGCGGCGGGTTGTTCTGGACCTCGACGACGCTGGTCACGCCGCCGTGCAAGGCCCCGGCCGAGCCGTGGTCCCAGCCCTCCTTGTGCTCCAGACCCGGGTCGCGGAAGTGGACGTGCACGTCGACGAGCCCCGGGATGACCGTGAGCCCGTGGGCCTCGAGCACCGGCAGACCGTCCGACGCGAGCTCCGCGCCAACGGCCTCGATCACGCCGCCCCGGATGCGCACGTCGAGCGCGGACGCGTCCGGCCCCGGCGGATAGGAGCGCGCGCCGCGCACGAAGAGGTCCGCGCCGCGCAGCCCGCCGTCCGAGCGCGCCGCCGACGCCACGCGCGCCACCTCAGCCCCCGGAACGCCGCACGACGAGCAGCGTCATGTCGTCGTCGCGCTTGCCGCCGGCGAAGCGCAGCACCTCGGCGACCAGGGCCTCGACCAGCCCCTTGGCGTCCAGGCCTGCCGCGGCGTGCTGCGCCAGGAGTGCCTGGATGCGCTGCTCGCCGAACAGCACGTCCGGGTCCTCGGCCGAGCGCGCCTCGACCAAGCCGTCGGTGAGCAGGACCAGCGCGTCGCCCGGCTCCAGCGCGTGGCGCGGCCCTTCCTCGTAGGGGAAGTCGTCCACGAAGCCCACCGCCGGCGCGTGCCCCGGGATGATCTCGACCTTGCGCTCGCGTGCGCGCCACACGAGCGGGGGCGTGTGGCCGGCGTTCAGGGTCTTGACCGTGCCATCCGGCGCGAGGACCGCGACGAACAGCGTGAGGAACAGGTTGTCCTCCATGCGCGGACCGAGGTCCTCGCACACGCTGCGCACGATGGCGGCCGGGTCGTCGAGCAGCTTGAGGCCCTGACGCAAGGCCGACTTGGCCTCGGCCATGATCAGCGCCGGGCCGATGCCATGGCCCGAGACGTCGCCGACGAACACGCCGTGGCGGCCGCCCTTCATCTTGACGAAGTCGTAGAAGTCACCGGTCGTGCCCTCGGCCGGGCGGTACCAGCCGTGGATGTCGTAGCCGGGCACGTCCCCGGGCGTTTCCGCCATCAGGTCGCGCTGGATCTGCGCCGCGATCTCCAGCGACTGCTCGAGGCGCGCCTTCTCGACCGAGACGATGTGCAAGCGGGCGTTCTGCAGCGCGATGCGGATGTACTGCGAGAGCGCCGCGAACAGCGACAGGTCCTTCTGCGAGTACTCGCGCGTGGCGGCCTTCGAGTCGACGTACAGCACGCCGCGTTCCGCGGAGCCCTCCGGGCCCTCGCTGGCGACCAGCGGCACGCACATCACGGCACGCAGCTTGAGGTCGTAGACCGAGGTGCCCAGCTCCAGCGCCTCGGAGTCGGACGAGACCTGCGCGCGCACCGGGTCGAGGTCGGCGAGCACGCGCTTCACGATGCTGGTCGAGAAGCGCACCTGGCCCTCGACGGGCTTCTTGCCCCGGGCCCGCGCCACGCGCACCGACAGGCCGCTGCGCTCGTCCGAGAGGATCAGGAGTCCGCGCTCGGCGCCCGTCACGTCGATCGACGTGTCGACGATGTCCACGAGCAGCGGCTCGAGGTCACGCGACTCCGTGACCTGCGCGATCCCGCGCAAGAGGATCTCGATCGTGCGACGGTCGAGGCCGTCGTCCCCGGTGAGGAACGCGGTGGAGTCGGCCCGCGCCGGCGGGGCCGGCGGCGCCCCGACGCTGGGGGCCGGTCGGGCCTCCGGCGCAGGGGCCTTGGGCGGTTCCTTCTTGCGCCGGAAGAACATATGCTCCCCGATCCTAATCGCCGGGCGAGGCCCGGAGCCAGCCTCGAGACTCGCGAACCACGCCCCCCCGAAGAGCCCCCATGCACATCAGCGTCGAGCCCCG
The DNA here is from genome assembly GCA_016795205.1 of Planctomycetota bacterium. GTDB lineage: Bacteria > Planctomycetota > UBA1135 > UBA1135 > JAEUHZ01. Next base: position 25,903 of record JAEUHZ010000055.1, on the reverse strand, counting down.
TGACGAACACGCGATCCTCCACCTGCGGGGAGAGTTCGACACCTTCTACGTGACGGCCCTCCAGCAGGAGATCGACGCGCTGGTCAAGCAGGGCGTCGTGCGCATCGTCCTGAACCTGCGGCTGGTGCGCTACATCAACTCGACGGCGCTCGGGGCGCTGGCGCGCATCCGCAAGCAGCTCGAGGGCAAGGGCGGCAAGGTCGTCGTCTCGCGACCGTCCTCGTTCGTGCGCGACATGCTGACCAAGGTCGGCCTGGACCGCGTGCTCGGGATCTACGACTCCGACGAGGCCGCGGCCGAGGCCGTCACGCAGGGCCTCGCGCCGGCGGGCAAGGCCTCCGCGGCGGTCGACGACGACCAGGTCGCCACGGTGCTGTTCTCGCCGGTCGACACCTCGCGCATCGACCACTTCCTGCCCGAGTCGGGTCAAGGTCGGGGCGCCAAGGACAAGCTGCCTGGGTCGTGGAGCGGCGCGGGCCGCATGTCGGCGATCGACGCGAACGGGCTGCGCTTCACCTGGAATGGCAGCGCCACGGGGCTGACGCCTTTCGCCATGGGCCAGTTCCTGGCCCTGGGCACCGAATGGCGGCTCAAGTTCCGCCTGCCGATGATGGCCAAGGGCTACCGCGAGGCCGTGGCGCGCGTCACCGAGGTCGAGGAGCGCCCCGAGGGCGTCAAGGTCGGGACGACGTTCCAGGAGATGGACGACGCGACCCGCAGCGAGCTGCAGAACTACGTCAAGGACCTCGCCTACCTCAAGGACGAGCTCAAGCGCGCGACGGATCGCTGAGCGGGTTCGACGAGCGCGCCCCACGCGCCAGCGCTTCGCGCGCGGCCAGCACGAGCCCCTCGAAGCGCCGAGCCACACGCGGCCAGGCGTAGCGTTCCTCGGCCGCGGCGCGCACGTGGAGCGACCAGCGCCGGCGCGCGTCGGGCGACATCGCCGCGCGCTGGAGCGCCTCGCGCCAGGCCGCGTGGTCGCCGGCCGGGACGACCAGCCCGTGGCGGTCGTGCTCCACGAGCACCTGGAGGTTCGGCCGGTCCGAGACCAGGATCGGCAGGCCGCAGGCCATGGCGCGCGTCACATTGAGGCCGCGCACGGAATCGTCCAGCGCTGGGATCGCGAGCAACGTGCTGGCCGACAGCAGACCGGGCAGCTCTTCGGCGCGCGGCAGCCCCGTCCAATGCACGCGCGAGGCGATGCCCAGGCGCTCGATCAGGGCCCGTAGCTCCGCTCGCGCGGGCCCTTCGCCCGCCAGGACGAGAGACCAGTCGGCGCGCTGGCCGACGCTGGCGGCGAAGGCCCGCACGAGGACCTCCAGGCCGCGCTCGGCCGCGATGCGCCCGACGTAGAGCAGCACGCGCCCGCGGATGTGGTGGCGCGTCACGATGCCGGACGAGAGTCCCGGGCGGTACGCCGCGAGGTCCACGCCAGCCGGAAGGACCTCGATCTTCGAGGCGGGGAAGCCGTGGGCCAGCACGCGCTCGCGCGCCACGGCGTCGAGCGCGACGACGGCGCTGGTCGCGTTGCGCACCGTGCGGCCCCACAGGCGCCGGCCGAGCGCCTGGAACAACCACTGTCGGCCGCGCTGCTCGCCAGCCGCGGCTTCGACGAGCACGAGCGGCACGTGCAGCTTGCGCGCCGCCCGCGCGCCGACCCAAGCCGCGGGCGAGAGCGAGTCGTAGGCGATCACGGCGTCGGGCTCGTAACCGGTGACGCCGACCACGTCGTCGGCCAGCGCTCCGCCCTCGACCTCCGGCGATCCGCCCGAACGCGGCAGCGCACCCGGGGGCGCGCCGAAGCCGCGCACCGTGTGTCCCGCTCCGAGCAGCTCGCGCGCGAGCTCGGGCGCGTGTGCGCCCCACTTGCGACCCAGCGTGAAGGGGTTGACGAGGATCGCGATGCGCAGCGGCTGGGGCACGGGAGCAGGGCACTTCCGGCTGCTTTTTCGACGCTGGACGCGGCAGATCCTGAAGGAAGGGCTCGATTGCGCGCAGTTTTCCGGCGCGCCAGCCGCGCCCCGCCGCGGAAAGAAAGGCCGCGGCCTCAAGGGTCCGCGGCCAGGGCCCGATCGAGGGCGCGCCACGAGAGCTCACCATGACGCGCCACCGCACCTCAATCGTCCTCCCCCTCCCCGGCACCGAGCGCGCACCGCGCGCGCTGTTCGTCTCGCGCTGGGGCGCGCTGCTCGAGCGTCCCGGCGGCCCCTGCCGGTCGTTCGCGGACACGGGCCTGGTGGCCCGCGCCGGGGAGGTCCTGTTCCGCGCGACGCAGGCCGGCTGGCGCCTGTACCTGGTCGGGAACGAGCCCGACGTCGCGCGCGGGCGCGTCTCCGACGCGGCCTGGGAGGCCTTCCAGAAGGACCTGCACGCGCGGCTCGCGGGCCTGGGCGTGCCGCTCGCGCGCGACTACGCCTGTCTGGACCACCCGCACAGCGGCAAGGGTCGCCACAAGCGCGAGTCCGTGTTCCGCTTCCCGAACACCGGCGCCCTCTACCACGCCTTCCAGGAGGACGGCGTCGACCTGCGCGCGAGCTGGCTCGTCAGCGACGACGTGCTCGAGTTGGCCGCGGCCTCGCGCGCCAGCGTGCGCACGCTCGCGCTGGGACGTGAGCGCCGGATCGCCGAGGGCCCGATCGAGGTCGAGTGCGACGAGGTCTCCACGACGCTGGCCGAGGCGCTGGGCGCGATCCTGTCCGGCGACGCGCTGCGGCGCGCTTCCTGAGTCTCACCCGGCCGGCACCAGGCCGGCGGAGAGCATCCAGGCCACCACGGCGGCCAACACGATGCGGTACACGCCGAAGGGCGCGAGGCCGTGCGTCGTGAGCCAGGCGACCAACCCCCGGACGGCGATCCAGGCGAAGGCGAACGAGGCCGCGAAGCCCAGCAAGATGTTCGTCCAACCGTAGCTGGCCAGGACCTCGCGGCCGCCCGAGACGGCTTCGTAAGCGGTCGCGGCGCCCAGCGTCACGACCCCGAGCAGCAGGCTGAACTCGACCGCCGCCGCGCCCGAAAGCCCGAGGAAGATCCCGGCCGCGATCGTGACCAGGCTGCGGCTGGTCCCGGGGGCGAGCGCCAGGCACTGCGCACACCCGATGAGCAGCGCCTGGCGCGTGGTGAGTTCCTCCAAGGCCAACCCGACGGGGTGCGGCCGCCGCAGAGCGCGCACGAGCACGAGCGCGAGGCCTCCCAGGAGCCAGGCGATCACGATCGGCCACAGCCCGAACAGCACGCGGTCGATCCAGTCGGCGAGCAGCAGGCCCACGACCGCCGCCGGCAGGAACGCGGCGATCAAGGCCACGGAGAGACGCCGGCCGACCGGGTCGCTGCCCGAGAGCCCCACGAGGCACTGCTTGACCCGCGGCAGGTAGAGCGAGAGCACCGCCAGGATCGCGCCGGACTGGATGCCGATCGTGAAGGCGCGATTCGCACCGTCGTTGGGCAGGCCGAGCAACCGGCTCGTGAGCACGAGGTGGCCCGTCGAGCTGACCGGCAGGTACTCGGTGAGGCCCTCGACGGCGCCGAGCAGGAGCGCTTCCCAAGCTTCCATCGCGGTGCGGCCCGCCGCGCGCGGCGAACGCCGCGCGCGGGGGCCTGGGTGGCCTCAGCGACTGGCGCGCACCGCCTCGAGCGGCGGCACGAACGGGAGGCCGAAGGCGTCGGCGACCGGCTTGCAGGTGATGTGCCCGCCGACGCAGTTCGCCGCGCCGCGCAGCTCTGGGCTGGACTCGATGGCCCCGACGGGTCCGAGCTTCGCCAGGAGCTCCACCCACGGCAGCGTGGCGTTCGTGAGCGCCCAGGTGCTCGTGCGCGGGACGGCGCCGGGCATGTTCGCGACGCAGTAGTGGACCACGCCGTCGACGACGTACGTCGGCTCGGCGTGCGTCGTCGGCCGCACGGTCTCGATGCAGCCACCTTGGTCGACGGCCACGTCGACGATCACGCTGCCCTTGCGCATGAGCTTGAGGTCCGCGCGCTTCACCAGCTTGGGCGCGGCCGCACCGGCGATCAGGACCGCGCCCACGAGCAGGTCGGTCTCGGGCAAGAGCTCCCGCAGCGCGTACGGCGTCGAGTACAAGGTCGCGCAGTTCTGCGGGAGAACCTCGTCGAGGTAGCGCATCCGATCCAGGTTGACGTCCAGGATCGTGACGTCGGCGCCCAGGCCTGCCGCCATGCGCGCGGCCTGAGTTCCGACCACGCCCCCGCCCAGGATCATGACCTTGGCCGGACGCACGCCCGGGACGCCTCCGAGCAGGATGCCCGAGCCGCCCAGCGGCGCCTCCAGGTACTTCGCGCCCTCCTGGATCGCCATGCGTCCGGCGACCTCGCTCATCGGCGTCAGGAGCGGCAGACCGTGGTTCACCTCCAGGGTCTCGTAGGCGAACCCGTAGGAGCCCGTCCCCACCACGCCGTCCGTGAGCTTGCGATCGGCCGCCAGGTGCAGGTACGTGAAGAGCGTCTGGCCCTTGCGCATGTGCGGCCACTCGCTCTCGAGCGGCTCCTTGACCTTGAGGACGAGGTCGTTCTTGGCCCACACGGTCGCCGCGTCGGGCGCGATCGCGGCGCCAGCCTTCTGGTAGGCCTCGTCCGAGAGCCCGCTGCCCAGCCCGGCGCGCGTCTCGACCATGACCTCGTGACCCTGTCCGCGCAGGCGGTCCACCCCGGCCGGGGTCAGGGCGACGCGGTTCTCGTTGTTCTTGATCTCCTTCGGGACGCCGATCTTCACGTGGGGCTCTCGTCGCGTTCGGGGCTTCGGGGTCCGGGGTCGACCCGGGCCGTGGGGGCGAGGAGTCTATCGAGCGGCGGACCCTTGTCGAAGGCCGGCGGAATCCGCTACCTTCCCCAGCCTCGAACGGTCGATCGCCGTTCGCGGACGACGCGCTCGATGCGCCTGGGCGTTTAGCTCAGCTGGCTAGAGCGCCACGTTGACATCGTGGAGGTCACTGGTTCGAGTCCAGTAACGCCCACCAGTCGCGCGCGCGTCGTCCCAGACCGCGTCGTCCCAGACCAGGCCCGCGGCCGGCGAGGTGCGACCGCGGATGCTCCGGGGCGCCCCCCCCTCAACCGCCGGTCCTGCCGGCGCGGGCTCACAGGCTGTGGGGAGGATCCGTATCCCCCGTCGCCTAGGATCGCCCCCGATCCGCTCAGGAAGGACGCATGCCATGACCACCGCCCGACCCCTCGCCGCCGCCGCGACTCCGCTGGCCCTGCTGGCCGCCTTCGCGCACCTCGCCGAGCCGGCCAGCGCCCAAGACCATCGGCAGGGCCGCGTGACGCCCATCGTCCAGGTGGCGCGCGACGCCTCACCGGCCGTGGCCTACATCCAGACCGGCGGCGAGAAGGCCGTGGGGATGAACATCTGGGGCCGGATCGTGACCCAGCAGTTCACGGGCTCGGGCTCCGGGGTCGTGATCCACAAGGAGGGCTTCCTGATCACGAACTTCCACGTGGTCAAGGACGCCGATCAGATCACCGTCAACTTCGACCGCGAGCACGACCCCCAGCAATACCGCGCGCAGCTCGTGTCCTTCGTCGAGGAGGAGGACCTCGCGCTGCTCAAGATCGACGGCGACCGGGACTTCCCGGTCATCCCGCTCGGCACGAGCGCCGACCTGATGCTGGGCGAGACGGTCATCGCGATCGGCAATCCCTACGGCCAGACGCATACCGTCACGCAGGGGATCATCTCGGGGCTGCACCGCAACGTGCAGATCCCGGCCGCGCGCCTGGCGTTCGACGACCTGATCCAGACGGACGCGGGGATCAACCCGGGGAACAGCGGGGGGCCGCTCCTGAACATCTACGGCGAGCTGATCGGCATCAACAGCGCCATGAACTTCCAGGCGCAGAACATCGGCTTCGCGATCCCGATCGACCGCGTCAAGACCGTGCTCGAGGAGCAGCTCCTCTCGCCGCAATCGGCCTCGGCCTGGCTGGGATTCGAGGTCGACCCCGCGGACCAGCACATCCAGATCCGCGAGGTCGTCCCCGGCAGTCCGGCGCACGCCGCAGGACTGCGCGCCGGCGACTGCATCGTGGCGCTCGGTGGCCAGCGCGTGGCCTCCCCGGACGAGTACCGCCTGGCACGCGTGGGCCTGGCGCCCGCGCGCGAGGTCGAGTTCCAGGTCGAGCGCGCTGGCGAGAGTCGGCGCGTGCGGCTCGCGCCGTGGGACAAGATCGACGGCTTGCTGTACCAGCACCTCGGGCTGCGGGTCGAGCAGCGCTCCGGCCGCGGCGGTGCAGCGGTCGTGATCAGCGACGTGCGCACGGGCGGGCCGGCGGCGCGGCTGGGCCTCAAGCCCGGCGACGTCCTGGACGCCGTGCGGCTCACGGGCAGCCTGCGCCGCCAGTCCTGGCGCATCGACTCCCGCGAGAGCTTCGCGCGTCTGGTCCAGCAGTTCGCCCCGGGCACCGAGATCGAGGTCGCGATCTACCGGGACGCCGATGGCGACGGGCGCCTCACGCGCAACGACGAGCACCGCGGGACGCTGATCGTGGACTGAGGCCGCGCGGGCGGCGGGCGAGCCCGCGCTGGCCATGAGGACGCGGGCCACGGCCGGCGAGTATGCTCTGGGACCGGCGTGCTCGGACGCCGGCTCTCCCCCGGAACCCATTTCCCGTCCGCGATGAAGGAAGCCCTGCTGAAGGCCAGCGAGCGCTTCGGGAGCATGCTCTCCCGGATCTTGCTCACGGCCCTCTACTACCTGGTCTTGGGCCCCTTCGCCCTCGGCTACCAGCTCTTCGCGGACCCGCTGCACCTCAAGCGCCGGCCACAAGGCAACTGGAGCGCCTGGACCACGAAGAACGACACGCTGGCCGCGGCGCGCCGCCAGGATTGACGGAGCCCGTGACCCCGTGATCGTCCTCGGTCTTTCCTTCTACTACCACGACTCGTCGGCGGCCCTGGTACGCGATGGCGTGCTGGTCGCGGCCGCCGAGGAGGAGCGCTTCAGCCGCGTGAAGCACGACTCGGGCTTCCCGCACCTCTCGATCGAGTTCGTGCTGGCGCGCGCCGGCGTCACGCTGCGCGACGTCGACTTCGTGGTGTTCTACGAGAAGCCCTTCGTCAAGTTCGAGCGCATGCTGCTCACGGCGATGGCGACGTTCCCGCGCTCGGCGGCCGTGTTCCGCGAGTCCATGCAGCGCTGGATCAGCGACAAGCTGTGGGTGAAGTCCCACCTGACGCGCAAGCTCGGCATCCCCGCCTCGAAGCTGCTCTTCGCCGAGCACCACGTGTCCCACGCCGCGGCGAGCTTCTTCACGTCCCCGTTCGAGGAGGCCGCGATCCTGACCGTGGACGGCGCCGGGGAGTGGACCACCTCGACCATGGGCGTCGGCCGCGGGACCAAGCTGCAGATCACGAAGGAGATCCGCTTCCCCCACTCGCTCGGCCTCTTGTACTCGGCGTTCACGGCCTACTGCGGCTTCGAGGTCAACGAGGGCGAGTACAAGCTCATGGGGATGCACCCCTACGGCCAGCCGCGCTTCGTCGACCGGATCCGGCAACTGATCCACGTGGCCGACGACGGGTCGCTGTGGCACGACATGCGCTACTTCGCCTACCACTACTCGCCGGACACGACGCTGGCCGCGGCCTTCGGCGAGCACTTCGGCCGGCCGCCGCGGGATCCGAAGCTGGGTGACAAGAGCCTCGATCCCTTCTACTGCGACATCGCGGCCTCGATCCAGAAGGTCACCGAAGAGGTCGTGCTGACCATGGCGCGCCACCTGCAGCGCGAGACGGGTCTGAGGCGCCTCGTCATGGCCGGCGGCGTCGCGCTGAACTCCGTCGCCAACTACAAGCTGCTGCGCGACGGCCCGTTCGACGAGATCTACATCCTGCCCGCGCCGGGCGACGATGGCGGCTCGGTGGGCGCGGCCTACTGGGCCTACAACCACGTCCTGGGCCAGCCGCGCGGACCGGCGCTCGACCATGCCTACCTGGGCAGCGAGTACAGCGACGCGCAAGTCGAGGAGTTCCTGCGCCAGCACGCGATCCCGTTCCGGCGCTTCGAGGACGACGAGGAGTTCTTCGACTTCGCCGCGCGCGCCCTGGTCGACGGCCAGGTGTGCGGCTGGTTCCGCGGGCGCTTCGAGTTCGGGCCGCGGGCCCTGGGCGCCCGCTCGATCATCGCCGACCCGCGCCGCGCGGAGATGAAGGACAAGCTGAACGCGACGATCAAATTCCGCGAGCCGTTCCGGCCGTTCGCTCCCAGCGTGCTCGAGGAGCGCGCCGACGAGTTCTTCGAGATCGCGGAGGCCGAGAAGCACTACCCGGCGCGCTTCATGCTCTACGTGGCCCCCGTCCGGCCCGAGAAGCGCGCCGTGCTGCCGGCGATCACCCACGAGGATGGGTCCGGGCGCTTGCAGACGGTCTTCAAGGACACGAATCCGGCCTACCACGGCTTGATCCGACGCTTCGGCGAGTTGACCGGCGTCCCGGTCATCATGAACACGTCGTTCAACTTGAAGGGCGAGCCGATCGTCGAATCGCCGGCGCACGCCTTCAACACGTTCAGCCTGTCCGGCATGGACCTCTTGTTCCTGAACAACTACGTCGTGTCCAAGGAAGCCAAGAAGAAGATCGCGGAGACGCGCTTCCACTTGCGGCACGAGGGCGACTCCGTGACGGCCATGGTCAGCTGAGGGATCCGGTGCGCGCCGTCAACGTCCTCCTGGCCGTCCTCGTCAGCCTCGCGATCGCGGCCCTCGTCGCCGAGGGCGGCTTGCGGCTGCTGGGTCTCGGGCCGCAACCCACGCTCCACCGTTTCGATCCCGACACGGGCTGGTCGAAGAAGCCCGACGCCACGATCCGCCGCGCCACGAGCGAGTTCGACGTCACGATCACGACGAACGCGCTGGGCCTGCGCGACGACCCTCTGAGCGGCCCGACCAAGCCGTCCGGCACGCGGCGCGTGCTGGCCCTCGGCGACTCCTTCGTCCTGGGCTACACGGTGGATCGCGAGGACCTGTTCGTCGACCTCCTGGAGCGCCGCTGGCGTGCCGAGGGCCGCCCGATCGACGTGCTGAACGCCGGGACGGAGGGCTGGAGCACGGACCAGGAAGCCGTCTGGCTCGACGTCCACGGGCGCGCCTTCCAGCCCGACGTCGTGCTGCTGTTCCCCTACGAGAACGACCTGTACTGGAACGGCGAGCTCGCCTACCTGCGCTTTCCCAAGCCGCGCTTCTCGGTCACCGGGCCGCGCGAGCCGGTGGTGCTCGTGGACCCCGGCGCGACGGGCTGGTTCCAACGCACGGCGATCGGCCGCTTCGTGGCCGGGTTCGGCGGCGAGCGCCGCACCTGGACGCCGCCGGGGAGCGAGCGCCGGCTCGAGCCGGAGCACGCCGCGTACTGGCGCGAAGCCCCGGCCTTCATGGCGGAGGCGTTGCGACGCACGCGCTCGGCGCTGGCCTCGATCCAGCGCACCTGCGACGCGATCGGCGCCGAGCTCGTGGTCGTGCCGATCCCGGGCAAGGCCTCGATCGACCCCGGGGCGCGGGCGGCGCTCGAGTCCCAGATCCTGGGCCAGGGCGTCGTGGCCGGCCTGCGGCGCAAGCTCTTGGGCGGCACCGATCCGCGCTCGATCCCTTCGCTCGCGCCGGAGACCGCCTGGACGCCGGACCAGCCGGTCGAGACGTTCCTGGCGCTGGCCGGCGAGCTGAATCTGCGCACGCTCGACGTGCGCGAGGCCTTCCGCGCGCGGGCCGCGCGCGGCGAGTCGCTGTATTTCGTGCGGGACTGGCACCTCGACGCCAATGGCAACCGTGCGCTGGCCGAGGAACTCCACCGCAGCCTCGACGGCCTGCCCTTCTTCGGCGGCGAGCTCGCCGCGCGTGGCACGGGCAAGTTCGAGCCCGCACGCCCGAAGCAGGCGCCGGTCCGCTGGCCTTGGTGGTACGCGGGGCTCGTGCTGGTCCTCGGCACCGTGTACGCGCGCACGTACAAGGATGTCGCCCCCTGGCAGGCCTACGCGATCACCGCGGGCATGCTGGGGCTCGTGTTCGCGATCGCCGTGGGCGGGGCGCGCCTGATCGGGAGGCTGGACCCGGCCCTGGGCCGCGCCGTGCTGGTCGTGTTCGTGCTGCTCGTGCTGAGCTTCGTCGTCGTGAAGCTCGGCCGGCGCCTGGGCACGATCGCCGAGCTGCTCGTGGCGTTCACCCGCCGCGGCCACTGGTACCTGATGCCGCTGGTCGTCATCCTGCTCACGATCGGCAGCCTGCTGGTCGTGGCGGCCAGCTCGCCGCTCGTGGCCCCCTTCATCTACACCCTGTTCTAGGCGCTCGCCGGCACGATCGAGCGGGATCGGCTAGGCTGGGAGGTAGGCCGCGGACTCGGCACCCACCTAGCGCCATGAAGGACTTCCTGCGCGAGAACTGGCTCTACATCGTCGCGCCCCTGGCACTCGTGCTCGTGCTGCTGGTGGCGCTGATCCTGTTCGGCGGCGACTCCGTCTCGCCCTTCTTCTACAACATCTTCTGAGCCCGATGGGCGCGAGGTCCGTTCGCCCCACGGTCGCGAAGGACCGCCGCGGCCTGCTGCTCCAGCTCCTGGTTCCGCTCGCCGGTGCCACGCTGGCCGTGCTGGGCTGGCTGGGGTGGCGCGCTTGGTCCGAGCCTCAGTCGTTGTGCGGTTGGGCCGGTTTCTGAGCGCGAGAGGGTCTCTCAGGGAGCGAGGTCGATCCCGAGCCGGCGCAGGAGCTCGAATCCGCCGCAGGCCTCGGCCGCGATCCGGTGTAGTGCGGCATCCTCGTCGATCATGACGCGCGGGATGCGGTAGGGGTCGCGTCCCTTGACGTGCACGCCGGCGTGCGTCGTCGTGGCACTGTGGAATCCGGCCCTGCGCGCCGCGTCGGCCGCGCGCGCGTCGAAGTCCCAGCCCCGACCGAACGGGTAGGCGAAACTCTCGGGCGCTCGGCCCAGGCCGGCCTCGAGGGCCCGCGCGCACCCGGCGATCTCGGCATCCTGTGCGCGCTCGTCGAGCTTGGAGAGGATCGCGTGGCTCACCGTGTGCCCGCCGATCTCGAGGCCCGCCGCCTGCAAGGCGCGCACGTCATCCCAGGTCATGTAGAGCGCGTCGGTGAGCTCGCGGTCCGAGCCGCCCAGTTCCGCGAAAAGGGCGTCCAGCGCCCGGTCGCGCACGGCCGGATCGACCTCGTACTTGAGCACGCGCTTGACGTGGTAGGTCGTCGCCTCGCCGTGCGGCACGAGCTGGTTGAGCACGATGCTGCCGCGCTCGTCGGCCTGGGCGATCTCCGTGTAGCGCAACACGAAGGCCTCGGGCCCCATCCGCTCCAGGCAGTGGAACAGCTTGTGCGTCCAGTTCGCGCGGCGTTCATCGAGCGGACGTGTCTCGACGTACACCGTCGCGCCGACCCCGAGCTTCGCGAGCAGCGGCAGGAGGTGCGTGCGGTTGTCGCGGTAGCCGTCGTCCATCGTGAGCACGGCGACCGAACGCCGCCCCGCGCCCGACTCGATGCGGCGCAGCCCCTCGGCCAGCGTGACGACGTCGTAGCGCCGCGCGAGCCAGGCCAGGATCCGCTCCAGGTCCGCGGCCCTGATCTGCATGTCCTTCGGCAACGTCGCGCAGGTGGGCGCGCTCACGCAGTGGCCGGCCAGGACCAGCATCCGCCGCGGCGTGAGCGCGTCGACCACGGCGTGCAGGCCCGTGTGGAAGAGGACGCGCGCATAGGCATCGCCCGCGGCGCGCTTGATCCGGTGCTTGAGCGACACGTGCGAGTGGAGTCTAGCCCATGGTCTCGTCGTCGCGATCGCCGTCCGTCAGGTACCAGCGCGACGGTTCGCGCGCGGCCGCTGCCAGCGGGTGCCCCGGGTCGTGGACGTGGACGATCACGGTCAGATGGTCGGCGGGCTTCGGCGCGCGAAATCCGCTGGCGGCGAGGCGCGCGCTCCACCACGAGCCGTCGATGGCCGTGGCCGTGACGAACGAAGCACCGGCTCGCTCGAGCGCTGCGAGCCCGGCCTCGACCGCCGCGTCGACGGCGGCCTCGTCCCGCCCGAGGACGTCGACCAGGTAGCCGCCGGACTGGCCGGGCCGCGGAACCTGGATCACGGTGTAGGCCGCGAGCCGCGTGCCTTCGAACAGCCCCAAGGCGCGGAAGAGCCCGGCCGGCGCACGCAAGAAGCGCCAGTCCAGGTAGTCCGCGTCGCGGCGCACCATGAGCGCGAAGCGAGGCTCGACCGCTCGCGAGAGGTCCGCGACCTCGGCGGGGAAGGCGTCGAGCGGCGCGACGCGCAGCGCCCCGGTCCGCGCGGCGGTCGCTCGCAGGCGCGCACGCGCCCGGCGCCCGGCGCGTGCGTCGAGGCCCGCCAACCAGCCGCGCACCCGGCCCTGACGCGCGCGCTCGCGTCGCGCGGCCGGGTCGGCGCGCATGACGAAGGTCCAAGGCCGCAGCGTCCCGACGCGCTCCCAGCCCAGCTCCAGGAAGATGTGTGCCGAGCGGCGGTTCGGCAGCCCGAACACGACGGGCCAGCCCCGACGCCGCGCCGCGTCCAACGCCGCGCGGTCGAGCGCACTGAACAGTCCCCGCTTGCGCCAGTCGGGATGCGTCATGACGTCCCCGGTCTCGCCGATCGGCGCGGCGCGCGACTCGTCTCCCGCGGGGACCGCGCGCCGCGGCGAGCAGGCGTAGCCCGCGACGAACTGACCGTCCGGAGCGACCTGCGCGAAGGACAGCGAGGCGCCGTGCGGGCTCTGGTCGTAGCGCCACGCGAGCCCGCGCTCGTCGACGCCCTTCTTGAAGACGGCGTTGAAGAGCCGCGCCTGCGCGCCGCGGTCGGCACTCGTGCAGGCGCGGAGCTCGAGGACCGCCACGGGTGCGGATCTACTTCGTCTTGACCGGGTCCGCGGGGCGGCCGGGCAGCTTGCGAGGCTCCTTGCGGAGCGCCTCGAGGAGCACCTCGATCGCGCGCTCGAGCTGCGGGTCACGGCCGGCGATGACCGCGGCCGGATCGTTCTCGATCTCGATGTCGGGCTCCACGCCCCAACCCTCGACGGCCCACTGCCCGTTGGCATCGGCGTGACCGAACTCCGGCACGTTGACCGTGCCGCCGTCGATCAGCGGGCCGTGGTTCGTGATGCCCACGACCCCACCCCACGAGCGCTTGCCGATCACCGGGCCCAGGCCGGCCTTCTGGAACATCCAGGGGAAGATGTCGCCGTCCGAGGCCGAGTTCTGGTTGATCAAGCAGGCCATCGGTCCCTGGAAGGCGACCTGCGGATACGTGCCCGTGTACTCGCTGTTGCGCGCGAAGTCGGTCGCCAGCACGACGCGGCGCAGGCGCTCGATGAGCATCTGGCTCACGTTGCCGCCGCCGTTGTTGCGGTCGTCGACGATCAGGCCCTCCTTGCGGACCTGGCCGTAGTACCACTTGATGAACTCCCGGATCCCATCGGCGCCCATGTCGGGGACGTGCAGGTAGGCCAGACGACCTCCCGAAAGCCGGTCCACGCGCTCGCGGTTCGTCAGCACCCAGTCCAGGTACAGGAGGTCCGTCTCCGACGTGCGCGGCCTGAACACGACCTTGCGCGCCCCGTCGAGAGCCGGCCGCGAGTTCACCGTCAGCTCGACCGGACGATCGGCCTTGCCGCGCAGGAGCTGGTAGGGGTCCATGTCCGCCCGCAGCTCGACGCCGTCGATCGCCAGCACGAAGTCGCCGACGGAGACCGCGACGCCGACCTCGGTGAGCGGCGAGCGGTAGCGCTCCTCCTCGTTCTGGCCGCGCAGGATGCGCACGATGCGCTGGCGCCCGGACGCCGGATCGACTTCCAGCCGCCCGCCGAAGAGCGCCACCGGGGTGCGCGGCGGCGTGTCCCAGTCTCCGCCCGAGACGTAGGCGTGCCCCACGTTGAGTTCCGCGACCATCTCGCCCAGGACGTAGTTCAGGTCCGCGCGGTGGCCCACGTGCTCCAGGAGCGGCTCGTACTGCCTGCGCAGCGCCTCCCAGTCGTAGCCGTGCATGTTCGGCACGTAGAAGAAGTCGCGGAAGCGACGCCACACCTCGTGGAAGGCCGTGCGCCACTCCTCGCGCGGCACGCGGTCGAGGAACAGGCCGGCGGTCGAGACGTCCTTCTTCGAATCCTTGGCCTTCGCGTCCGCGTCCCAGCGCTGCCAGCCGCCGTTCGTGCGGGTCAGGAGCTTGCTGCCGTCCTGCGACAGGCTGTAGCCGCGACAACCCTCGACCAGCACGCTGGCCTTGCGCTCCTTGCGCGAGAACACCATGAGTGCCGGCTCCGCCCCGCTGTCGCGGCCGTAGTAGAAGGCGCCGCGCCGCACGTAGAACAGGTGCCCCGCGTTGGCCGTCAAGGAGTCGTAGTTGTCGGCGTCGACGGGAATCCGGATCACCCTGCTGGACAGACCCTCGAAGTCGATCGCCACGGCCTTCTTCGCGGCCGGCTTGGGCTCGTCCTTCGGCTCCGCGGCCGGGGCCGGATCCTCGGCCTTGGCGATCGTCACCTCGTCGCTCTCGGGCGGGAAGGGATGCGCCACGTCGCGCCGCAACGCCAGGGCGTAGAGCCCGGTGGAGCGATTGACGGCGAAGTTCCACTCGAGGCCCATGATCTGCGGGGCGAACTCGCGCTCGGACAGGAAGAAGAGATAGTCGCCGGCGGGGTCCCACACCGGCTCCATCTCGGACCACAGGTCCGACGTGACGCGGTGCAACCCGCCGTCCGCGCCGCCCCAGATCCACAAGGAGCGCATGCCGTTCTCGTCCGAGAGCGAGAACGCCAGCCAGGCCGAGTCGGGCGACCACTGGTAGTCACCCACGCGGCCGCCGCGATCGCGCGCGGCTTCGGTCACGGCCTTCGAGGCCAGGTCCAGGACCAGGATCCGCCCGCTCTTCGTGGCGAAGGCGATGCGCTTGCCGTCCGGCGACCACTCCAGCCCCGTCACGCGCTCCGTCGAGCCGCTCGTGACCTGCTCGGCCGGGCCCGACCCGTCCTGCGGCACGAGCCACAGTTCCTCCTCGCCCGTGACGTCGGAGACGTAGGCGATGCGCGCACCGTCGGGTGACCAGCGCGCCACCCGCTCGTGCGCCTTGGACGAATTCGTGAGGTTGCGCACCGCGCCCTTCTCGATCGGCGCGGTGAACACGTCGCCGCGCGCCACGAACAGCGCACGCTCCCCCTTGGGAGACAGCGAGCCCTCGCGCACGTCCGACGCGACCGAGACGCGCGCCGGCCGCGACGAGACGCCGTCGTCGGGCACGCGGATGTCGAGCTTGCGGGTCTCGCCAGTGCGGGTCTGGAACACGACGAGCTCGCCGTGACGCTCGAACACGATCTCGCCGGCCTCGCCGCGGCTGGCCCAACGCACGTCGTACTGGGTCTCGCGCGTGTGCTGCTCGGTCTTCTTCGAGTCCAGGTCGTACGAGTACAGGTTCAAGGTTCCGTCGCGGTCCGAGACGAACCAGATCCGGCGATCGATCCACATCGGATCGCGCTCGGTGCGCTTGCTGTGCGACACCGGCTCGATCGCCGCCGTCTTCAGGTCGAAGACGTACAGGTCCTGCGCCCAGCCGCCCTCGTAGCGCTTCCAGGTGCGGAAGTCCCGCGTCAGTGGCGAGTAGACGACTTGCGCGCCGTCGGGCGACAGGTCTCCGCCGCCCGAGACCGGCATGGGGAGCGCCGTGGGCGGCCCGCCGGCGAGCGGAACCGTGTAGAGCCGCGTGTCGGTCAGGTCGAAACCGTCGCGCATCGAGCGGAACAGGACCGAGCGCCCGTCGCGCGTGAACCCGTACACCTGATTGTCGAAGCCCCAGCGCGCCGGCAGGGGCCCGCGCGCGGGGTAGAAGGTCAACTGCTTGGGCACGCCACCCGCGCTGGGCACGACGTACACCTGCTCGTCGCCGTCGTACTGCCCCGTGAACGCGATCCAGGCCCCGTCGGGCGAGAACTTGGGGAACAGCTCCAGGCCCGGGTGGGCGGTGAGTCGCGTCGCCGTTCCACCACCGGACGGAGCCAGCCACAGGTCGCCGGCGTGACAGAACACGACGCGATCGCCGTGGATGTCGGGGAAGCGCAGGAGCTTCGTCTGGGCGGGAGCCGCGGCAACGAGGACCAACGCGGCGGTGGCGGTGAGGAGGGTGCGGAGCATCGTCAGCGGAGGAGCGCGTGGGGTCGCCGGAGCGGAGCGCGCCAGCGGAGACCGCGCAGGATAGGGAGCATGGGCGGCGCGGGCCACCGGGACGGCAGGTCCGCGCTCCGAACTGGG
The DNA here is from genome assembly GCA_016795205.1 of Planctomycetota bacterium. Taxonomy (GTDB): domain Bacteria; phylum Planctomycetota; class UBA1135; order UBA1135; genus JAEUHZ01. Next base: position 9,671 of record JAEUHZ010000055.1, on the reverse strand, counting down.
CTGCGCCGCGCCTGTGCGACACGCGGGACTAGGATGCCGCGGTGACGCCCGCCCCGCACGGCACCGAGACGCCCCGCGCCGCGTTCGCCGGCCCGGGGCCCAGGGCGCTCCTCGCGACCGCCGTCGCGCTCGGCCTGCTCTGGGCGCTCGATCGGCTCGTGCTGCGCTCGAACCTCCTCGCGCCGCTCGGCGCGCGCGAGGCACTCACGCCGCTCTACGCCTTCCTGGCCCCGGCCCTGCGGCCCGCAGCGCTGGTGTTCGCCGTGCTGGCGACCGCCACGGTCGTCCTCGGGCCGCGCTGGGTGGAGCCGACCCGCACGCCGGGCTGGGCCTTCGGCGCGCTGCTCGCCGCGAGCGCCGGAAGCCTGGCCCTGGGCCTGTTCCTCGTGCGCCTGCCGCTCGAGGAGCTGGGCCAGAACTTCGACCTCTACCGACACGAGGAGTTCTGGCACGACGCGCTCGCGATCGGCAGCGCGAGCGATTTCCTGGCGCGGCACGTCGAGCTCCTGCCGACGCTCTCCACGCACGGCCGGCACTTCCCGCCAGGCCACGCGTTGCTGCTCCACGCGGTCGTGTGGCTCTGCGGCCCGAGCCTGCTGGCGGCCGGTGCGCTCGTGCTGGCCGCGGCCTCGCTCGGCGTGGTCGCCGCCTGGCAGGCGCTGCGCGAGGTCCTCGACGAGCGCGCCTCCCGGCAGGCGGCGCTGCTCGTCGCCGGTGCGCCAGCCTTCCTGGACTTCGCCGCGACCTCGATGGATGCCGTCTTCTTCCTGCCGGCCTCGCTCGCGCTGTGGGCCGGTCTGCGCGCGGGCGGTCCGCGCGGCGGGGTTCGCGCGGGCGCCCTGGCCGGCGTCGCGTTGCTCCTCGCGGCCTTCCTGAGCTGGTCGGCGCTGCCGCTCGGGCTGCTGCTCTGCCTGCACGCGTCCGGCGCGCGCGGTCGGCGCGCCTGGCCGGCGGTCGCGGCGGCTGGACTGACGTTCGCCAGCGGGGCGCTGGCGCTCGGACTCCTCGCCGGCTGGTCGATCCTGGAGGCCTTCCCCGCGTCCCTGGAGCACGCCCGCGCCTTCATGGCCGACGTGCGCGCTTCCCGGCCGCGCGCCGAGCCCTGGCGAGCCTGGCTCGGGAACCCGCTGGCGTTCGCGCTGGGCGCGGGCGTTCCGCTCGTCGCGTTGGCGGCCTGCCACGCATGGCGCACGGGCTGGCCGCGCGAGGCCTGCGCGCGCGCGGCGTTGATCACGCTGGCCGTGATGAGCGCGCTCTACGACCTCGAGACCGAGCGCGTGTGGATCTTCGCCCTGCCCTGGCTGGCGGCGGTGGGCCTGGCGAGCGGCGCGCTCGCGCCCGGGCGGCTGCGACTCCTGCTCGGCCTGGCGCTGCTCCAGGCCCTGGTGCTGGAGGCGCTGCTCTTCACGCTCTGGTGAGCGCCGCGCTCGTCAGCCCGCGGCCTGCGCCTTGGACTCGGCCATGACACGGTCGGCCACGCTCTCGCTGCGCGGAGGCGGCACGAGGCCCAGTGCGCGGCCCAGGCGCTTGCGGCCGAACTGCGGGTTCTCGAGGTAGTAGAGCGCGCGCTCCATGAAGCGCTTCGTGCGCTGCGGGTAGCCGTAGTACCAGCGCTCGTAGCTGCGGACCATGTTCTTGCGCAGCTCCTCGAGCTCGACCTGCGTGAAGTGCTCGTGCTGGTACGCCGAGCGGTTGCTGGAGACGTAGTTCTCCGACAGGTCCGTCAGGTCGATGTTCGCCAGATAGCCGTCCCAGCTCTCCGTGCCGATCAGCGGGTTGAAGACCGACACGCGCACCAGGTCCGGGCCGGCCAGCTTGAGGACCTTCTCGGTCTCCTCGATGTCGGCCTTGGTCTCGCCCGGCGAACCCACGATCAAGTAGACCTTGGCCCAGATCCCCGCGCGGCGCGTCATGCGCGCGGCCTCGACGATGACCTCCGGCGTGAGGTCCTTCTTGAGCACGTCCAGCATGCGCTGGCTGCCCGACTCCCAGCCGTAGTAGATGCGCCGGCAGCCGGCGCGGTGCATGTGCTTCAGGAGCGGGTAGTCGACGCAGTCCGCGCGCGTGTTGGCGATCCACTCGAACTTCAGGCCGCGGCGCAGGATCTCGTCGCACATCTCGTGGATGCGCTTCTTCCGGAGCGTCAGGATCTCGTCCACGAACAAGATCACGCCCGGGTTGTAGGTCTTCACGATGTGCTCGAGCTCGTCGACGATCAGCTCGGTCGAGCGCACGCGGAAGCCGCGACCGGTGAGCTCCTTCTGGCAGAAGATGCACTTGAAGGGGCAACCGCGCGTGGTGAAGATGTAGGCCAGCTTCTCGGGATTGAGCTGGAAGTAGCGCTCCATCGGCAGCAAGTGGCGCGCTGGGAGCGGCAGCTCGTCGAGCTTCTTGATCAGCGGCGGCGCCGCGTTGTCGATCGCCAACTGGCCGTCGCGCATGGCCGCCAGGCCCGGGACCTCCCCCATGGCCTTCCAGTCGTTGCCCTCGAGCGCCTGGAGGAACTGCGGCAGCGTCTCCTCGGCCTCCCCCTTGAGCACGAAGTCGAAGTGTCCGCTGTCCAGGAAGATGCCCTGGTCGACCGAGGCGTGCGGCCCGCCCATGATCGTGAGCTTGCCCCGACTCTTGGCGTACTTCGCCCAGGCGATCGCGCGGCGGATGTTGGGCGTCAGCGCGTCGAAGCCGATCACGTCGTTGCGCTCGATGGCCTCGCGCATGTAGGCGTCGTTCACGATGCGCTCGTCGCACAGCTCGACGGGGATCTGGGCGCGCTCCAGGCTGGCGCCGAGGTAGGTGATCCCGAGCACCATCGCCAGGGGGTCTTCCTGGACGTGGGGCTTCACGTACGTGAGGAGGGTCTTGCGCATCGGTGGTGTGGATCGCGGGTGGGGCGCGGGCTCAAACGCGCGGGAGGCGCGCCGCCGGCCACCCGAACCGTCTTCGTCGGAGCGGGATCGGCCGCCGTGGCCCAAAACTCTACCCCGCGCGGAAGGTTTTCGCAAAGTGTTGGCAGGCAGGACGTTCCGCCGCACGAGCCGTTTGCTCTCGGTCCCACCGCCGGCCTCCTAGCCCCGCGCCAGACGCAGCGCCAGCTCGTATTCCTCCAGGCACTCCGCGGCGAGGCGCGGGATCGTGAAGTGGGCCACGAGCCGCTCCCGCCCGGCCGCACCCATCCGGCGGCGCGCCTGTGGGTCGTCGAGCAGGCGCGCGATCGCGCCGGCGAAGCCCTCGAGGTCGAAGGGATTGGCCACGAACCCCGTCTCACCGTCGCGCACGACCTCGGGGCTGCCGCCGAAGCAGGTCGCGACGACCGGCTTGGCGTGCTCCATGGCCTCCAGGTTGACCAGCCCGAACGTGTCGAAGCAGATCGAAGGCGTCACGAACACGTCGGTGGCGGCGTAGGCCGCCTGCAGCTCGTCACCGTCGAGCCAGCCCGTCGCCACGACGCGCTCGGCGACCGCGAGCGAGCGGGCGCGCGGCTCGAACTCGCGCTCGTAGACCTCGCGGCGCCCGAGCACCAGGAGGCGCAGATCCGGGTAGCGCGGAGCCAGCCGCGCCAGCATCGCGAGCAGTTGTCCGACGCCCTTCTGCTCGTGCAGCCGCCCGCCGATCGTGAGCACGCGCGCGCCAGACAACCCGAAGCGCGCGCGGAACGCCGCGACGTCGTCCGCGGAGGGCAGGCGGGCCTGGAGGCGCACGGCGTTGTGCAGCGTGCGGTCCACGCGGATCCCGTTGGCGCGGATGGCCGCGCCCAGCTCGTCCGAGACCACGGTGAAGCGCTGGACGTCGCGCGCCAGAACGCGGCGGATCGCGGCGTTCCGCCAGGGGTTCCAGCGCAGCCGCTGGCAGGGGATGCACTTCTGCCAATAGGCCGGGTAGTCGCGCTCGGTGCCTCCGCGCTCGGGCCCGCCGTGGAAGCAGGTCAGCTTCTGGTAGCAGAAAGTCATCACGTCGTGCGCGGTGAAGACCACGCCGGCGCCGGCGCGGCGCGCGCGGGTCAGCGACTCGTAGCCCAGGTGCGCGTGCAGGAGGTGAGCGTGCACGACGTCGGGCCGGAAGCCGGCCAGGACGCGCTCGAGATCGTCGTGGATCGCTCGCGCCGCGACCGACGTCCAACCGCGCCAGCGCGGCGACGAGTCGTCGAAGAGCCGGTGCACGCGCAGGCCGTCGACGTCGAGCAGCCCCACGAGCTCGCGCTCCGTCACGGCCGTCGCCAGCTCGGTCGCGTGCCCGTGCGCGCGCAAGTGCGCGGCGAGCTGGTGGATCTGCCGCACGGACGACCCGATGCGCGGGTCGTGGAGGTCGGAGAGGAACAGGACGCGCACGCCGCTACTCCCGACTCCCGCCCTGGCGGCCGGCCACGTCGACGGAAGTCTCCTCGAGGACGCGGGCGTCCTCGAGGTCCGCCGGGCTGGGTCGCCCGAACCCCGCGCCACCACTGCGGTACATGTACCAGTAGATGTAGCCCACGTGGACCAGGACCCACGACTGGTACAGCGCCAGGCCCCAGGCCGTCCCCGTGTAGGGCACGGCCTTCACGAGCACGAAGTTCAAGGGGATCGTGATCACCGCACCCAACACCGTGAGCCAGATCCAGGCCTTGACCTGGTTCGTCGCGATGTAGACCGAGTCGATCGCCGCCGCGAAGGCGTAGGGCACGAGGCCCAGGGCCAGGATGCAGGCGAAGTGGAACACCGGCTCGGCGTAGTCGGGCGGGAAGACGGCCCCCACGACGGGCGGGATCAGGGCCACGGCGGCTCCGATCACGAGCGTGATCGCGCTGCCCGTCAGCAGCGTCACGCGACTGAACAGGCGCCTGAGGCCGGCCCAGTCCTTGCGTCCGGCGAGTTCGGCCAGCGCGGGCAGCGCGGTGCGCGCCACGGCCGGCAACGCCAGGGTCGGGATCTGGAGGATGCGCTGCGCGATGTGGAAGTAGCTGACCCACTCCTTCCCCACGACCTTGGCGATGATCAGGCGCGGGAAGATGTTCAGGAACAGCGCGGTGCCGTTCTTCAAGAGGCCCACGCGCAGGCCCAGGCGCAGGCCGCGCACGAGCGGCACCTCGCGCATCCGCCGCACGATCTCCGCCAGGCCCGGGAGCGGCGGACCACCGTCGCGGCGCGCGACGGCGTAGCGCTCGATCGCCAGGATCGATCCGAACACCGCCGCCGCCACGGTGCCCAGGACGGCGCCCAGCGGCGACCCCGTGATCACGGCGCCCAGCACCACCAGGAAGAACCGCACCACCTCGTCGGCGTTCTCGACCTGCGCCACGGCACGCATGCGACGCGTGCCCTGGAACGCCACGGCCGCCACGGTGCGCGGCAGGTCGAACAGCGGCTCCAGGCACAGGATCAGCGCCCAGACACCGACCTCGCGCGAGGAGTAGAAGAACTCGCCGAACCAGGGCAGCGCGAACCAGCCCACGGCCAGGATCGCCAGGCAGAACAAGAGCCCGGCCTTGGCCACGAAGGCGATCCAGCCGGCCGTCTTCTCGTGGTTGCCGCGCACGTGCGCGGCCGCGATCTGGCTGATCGTGGCCGGCACGACGCCGGTGTTGACCAGGAAGTGCAGCAGCCCCTGCAGCGCGATGGCCACGACGAACGCGCCCTGGCCGCGCGCACCCAAGAGGTAGGCGAGCACCACCGTCGAGGCGAACTGGCTGGCCTGATTCACGGCGCTGGCGACCTGCAGGGTCGCCGTGTCGCGGAAGAACCGGCTCTTCAGCACCTGGGCCAGGCGATCCCTCACGCGCTGCCTCCCAGGAGCCGGTCGTAGAGCGCGAGCACCGCGCGCGCGTTCTCGTCCCACGAGGAGCGCGCGGCGTGCACGCGGCCGCCTTCCGCCAAGCGCGCGCGCAGCCCGGGATCGTCGAGGATGCGCGCCAGGGCCGCCTCGACCGCAGAGGCCTCCTGGGGGACGAGCAGCCCGCTCACGCCGTCGACGACGGCGTCCTCCGCGCCGCTGCGCAGCGTCCCGATCGAGGGTGCGCCGCAGGCGGCGGCCTCCAGGTAGACGATGCCGAAGCCCTCGAACCCGCCGTCCGCGGCGTCGACCGGCGTGTGCAGGAAGACTTCCGCGCGCTGGAGCAGCGCCACCTTCACGTCCTCGGAGACGTTGCCGGTGAAGTGCACCCGCGCGGCCAGCCCGGCCGAACGCACCAGCTCCTGCAGCGAGCGGTGGTAGGCGTCGCCGGTGGCATTCCCGACCAGCACGTGGTGCAGCTCGGGGCGCGCGCGCGCCACGGCGCAGAACGCGGCCAGGGACAGGTGGTGCCCCTTGCGTTCCTTGACCTCGCCGATCGAGAGCGTGAACGGATGCCCGTTCCACGGGCAGGCGGGCAGCGCGCGCGGCACCGCGTAGTGCGCGGCCGAGACCGCGTTGGGGATGACGTGGACGCGCTCGCGCGGCAGATCAGCGGGCGGCAGGAGCTCGAACAGGCGGTCGCGCGTGTGGCGGCTGACGGCGATCAAGGCGTCGATCCCGCGGTACGTGCGCCGCGCGCGCGCCGCGTGGCGCGCCGCGAGCAGCGGCTGGACGCTGTAGGTGCCGTGCGCCGTGGCCACGATCGGTCGGCCGGCGAGCCGTGCGCCACGCAACGCCGCCCACGAGTGCGGGTAGTCCTTGACCGCGTGGACCAGGTCCGCTGTGCGGGCCGCGCTCGCGATGCGCGGGATCGAGAGCGCCGCGTTGGCCCAGAAGCGTGCCGGGCTCATGTGGAAGAAGTAGTCGGGCGGCAGCACCACGTCCACGCGCCACTCCGGCGGGACCTCGAGCGACGTGGGGCGGTGCTTGCGCGCCAGCAGGACGCGCGGCTCGAGCCCCGGCCGCGCGCGCACGAGGGCCTGCACGAGGCGCACCGTGTACCGCCCGACCCCGTCGAGGTCGGAGAGCGAATCGGTCAGGAACAGGACGCGCATCGGCGGGGCGGGAGGATACCGGCGGCTCGCGCGCCGATCCCGGCCGGATCGTCGCGACGGGCCGGCGAGCCGCAGCGCGCCGCGTCCGGCCGGCGCTAGACTCGAAGTTCTTTCCGCATGACGCACGCCATGGAGCGGGGGGCGAGCTGGACCGCAGCCGAGGGCCGCGGCGCCTTCGGCGGCTTCGTGGGCCCGCGCAACCTGGTCGATCTCGTGCGCTCCAGCGCGCCGTGGCTGTTCGACGGCACGCACCCGAGCTCGGCGCGCGTCCCCGCGCCCGGCCCCGGCCGGCTCGTCGAGCTGGGCGCGCATCCGCTGGGCTGGTGGACGATCCTCTTGGGCTCCGAGCGGCTCGCGGCGGCCGAGCGCCCCGACCCGGCGCAGATCACGGACTACTTCGCGCTGGCCTGTGCCGCGCACTTCGCGAGCGTCGCGACGTACGTGCCCACGGACGTCGACGCCAAGATCCGGCGCGCGCTGTGGATCGATCAACGCGACCCGGACGAGCTCGCGCGCATGCACGCCTTCGCGCTCGACCTCGGTTCCTGGGACGTGAGCGGCGTCAGCGCGCGCATCGTCGAAGTCGAGGGCCTCGGCCCCGTCTCCGGCCACGACGGCGAGCGCCTCTCCGTGCTGGCCGGTGGGCTGATCGGCGCCTGGCACGCGGGCGTCGCGCAGGCCCGCTCGGAGTTCGAGGCGGCGATCGATGCCGAGCTCGAGCGCCAGGCGCGCGCCTTCCTGGCCTTGGAGGCGCAACCTGGGCGCGAGCTCGAACTCCTGAGGCTCTCGGCCGTCCTGACGCACAACCAGGGCGACGTCGTGCAGTCGCTCGGGACCCGCGAGGCCGGTTGCGTGCCACCGGCCGTCCGCGCGCGCTTCTGCGGCCTGGCGCGCGAGCGCCACGAGCGCTACCGAGGCGCCTTCTGGCGCGCCGCCCGGCTGTACCAGGCGCTGCTCGCAGCCGAGGGCCACCGGCACTACCCGCTGCGCGAGATCCGCCTCCTGCGCGGCTCACCGGCACTGCTGCTCCCGATCGGCCCCTGCCTGGACGACTGGGGCGCCACGCTCGCGCGCCACGCGCCGTGGAGCGCCGCCGAGCGCGCAGAGGTCGCGGCCGGCCTGCTCGAAGGCTGCCGGCGCGTCGCGGGCCAACAGGGCTACTACCGGGCGCTGGCCGGGTTCGACGCCGCGCACCCGGGCGGGATCGCGGTCCTCGAAACCCACTTCGGCAGCGCTGCTCGCCGCGTCTGGCGCGACGGCGCGACGCGCACCCAGCTCGCCGTGCGCCGCGTGTCGTTCGAGTCGAGCCTCTCGAAGCGCGCGCGCCAGGTGCTCGCCGCGAGCTGAGCCGCGCGTCTGGCCGGTGCTTGCATCCCGCCGCGCGCCGCGGGAGGCTCTCGCGCGCGTGGACTGGCCGGCCCTCACCGTCTTCGTGCTCGTGTACGTGGGCATGGCCATCGGCGGGTTGCCGTACCTGGCGCTCGATCGCACCGGGGTCGCGCTGCTGGGCGCCATCGCGCTGATCGCCGGTGATCGCCTGACAGCCGAGCAGGCCTGGGCCGCGATCCACGTCGACACGATCGCGCTGCTGTTCGGGATGATGGTGCTCTCCGCGCGCCTGCAGAGCGCCGGCTTCTACGAGCAGGTGGCCGGGAGGCTGGCGCGCTCCCGGCTCTCGCCGCCGGCGCTGCTGCTCGTGGTCGTGCTCGTCTCGGGCCTGCTCTCGGCCGTGCTCACCAACGACGTCGTGTGTCTGGCGCTGGCTCCGCTGCTCGTCGAGGCAGCCCTGCGGCGTGGGCTCGCCCCGCTGCCCTACCTCCTGGGTCTCTCCTGCGGCTCGAACGTGGGCTCGGCCGCGACGCTGATCGGCAACCCCCAGAACATGCTCATCGGCCAACGCCTGGGCCTCGACTTCGTGGACTACCTGGCCGACGCGGGCCTGCCGAGCCTGCTGGGCCTGTTCGCGACCTGGGGTCTGCTCGTGCTGCTCCAGCGCGGCCGCTGGACGGAGTCGCACCCCCCGGTCGCGGCCGAGCACCGCGCCTTCGACGGCGCCCAGACCTGGAAGTCGCTGCTCGTGACCGGAGCGGTGGTCGTGCTGTTCCTCGCCACGAGCTGGCCGCGGGACCACGTGGCATTGGCGGCCGCGGGGCTCGTGCTGCTCTCGCGGCGCACGCGCTCGCGCGCGACCCTGGCGCTCGTCGACTGGCAGCTCCTGGTGCTCTTCGCTGGGCTGTTCGTCGTGAACCACGCCTTCGAGGCCGCGGGCCTGCTCGCGAGCACCTTCGCCGCGCTGCGCGCCGCGGGACTCGATCCGTCCGAGCCCGCCACGCTGTTCGTGGTGACCGTCCCGCTCTCGAACCTGGTCTCGAACGTGCCGGCGGTCATGCTCCTCCTGCCAGCCTCGACCCACCCCGAGGCCGGCGCGATCCTGGCGCTCTCGAGCACGTTGGCCGGGAACCTGCTGCTCGTCGGCAGCATCGCGAACCTGATCGTGGCCGACCAGGCGGCCCGGCTGGGCGTGCGCTTCGGCTGGCGCGAGCACGCGCGCGCGGGCCTGCCGGTCGCGGTCGTGACGCTCGGGATCGCGGCGGCCTGGCTGGCACTCCGCGGAAGCTGACCCCGTTCGCTGGACCTTTTCCGACTTTCCCTGCGACCGGCGGCGCCCATGGCGGTCACCCCCCCGGGCGAGGAGCGCGACTCCTCCCCGAGGAGCCCCCGTGCAACTGCCCTATGCCGACATCGCCACGC
>JAEUHZ010000084.1 GCA_016795205.1 Planctomycetota bacterium | reverse complement strand
CTCGTAGGTCGCGGGGCCGAGCTTCTCGGTCGAGTTCAGCGCCTGCTCCCAGGTGATCGCCTGGCCCGTGTAGGCCGCCATGCGGCCCATGATCGACATGAGCGTGCTGTTCGCGGCCCAGTCCGCGTCGTCGCGCAGCTTCCCGCTGCGGATGCCGGCGAAGAAGTCCTTGTGCTCCTCGACGTACATGTTCGTCGTCGGGCCCTCGTAGACCCAGGCGTTCTGGCCCTCGATCGCGTGGTGCGGTCCCCAGCCGTTGATGAACGCGATGCCCTGCTCGCCGTAGACGTAGTCCGTGTTGTCCGTGGGGCAGTTCTCCCACTGGCGCGCCTGGAGGAACGCGCGGCGGCCGTCCTCCCATTCGTAGGTCACGCCGAAGTGGTCGAAGATGTTGCCGGGGTGCTTGTCCGAACGCTGCGCGCGCCCGCCGACGGCCCAGCACACGGCGGGCGGCTCGTTGTTCATGGCCCAGTTCAGCTTGTCGACCGAGTGGCAGGCCTGCTCGACGATGTGGTCGCCGCCCAGCCACAGGACGTGGAACCAGTTGCGCACCTGGAACTCCATGTCCGACATGCCCGGCTTGCGCTCCACGAACGCGTTCGGGCTGCCGTTGTAGGTCGCGTAGACCGTGCGCACCTTGCCGATCGCGCCGGCGTGGATCCGCTCGTAGATCGCCCGCTCGGGCAGGCTCGAGCGCCAACAGAAGCCGGACACGAACGCGAGCTTCTTCGCGCGTGCCCGCTGGGCCGACGCGATCACCGAGCGCACGCCGGGTGAGTCGACGGCCAACGGCTTCTCGGCGAAGATGTGCACGCCAGCCTCGACCGCGGCCGCGATCTGCGCCGGGCGGAACACCGGCGGCGTGGCGAGCAGCACGGCGTCGAGACCCACGCCCAGCACCTTCTCGAGCGCGTCGAAGCCCACGAAGCGGGCAGCCTGCGGCACGTCGCCGCGCGCGCCGTGCTTCTCTGCCAGGTGCTGGCAGGCCGCGTCGACGCGGCCTGCGAGGATGTCGCCGATCGCGACGAGCTCGACGCCCGGGTCCGCGCGGAGCGCGTCGCCGGCCGCGCCCGTGCCCCGACCCCCACAGCCCACCAAGCCGACGCGCAACTTGGAGAGCGACGGAGCGGCCGGCTGCGCGGCGTCTTGCGCGCCCGCTCGGGCGCCGAGGAAGGCGGAGGCGGCGGTCGCCGCGGAGGCCGCGACGAACGCGCGGCGGTCGAGGGGCATCGTCATCGGGTGGCTTTCGTGGTCGGCCGCGGGGCAGGCCCGCGGCGGGGAGGCGAGTGTAGCGGCCTCTCCGCCGCGCGGCGCTTCACAAGGCCGTCAGGCCGCCGTCGACGCTCAGCGCGGCGCCGTGGACGAAGGAGGCCTCGTCCGAGGCCAGGAACAGGACGGCCCGCGCGATCTCGTCCGGCGAGCCGAAGCGCTGCAGCGGAACGCTGGCCGTGATCTGGGCCGTCATGCCCTTCGCCGCCTCGGGGTCGAGGCCCATCCGGTCGAAGATCGGCGTCTCGGTCGGTCCCGGGTTCACGACGTTGAGCCGGATGCCGCGCGGCGCGAGTTCCAGAGCCAGGGAGCGCGCCAAGGAGGCGATCGCGGCCTTGGTCGCGGTGTAGACGGACGAGTTCGGCAGGCCCATCCCGACCACGGACGAGGCGTTGATCACGATCGCGGACCCCGGCTGCATGTGGGGCAGCGCCTTCTGGATCGTGAAGTAGGCGCCCTTCACGTTCACGGCGAATTGGCGGTCGAACAAGTCCTCGTCGCTGGCCTCGATCGGCGCGAAGAAGCCGATGCCGGCGTTCACGAACAGGGCGTCGATGCGCCCGGCGGCCTGGACCACGTCGCCGATCACGCGGTCGAGATCGGAGAGCCTGGCAACGTCAGCCTGGATCGCGAGGGCGTCGCCGGGGAGCGAAGCCAGGGCCGCTTTCAGGGTCTGGGGGTCGCGGCCCGCGATGGCGACCCGTGCGCCTTCCTGGGCGAAGCCTTGCGCGGCCGCGAGCCCGATGCCGCTGTTGCCGCCGGTGACGAGCACGATCTTGCCTTGGAATCGGTCCTTGGACATGGTGGCTTTCTTGTAACCGGATGAGTGACGGACAAGGAACCGTGGATGGACGTGGAGGATCGCGGGGGGCTCAGCGGGGCGCGCTCGCGGCCCGCCGGAGGAGATCCGCGACGGTCGTCGCGCGCAGGCGCTCGTGCAGCGCGCCCTCGGCCCGCGCGAAGACGCCGCCGAGGACCTCCTTGATCGCGCAGGACACGAAGCAGGCGCGGTTCGGCGGGTTCTCGTGGAGCCCGAAGACGCCGTCGGGCTCGACGGCCCGCAAGACCGCGTCCAGCGTGATCTTCCGCGCGTCGCGCGCCAGCCGGTACCCGCCGTTGCGACCTCCGCGGCCGGCGACGAATCCAGCAGCGGCGAGCGCCCCGAGGATGCGGCGGACGACGACCGGGTTCGTGTTCACGCTGCCGGCGATCTCCTCCGAGGTGCCCGCCTCCGGAGCTCGCTGGGCCAGGGCGACGAGCACGTGGAGGGCCACGGCGTAACGCGAGCTGATCGTCATTCCGTAACGATCATAGATACGGAATACGGCAAGCCCAGCTGGCCGGCCGGAAATCCACCGGCGCGCGCTCAGGGATCGCAGACGATCCGGAACCCGGCGAAAGGCCCATCGGCCAGCCACCACACGCTCTTGGGGACCTGGGGGTCGGTCGCGTTGAAGGCCGCGTCGTCGGGGACGCGCGCCGCGAACGTGAGCGCCTCGGCCGGATCCCGGAACGAGCCCCCGCGCAGCACGCCCGTCCCGTCCGGCCCCACGGCCCACTCCGCCGCGTTGCCCAGCACGTCGTGGAGTCCGTAGCCGTTCGCCGCCTTGCGACCGACCGGCCGCGTGCTGGCGCGTCCCTTGGCCTTCGAGTTCGCTGCGTACCAGGCCACGGCCTCCAGCGCGGCCGTGTCGGGCTCCGCGCTCGCGACGCCGCCGCGCGCCGCGCGCTCCCACTCGGTCTCGGTCGGCAGCCGGAACCGGCGGCCCGTCTTGGCCGACAGCCAGCGGCAGAACTCGCTCGCGCCGCGGAACGAGACCGAGATCACCGGGTAGCCTGCGTGCCCGAAGCCGCGGTCCATGAGGATGTAGGGCTTGCTGGGCCGCGCGAAGGCGTCGGGCGGGTCCTGCTCGCTCTCCGCGCGCTCCATGGCGAAGACGAAGGCGTCGTACATGTCCCAGGTGATCTCGGTCGTCGCGCACAGGAAGGGCGGCGCGCCGTCGGAGCCGGGGATCGGCGCGAGCACGAGCTGCGCGGTCGTGCCGGGCACGAGGACCGCGAGGCGCTCGAGCGCGGGTGCGGCCGCCGGGGTCTGCGCCACAGCCGCGCCGTCGGCCGCCTGCGGGGCACGCGCGGGCGCCGCGGCGGCGGCCTCCGTGGTGCGCTCCTCCGAGCGCGTCGAGCCGCAGGCCGCCAGCGCGAGCGGGATGGCGAGGAGGATCGCCCTGCTCGCGTGCTTCGTCGTGTTCCTCATCGGTTGCGCGGCCCCGCGGACGGCGGAGCGTCGGTTCGAGTTCTCGCGCCTCGCCATGGGCGTCGAGGCGCGCATCGTACTGTTCGCCGCCGACGAGCAAGCCGCGGTCCGCGCGGCGCAGGCCGCCTTCGCCGAGATCGCCCGCCTCGAGGCCGCCTTCAGCGACTGGCGCGACGACAGCGAGCTCTCGCAGCTCGCGGAACGAGCCGGCTGCGGCCCGGTGCCGGTGTCGCAGGACCTGTTCGACGTGCTGTGGCGCGCGCGGGAGGTCTCCGAGGCGACCGACGGCGCGTTCGACGTCACGGTCGGGCCGCTCGTCCGCCTGTGGCGCGCCGCGCGGCGCGCGGGCACCTTGCCCGCAGCGGCCGAGCTCGCGCGCGCGCGCGCGCTGGTCGGTTGGGGCCTCGTCGCGCTCGACGCGCGTGCGCGCACCGTCGCGCTGGCGAAGCCCGGCATGCGCCTCGACCTGGGCGGGATCGGCAAGGGCCACGCCGGCCAGCGCGCCGTGGACCTGCTCGCGGACCTCGGACACGCGCGCGCTCTCGTCCAGATGGGCGGCGACGTCGTGTGCGGCGCGCCACCGCCGGGCCGCGACGGCTGGCAGATCGACGTCGACGGGAGGCGCGTGCTCGTCGCGCGGCGCGCGGTGGCGACCTCGGGCGACGCCGCGCAGCACGTCGTGATCGACGGCGTCCGCTACGGGCACGTCGTCGACCCGCGCACCGGATTGGGTGCCCAGGGCGCGCGGCAGGTCACGATCGAGGCCGCGGACGGCGCAACCGCGGACGCGTTGGCCACGGCCGGCGCCCTGTTGGCGCGCGACCAGCTGGGGGCGGTGCTCGACGGGCTCGGAGCCCGGCTGTTGGGCGGCGAGCCCGCAGCGGGCCAGCGATCGAGCGCCGCGCATCCGGAGGCGGATCCGGGAGCCGGACCGTGAGCTTGGGAGTCCGAACCCAGCGCGACGCGAGCAACGGCTCCGATCGCATGTCGGCCGCCGCGGCACCGCGAGGCCGTGGTCAGACCTCAGGGGCACGCTCGCGCTCCGGCCCACGGTGCCCCAGTCGCCGCGCTCGGACTACAGCACGCGCAGCACGACCTCGACGGCGCGCGCGTGGTCCGAGCTCGCGACCGCGAGCTCCACGTACGGCCTTCAGGCCGTCGGCGGGCAGCCACCCTTGGGACGCACGTAGCCCTCGATCCCGGCGGCGCGCAGGGCCTCGACGAAGCGCGCGAGCTCGCCGCGCGTGCCCTCCATCACGTACTCCAGGCCGTCCCGGTCGCTCACACGCGCGCGGCCTTGTTCTCGCGGCGCGTCTGCTTCTTGCGCTCCATCTCGGACAGGATGCGCTTGCGCAGGCGCAGGCTCTTGGGCGTGACCTCCAGGAGCTCGTCGTCCTCCAGGTACTCGAGCGCCTCCTCGAGCGACATGACGTGCGGCGGCGGCAGCTTCACGTTGTCGTCCTTGCCGGCCGAGCGGATGTTCGTGAGCTTCTTCTCGCGGCAGACGTTGACGCCCAGGTCGTTGTCCTTGTTGTTCTCGCCGATGATCATGCCCTCGTAGACGGGCGTGCCGGGCGCGACGAAGAACGTGCCGCGGTCGAGCAGGCCGAACATCCCGTAGGGGATCGACTCGCCGGTGCGGTCGGCGACCAGGACGCCGTTCTGGCGCATCGGCAGCGGGCCGCCGTCCGGACGCCACTCCTCGAAGACGTGGCTCAGGATGGCCATGCCCTGGGAGAGCGTCATGAGCGCCGTGCGCGCGCCGATCAGGCCGCGCGAGGGGACCAGGAACTCGAGCCGCGTGCCGGCCGGATTCGGCTCCATGTGCGTCATCTCGCCGCGGCGTCGGCCGAAGTACTCGATGATCTTGCCGGCGTTCTCGTTGGGGACCTCGACCACCGTGCGCTCGTAGGGCTCGTGGAGCTTGCCGTCGATCTCCTTGAGCACGACGCGCGGCTTGCCGACCGAGAACTCGAAGCCCTCGCGGCGCATGTTCTCGATCAGCACGCCGAGGTGCATGACCCCGCGGCCCTTGAGCTCGTAGCCGTCGTCGCTGCCTTTCTCGTTGAGCTGCAGGGCGACGTCACGCAGGGCGGCGCGTTCCAGGCGCGTCAGGATCTGGCGGCTCGTGACGTACTGGCCCTCCTGTCCCGCGAAGGGGGAGTTCGAGACGTAGAACTCCATCGAGATCGTGGGCTCGTCCATCTGGATCGCCGGCAGCGGCTCCTGGGCGTCGGGCGGGCACAGCGTGTCGCCGATCTTCAGGTCCTCGATGCCCGCGACGACCGCGATGTCGCCGGCGTGGACGGTCTCGACCGCCACGCGCTGCAGGCCCTCGTAGCGGAACAGGCCCTTGATCGGCGCCAGCAGCGCCTTCGATCGATCCGGGTGACAGACCGCGACGCGCAGGCCGTTCTTGAGCACGCCGCGACGCACGCGGCCGATGGCGATGCGCCCCAGGAAGTCGTCGTGGTCGAGCGTGGCGGCCTGGAACTGCAGCGGGGCGTCGTCGTCCTGGGGCGGCGCGGGCACCTCCTTCAGGATCATGTCGAAGAGCGGCTTCAGGTCGCGCTTCTCGTCCTGCATGTCGGCCATCGCGTACCCGTCGCGGCCCGAGCCGTAGACGACGGGGAAATCGAGCTGCTCGTCGTGCGCGCCGAGCTCGATGAAGAGCTCGAACACCAGGTCGAGCACCTCGTTCACGCGCGCGTCGGGGCGGTCGATCTTGTTGATCATGACCAGCGCCCGCAGGCCGTTCTCGAAGGCCTTCTTGAGCACGAACCGCGTCTGCGGCATCGGACCTTCCGCGGCGTCGACGAGCAGGAGCACCGCGTCGGCCATGCGCAGCGTGCGCTCGACCTGCCCGCCGAAGTCGGCGTGCCCCGGCGTGTCGACGATGTTGATCCGGTGGCCGTGGTAGTCGATGGCCGTGTTCTTGGCCAGGATCGTGATGCCGCGCTCACGCTCCTGGGCATCGCTGTCCATGGCGCGCTCTTGCACGATCTGGTTCTTCCGGAACGTGCCCGCGAAGCGGAACATCGTGTCCACGAGCGTGGTCTTGCCATGGTCGACGTGGGCGACGATGGCGATGTTCTTGATCTCTTTCCGTGCGGACATGCGAAGCCTTGCGCTCGATTCCGGGGGGTCGTCACCCAGAAAACGAGGCGAAAGAAGATACTCGCGCGGCGTGCAACCGGCAACAGCCAGGGGCCGCCGCGGCGCGCTTCAGGCCGGTTCCACGCGCTGGATCCGGTCGAGCCGGTAGGTCTTCAAGGTCCCCGAGCGCACGCACTCCGCCTCGAGATAGCCGCGCTCGCCGCTCGCGTACACCAGCCGTGGCACGATCGCGAGGCGCGCCGGGGCCGAGTCCGGCTCGCCATACACCACGACGATGCGGCTGCGCTCGCGGCAGGCCGCGTCGATCGGCCGCAGCCGTTGCGCGAGACGCGGCGCGCGCGGGCCGGAGCCGCGAAACGACGCGCTGCCGCCGCGCGCCAGCGCCTCGCCCCACCAGACAGGCTCGGAGAGCCCGGAACGCGCGCGGCACTCCTCGAGCACCAGCCAGCACGCGACCGCGTCGGGCAGCGCGCGGTGCGAGCAGCCCACGTCGAGCTCGAGGTGCCCGACCAGCGTGGCGAGCTTGTGGTCGGGCGCGTCGGTGACGAAGCGCCGCGCCAGCCTGAGCGTGTCCAGGATCGGCGGATCAGGCAGTTGGACGCCGTGGCGGTGCGCCTCGAAGGCCAGCACGTTGGCGTCGAAGCCGGCGTTGTGCGCCGCGAGCCAGTCCGCGCCGATCCAGTGCGCGAAGCGCGCGAGCACCTCGCCGGCGCCGGGCGCGTCGCGCACGTCCGCGTCCTGGATCCCGTGGACCTCGCTGACCTGCGCGTCGATCGGCACCTCGGGCCGCACGAGGGACTCGAAACGATCGACGACCTCGCCGCCCTCCGCGCGCACGGCCGCCAGCTCGACCAGGTGCGGCGCGCCGCGCGAGGTGGCGGTCTCGGTGTCGAAGGCCACGATGGCGCGGGGCATGGCCCGAGAGTCTCGCGCGCGCCCAGCCCGGCGTCACGCTCGGGCTCGGCCCGCCCGGCAGGGCACAGCGCGCGCGACGCGCTATCCTGCCCGTGGAGGAACGCCCCGCATGCCCACGAGTCCATCGATCCTGGCCCGCCTGGCAGTCCTCGCCGTGGTGATCGCGGGTTCCAGCGCGCAAGCGCGCCAGACACACCTGACGGAGTTTCTCGGTGCTGCGGGGGATCGGACCGGCCACGCGCTCGCGCCCGCGGGTGACGTCGACGGCGACGGCTTCCCCGATCTGCTGGTCGGGGCTCCGCGCCAGACGAGCGTGTGGGGCACGCCCGACGGGGCCGCGTGGATCGCGTCCGGACGCCATCTGGCGACGGGAGCCGGTCCGGCGCGCCTGCACACCTGGAGTGGAAGCCCGTTCCTCCCGCTGGGCTATGCGCTGTTCGGCGCCGCCCTGGCCGGCGGCGCGGACCTCGACGCGGACGGCGTGCCCGACGCCGTCGTCGGCTCGCCCAAGGACGCGTTCCTCGGACCCCAGGGCGGGTCGGTGTCGGTCTTCTCGGGCGCGACCGGAGCCCTGCTCGCGCGCTTCGACGGCGCCGCGCACCAGGCGCTCGGCAGCGCGGTGGTCCTGGCCGGAGACGTGAACGGCGACGGCTGGATCGACCTCCTGGCGGGCGCGCCGGTCTACGATTCGAACTTCGGCACGGCCTATGGGCACGCGCACGTCTACTCGGGCGAGTGGATCGCGCGCACCGCGGCGGGCCAGACGCCGCTCACTCCGGCTGAGCTCGCCGTCACCTACGGCAGCTGGAATCACGGCGATTTCGGCACGTCGCTGGCGCCGCTCGGGGACCTCGACGGCGACGGACTGGCGGACTACGCCGTCGGCGCGCCGCGCGGTGGCGCCTTCGGCGGCGGCTATGTCAGCGTGTTTCGCGGCACGTCCACGCAGCCCTTCGTCGTGATCGACGGCGCCGCCAGCGCCGACTGCTTCGGAGGTTCGATCGCGGCCGTCGGCGACGTCGATGGCGATGGCCTCGTCGACCTGGCCGTGGGAGCCTGGGGCACGGACGTCGGGACCGGGAACACGCTCCACGGACGGGTGCACCTGGTGCGCGGGGCTTGGCTCCTGCAGTCCGGGCAAGGGCTCCCACCCAGCGTCTCGCGCGACGTCTGGAGCCGCAGCGGGACGGCCGCGCGCGACTTCTTCGGGTCGCACGTCGCGGGCCTCGGCGACCTCGACGCGGACGGCGTGAACGAGGTGGCGGTCGGCGCGCCGCAGAGCGGCTTCGGCCTGCCCTCGGGCCTGGGCTACGTCGACGTGCTCTCGGGCCGCACTGGTGAGCGCCTGTTCCGCGCGCATGGCGCGCAGGTCGATGGCCAGTTCGGAGCCCGCAGCGCGGGCGTCGGCGACCTGGATCTCGACGGTCGCCCGGACCTGGCCGTGGGCGCGCCCTACGACACCGCGGGCGGCCTGGATGCGGGCCGAGTCGTGCTCTTGCGCGGCCTGCCGCCGGTCGGGACGGCGCTGTGCGTCACGAGCGCGACGCCCAACTCGAGCGGTGCTGTCGCACGGCTCACGGCGCGGGGCAGCGCCAGCGTCTCGGATGCGGCGCTCTTCTTCGAGCTCGCCGGAGCCCCCGGCGGACGGCCCGTCGTGCTCTTCCGCGGTGATACGCCGAGCTTCGCGCCGTTCGGCGACGGAGTGCGTTGCGCGGGCGGCCAGCTCCTGCGCGCCGGTGCCGGCCTGACGAGCCCGGCGGGCGCTTGGCTCCGGCCTCACGCTCTGGGCGCCGCAGCCGTCGGCTCGACGTTCGTCTTCCAGGCTTGGTTCGACGACATGCCCGCCGCCGGTCTGGGCTTCAATGCCTCCGACGCTGTGCAACTCGTCGTCGCACCCTAGCCGCCCACCCCGATCGTCCCGTCGCGAGGCGCGGCGCGCCTGCGCGCAGGTGGGGAGACGTGCTCTGCGATCTGCTGGCCGTCGACCTCGACAGCGCGGTGCCGCCCGTCGCGCCTCAGCGCGCGCGCAGCCGGAACGAGCCCTCGCGGGTCTCGTGCGTGGTGCGCACGAAGACCCAGCCCTCCTCGCGCTCCTCCATGCGGCCCTCGATCCGGAAGGCCCAGGCCGCGCGGCGGCCGCCGCCGCGCGTGTCCACGATCGAGCCCTGGAAGGCGACCTCGGCGGAGTCGGGCTCGCCCCGCGTGACCGCGATCTCGAGCGCCTCGTCCGCGATCTCGAGGCGGTAGGGGAAGCGCTTCGTCGCGGGGTCCTTCTCCTGGAAGAAGACCGCGATCAGCGGTCCGCGCAGGTCCTCGCGCCGGAAGCCGCTGGTCTCGTCTTGGAAGTCGGGCGCCAGCGCCGCGAGCACCGGCGCGAGCCGCGCACGCCCGAAGCCGTCGGCCGCGTCCTGGATCGCCCAGCGGATCTTGGTCTCGTCGGAGGCCAGCGTCACGAGGAGGAAGCGCACCAGGGCCGCCAGCAGTCCCAGCGCGACCAGACCGAGCCCGATCCGCTTGAGCATTCGTGCCGGCGGCTCTAGCCCACGAGCCGCTGGTACTCCTTCATCCCGCGCAGCACGTCGAGGTCCTGGTTCCGGCCCAGCTCGCTCTGGATGTAGAAGCCGCGCTCCTGGGCCTTGCCGAGCAGGTCCAGCGCCTCGGGGAGATCACCCAGGATCGCGCACACGCAGGCCGAGTGGAACGAGGTGTACCCGTCCTTGGGTGCGACCTCGCGCGCCCTCTCGACCTGATCGCGCGCCTCGTCGGCCAGACCGATGCGCGCCAGGAGCATGGCCAGGTGCAGGCGCGCTTCCTGGTTGTCGACGACGCGCGCGAGGTGCGCCTTGGCGGCGGCGATGCCGCGGTCGGCGGTCTCCAGGGCCTCCTCGTAGCGGTTCAGGCGCTGGTAGACCCCGTAGAGGTGGTCGTAGGAGCCGATGTGCGTGGGCTTGAGCACCGTGGCGCGCATCAAGAGCCCCGCGGCATTCTTGAAGTTGCCCGCGCGCGCGCGCAGCGCGCCGAGCAGGCGGTGCGCGAGCCACTCGTCGTTGTCGAGCTGGATCGCGAGCTGGTACTCGCGTTGCGCGTCCGTCAGGTGCCCCGAGACCTGCCAGGCGAACCCCAGCGAGGTGTGCGCCTCGGCGCAGTCGGGGTCGAGCGCCAAGGCGCGCGCCGCGTTCTCTCGGGCCTCGTCCAGGAAGGCCGGATCGCCGTCCCAGTACAGGTACTTGCGCGCCATGGCCTCCGCCAGGCCGGCGTAGGCGATGGCGCAGAACTCGTCCGCGTCGATCGCGCGACGGAACGAGCTGATCGCCGCCAAGAGGTGCTTCGTGGTGCCCTTGTGCAGGGTCTCGTGCGCGTGCCGCGCGTGGTTGCGGCTGGCCTCGGTGTCGCGGCGCGCGGTCTCGACCGGCGTCAGGGCGATCTCGGTCAGCCGCTTCTTGACCACCCGCACGGCGCCGCGGACCAGGCCGGCCTCGAGGTCGAAGTCGTCCGTGCCCGTATACTCGACGTGATCGCGCGCCATGACCTCGAGCCGCGGCGTGCGCGTGCCGCCCTTCTTGTCGAGCTTCTCCAGGAACAGCTCGAGCTGGCCGGTGTGCCCGCCGGCGGAGAGCTCCAGGCGCAGCACGTAGTCGAAGGGCTTGCCCTCCGGCAACGCGTGGCCATCGAGCAGGTCCACGTCCACGCCCTTGATCCGCGCCAGCTCGGCCGCGAGTCCCTTGCGCATCGAGCCCGCGATCAGGCCGCAGGCATGCGGGTTGGGCCCGCCGCACGTGACCGGCGGCAGGAGCACCCGACCCGAGATGGCGGCCGAGGCGTTGGACGCCACGGCCGTGTTCCCCTCGACGATCCCGAGCAGGGCCTTGTGCACGGCCTCGGCGTGCGGGAAGCGGCGCTCGGGATCCGGGTCGAGGCAGCGCAGCAGGAAGTCCTCGATTTTCGCCGGGAACCCCATGCGCACCTCGGACGGGCGGCGCGGCTTGCCGTCCAGGATCGCCATGCAGACCTCGGGGAAGCTCCGGCCGGGGAACGGCAGGGCCCCCGTCAGCGCGTGGTAGAAGACCGACCCGAAGGCGAACACGTCGGAGCGCGCGTCGAGCTCGGAACCGCGCACCTGCTCGGGCGACATGTACAGCACGGTGCCGACGAGCATGCCCTCTTGCGTGATGCCCAGCTCGTTCTTGGCGCGCACGATGCCGAAGTCGAGCAGCTTGGCGGTCCCGTCCGGCAGGACCATGACGTTGGCCGGCTTCAGGTCGCGGTGGATCAGCCCGTCGTGGTGCAGCTCCTTGAGCGCGTCGGCCACCTGCACGGCGACGCGCAGGCCCTCTTCGTACCCCAGGCTCTGCTGCTTCAGGAGCTTGTCGAGGGTCCGGCCCTCGAGGAACTCCATCGCGATGTAGGGGGTGTTGTCGGCCTTCCCGTACTCGTAGACCGTGGTGATGTTGGGGTGCGAGATGCGGCTGGCGTGCCGCGCCTCGCGCTCGAAGCGCTTGTCGGCCTTGGGGTCGATCTCGGCGTTGTTGCGCAGGATCTTCAGCGCCACGGTCCGGTCCAGCACGGTGTCCCGGGCCTTGTAGACCTCCGACAACGGGCCCTCCCCGAGCTTGTGCGCGACGGGGTCGAACCGGAAGTGGGCGAACTGCGCTTCGGGCATGCCGGGCGGTGGGGCGGGGATGGGGCCCGCAATCGCATCCTATCGGCAGCCGGCGCGGGAGTTGCACACCCGATCCGGCCGTCCTCGGGCGCACGCTGGAAAGAAGCTCCCGGGCATGGCATGCAGTCGCGGATGGCGGCGACCGATCCGGCCGAGCGCGACCCCGTGGCGAAGGCCGAGTTGCGGCCGTTCGAGGAGGCCGATTTCCACGCGCTCGCCCCGGGATTGAACCGCGATCGGCAGTACGACGACCGGCGGCTCGCCACGCGCCGCAAGCTCCTGTCGCTCGGCAAGGTCTTCGCCGCGCGGGCCGAGGCCGCCGGCCTCCAGCTCGAGGTGCGCTCCAGCCTGCACACGCCCTCGAGCTTCAACCACAACCAGGTCAAGCGCCTGTGGTGCTACGCCTCGCGCGGCAAGGCCGAGAAGCGGCGGCTCAAGGGCGTGCTGGGCGCGGACCTCGCCAAGGATCTCGACGCGGCCTACCGCAACGCCTACCTGTGCTGCGCGATCGAGCACGACGCGCTGGAGGTCTCGCTGCGCATCCACGCCGATGCCTGGTTCGATGGGCAGAACCTGGCATCGCGCGTGAAGCGCGAGGGGACCGACGGCTGGAAGGCGCGGCTCAACGAGCTGGACGGCTTCCGCCTGCGCCTCCACGACTGGAAGGGCGAGTGGCGCTGCGGGAGCCTGATCCCGGAGCAGCTCGAGGAGTTCCTCAAGTACTACAAGCCGGCCGAGCACCTCCTGACGGTGGAGCGCCGCTGGCCGGCGCCGCCGGGCGCACGCGCGGCGCTGTTCGCGCCGGAGGTCCCGGGGCTCTTGGTCGAGGAGCTGCTGCGGCTCGTGCCGCTCTACCGCTTCAGCGCCTGGTCGGCGGAGAGCGACCACCTGTTCACGCGTTGACGGTGGTA
>JAEUHZ010000072.1 GCA_016795205.1 Planctomycetota bacterium | reverse complement strand
CTACGCCTTCGCGGAGCAGCCGGCCGACCTGCTCCAGGGGTGCTTGAGCCGCGCCGCACTCTCAGGGTCGGTGTCGCGGGTGGCGCGATCCCGGAGGTTGTGTTGGTGCGCCCGGCGGGATTCGAACCCACGACCTGCGGTTTAGGAAACCGCCGCTCTATCCAGCTGAGCTACGGGCGCCGTCCCCCCCCGACGCGCGGCGCTCGGGAGCCAGCAGGATAGCGTGCCGCCCAGCGCAGCGTCGTGAGGCTGACGACGGAGTCCTCCCCCGCGAGCACGGGACGCGTGCGCGGCTCCCCCATCGGTCACTCTGGCGTACTCTCCCCCGCATGGCCATGCGCGCGCTCTTCCTCGTGCTCCTCACCGTCGCTTGCTCGTCCCCCGCTGGGCCCGGGCGCGACGCGGCTCGTGGGGCGGGATCCGCGACCGCCGGCTCAGCCGCGGAACAGGCTGCGCCGCAGCGCGAGCTCGTCCTCTTCCAGCACGGCGTCGACGGCTACCCCAACTACCGCATCCCGGCGATCGCGCGCACGGCCCGCGGCGTGCTGCTCGCGTTCGCCGAGGGCCGCCAGCGCGCGCACGACCATGCCGAGAACGATCTCGTGCTGCGCCGCAGCCTCGACGATGGCGCCACGTGGCAGCCGGTGCAGGTCGTGGCTGCGGCTGGACGTGATTGCCTGAGCAACCCGTGCGCGGTGGCGCTGCGCTCCGGCCGTGTCCTGCTCGTCCACCAGCGCTACGCGCAGGGCTTCGACGAGCACGCGGCCGAGCCGGGCTTCGAGGGACCGCGCGTCTGCCGCACGTTCCTCCAGCACAGCGACGACGACGGCCGCACGTGGTCCGCGCCGCGCGAGATCACGCGCTCGGTCAAGCGCGCCGAGGCGACCAGCGTCGCGTCGGGTCCGGGCATCGGGATCGAGCTCGCGCGCGGGGTGCACGCGGGGCGCGTGCTCGTGCCGATGAACCAGGGGCCGTTCGGCGCGTGGGAGGTCTACGCGGCGCTCTCGGACGACGGCGGTGCGACGTGGCGGATGGGCCAGATCGCGCCAGGTGGCGAGCTCCACCGCCCGAACGAGGTGCAGTTCGCCGAGCGCGACGACGGGTCCGTCCTGCTCGATGCGCGCGGCATGGCCGGAGCCAAGCGGCGCAAGCTCGCGGAGAGCCACGACGGCGGGGACACCTGGAGCGCGGTGCGCGACGTCGACGAGCTCGTCGAGCCGCGTTGCATGGGTGCGTTGCTCCGGCACGCGGCGAGCGGGCTGCTCCTGCGCTGTGGGCCACGCTCCGAATCGCGACGCGAGCGCGGCACGGTGTGGGCGAGTGCTGACGGCGGAGCGACCTGGCCAGCGCGCGTCGAGATCGTCGCCGGGTCGTTCGCCTACTCGGGGCTCGTCGAGCTCGACGGCGGCGGAGTCGGCGTCGTGTACGAGGACGATGCCGTCGGCGCGATCCGGTTCCTGCGCCTCGAGGCAGCCGCGTTGCCGCGCCCACCGGCAGCGGGAGCGGCGATTCCGCGTTGACGCGCGCGCGACTCCGGCCCGTATCCTGGGCGGAGCGGCATGACCGACTCCCTGACCCGCCTCCTCCAGGACGCCGGCTCGCGGCCCGACGCGTGGCGCGCCGTCTTCGAGCTCGTCTACGACGAGCTGCGCCAGCTCGCAGCCGCGCAGATGGGGCACGAACGCTTGGGGCACACGCTCCAGGCCACGGCGCTCGTCAACGAGGCCTGGCTGCGCCTCGCCGGTGACGCCGCGCCGCGCTTCGAGACGCGGCGGCACTTCTTCGGGGCGGCCGCGCGCGCGATGCAGCGCGTGCTGACGGACCATGCGCGGCGCGTGCTGGCGGACAAGCGCGGGGGCGACCGGGCGCGGCTGACGCTGACCGGCGTCGACCTCGCGGCGGACGAGGATCCCGAGCGAGCGTTGGAGATCTCGGACGCGCTCGATGCGCTGGAGAAGGACGACGAGCGCGCGGCCGAGGTCGCGCGACTGCGCCTGTTCGCGGGGCTCGAGGTGGCGCAGGTCGCCGAGGCGCTGGGTGTCTCGGAGCGCACGGCGGCGCGCGAGTGGGCCTACGGGCGGGCGCGGATCGTCCAGCTCCTGGGCGTCGAGTAGCGGGCTGGCCCGCGGCGCACTTGGCCGGCGCGGCGCCCGACCGTTCTGCGACCAGCGCGGCGCCCGGCGAGCGTCCGGTCCGCTCGCTGGGCGCCGCGAGCACGTGGCCGGCGGCGCGGGGCGCGTCCCCGTGGGCGAATCCGTGGCAGCCCGCGCGGCCGCGGAGCGCCACGGGGGATGGCCGAGCCCGAACCTCTGCGGGCCGGCGCGACCCACCCCTCCCGGAGATCCCCATGACCCCGCCCAGCACCTCCCACGCGGCCCCCGCCGCCTCGTCCGCGGCGGCCGGCGCGCAGCGCGCGTCCGGCGCCGGGGCGCAGGCGCCGGCGTCGCTCGCAAGCCGCGTCGCGAGCCTCGCCTACGGCTCGTGCGCCTACCTGCTCTTCCTCGGCACGTTCCTCTACGCGATCGGCTTCGTGAGCGGCCTCTTCGTGCCCGCCACCGTCGACGGCGGGCACAGCGCGCCGCTCGTCGAGGCGCTGCTGGTGAACGGCGGCTTCCTGGCCTTGTTCGCCGTGCAGCACACGATCATGGCGCGGCGCGGCTTCAAGAGCTGGTGGACGCGCGTCGTGCCGCGTCACCTGGAGCGTTCGACGTTCGTGATCGCCACCTGCGCGATCCTGGTGCCCATGTACTGGCAATGGCGGCACATCCCGGGCGAGCTGTGGTCCATCGACGGGCCCGCGGCGCTGTTCCTGCGCGGCGTGTCGTTCCTGGGCTGGGGGATGGTGCTGCTGTCGAGCTTCCTGATCGACCACTTCGAGCTGTTCGGGCTGCGCCAGACCGTGCGGCACTTCCTGGGCCTGCCGCACGCCGGCCCGGCCTTCCGCGAGCGCTCGCTGTACCGCCACGTGCGGCACCCGCTCATGCTGGGCTTCCTGCTGGCCTTCTGGGCCACGCCGGTCATGAGCTTCGGCCACCTGTTCTTCGCCGTGATGTGCACCGGCTACATCCTGGTCGGCATCCAGATCGAGGAGCGCTCGCTGGTCGCCGAGCACGGCGAGGACTACCGCGACTACCAGCGCCGCGTGCCGATGCTGCTCCCGACCGGACGGCGCGGCTAGTCGCGGCGGTCCAGCTCGCGCTCGATCGCCGCGAGGTCCCAGACCTGCACCAGGTTCACGGACGACGCGGCGGCCAGGCGCGAGCCGTCGGCCGCGAACGACAGCGCCACGAGCGCGGCGGCGAGCGGCGAGGTCAGGTCGCCGAAGGTCGTGAGCGTGTGGGCATCGAGCACGCGCACGACCTGGCTGGAGAGGCCGAAAGCCACCCGGCGACCGTCGGGGCTCCAGGCCACCGGCCCCGGCACGACGCCGAAGGCGCGCTGCCGCTCGATCTGGATCAGGCTGGCGCCGTCCGCGAGGCGCACGAGCTCGAAGCACGCGCTGCTGGCGGTCGCGAGCAGCGCCCCGTCGGGCGAGAGCGCGGCGGTCACGTTGGGCTGGCCAGCGAGGAGCTCGCGCGCCGGACCGCCCTCGCGCGCGTCCCAGACGTGCACGCCGGAACCGCGCCAGTTGCCAGCCGCGACGCGCGCTCCTCCGGCGGCGATCGAGACGTACTCCAGGCCCCCGCGGCCGGACAGCGTGCGCGCGAGCTCGAACGTGCGCGCGTCGAACACGCGCCCAGTCTCGCGCGAAACAGCCGCCACGAACGCCCCGTCGGCGGACACGGCCAGGTCGACGAGCGGCTCCGGGCGCACGCGACGCGGGCCCGACGCGCCGCCCAGGTCGAGGGCCCACAACCCCTCCGGACCGCCGAAGACCAGCGTGCGTCCGCCATCCACGAAGGCCACGCCGTGCACGTCGGCGCGGACCACCTGGCGCGGCGGCGCGGGCGTGGTCGAGTCCCACACGCAGACGCCGTCGGGCCCCGCGCTGGCCACCGTGCGCCCATCCGGCGCGAGCGCGACGGCGATCGGCGACTTGCCGCTGTGCGCGCGCACCGCACGCTGCGCGAGCCCGTGCTCGATCCGCCACAGGCTCCAGGAGCGCGCGTCCGCCGTCGCGAGGCGCGTGCCGTCTGGGTCGAAGCCCAGGACGCGCGCGGAGAGGCTCGCGATCTGGTGTCCCGTGAGCAGGTCCCAGAGCCGCGAGGTCTCGTCCCAGGAGTACGTCGCGAGCAGCCCGCGACCCGGAGCGGCCAGCGCGTCGACGACCTCGGCCGCATGGCCGCTCAGCACGAGCCGCGGCAGCGCCTGGCCCGCTGCGTGCACGCGCACGCGGCCGTCGCCCGTGCCCAGCGCGAAATCGCCTTCTGTGCCGATCCACGTCAGGTGGTAGGGCTGGGAATCGAGCACGAGCTCGTCGACGAGGGCTCCGTCGCGCGCGTCGCGGAACTGCACGCTGTCGGGCTCGCCGTCGATGCACAGCGCGAGCCGCTGCCCGCTGGGATCGAAGCTCAGCACGTTGCAGGCCACGCTCAGGGGCCGACGCCAGGCCTCCGCCCCCGAAGCCAGGTCCACCACGACGAGGTCGCCAGACGCGCTGAAGTAAGCCAGGCGCGTGCCGCCCGCATCGAAGTCCACGGAGCGTCCGCGAATCCCCTCCTCGCGCACCAGGTGCTGCGCGTGGGCCGCCCCATTCCAAACGACGAAGCGCTCGCGCGGCGGGCCCGCCTCGCGCCGCCAGCCCTTGTCCAAGAGCCAGCGATCGTCCGGCGACCAGCGCACGTGGTTGGACTCGTGGCCGGCGTCGAGCTCGGCCAGTCGCGCGCCGCTCGCCGCGTCCAGGAGCAGGAGCGACGTCCCGTCGGCCACGACGACGCGGCGCATCGCGTGGTCGCTCCAGATGCGGGTGTCCCCTCCCGCCGGTCGCGGCAGCGTGCGCTCGCGCACCACGTCGCTCAGCGCGAGGCTGGCGATCGTCTCGTCACGCAGGTCGTCACCGCGCCGGATGGCCGCGGCCCGCGCCAGGAGCTCCAGCGCCTCGGCGCGCGCTCCGGCCTCGCCGGACAGGCGCGTGGCGCGCGCCTGCCCCAAGTACTGACCGCGCAGGCGCGCGCCCAGCTCGACGCTCGACCACGTCGCCACCACCGCCAGCAGGACGATCAACGCCGAGACGATCCCGATCAGCGTCGCGAGCAGCGGGGAGCGGCGGCAGAAGAGCTGCAGGCGCTCGAACGCGCCCGTGCGGCGCGCGGCGATCGGCTCGTGCTCGAGCCAGCGCTCCAGGTCGTCGGCCAGCGCGCTGGCCGAGGCGTAGCGGCGCGCGGCCTCCTTGCGCAGGCAGACCGCGACGATCGTCTCGAGGTCCTTGGGCACGCCCGGGACCAGCTCACAGAGCGGCGCGGGCTCCGCGTGCCGCACGCGCTGCAGGGTCTCGCTCACCGAGCCCCTGCCGAAGGCGCTGCGCCCCGCGAGCAGCTCGTACAGGACGCAGCCCAGCGCCCACACGTCGGTCGCCACCGTCAGCTCCCCGCCGTCGGCCTGCTCGGGCGCCATGTAGGCCGGCGTGCCGATCAGCGCGCCCGACGCGCGCTCGCCCGGCACGCCGTCCAGACGCTTGGCGATGCCGAAGTCGGCCACGTGCGGCGCGCCGGCGGCGTCGAGCAGCACGTTCGAGGGCTTGAGGTCGCGGTGCAAGAGCCCGCGCTGGTGCGCGTGGTGCATGGCGCGCGCGACGTCGACCATGAGCAGCGCGGCGCGCCGCGGCGCCCACGGCGTGCCGAGGCGCGCGGCCAGCGCGCCGCCCTCGATCCACTTCATGCTGAGGTAGGCGTGGCCGTCGACCTCGCCGACCTCGTGGATCGGGACGATGTGCGGGTGGTCCAGGCGCGCGACGGACTCGGCCTCGGCGCGCAGGCGCTCGTGCTCGCGCGAGCCCGAGAGCGGTCCGAAGCGCAAGAGCTTGAGCGCCACGAAGCGGTCCAGGGACACCTGACGCGCGCGCCACACGCAGCCGAAGGCGCCCTCCCCGACCTCCTCGACGAGCTCGTAGTCGCCGAGGCGCGCGCCGGCGGCACGCGAGCGCGAGCGCAGGATGGACTGGAAGGCCTGGCCGGCGCCATCCAAGGCCTCCGCCGAGCGGCCCTCGTGCGCGGCGAGCAGGCCCTGGACCTCGGCCGCAAGCCTCGCGTCGCGTCGCGCGAGCTCGTCGAGGAACGCCGCGCGCTCGTCCGCGGCGAGCTCGAGGGCTTGCAGGAAAGCGTCCTTGGCGGCGCGGGTCGGGAGCACGGCCACGCGGCGAGCTTAGCCTCGAGGCCCCCACCCCGGCCCGGCGCGGCGCGGTCTGTGGACGATGCCCGATGGGCTCCAGCCGCGGCGGGCGGGCGGCCGATGAGATCGGACCGTTCCCGTGGCCCCCGCGCTCGAATCCCCACGCCCGCCGTACCCGTCCGCGCGCGCCGGCCAGGACCGCGCGCAGGTCTGGGTCCAGATCACGCTCTACTCGCTGGTCGCCGCGCTCGTGGTGTTCGCGATCGCGCTGCCGCTGCCGGGTCCGCGGCGCACGAGCGCGCTCGCGGAGCGGCGCTACCTGGAGCTCAGCCTGACCCTGGCGGAGATCCGGGCGGTGCTGGCCGACTTCCGCGCCGACCACGGCGTCTGGCCGGGTCAGGGGCGCGACGGTCGCGGCGACCCGGCGCTGCTCGACGACCAGCTCGCGCTGCCCACGGACGCGGGTGGCGCCGTGCTCGACGCGGCCGAGGCGCGGGCGACGGGCAGCGCGACGCGTGGGCCGTACCGCGTGGGCGGCGTCCCCGCCAACCCGGTGAACGGGCTCGCCAGCGTGCGGTTCCTGCGCGCGGACGAGCCCTGGCCCGCGACGGGCGACGGACGCACGGGCTGGATCTACCGCCCGGCCAGCGGCGAGATCCGCGCGAACCTGCCCGGGCGTGCGTTCCCGGCGGCGCCGCGCTACGTTGACCTGTGACGGTCGAGTCCGCCCCTGCGACTGACCGAAGATCCTCGAGGATGTCGTCGGTTCCGTCCCAGCCCCGCGGGCGCGGGTTCACGCTGCCCGAGCTCGCGGCCGTGCTCGTGCTCGTGGTCGTCGTCTCGACCGTGGCGATCCGCGCCTGGTTCGGACGCAGCGAGGTGACGCTCCAGAACGCGGCCGAGCTGCTCGTCCAGGACCTGCGCGACGCCCAGGTGCGCGCTTCCCTGACGCGCACGCCGCACGAGGTCCACTTCCACGCGGACGACGGCGGCTACCACGTCGTGGCGGCGGGCAGCACGGACGCACCGGCGTGCGTGCGCCGCTACCCGGCCGACGCGGTCTTCGAGGACGTGCGGATCGCGACCGTGCGCGTCGAACACGGCCCGCGCCTCGGCTTCGATGCCCTGGGCCGGCCCTCGAGCGATGCGGCGATCACGCTGGTCCAGGCCGGCCACGCCCGCACGGTGCTCGTCGACGCGCGCCACGCGATCGTCGAGCTCGAGGGCCGCTGATCCCGGGCGCGCTCGCGGTGCTGTCTCGGCCCCGGCCGGCCGAGGGCCGCGGCACAGCGCGGGGCGCTGCGGGGCCTGGGTGCAGCTCCGCCCACGGACCGTCCCGAAAAGAAAGGGAGTCGTCCTCCTTGGGGGAGGACGACTCCGCGCGGGTCTTGCTGATTCGCATCAGCCGACGGCCAGATGTCAGGTGGCAGAACCTGCACCCAGCGGCCTGGAGGTCTTGGCAGGGGTGACCTCCAGGCGCTGCGAGGGGGCCTCGCAGCACCGGTCGCCTTGCGGCGCCCGGACTCCGGGGGGGATGGCAGGTTCCCCCCCAGTGTTTCGTGACTCTACCCGGGACCACGAGGGTGTCCACGGGGATTCTGAAGACTTCCTCACGCGCCCCCTCCCGCCCCGGTCCAGGCGGCGATCCCGCCCCGGAGCGCGAGGGCGCTGGCGAAGCCGTGGCCGGCGAAGTAGGCCGCCACGTCGAGGCTGCGCTCGCCGTTCGAGCAGGCGAACACGAGCCGGGTTTCCTTGGGCAGGCCCATGTACTTGCCCGAGTCCTCGTAGTCGAGCGGCTCCGCGGCCGGGAAGGGGGCGGCGGCGGCCTCCTCGGGCATCCGGACGTCGATCAGGCGCACGGGCTCCCCGGCGGCCAGCCAGGCCCGCACGGTGGTCGCATCGACCTGGCGCTCGGACTCCATCTCCTGGGCGGTGAGGATCGTGCGGATGACCTCGGCGACGTCGAGCAGGTTGTGGTCCTTGCAGACCCGCGCCAGCGTGTCCGTCGGCTGGTACCCGCAGGCGTTGCACCCGCCCACGTGGTAGCGCTGGAACAGCGCGCGGTGGGCCGCGGGTGCGATCGTCAGGATCTCCCCCATCGTCATGTCGGGGCGGATCGCGGGGGCTTGGGTCGTGGTCATGGGAGGGGACGGGTCGTCTCGCGGGGCCTCGCGCGCCGGCCGGGTGGGGACCGCGCCGCGTGCGGCGGAGTCTAAGCCCGCGGCGGCGGACCGAGGAGACGCCGGAGGATTCGGCAGGACGGCCGGAAAGCCTGAGCGGATCCGGAGGCGGAGCAACGCGTGCCGCGCGGGCGGGAGGCCGACCCGCGGTGGCACGCCGAGTGCGGACCGGATCGCGAACCTCGGTGCACCGATGCGGCTTCCTTCATTCGATGCATGATGATGGTCGTTTCATTGGATCATGCATGAAAACTAGGTGATTTCTGACCGAGCGCGTTCGGCGGTGTAGTTTTCCGTGTGCCGCATCCCCCGGGACGCGGACGACCCACCACCATGGTGGCATCGTCCGTGAAGTGGGGAGCGTCCGCGAGGTTTACCCCCCGCGGAGGGTGCGGTGCGCTCAGTCTGATGCGACTTCGCTGCAAGCCGGCACTGGTGCTCGGTTTGTTCAGAGATCCCTGAAACCTCCCCCCCCGGCGGGGTCCGAGCCGGGAACGTTCCCTCCAGGACTCGCAACATGAAGTTCCTCCCCAAGATGGCCCTCGCGGCCGCCGCGATCAGCGGCATGTCCCTCAGCGCCTTCGCCGGCGCCGGCGCGCCCGAGGCGGGCTCGCTGCTCCTCTACCCCTGCTTCGACAGCAACCGCGGTTCGGACACGATCATCACGGTCACGAACACGAACGCGGACTTCGCCCAGGTCGGTCAGCTCTTCGCTGGCACGGTCGACGTGGAGTTCGTCTACATCAACAAGCACGACTGCCAGGAGTTCAACCGGACCCGTCGCCTCACGCCGAACGACACCCTGTCGGTGCTCGCTCGCCTCGACAACCCGAACCAGCGCGAGGGCTACGTCTACGTGTTCGCCAAGAGCCCGACGACGGGCGCGGCGATCTCGTGGAACTGGCTCATCGGCATCGGCCAGGTCGACTCGGCCGTGGGCAGCGCGGTCGACGTGAACCCCTACGTCTTCAAGGCGGTCGGCGCCCAGGGCGCGAACACGGACGTCAACTCTGACGGCCTGCGCAACCTGAACGGCGTCGAGTACGAAGCCGCTCCGGACCGCATCATGGTCCCGCGCTTCTTCGGCCAGGGCCCGGCTCGCAGCGAGCTGGTCCTGATCAACCTGACGGGCGCGGCGCGCTTCACGGCGGTCGTCGACTTCCTGATCTACAACGACAACGAGGAAGTGTTCTCGGCCCAGTACGACTTCCGCTGCTGGAAGAAGGTCGACCTGGACCGCGTCAGCGGCGCGTTCACGAACACCTTCCTGCAGACGACGAACCACAACCTCCTGGAGCAGATCCTGGGCGTCGAAACGGGCTGGTTCCGCATGAACGGCAACCTGGCCTACTCCTCGGCGGACTCGGTCATCGACCCGGCGATCCTGTCGGCGCTCTTCGAGAACCTGCTGGGCGCGACGGGCGAGCTGCCCTTCGTGAGCGGCACCCAGGCGAACGGCGAGCTCGTCTCGCAGTCCGTCTTCCACGACTGATCCGACGGGCCTGACGCTGCCACCCTCGGGCGGCAGCGGAAGCCGCGCGCAGGAGCCGGGGTGACCCGGCTCCTGCCGTTTTCGTCGCGGGCCTCGCACGCGTGGCGCGGACCGCGATCCCTTGGCCATCGGTTGCCTTCGCGGTGCTCGGCGGGACGCGTGGGCGGCATGCGGCGACAGGCATGAGGCCACCATAAGGATGTCGAGTTACCACCTTCGACCCATTGGCCGCAGTAAGTCCTTGCCGATGCCGCCCATCCGGAAGACAATGCAACATCGTAGGGGCTCGGCCACCTTGGCCTGGCCCGCACTCGTCCAGACAGACCTCCCCACCGGTGGGCAACCCATCGGAAGCCTCCCCACGCAGACCTGCACCATGAAGCTCCTCCCCAAGATGGCCCTCGCGGCCGCCGCGATCAGCGGCCTGTCCCTCAGCGCCTTCGCCGGCGCCGGCGCGCCCGAGGCGGGCTCGCTGCTCCTCTACCCCTGCTTCGACAGCAACCGCGGTTCGGACACGATCATCACGGTCACGAACACGAACGCGGACTTCGCCCAGGTCGGCCAGCTCTTCGCCGGCACGGTCGACGTCGAGTTCGTCTACATCCAGAAGTACGACTGCCTGGAGTTCAACCGGACCCGTCGCCTCACGCCGAACGACACCCTGTCGGTGCTCGCTCGCCTCGACAACCCGAACCAGCGCGAGGGCTACGTCTACGTGTTCGCCAAGAGCCCGATCACGGGCGCGGCGATCTCGTGGAACTGGCTCATCGGCATCGGCCAGATCGACTCGGCCGTGGGCAGCGCGGTCGACGTGAACCCCTACGTCTTCAAGGCGGTCGGCGCCCAGGGCGCGAACACGGACGTCAACTCTGACGGCCTGCGCAACCTGGACGGCGTCGAGTACGAAGCCGCTCCGGACCGCATCCTGGTCCCGCGCTTCTTCGGCCAGCAAGACCAGGCGATGTCGCTCGGCTCCGGAGCCCAGAGCAAGCTCGTCCTGATCAACCTGACGGGCGCGGCGCGCTTCACGGCGGTCGTCGACTTCCTGATCTACAACGACAACGAGGAAGTGTTCTCGGCCCAGTACGACTTCCGCTGCTGGAAGAAGGTCGACCTGGACCGCATCAGCGGCGCGTTCACGCAGAGCTTCCTGCTCTCGACGAACCACAACCCCCTGGAGAGCATCCTGGGCACCGAGACGGGCTGGTTCCGTATGAATGGCAACCTGGCCTACTCCTCCGCGGACTCGGTCCAGGATCCGGCGATCCTGTCGGCGCTCTTCGAGGAACTGCACGGCGCGACGGGCGAGCTGCCCTTCGTGAGCGGCACGCAGACGAACGGCGAGCTCGTCTCGCAGTCCGTGTTCCACGACTGATCCGACCGGCCGACACCTCCGCCCCGCGGGCGGAGGCTCTAGCCGCGCGCAGGAGCCGGGGTGACCCGGCTCCTGCCGTTTCCGAGGGCCGCGGCGAGCGCCGGGTGGTCCGTCTCGCGCCGGGACCGTACCCTTCCCGCCCCTCACGTCATCCAGCGAGAGATCCCATGGCCGAAGCGCGCATCACCCCCCGCTCGAAGGACTACGCCCAGTGGTACCAGGACGTCGTGCGCGAGGGCGGCCTGGCCGAGCCGGCCGAGGTCGTGCGCGGGTGCATGGTGATCAAGCCGCACGGCTACGCGATCTGGGAGAAGATGCAGGCCGACCTGGATCGGCGCTTCAAGG
The DNA here is from genome assembly GCA_016795205.1 of Planctomycetota bacterium. GTDB lineage: Bacteria > Planctomycetota > UBA1135 > UBA1135 > JAEUHZ01. The sequence continues at coordinate 77,943 of JAEUHZ010000072.1, read as the reverse complement.
AGACGGGCCACCAGAACGCGTACTTCCCGCTCTTGATCCCGCTGTCGTTCCTGGCCAAGGAGGCCCAGCACGTCGAGGGCTTCGCCATGGAGTGCGCGGTCGTGACGCACTCCGGCCTGCGCGCCAAGGACGGCCAGCTCGTCGTCAAGAACGAGCTCGAGGAGCCCTACGTCGTGCGCCCGACGAGCGAGACGATCATCGGGCACTTCTTCGCGAAGTGGATCGACAGCTATCGCGACCTCCCGCTGCTCATCAACCAGTGGGCCAACGTGATGCGCTGGGAGCTGCGCACGCGATTGTTCCTGCGCACGGGTGAGTTCCTGTGGCAGGAAGGGCATACGGCGCACGCCAGCCACGCCGAGGCCCGCGAGGAGGTCCAGCGCATGCTGGACGTCTACCGCGACTTCGCGCACGAGGTCATGGCGATGCCCGTGATCCAGGGCGTCAAGACCGAGAACGAGCGTTTCGCCGGTGCGGTCGAGACGCGCTGCATCGAGGCCCTGATGCAGGATGGCAAGGCGCTGCAGGCCGGCACGAGCCACGACCTCGGCCAGAACTTCGGGAAAGCCTTCGACGTCACGTTCCAAAGCGAGACGGGCGCGCGCGAGCACGTCTGGCAGACGTCCTGGGGCGTGTCCACGCGGCTCGTCGGCGCGCTGGTCATGACCCACTCGGACGACGAGGGACTCGTGCTGCCCCCCAAGCTCGCCCCGATCCACGTCGTGATCGTCCCGATCTGGAAGAGCGATACGGAGAAGGTCGCCGTGTGCGAGGCCGCGCACCGCATCGCGAAGGACCTGCGCTCGGATGGTCTCGCCGTGAAGGTCGACGACCGCGACAACCTGCGCCCCGGCGACAAGTACTACGAGTGGGAGCGCAAGGGGGTGCCGGTGCGGGTCGAGATCGGCCCGCGCGACCTCCAAGGGTCGAGCGTCATGCTCAAGCGCCGCATCGCTGCGCTCGATGCCGCGGGCAAGCCCCTGAAGGAGAAGCTCGCGATGCAGGACCTGGGCGTCGCGATCGGCAGGGTGCTCGACGAGTTCCAGGGCGAGCTCTTCCGGCGCGCACAGGCGTTCCGGGACGCGCACACCGTCTCCGTCGACTCGTGGGAAGAGTTCCAGGCGGTCTTCGCCGGGGACGGGTCCAAGTTCGTGCACGCGCACTGGGATGGCACGGCCGAGACCGAGAAGGCCATCAAGGACGCCACGAAGGCCACGATCCGCTGCATCCCGCTCGAGGGCCAGGGCCCGGCGCCGGAGCCCGGGAGGTGCGTGAAGAGCGGCCGCCAGAGCGCGCGGCGCGTGCTGTTCGCCAAGAACTACTGACCGCCGTCGCGGACTCCAGAGCGCCCGGAGGCCGGCCCCCCTCAGAGCTGCGAGCGCAGCTGGTACCAGAACCAGTCCTTGAAGCGCTCCCAGGCCGAGAGCGCGTCCAGATCGGCGGGCGCGACCTCGCGACAGCGCGCGAGATCGGACTCGAACTCGCCCTGCAAGCGCGCCGCGAGCCCTTCGTCGACGCACACGAGCCCGACCTCGAGGTTGTGCACGAGGCTCCGGTGATCGAGGTTGTAGCTGCCGATCGTGGACCACACGCCGTCGATGATGCCGGCCTTGGCGTGCATCATGCCCGCCGGCCACTCGAAGAGGCGCACGCCCGCCGCGAGCAACCTGCGGTAGAGGTAGCGGCTGGCGTGACGCACGGGCTGCACGTCCGTCTCGGACGGCACGATGATGCGCACGGACACGCCGCGGGCGACCGCACGCCGGAACGCGCGGCGCAAGTTCAGCTCGGGGATGAAGTAGGCGTTCAGGATCGAGATGTCGCGGGTGGCCGCGCCGATCGCGTGCAGGTACGCGCGGTGCATGCGCCAGCGCGAGCGCACGCCGGTGTTGTCGACGATCTGCACGCCCAGCACGTTGCGTCCGAGCGCGGGGGGCGGCACCTGAGCCTCCGGGATCCACTCGCCGCTGGCCTTGATCCAGGTGCGGCGGAAGGAAACGGCCAGCTCGAACACCGCCGGACCCTCGAGCCGGGCGTGCCAGTCGTGCCAGCCTCCGCCGCCCTGTTCCAGCGGCACGTACTCCAGCCCCACGTTGATGCCGCCGGTGAAGCCGACGCGGTCGTCCACGACCAGGATCTTCTTGTGATCCCGCTGGTTCAGGCTGCGCAGGCCGCCCAGATTCCGCCAGGGCGCGACCGGGTGGAACACGGCGACACGCCCCCCCGCCTTGCGCAGCGGCGCCAGGAACGAGTCGGGGAGACCCAGCGATCCGACCGCGTCGTAAAGCAGTCGCACCGCCACCCCGGCTTGCGCGCGCTCCGTGAGCGCGTCGCGGAACTCCAAGCCGACGCGGTCGTCGCGCAGGATGTACGTCTCGAAGTGGATCGCGCTCCGCGCGGCCCGAATGGCCGCCAGCATCGCCGGGAAGCTCTCGCCGCCGGAGCGCAGCGGGGCGACGAGCGTGTGTCGCCGCAGTCGCCCGGGCTTCTGCACGTAGCGCAGCGGCCCGCTGCCCCGTGCGCGGCCGAAGCGCCGCGCGAGCAGGTCCGACAGGGGGTTGTGCCTCAGGCCAGACACGCGGAGCCGGGCCGCTTCACGTGGACGCTCGCGCCGACGCGCAGGGTGCCCGGCGCCACGACGCGCGCGAGCACCCCGCGCGTGCGGCGGCCGGTGCGCGTGCCGCGCGCCACGCGCTTGGCCGCCAAGGCCCCGTAACGCTCGACGAACGAGCGGCAGGGACGGTGCGCGTCGGGCGTGACCTCGAGCACCACCTCGCCGATCGTGAGGAGCGAGCCGACCGGCAGGTTGGCCTCGGACAGGTCGAGGTCGACGATCAGGTTGTCGCCCGCCGCGGCCATGCGCGTCGGATCGCCGTCGGCGACCGCGCGCAGCACGTGGACGTTCATCAGGCTGACCTGCATCCCGGGACGGCGATCGGGGTCGAGCTCCCAGCGGTCGCCGTGGAGCCCACGCTCGACCGAGGCCTCGGCCTGCTCGGGCTCGCTGCGCTGACCTCGCCCCGGTCGCAGGACGATCCGCTCGAGGCGCCCGAGGGTCGCGGGCGAGCGCGCGATCCGCCCCAGCCACAGGTCGTGACGGAACGAGAGGTCCATGGCACGCCCTACCGGGCGATCTCGCGCAAGTGCGCCAGCGTCTCGCGCGCGGCCCCGCCGTCGAGCGAGCGTGCGGCGCGGTCCACGCCCTCGGCCAGCGTGAAGGCCAGGCCGCCCGCCTTGAGCACCAGCGCGGCAGCCAGCAGCGTGGCGTTGCGCGCCGGTCCGGGCTCGCCGGCCAGGACGGCGTCGGTGACGTCGCCCACGCACTTCACGAGCTCGGGGTTGTCCCCAGTTCCGAGCCCCTCGGGCGGCGGGCCGAACTCGGGGATCTCGGGCTCGCACTCGGCCTCCAGGCCGAAGTCCTCGGGCTCGACGTTGAGTGGCACCAGATGACGCTCGGCGAGCTCGATCCCGCGCGTGCGCTTCTTGACGGAGGGCACCACGCTGCCCTCGGGACCTTGGATCGCGATGCCGCGCGGGTGCCCCAGTCCGTGGATGACCTCGACGGCCGTGCCGAGCACGGGTCCGTTCTGCGCCCCGAGCAGGACCGCACTGCCGGCCGGCGCGAGCAGCTTCTCGACGGTCGCGAGCGGCGTGCGGATCACGACGTCGTTGCGCACGCGCCGCAGGCTCATGAGCGCCGGCAGCATGCCGGACACGGCCAAGGCTCCGAACCGGGCCTTCGCGACCCACGACTCGACCTCGCGCGGGTCCCAGGTCATGCCGATGCCCAGCGCCTCGAGCACGCTGGCAGCCGTGAGCCCCCGGCGCGGCGGCACGCAGCGGTCGGAGAGGATCAGCACGCGCGCTCCGGCCCCGGCTGCGACGAGACCCGCCGCGACCTCCAGCGGTGCCCCGCGTTCGAGCCCATCGTGCGGCGGGCAGATCGTCACCAGGTCCGGCATCCCCTGGCACGGGAGGTTGGCGTGAGCGCGCGCGGCCTTGGCGAAGCCCATGAGCTCCTCGACGGTCAGCCCCTTCATCCGCACGAGCACCAGGAACGTGGCGACCTGGATCTCGCTCTCCGTGCCCGAGAGGATCTGGTCGAAGGCGCGGTACGCTTCGTCGTGCGTGAGGTTGCGGCTGTCCTTCCGTCCCGGGCCGAGGATCCGGATCAGGCTGCGCAGGCTCATGGGGGGCGCGCGAGCAGCGTCGGCTCGGCCGCGAAGGGCCGAACCTAACTCCCATGCTCGTCGGAGGTTAGCCTACCGGCGCGCGGGCGCGCTGGCAACGCGGGGCCCGGACGCGCCGATGAGGCACCGCGGAGCATGGCGATGAGCGCGCACAGCCGGGGTCGACGCGCGCGGCGCAGGCTGGGCGCGCTGGCGCTGGGCCTGCTGCTCGCACCGCTCGCGGCCGAGGGCCTGTACCGCGGGCTGCGCTCGTCTGGACTCTCGCCGACGACGAACCCGGCCTACGTCGAGCACGACGCGCTGCTCGGCTGGCGCTACCGGCCGGGCACGCGCGAGCGGCACGTGAGTGCCGAGTTCGACGTGGCGGTGGAGATCCACTCCGCCGGCTTTCGCGGGCCGGAATGGGAACCGGTGCCGACCGGCGAGCGGACGGGGCGTCCACGCGTGCTCGTGCTCGGCGACTCCTTCGCGTTCGGGTGGGGCGTCGAGCACGCGGAGAGCCTCCCCGCGCGGCTGGCTGCCGCGCGCCCCGACTGGCAGGTCCTCGGCGCGGGCGTGTCGGGCTACGGGACCGACCAGCAGTGCCTGCTGCTCGAGACCCTGGAGCCGCGGCTGCGGCCGGATTGCGTCGTCGTCGTGTTCTGCGAGAACGACCTGCACGAGTGCGCCACGGACCGCGTCTACGGCAAGGCCAAGCCGCGGTTCACGCGCGCGGCGAGCGGCGAGCTACGCCTGGAGAACGTCCCGGTCCCCTACCCCTGGATCGAGCGCGTGAGCCACGTGTGGCGCGCCCTCGCCAAGCGGCGCTCGGACCACGAGTTGGAGGCGACCGCGCGGGATCCGAACGCGGAGTGGGCGCTCGTCTGCGACCTCTACCGGCGCATGGCGCGGGTCCTCGACGGGCGCCCGCTGGTCGTCGTCTCGACGTCGCGCCGGCTGGCCCGCTTGGCTGCCGAGGAGCCGTCCATCGAGCACCTCGACCTGGCCGAGGCCTTCGGCGCCGACGCGCCGCGCCTCCACTTCCCGCTGGACGGCCATTGGAACGCCGCCGGCCACGCGCGGGCGGCCGCGGCGCTGGCCGCCGCCTTGCCGCCGCTCCTGGGGCGCTGAAGGGGGCGCGCGGGTCTACTTGGGCTCGTCGTCGCCCCGTCGCTCGTCGCCGCCTGCGTCGTCCTTCTTCTCACCCTCGCCCTCGCCGTCCTCTGCCTCGGGCTTCGGCGGCGTCTCGCCGGCGTCGATCTTGCGCGGCGCTTCGGCTTCGGGGCGCGGGCGGATGTGCGCGAAGAAGAGCTCCTTCTCCTTGTCGTAGACGACCTTGCCGTCCACGACGGCCCACTGCACGAACGTCTTGTAGTGCAGGACGTCGCCGTCCGTGACGATCACGTCGCAGTCCTTGCCGACCTCGAGGCTGCCCACGCGGTGGCTGACGCCCAGGTAGCGCGCGGGCTGGAGCGTGATCGACTCGAGGGCGGCGCGCTCGGGCAGGCCGCCGCGCACGGCGAACCCCGGCTCGAGCGGCAGGTGCATGATGTCGCGGCCGACCAGGCCGCCCAGGTCCACGCCCTCGGTGGCGGGGGTGATCGCGACCGGCACCCCGGCGCGGTGCAGGATCGCGGCGTTCTCGATGCTGGAGCCGCCGTCGAAGACCTGGCGCTCGTCCTTCGTGCGGCGCGCGCGTGGCGTGACCACCGCGCGGACCCCGGCGCGTCCCAGCTCGTCGGCGATCGTCCAACCCTCCTGGCAGCCCTCGACCACGGGGCGGAAGCCGTACTCCTGCGCCAAGCGCGCCACGCCCAGGAGCTCGTCGCGATCGTTGGTCGAGAACTTGGCCGTCGTGTCGCCGTTCAGCACGGCCAGCACGTTGTTGTCGATGCCGCGCTTCGAGGGCTCGGGCAGGTCCTTCTGCTCCTTGACCTTGCGCTGCCACTCACGGTACTCGCGCTGGTAGCGCGCGGCGGCGGCGAACTTGTCGCGCAGCTCGCTCTTCCCGCGCGGGTTGTTGTTGCTCCAGGCGAAGGTCGAGAAGACGCGCTCGTTGATGACCGCGTCCTTGACCGAGAAGCGCTTGAGCTTGACCACCGAGGAACCGACGCCGGTCGTCGTGATGCCGGTGGCGAGCCCCAGCACCATCCGGAAGTGGAAAGGGTCGATCGTGTCGCGGAAGTCGCCCGAGGCGTTGCCCAGGAGTCCCTGCGACGAGATCGCCACGAGGCCGGGATAGAGGCGGTAGCCCCGGGCGTCGAGCGTCTTGGCCTCGGGCGGGACGTCGAGGTCGTACCCGATGGCGTGGATCCTGCCGTTCTTGGCCAGCAGCGTGGCGCCACGCAGCACCGCGCCGGTGCCCGTGTAGATGTCACCGCCCTGGATCGCGAACCAGCGCGCGTCGCTGTCGTCCGTCGGGGCTTGCGCGGCTTCCTCGCCGCCCCCGGTGGAGCCCTCCTGCCCGCCCTCCTGGGCGCGCAGGGGCAGCGCGGCGAACGCGGCGGCGAGCGCCAGGCGGGTCAGGGATTGCAGCCGGATCACAGGTCCACCTCACCGAAGACGAAGCGGCCGTCGAGCATGACGGCCTGGATGCGGGTCGCGGGCTGGAAGGGATCGCCATCGACGAAGACCATGTTCGCGTCCTTGCCCTTCTCGAGGCTCCCCACGCGGTCGCCGACGCCCAGCATCTCGGCCGGGTTCAGCGTCAGCGCGCGCAGCGCCGTGTCGCGGGCCAGGCCCGCCCCGACGAGCTCGCCGACGTGCGCGAGCCAGGCCTTGTAGTTCGCGAGGTCGTCGCTGCGCGGCGTGAAGCAGACCTTCGCGCCGGCCTTGGCCAGCTCCTGGGGCAGGTTTCGCACGCGCCGGGTGTTGGGCGTGAAGGTCAAGAGCGGCTCCACGATGGCGTGCACCTTGCGATCGCCGATGCCGTCCTCTTCCAGGTCGTAGGTCTTCTTGTCGAAGACGTAGAACAGGTCGCTGTCCTGGTTCAGGACCAGACGCACGTCGAAGCCGATCTTCTCCTTGCCCAGGGCGTCGAGCCAGTGCAGCCAGTCCGACGCGGAGGCGAAGGTCGGTAGCGCCTTCAGGCGCCCCTGGCGCAGCGCGACGAACGCGCGCGACTTGGCGTCGGGCGCGGGCGGCACGAAGCCGTCGGACTTCTTGTCGTCGGCCTTCGCGTCCTGCGTGGCCGCGGCCGAGGGTTCATCGCCCTCGCCTTGCGCCATCTTCTTCTCCTCGGGCTTCTCGTCCTTCTTGGCGCCGCCCTTCTTGTCCTTCTCCCACTTCTCGCGCGCCTTCTTGACCTTCTCGTCGTGCTCGTCGGCCTTCTTGAAGGCGTCGCGGACGCGCTTCTTCGAGGGGGCGTCCGAGCGCATGACGATCTTCAGGTAGGTCTCGTCGCGCAGGAGCAGTTCGGCCAGCGTGTCGCCGCGCGGCCGGATCGCCGCCGCGAGACCCGGGATCCCGTTGCCCGCCGGGTAGACGCCCAGGGTCGTGACCCCGTACTCGACGACCTTGCGCAGGTCGCGCGAGCCGGGGTAGATCTCGGTCGTGACCTTGACGTCGGGGCTCACGTCTTCGCCGCCCTCGCTGTCGAGGCCGATGCGCGTGTAGCACGAGACCAAGCCCGGCATCACGACCCAGTCCGGCCGGTCGAGGATCGGGATGCCGCGTTCGACGGGCAGGTCCTCGCCGATCGTCACGATCTTGCCGTCCTCGACCAGGATGACCGCGTTCTCGATCACGCCCTTGCCGACCGTCTCGGCCCGGCCGACGCGGATGGCGAGCGGCCCGCCGGCCAGGGCCGGGGTGGCGAGGAGCGCGCCGAGGAGGAAAGTCTGGGGTCTCAGCATGAGAGGAGCACCTAGAACCACTGCCCATCCTGACGGCGGTCGTACTCGACCCGGCCGTCGATGAAGACGACTTCGACACGCGAGCGCGGATCGAGCGGCTCGCCCGTGAACAGGACCACGTCGGCGTCCTTGCCGACCTCGAGGCTGCCGACGCGGTCACCGATCCCGAACACGCGCGCGGGCGCGATCGTCACCGCGCGCAGCATCGTGTAGGCGTCGGCTCCGTAGCGTGCGGCCACCGCGCCCTGGAGGAAGAGCTCCTCCTGGGGCACGACCGGCGAGTCCGTGTTCAGCGACAGGTCCTTGGCGCCGGCCTCGAGATAGCGCGCCGCGGTCCCGGTGATGGCACCGTCGCGCGTCGAGAAGAAGTCGATCTCGCGCGGGCCCACGTTGAGCGGGACGCCCTGGGCGACGAGCCACGGGGCCGTCAGGTGCGCGTCGAAGCAGCCGTGCGACAGGATGGCGCGTGTGCCGTACTTCGCGTGCCACATGCGCGCCGCCGCCGGGTAACCGTCGGAACCGGCGCTGTGGATCAGGACCGGCAGCTCGCGCGCGTGGACCTTCTGGAGGTTCTCGAGCAGCGGCTCGACGCGGCCCTCGCGGTTGGCGACGCGCGCCTCCTCGCTCCACTGCTCCAGGATCCAGGACAGTCCGGCGCGCGTGGCGCCCAGGTCGCCGGCGCGGCGCTCGGGGTTGTACGACTGCGCGACCTTCATGCCGCCCGGGTCCTGCACCACCGAGCCGTCGTAGGTCGCCCCGCGCACCTTGGACTTGAACGTGATCCCGAAGCCGCCGATCGACGTGCCGCTGCCGGGGATCCCGAACAGCGTCGTGACGCCGCCGGCGCAGGCCAGCCGCAGCGCGCGGTTCCCGGGAACGTACGTCGGGGAGGCGCGCAGGTCGGCGTTGACCGGGAACACCATGTCGTTGATGTCCCCCATCGTGCCGTGCACGTGGGCGTGCAACTCGACCATGCCCGGCGCGGCCCACAGGTCGCGGCGCTCCTCGACGGGGTAGCCTTCCGGCACGTCCCGGTCGGGTCCCACGTAGGCGATGCGACCCTGCTTCAAGAGGATCAGTCCGGGGCCATAGGCGCGATCGTGGTCGTCGACGGTCAACACGCGGCCACAGCGGATCGCGAGGCCTTCCTCGCCCGGGCGCAGCGGCGCGAGATCGGGAGCGCGGCCCGACGAGCTGCACGACGCGAGCGCCGCCAGGCACCAAAGGAGGGTGCTGGTCGCGACCGCGGAGATCGTGCGCCGGAAGGACATCAGTAGCGCCGCTTCATGCTGGCGGTGTCGTACACGCGCTGGCCTTCGATCAGGACCTTCTCGACGGACGTGCGCGGGTCGATCGGGTCGCCGGTCAGGATCAGGAGGTCGGCCTCCTTGCCGGGCTCGATGCTGCCGACCTTGTCGGCGATGCCGGCCGTGATCGCCGGCACGATCGTCAGGCCGCGCACGGTGTCCACGTTGGAGTCGTCGAAGCCGTAGCGCGCGCCGGTCGAGGCCTGCAGGAACAGCTCCTCCTGCGGGATCACGGGCGAGTCCGTGTTGAAGCCGATGCGCTTCAGGCCGCCCTTCTGGTATTCGGCCGCGATGCCCAGGATCGCCTCGGGGTTGCTGCCGGTCCAGTTGATGAATTGGCGCGTGGGCACCTCGATGACGCGCGGACCGAGGATCGCGTTGACGCCCAGCTCCTGCGCCAGCGGCGCCAGCTTGTAGCCGGCCATCTCGCCGTGGTCGATGTAGACGTCGAGGCCCAGCTCCTTGCGCACCATCGTCAGCGTGCTGAGCACGACCTGGAAGATCTGCGTGTGCGTCGAGATCTGCGTGTCCTTGCGCGCCAGCCAGCGGAAGATCTCGAGGTCGAACTCGTGACGCGGCTGGGGCCCGCCGTTGCGTTCGTGGTCCTCCCAGCGCTTGGCGTAGAGCAGGCCGCGCCGGAACATCCAGCGCGTGTTCCAGTTCATGAACGAGCGCCCGACGCCGACGGTCCAGCCCTCGGGGTTGCCGGCTTGCGCCAGCTTCATCGAGCCGGGGTCGCGCACGACGGCGTCCTCGTAGCGCTTGAGGGCCGTCTTCATGAGCACGCCCTGCCCGCCCACGTTCACGCCCGAGCCCGGGATGAAGAGGATCGTCGTCACGCCGGCGGCGACCCCGCGCTCCAGCGCCGGGTTCGAGGGCACGACCGACGACGACACGCGCAGCCCGGGGTTCACGAGATAGACCATCTCGTTGATGTCGAAGGTGCCCCCGACGTGGGCGTGGAGATCGATGAACCCGGGGCAGACCCAGCGATCCGAGGCGTCGAGGACCTCGTAGTCCGCCGGGATCGTCGTCGTGCGTGCCGGTCCCACGGCTTCGATGAGCCCCTCGCGCACCAGGATCACGGCGTTGTCGTGGACCTGCTGGCCCTCGTCGGGCACGGCCAGGACCTTCTTCGCGCGGATCGCCAAGCCCGGCCCGCCGACCTCGCCCGCCAGGGGGGGACGTCCGACGGGCGCCGCCGGCGGGCCGCCGCGCTGCGCCGCCGCGCAGGGGACGACCGCGCTGGCGGCCAGCAGGGCCAGCAGCGTCGACGCCCGGATCCTCTGCACACGCATCACCACAGCCTCCGATCCGCCTCGGCGTCGTACACGCGCTGGCCTTCGATCCAAACCGCCTCGACCGCCGAGCGCGGATCGACCGGATCGCCCGTCGTGACCAAGAGGTCCGCGTCCTTGCCGGGCGCGAGGCTGCCCACGCGATGGGCGATGCCGGCCGTGGTGGCCGGCACGATCGTCAGCCCGCGGATCGAATCGAGCCGCGCGTCGTCGAAGCCGTAGCGCACGCCGACCGCGGCTTGCACGGAGAGTTCCTCCTGGGGCAGCACGGGCGAGTCCGTGTTGAAGCCGATCCGCGTGTGACCGTTGCGCTGGTACTCCGCGGCGATGCCCAAGATCTTGCCGTCGGTGTCCAGGATCGGCGATGGCAGGTCCACGGCCCGCGGGCCCAGGATGGCATCGACGCCCAGCTCGTTGGCGAAGGCCGCGAGCTTGCTGCCGTACCACTCGCCGTGGTCGATGTAGACGTCGAGGCCGAGCTCCTGGCGCACCATGGTCAGCGTCGCCAACACGACCTGGTAGCGCTGCGTGTGCGTCGAGATCTGCGTCTCCTTCTTCACGAGCGGCGGGAACACCTCCCACTGGTGGCTGGAAGGCGCCGGCTCGCCGCGTTGCTCGGCCTCGGCGACGGCCCGGCCGTGCCGCACGCCGCGCTGGAACGTGTTGCGCGTGTTCCAGTTCATGAAGCTGCGGCCCACGCCGACCGTCCAGCGCTCGGGGTTGCCGGCCTGCGCCAGCTTGAGGGAGCCGGGGTCGCGGATGACCATCTCCTCGTACTTCGCGAGGCCCGTCTTCAGCAGCACGCCCTGCCCGCCCATGTTCGTGGCCGAACCCGGGATGTAGAGCACGCTCGTCACGCCGCCCGCGACCGCGCGCTGGAGCAACGGGTTGCGCGGCACCACGGTGGCCTTGGCGCGCAGCTCGGGATTCGTGAGGAACACCGCGTCGTTGATGTCCCCGAGCCCGCCAGGCCCGCCCGCGATGTGGCAATGCAGGTCGACGAATCCGGGCGCGAGCCAGCGCCGCCCGTGATCGACGACCTCGTAGCCGGCGGGGATCGCGACCTCGCGCGCCGGTCCCAAGGACTCGATCTTCCCGTCGCGCACGAGCACGACCGGGCGGTCGACGACGTCGTGCCCACCTGGACCGCAACCGACGGCCTTGGCGGCCAGCACGGCGAGTCCCGGTCCTCCGACCTCGCCCGCTCGCGGGGCAACCGCCGACGTGTCCGCCTGGAGAGCGGTGATGGCCAGGGCGAGCAGCATCGCGCTCAGCGGATCTCCTTGCCGAGCACCCAGACGCGCTGGACGCTGGACGCCGGCGAGAGCGGCGAGCCGTCCAAGAGCAGGATGTCGGCATCCAGACCCGCGCGCAGCAGGCCGACCCGGTCGTCGATCGCCAACATGCGCGCGGCGTCCGAGGTCAGGGCCCGCAAGGCGGCTTCGGGCGAGAGACCCTGTGACACTGCGTAGGCCGCCATGAGCGGCAGGTCCATGGCGCCTTCCTCGGCCGCGCTGTGGAACGCGACGGGGATGCCCTCGGCGACCAGCTCCGCGTAGCGGTTGCGCTTGCGTGCCCCGGTCTCCGGCGTGGCGCGCACGACGTCGTGGAGCGGGATGACGCCGGCGACGCGGCCCTGGATCTCGCGGGCCACCTTCCAGGCCTCCTCCGCGCCATACAGGACCGGCCGGATGCCGGCCGCCTCGAAGGCCGCCACGCACTCGCGGATCTCGTCCTCGCGCGAGACCTCGACCACGACCGCGGCCTGGCCCTTCATCGCGCGGCGCAGCGGCTCGAGATCGGGGTCGACGTTGGGTGCCTTGGGCTCGCCCTTGATCTCGGGCTTCTTCTCGTCCTTGGACTTGCGCTGCTCGGACGGACGCGCGACTTCGTACTCCGTCGAGGTCTGCGCGAACGAGACCTCGGCCGTCGTGCCCGCCACGGAGACCTTGGCCTCGAGCTTGCCGTCCTTGGTCTGCCCGGCCAGCGTGACGCGGCCGCGGGTGCCCTCGCCCGAGAGCTCGAGCTTGTGCCCGTCGCGCCGGCCCGACACCTGGATCAGGGCTTCGGACAGCGACGACGAACGCAGCGAGCCCGCGACCGAACCATCCTCCTGCTGCAGGACGTAGAGCCGGATGCGCGCTTCCTGGAACGGCGGGAGGGTGATCTTGGACTCCCACGCGCCCGTCACGGGCTTGGGCGGCTCTTCCTCGCCCTTCTTCTTCTTCGGAGCGGCCTTGTCGGACTTCTCGCCCTCCTTGGCCTCGCCTTCGCCATCCTTCTTGTCGCCCTCGCCGTCCTTCTTGCCGGCTTCGCCCGGCTTCCCGGCGTCGGCCTGGGCGGGTTCATCGGCCGGTGGCGGCGTCCAGGCTGCACGCTTCGCCTCGTAGTCGTCCCAGCGCTTGGCGTACTCCACGGCCTTCTTGAGGCGATCCTTGAGCGCTGCTCCGCTGTCGCGCCGATTGCGCTCCGTCCACCCGAAGCGCAGCGCGGCGGGCGAGTCCACGACCATGGCGACCGGGTCGTCGCCGGCCGGCTTGTAGGCCATCATCGGCGCGCCGGTGCGGCTGGAGGCCCGCGGGGACAGCACGACCGTGGTGACACCGGACTTCGCGACGAGCCGGTCGACGCGGTCGCCGCGCTCCACGATGCGCGTCAGGTCGAAGCGCGTGGCCGGGACCTTCTGCGAGCCTTCCAGGCCGAGGTGCCCCAGCGCGTCGACGAGGCCGGGCATGGCCGCGACACCGCGCACGATGCGCGCCCCGGACGGGCGACCGACCGTGCGGCCGACGGCCTTGATGCGCCCGCCCTCGACCAGGATCTCGCCCGGCGCGAGCACGGTTCCGTCGCCCACGTGCAACTCGTCGACGACGATCACCACGGCGCTCTGCGGCGCAGGCGCCGAGCCCGCGCCATCCGCGTGCAGGCCGGCCTTGAGCAGGTCCTCGACGTCGTAGACCAGCTCGCCGCCGACCCAGGTCGCCAGCACGGTGCCACCTTGGAGCGGGTGCCCCGAGAACACGGCGAGATCCGCGTCCTTGCCCGGCTTCAGGCTGCCGACGCGCTCGGCCACGCCCAGGATCTCGGCCGGCGCGAGCGTGATGGCCCGCAGCGCGGCCGCCGGGTCCAGCCCGCCGCGGGAGAGGACTTGCGCCGCGAGGCGCAGGTCCGAGGCCGTGCCCGTGCGCGGCGGCGCGATCGCGAAGCGCACGCCCGCCTCGGCCAGGCGCGAGGCCGCGTCGAAGCGCGGCAGACGCACGTCCTCGCCCTTGCCGCGGTCGATGCCGGGCCGGTTCGGCGTGAGCGGCGCGCCGACGATCACGGACGCGCCGGACGCGACGATCTCGCGCACGACCTCGGCGGCCTCGTTGGCGCCGTCGACCACGAGCGGCTGGCCGTTCCGCGCGAACAGCTCGACGAGCGCGCGGATCTCGGGTGCCGTGTCGGCCGTGATACGCCAGGGCACGCGGGCCTGCATGAGCGCACGCAGCTCCTCGCCGACGCCCTCGCCGTACTCGTCCGCCGCCGGCGCCGCCTCGGAGCGCTGCGCCAGCGCGAAGAGCTCGCGGAAGGCCACCACGGCACCGGCCAGCGAGCGCGGCAGCTCCGGCTTCACCACGCCCAGACCCACGTCGGCCGTCGCCGGCACGGGCGGCTTCCAGTACCCGGGCGCGCTGCGCGCGTCGAGCCCCAGGGACCCGTGGATCGCCGCCGGGTCGCGCAGCGTGCGCGCCTGGACGTCGCGCTCGCCGGCCAGCTTGACCACGGCGCCCACGCCCGCCACCAATCGGTTGCGCGCCGGCGCGAGGTACGTCGTCGTGACGCCTTCCTGGAGCGCGAACACGTACGACTGGTAGGGGTCGAAGTTGTCGGCCGCGCGCAGGAACGGATTCGCGCTGCGTTCGTCGGGCCGCGGCCCGCCGTAGTTGCTGTCGGCCGACACCAGGCCCGGGGTGATCACGGCATCCGGACCGTAGTCGACCACGCGCACGCCCGGCGGGATCGGGAGGTCGGAGCCGACGGCGACCACGCGCCCGTCGCGGACCAGCACGACGCCATTCGCGAAGACGCGGCCGCCCTCCACGGCGTGCACGGTCCCGGCGCGCAGCGCGACGGTGCCGCTCGAGGCCAGGGGCGCAGGATGGATCGCGGCCAGCGCGAGGAGGAGCGCAAAGCTCATCGATCAGTCCTTCTTCGGGGTCTTGGTCTTCTTCTCGCCGGAGTGCGGGTCGACGTCCTCCGCGTCGTCGGTGCCGATCGGCGCCGCGTTCGGTTGCTCGACCCCCTCGAGGATCTGCATCACGCGGCGGTCCTTGCTGCGGTCGTAGACCAGGTTGCCGTCGAGGACCACGTACTGGACGTTGGTCGTGACGGCCAGCGGGTCGCCGGAGAGGAGCAGGATGTTGCCGTCCTTGCCCTTCTCGATCGTGCCCAACCGGTCGCCCAGGCGCAGGATGTCGGCGGGCACCTTGGTCGCGGCCGCGATGGCCTCGTCGCGCGGGATCCCGTAGCCCACGCAGGTCGCGGCCTGGAACCACAACGACTGCGAGCTCGGGTTCAGCGACTGGAGCGCGAAGCGCACCTTCTTCTCGCGGAAGACTCCCGGCACGAAGGTCTCGATCTCCTTGCCGGTGATCGGATCGCGCTCCGTGTAGAGCAGCTGCGGGGACAGGACCACCGGAACCCCGGCCTCGGCGATGCGGTCCGCGGCCTTCCAGGCGTCGCCGTCCAGCACCAGGACCGTGTTGGCGAGGAAGCCGTTCTCGCGGGCGATCTCGAGCGCCTGCACGACCGCTACGGCGCCATCGCACGAGACGAAGGCCATCAGCTTGCCCTCGACCAGGCGCAGGAGCGGCTCCTGCTTCTCGTCCACGTGTCCGCGCGGGACGATCTCGAAGTCCTTGACCTTCCACGGCGCCGAGCCTTCCATCGCCCGGCCCTTCTTGTTGTCGGCCGTGTCCGGGTCGCGACCCTGGAACAGGGCTTCGCGGCGCGCCGTGTCGCGCCCGTCCTTCTTGTCCTGGACGAGCTTCTCGAGGTGCGTGCGCAGGTCGCGGAACGCGCGCCGCACGGACTGGGCCTGCAGGGCGCGCGAGCGTCCTGGGCGGGTGGTCGAGATCTTGATCCCCGACGCGGGGCGCAGGGTCATCTCCTCGATCGTCAAGCCGAACGGCTTGACGACGCGACCCTGCGCGCCGACGGCGCACAGCGGGCCCTGCTGCACGTTGATCGCCAGCACGCCCTGCCGCAGGCAGTCCTCGAAGTAGAAGCTGATCGGGTCGATCGAGTCGCGCACGTCGAGGAACGGAGCGACCTCGATGTTCTCGTTCGGGCGGTCCATGCCGCGCATGGAGTGCGCCTCGACCCAGCCCGGGAAAGCCACCAGCTCCGGGTGATCGAGCACTTCCGCGTCCCAACGCGACTCGGCGTCCTTGCCGACGCTGCGGATGCGGCCACCCTCGATCACGATCGTGCCGTTCTCGATGTCCGGCCCGGCGTTCGTGACGATGCGGCCGACCTTGATCACGAGGCGGCCATCGCCGGCCGACGCCTCGGGAGCCAGGCACACGGTGGCGACGAGCAGGCCCGCGGCAGCGGCCGCGGGCTTCGGAAGGATGGTCATCGATCGGCTCCGGACGTTCAGGGATTCGATGTTCATGGATCAGCGCGTGAGCGCGGCGCCTTGCACGGCCGTCCAGCCTTCGTAGCGCAGCACGCCGTCGACGATCGTCGCGACGACCCGCGAGCCCGGCTGAAAGGGCTCGCCGCTCCACAGGACGAGGTCGGCATCCTTGCCGACCTCGATGGTCCCGACCCGCTGGTCGACGCCGAGCAGCTTGGCCGGCGTCGAGGTCACGGCGGCCAGCGCGCTGTCGAAGCCGAGGCCGCCCGACATGGCGTAGCCGGCCTGCATCGCGAGGCGCGAGTCGACCTCGCCCGAGCCATGGCTGGAGAGCGCGAACGGCACCCCGGCGTCCTCGAGCACCTTGGCCACGTTCCAGGCCATCTGCGCGCCCTCGCGCGTGCGGCCCTCGGCCGGGAAGGGCGGCAGGACGACGGGCGTCTTGCTGCGCACGAGGAGCTGCGGTTCCTTCCAGGCCTCGGCCGCCGCGTCGATCACGAAGCGCGGCGTGTTCATGCCGGCGAACTCCGGACGCGCTTGGACCTCCTCGCGCAGGAACACCGCCGTGCGGATGTCCTGCGTGACCCAAGCCTGCACGAAGATCGGCAGCTTGCCCTGCAGGGCGGCGACGAGCGTCGACGTGCCCGGGTCCTTCGAGGCGCGGTTCTCGGCCGCGGTGAAGAACGCGTTGCGCCACTCCCACTCGACGCCCATGCGGGTCGTCGGGCGGCGCGCGTAGAACGTCGCCGGCCGCCCGGAAGCCGGGCGGTTGCCGGCGCTGGGGTCGGAGCCCATCGAGCCGCGCAGCACGGCGTCGGCCTTGACCGTGCGCTCCGCGATCGAATCCGGGCCGGCGGTCTTGAGCACCACGGACAACCCGCCGATCACGTTGCGGTCGACGGGCGATACGAGCACGGTCGTGACGCCGTTCCTGACCTGTCGGTCCCAGTCGAGCGCGAACGGATCGAGCGTGTCGGCGACGCGCAGATGGGGCGTCACCTCGCTGGACTGCTCGACGCTGAACCAGTTCGTCACGCGCACCCCGGCGTCGACCAAGCCGGCGGTCACGGCATAGGCGCGCAGTTGATCGCGCGGCCGTCCGCCGTCACCGCCGACGTCGGGCGTCACGGCCGCGATCTTGCCGCCGTTGACCACGACGAAGCCCTGCTCCAGGTTGCGGCCGGTGCCCGTGTAGACGCGCTCGGCCTGGATCGTCCAGGCGCGCGTGGTCGTCTCCTGAGCCGCCAGGGCCAGGAACGCGATGGGGAGCAGGCTCATCGGCGGACCTCCTCGGGAGCGGGGACCGCGTGCTGGATCGTGCGCGCGACGCCGCGCGTGAACACGACCTCGGCGCGACTCGCGAGATCGAGCGGGTCGCCGCTCCACAGGACCAGGTCGGCGTCGAGCCCGCGCTCGATGCGCCCGACGCGGTCCCCGGCCCCCGCGATGCGCGCGGCGTTCGCGGTCAGCGCGCGCCACGCGGCCGCTCGGTCGAGGCCGGCGCGCAGGCACAGGACGGCCGACAGGCGCAGCGAATCCTGGTGATTCCAGGGCGCGTCGAGCCCGAACCCGAAGGGCACCTCTTCCTTGGCGAGCTGGGCCACCGCGTCGAGGACGCGACGCGGCGTGCCGACGCCCAGCACCGGGGAGATCACGGCCAGCCCCGAGCCGCGGATGGCGCTGGCGAGCTCGCCGGACAACGCGGCGCCGTGCAGCGCGCCCGCGAGCTTGCGCTGGCGCGCGAAGGCCACGGCACGCTGGACGTCGTCGCGCTCGCGCACCTCGAACAGGCACGGCAGGCGCCCGGCCTTGGCGTCGGCGACGTGCCCGCGCGTGCCCGCGAACAGCTCGTCCAGCATGGCCAGCGCGCCCGAGCGGCTGGTGGGCGCGCGGTTCCCAGCCAGGCCCTCGGCCGAGAACACCAGGCTCAAGTGCGCCGGGTCGCGCAGGATGCTGCCGTCCGCGGTGCGCACCAGCGCGCTCGTGCCGGCCGTGATGCCGGCCGGGTCGGGCGTCACGAGGATGCTCGTGATGCCCGCCGCGTGCAGCGCGACGAGCTCGACCGAACGCGGGTCGACCGCCAGCCCGACGCGCGCCTCGGGTAGCGCCGGGCGCGTCCCGTCGGACGTCTCGCCCACGGCGCCCGCCGGCCCGTGCAGCGCGATGAGGCCGGCCGTGAGCACGCCGGGGTGCTCCAGGACCTCGACGCCGCGCGGCGCCTCGGCTCCCACCGAGCGGATGCGGCCGTCGGCCACGACGACCACGGCGTTCTCCAGGACGGCCGCGCCGGTCCAGACCGCGCGGGCGCGGATCGCGAGCGTCCCTTCGGCGGGCAGGACCGCCGTCGCGAACGCGAAGAGGATGTCGATCAAGGGCTAGTTCTCCGGCGTCACGACGACGCGGCCCGAGGAGATCGTGAAGCGCACGTTCGTCGTCGAGGCCAGCGGCGGGCCATCGAGGATCAGCAGATCGGCGTCCTTGCCGGCCTCGACCGTCCCGAGGCGGTCGGCCACGTCGAGTGCACGGGCTGCGCCGAGGGTCAGGGCCTCGAAGGCTTTGGCGCTGGGCAGGCCATGGGCCACCGCCAGTCCGGCGAGCAGCGGCAGGTCGCGGGTCGCGGACGGGTCGCGGCCGCCGGAGCCGAGCAGCACGCGCACTCCGGCGCCGGACAGCCGCCCCGCCAGCGACAGATCATGGGCTTCGAGCTCGTCGGGTCGGCCCCGCCCCAGCGGCGCGGGCCACACCAGGACCGGGATGCGGCGCTCGGCCAGCTCGGTCGCGTGGTGCACGGCTTCGCTGCCACCCGCGAGCACCAGGCGCAGCCGGCCATGGGAGGCCGTGCCGGCGAGCAGCGCGCGGATCTCCGCCTCGCGCTCGGCCGCGATGAGCAGCGGCAGGCGACCGTCCACGGCGCGCGCGATGACCTCGTTGTCCTCGTCGAAGCGGGGGGTCGCGGGCTTCTTGTCTTCCTTGTACTTCTTCTCCTCGAACGGCTTGCCCTTCTCCTCGGCGTCCTTCTGGGCCTTCTCGCGGTCCTTCTTGGCCTTCTTGGACTCCTTCTCGAGCTCGGCTTCCTTCTCCGCGATCTTCTTCTTCCAGTCCTCGAGCTCGTGGCGATGCTCGTTCTGCGCGATGAGATAGTTGCGGCCGGCCTGGAGCGCGCTGACGATGCGGTCGACGGACTCGACGCGGTCGAAGGGATCCTGTGCACGGTTGCCCGAGACCATCTGGAAGCCGTCGGGCGTCTCGACGAACTGCATCCCAGTCGGCAGGCTCAGGCCCGCGCTCATCCACAGGTTGCTGTGCTCCGCGACGACGGCCTCGTCACGGCCGAGCCCGGGCACGAGCCGCACGACAGCGCCCAAGCCGCCGATGCGGGCCTGCGCGCCGAGCTGGACCCGCGCGCTCGTGACGCCGGCGCGCAGCGCTTCGCGCCGCAGGTGGTCGAGGCTGAACGGGTCGAAGCCGTCGATCGAGCGCGTCGCCGCGGTGGCGTTCAGCTCCGCGAGCCCGTCTGCTGCCATGCCCAGCGCGGACCAGGGATCGATGAAGCCGGCGCACACCCAGCGGCCTTCGAGCACGCGCGCTCCGGCGGGCGCCTCGAGGTCCTGGCCGACGGCCACGATGCGTCCATCCCGGACGAGGACCTGCGCCGCGTCGAGCACGCGGCCGGGGGCGACGATCACGTGCTCGGCGCGGACCAAGAGGGTCTCGCGCGCCGGCGCCGCACCGTCCTGTGCGCCGGCGGTGCCGGCCAGGACGAGCGCGAGCCAGCCCACGTTCGTGTGCATGCGGGGGCTCCCGGAGTGAGGAGAGAGGTCGGCAACGCGGGCCGGCGCTGGAGGCGCGGTGCCGCGGTCGGGGGGTCGGAGGGGCATCCGTGCGGTCGGACCGACCGGCGGGCGGCGGATCCTACCGCGCTCGCGCTCGGGGCGTGAAGGGGACGGAAAGCATGGGATCCGTATCCGAGGGGTCGCGAACCCCGCCGGGCTGGACCCGGACAGCCCCCCGCGCGTCCGAACGCCGGGCGCCGGTCCGGTGCCCCCGAGCGGACCGGGGGAACCCGCCGCGGTGCCCAGGCCCAGCGCGAGCGGCGCGCCCCCGGGGCCTCTCGGGCGGGTGGGAAGCCGCTTCCGCGTGGCGGAAATCGCCGGGAAACGCCAGGGAAATCGCATTCGGGCCGCCCGGGGGAGGCGGCTCCGCCCCCGGATGGGCGTCGAACATCGAGGGAATCTGCACCCCCTGCTCCTGGAGAGCGGGTACTGGCGCAACCGGCTGCGCGAGTTGCGCATCGCGCGGGTCTCCCTGGTCCTGATCCCCCGCCCGGAGCTCTCGACGAACGGGATCCAGGTCGACGAGTTCCGCGTCCGCGCGCACGACGGCATCCGCATCTGGGGGCTGCGTGCGCGCAGCCGCTTCGGCACCCGCTCGGCCCGCGTGCGGGTCGTGGGGCCCTCCGACCTGCCGCGGATCGACAGCGCGGCCGTGCTGCGCGGCGAGGCCGAATTCGTGTTCCAAGAGCCCGCTGGCCGCCGCCTCGAGGACCGGGTGCTCGACGTGCTGCGCGTCTGCCAGCTGGCCGGGGAGGTCGGGGCTTCCCCCAGCGAGGTCGAGCTGGTCGCCCCGGCCACGGGCCCGGCCCCGGACGAGTTCCTGATCGCGAGCCAGCTCCTGGCCGACGAGGCCGAGGCCCGCCGCGCCGAGGCGCCGCTCGATGACGGGGCGGGCTGGCCGGCCGCGCGCTGAGCGCGCCGCCTCAGTAGGCCCCGCCGCCCTGCTCCCCGCGGACGATCGCCACGCTGGCCGACGCCCCCAGCCGCGTCGCGCCGGCGGCCAGCATCGCCTGGGCATCCCGCGCGTCGCGGATGCCGCCCGAGGCCTTGACCCCCAGCGTTGGCCCCACGACCGAGCGCATCAATGCAACATCTTGGATGGTGGCGCCACCTTTTGAGAAGCCGGTCGATGTCTTCACGAAATCGGCCCCGGCCGCCCGCGCGGCCTCGCAGGCCGCGACCTTCTCCGCGTCGGTGAGCAGCGCGGTCTCGAGGATCACCTTGAGCTTGGCGCCCAGCCTGTGGCAGGTCTCCGCGACGGCGGCGATGTCGCGCCGCACGAACTCGCGGTCGCCGGACTTCAGAGCACCGACGTTGAGCACCATGTCGATCTCGCAGGCGCCGTCCTCGATGGCGCGGCGCGCTTCGTAGACCTTGACCTCGGTCACGTTGGCGCCGAGCGGGAACCCGACGACGCAGCACACCGCGACGCCCGAGCCGGCCACGATCTCGGCGCAACGCCGCACCCAGGTGCCATTCACGCAGACGCTGGCGAAGCGGTGCGTGCGGGCTTCGTCGCACAGGCGGTCGACCTCCGCCGCCGTGGCCTCGGGCTTGAGCAGGGTGTGGTCGATCGCACCGGCCAGGCCGCCCAGGCGCGCGGAGTCGCCGGGGCGAACCCCGACCCGGCAGGCCCCGGCGTGGACGACCTCGCTGACGCGCTCGGGGCAGAGCTCCACGCAGATCGAGGAGCAGCCCCAGCCCGAGAGGCTCTCCGGGCCGTGCTCGAGGATCTGGCGCGCGATCTCCTCGAGGATGCGTTCCAGCGTGGCGGCGTCGATCGTGGGTGCGGCGGTGGCGCTCATGGGGGTCGGGGTGACGGCGAAGGCCGTGCTCAGCGCGCGTAGCGCCGCTCGATCTCGGTGATCTTGGCGACACGCCGGCCGTGACGCGCCTCGCCCTCGTTCGTCGCGAGGAACGCGCGCACGACCTTGCGCGCCGCCTCGGGTGTCAGGTGCCTCGCGCCCAGCGTCAGGACGTTCGCGTAGTTGTGCTCGCGCGCGTTCTGCGCCGTGGCTTCGTCCCAGCAGTTCGCGGCGCGCACGCCGGGCACCTTGTTCGCAGCCATGGCCGAGCCGATGCCGGCGCCGTCGACGACGATTCCCAGGTGCGCCTCGCCGCGCGCCACGAGCTCGGCGGCCGCGCGCGCGAAATCCGGATAGTCGACCGGGTCCTCGCCGCGCGTGCCGACGTCGAGCACCTCGACCCCCAGGGAGCGCAGGAGCTCGGCCAGATCGCCCTTGAGGCGCACGCCGCCGTGATCCGCGCCCAGCGCGATGCGCGTGACGGCCGGCCGGCCGGCGACGCGCTCCTCGAGGCGGATGCCGCGCCGCCCAGCCTCCTCGCGCGCGAGGTCCGTGACGAGCGCGCCGCGCGGCACGAAGTGAGAGCCGCCCTCCGGCACGCCCTCGAGATCGCGCGCGGTGACCAACGCGACGCCGCGCCGCGCCGGAGCCGCCGACTCGTCCGTCGCGGGACGGTCGGGCCCGCCTGCGCCGGTGAGCGCCACCTGCACTCCGGCCGGGCGTCCGGCGCCTGGCGCGGCCGGCTGGCCAGCGAGGTGGAGCGCACGGCCGCGCTCGGCCATGACCCGGCCAGCGACGCGCCGCACGAGCGCGGTGAGGTCCAGCGAGGCCGCCATCGGGCTTCGAGTCTAGCGTCAGTGCGCCGCCGGGCTCAGCACGCCCCCGGCGTAGAGCAACGAGAGGATCACGATGATCAGGGCCTCGCCGGCGATGAAGCCCGAGGCCAGCGGCAGCGACCAACGGTCGACGCCGCGGGGGTCGCGCCGGCGGAAGAACCAGTCGATCAGCGAGCCCAGGAACATGCTCGCGACGGCCGCACCGGGCACGAGCATCCCGATCCCGATGCCGGTCGGCGACGGGATCCAGGTCCGGATCGACTTCCGCTGCTCGAGCACCGTGAACAGGATCCCGAGCGCCACGCCGCTGCCGAGCGCCCAGATCGCGCTGGGGTGCAGCGTGTGGAGGCCCTGCCCCAGGAGCTTCGCGAAGCCGACCCACTTCTGCGAAATCGGACTGGTCAGCGCGTTGTCGCCTTCGAAGCCGAACACCTCGCGCAGCACCGGGTAGACGATGGCCGTCGCGGCGGCGCCGATCGGCACGGCCATGAGCTGCACGTAAGCCAGGTAGCGCGGCTTCGAGCCGATCATGTCGCCGGTCTTGTAGCTCTGCACGAGGCCCTCGGAGGTCGCCACGACGGTGCCGGTCAGGCCGCTGGCCGCCATGTTCGTGGGGATGTTGCCGGGCGAGATGGCACCGAAGACCCCTTGCATCAGGTTCGACAGCGCGCTGATCGGCCCCCAGTTCGTCTCCCCCAGGACGCGCAGGCCCACGAGCATGAGCGGGATCGTGAACAAGAGCGCGAGAAGGATCTCCCAGACCGGCATGCCCAGCCCCAGGTGCTGCACGAGCACGATCGCGACCACCGCCAGGAGCGATCCGATCGCGACCCAGCGCAACGGCAGGTCCTCGGAGTCGACGCTGGCGCCCGAGAGCTGCCGGAAGGTGCGCACCAGGATGTTCCACTTCAGGAACAAGGCGGTCAGGCCGCCCGCCACCATCATCCCCGTCGCGGGCCACATGACCCACAGGAGCAGATCGCGCTTCGTGAAGCCCGGGGCGAGCACGCCGTGGTCCACGAGCAGGACCGGCGCGATGACCCACGAGAGCAGCATCCCGAGGAACATGTTGGCGCAGATGCGCAGGCCGATGATCATCCCCGACCCGATCGTGAGCAGCCCCCACGAGAAACCCAGGCCCGTGACCTTCGAGTAGGCGTTCACGACGATCGGCTGGACCTCGGCGATCAGTCCGCGCATGTAGCCCAGGGTGACCAGCGCCGACGAGAGGAGGCCCGCGAGCATCGACCGCACCGCGAGCTGAGCGTGCGCGCCACGCGAGTCCAGCACGATCAGGGTCTCGCCCGCCGCGAGGCCGTCGGCGTAGGGCAGCTTCTCGTCCACGATGAAGTGCCGCCGCATGGGCACCGCGAGCAGCACGCCGAGCACCCCCGCGGAGGTCAGCCACAGGAAGGTCTGCGTGCGGGTCAGCGAGAGCTGCACGCCCGCGCTCGGATCCATGGTCAGCATGTCGAACGCCGCCAGGACCGTGCACATGAAGGCGGTCTGGCCCGCGACCGTTCCCGCGGCCTGCGCCAGGTTGCTCTCCCAGCGCAGCGCCACGCCGCGCGACATCGCCGCCAGCGCCAGCCAGCCGAAGAAGGCCGACACGACCGCGATGTTCGGCCCGAAGCCGAGCTTCAAGACGACGTACGGGTACGCGGACCCGATCATGGCCGCCACGACCGCGGCCACCAGCACGCCGCGCAGCGTGAACTCGCGCGCGCCGGGCGGCCGGACCTTGGCGTGAGACAGGTCGAGATCACCGTGCGGCGCGGGGGCTTGGCTCATCGCACAGACCTTAGCGCGGGCGGGCTCCGGCCGTCCGGGGCCGCGCCTACGTCACCGGCTCGCAGAGCCCGGCGATCCGCGGCAGGGCCTCCTCGAGCAGCTCACAGAAGCGCTGGGAGGCCTGCCGTCCGACCTCCATGACCTCCTCGTGGGAGAGCGGGCCGGGCGCGATCCCGGCCGCCAGGTTCGTGATGCAGGAGACCGCGGCCACGCGCAGCCCCGCGGCGCGGGCGGCCTGCGCCTCGCACACGGTGCTCATGCCGACGGCGTCCGCGCCGAAGGAGGACAGCCAGCGGATCTCGGCCGGCGTCTCGTAGCTCGGGCCCAGCACACCGGCGTAGACGCCGTGCTCGAGCCGCAGGCGGCGCGCGTGCGCCGCGTCGTCGAGAGCCCGCCCCAGCGCCTCGTCGTAGGGGTTGGCCGCGGCGCCCTCGCCGGGCAGGAGCGGCGTCCGCCCTTGGAGGTTCACGTGGTCCGTGATGCGCATGAGCGTGGGCGGCGTCCAGGCGCGCCGCAGCCCGCCGGCAGCGTTCGTGAGCACGACCGCGCGCAGGCCGCAGCGCGCGAAGGCACGGATCGCGCGCGTGACCTCGTGCGCGCTCCAGCCCTCGTAGAGGTGGACGCGACCTTGCTGCACGACGACGCGCACGCCACCGACCTCGCCCAGGACGAGACGTCCGGCGTGACCGGGCACCGCGCTGCCCGGCAGGCCGTCGATCGCGTCGTAAGGGATCGACGTGGATCCGGCCACGCGCTCGACGAAGGCGCCGAGCCCCGAACCGAGCACCAAGGCCACGCGCGCGCCCTCGACGCCGTGCGCGCGCAGCGAGTCGGCCAGGCGCTCCACGCGCTCGAGCGTCGCGCTCACAGGAAGGCCCCCGCCACGGTCGCAGTGGTCCAGCAGGCCAGCGCACCGCCCAGCATGGCCCTCAGTGCCAGGTCCGAGAGCTCGGCCTTGCGCTCGGGCACGAGCGCCGAGAGCCCGCCCATCTGGATGCCGATCGAGGAGAAGTTGGCGAAGCCGCACAGCGCGTAGGCGGCGATCTTCGCCGAACGCGGGTCTTGGAAGGCCTGCGCGGGATCCGCGGCCTGCAGCGTCTGCGCCAGACCCTGGAACGCGACGAACTCGTTGATCGAGACCTGTGTGCCGAGCAGGCCGCCGACGATCTGGCAGTCGTGCCAATTGCCGATGCCGATCGTCCAGGCGATCGGCGCGAAGATCCAGCCGAAGATGCGCTGGATCGAGAGACCGCCGTCGAGCGCGAGCGCCTCCCCCAAGGCCTCGAGCGGCCAGTTCACGAGAGCCACCAGCGCCACGAACGCGATCAGCATCGCGATCACGTTGAGCCACAGCCGCAAGCCATCGCTCGTCCCGTTCGCCGCGGCCTCGATCACGTTGCGCGCGCTGCGGTCGAAGCGCAGCTCGACGCGACCGGACGTGGCCGAGACCTCGCGTTCCGGCAGCACGATCTTGGCGATCACGAAGGACGCCGGCGCGCTCATCACCGACGCGGTCACGAGGTGCGGCGCGATCTCCGGCCCGATGACCTGCATGTAGACGGCCATGACGGACCCCGCGATCGTCGCGAAGCCACCGGTCATCAACGCGTTCAGCTCCGACTTCGTCATGCCCGCCAAGTACGGCTTCACGACCAGCGGCGCCTCGGTCTGACCCATGAAGATGTTGGCCGCCGCGGCCATCGACTCGCCGCCGGAGAGCCCCATCGTCCGGCTCATGACCTTCGCCAGCGCCCACACGAGGACCTGCATGACGCGCAGGTGGTAGAGGACCGACATCAAGGCCGACACGAAGATGATCACCACGAGACCCGTGCCCGCGAACGCGAACACGAAGCCCAACGTGTCGTTCGGGCGCGCCAAGCCGCCGAACACCATCTCGGCGCCGGGGACGGTCATCGACACGAGCTTCGAGATGAACGCCGACGCGCCCTCGAAGAAGGCCCGCCCCGCGCCGGTCCGCGACACGGCGAAGACGACCACGATCTGGAGCAGGATCCCACCGACGACGATGCGCCAGGGGATGCGCTGCCGGTCGCGCGAGAGCAGCCACGCGAGGCCGAGCAGGATCGCGATGCCGAGGAGGGCGCGTGCGAACGTCACGGGGCGGCGAGGCTAGCCGCGCGCACACTGCCGGTCGACAGCCAGCGCGCCGGCGACTGCCCCGGCGCCCTGCCGCGCCGGGGCCAGCCCTGCCCGCGCGAGCTGGGCCGTCACAGGTCGCGCGTGAGTTGCAGGTACGCCGCTCGCGTCCGGGTGTAGGCCAGCCGGTAGTTCTGGTTGCCGAACTCGGTGCGCGCCAGCGCCTGGAGCAACGCCGCGTTGTTGACCGGTAGCCCCGCCGCGACCGCGTCGAGGATCAGGCGATCGACGAGGTCGAGCACGTCCTCGAGATCACCTCCCCGCGCACGGGGCAGGCACGAGCTGACCAGCGCCCCGCCGCTCTGGAGCTGGCGCTCGATGGCGCGGTTCGCGGCCCGCCGCACGTCCTCGGCCGGGTCCTCCGCCAGCGTCAGGACCAAGGCGTCGAGGTGCACACCGGGCAGGTCCAGGACCTCCTCCTCGTCGTCCTGCGCGACGCGCATGAACGAGGAGTCCGCCAGCGTCACCGGCCCGACGCTTTGTCCCGGCGACAGGCCGAAGAGGTGCGCCAGGTACCGGTCCGAGCGCTGCGTGACGTTCTCCTCGCTCGAGGAGAGCGCGTTGTAGGGATTCGTGAGACCCTGCTCCCAGATGGTGCGCGTGATGCCCAACACGCTGCCGCAGGTCAGGTCGGCGACGCCCTTGGGCAACCCGAAGTTGCCGACGCGCCCGCCGAACAGCGCGGCCTTGCCGCCCGAGGGCGCGGTCAGGATCGACAGCCAGGAGTTCTCGCTGCCCTTCTTGGGGCTGGAGCGCGGGTTGTACGTGTTCGGCACGGCGGGCGCGCCATCCGCGGACGAGTAGAAGCACGCGATCGAGGTCGCGGCCAGGATCCGGTTGTGCGTCGCGACGTCGAGCGCGAGCTGCAGCCGGTAGCTGCGCCCGCGCTGGACGAGCACCGGGAAGCCGAAGTCGATCGCGTCCCGGATGAGCTGGAGGTCGGGCGAGATGCCGATCTCGAGGCCCACCTCGCCGCCACCTGCCGCTCCGATGTAGGGGAAGCCGCCTTCGACCTTCACGCTGGCCGCGGCGCCGACCGCGAAGCTCGGCCGGGTCTCGGCGCGGTAGTCCGAGATCGCGCCGCTCCACACCAGCGTCGCCTCGTCCGCGCCGTCGGTCACGTCGAGGAGTTGGAGCACGACCCCCGCGGTCGCCGTGGCCCCGCCCATCGTGAAGAGGTACCCGCGCACGCGCACGGACCCGGCGATCTGCGCGTGGAGCACCCCGTTCGCCCGACTGCCCACCAGCGCGGGTGCGGATATCGAGAATTCGTGGTGCTGCGCCACGCTCGCCGCGGCCTGTGCCGCGCTGACGACCCCGTAGGCGTAGGCACGCAACGGCGTCTGATCCTGGATCACGTTGCAGAACCCGAGGGCTGCGCCGTCGCAGGCTCCCACCACGGCTTGCGGCGTCGTGTCGAAGCGGAACACGCTCCCGGGCTCGAGGGAGGTGGCCCCTCCCGTCGCCGCGGGCGACCAGCCGGCGAGGAGCAGGGGTGCGGCCAGACGGAGTGCGGCCCGCTGAGAGCCGGCGCGGAGGAACTGGGGCTGCGACATGGTGGGGCTCCGGGTTGGGGTCCTTCCAACCGGGACCCCGCGGGGAGTGCCCCCGAGGACGCTCGGTCGGCGCAGGCGGCTCGCGGCTGACCTGCTTCCCCTTCCACGCAGGCGGCCGAGCGAACCCCTCAGGAAAGCGGCTTTCGCCCGAGCCGCGCTCAGCGGGGCGCGCTGGAGCGCCGCAGGAGCTCGTTGCGCGCGGCCCAGCGCTCCTCGGTGGAGAGCCCGACCTCCGCCGCGAGCCGGTCCAGGAGTGTCCGGGGGTCGTCGCGCCCGCCCGCCAGCCGGTCGAGGAGCGCGCCCGCCCCCGCCGCCGCCGCCACCCTGCGCGTCCGCCGCGCAAACGTCGCGGGAACCGGCTCGGACTCCCATTGGCGGACCGTCCCGTCACCCGAACCGGTCACGATGCGCGCGCCCTCGGGGTGGAAGGCCAGCGACCAGATGTAGCTCGTGTGGCCCTCGAACGCGCCCAGCTCCGCGCCGCCCTCGACGTCCCACAGGCGCAGCAGCCCGTCGCGCCCCCCCGAAGCGATGCGCGTGCCGTCCGGCGAGAATGCCGCGCTGAACGCTTCGCGTGCGTGGCCGCGCAGGGTCAGTCGCACAGCGGCGCGCTCGCTGTCGAGGACGCACACGATCCGACCCTCGGTGGCGGCGACGAGCTCCTGCCCGTCCGGCGCGAAGGCCACGCTGCGGACGTAGCCCTGCAACGTGGCGGTGACCGGCTGGCCTCCGCGCTCGAGATCCCAGATCGCCAGCGTCCCGTCGTGCATCCCCGCCGCGAGGCGTCGTCCGTCGGGCGAGAACGCCAGCGCGGTCACGCCACGCTCCGACACGGAGAGCGACCCGACCGGCGTGAGGTCTGCGGCGTTGTGCAGGATCACCGCGGCGCCGGGATCCTCCTCGCCGGAGGCGATCCGGCCGCCACGACCCCAGGCAACGGCGCCGAGCCTCCGTGAGCCCGCGTGGCGCGCGCGCTGCGCGCCGGTGCCGAGGTCCCACAGGACGAGCGCGCCGTCCTCCCCGGCGCTCACGAGCGACTCGCTGTCGGGCGACACGGCCAGGGCGTGCACACGGTGGCCGGTGTGCCCTTCGAGCGTGGCCAGGAGCTCGTTCGTGGCCGCGCACCACACGCGCACGGTGCGATCCCAGCTCCCCGAAACGATGCGCTGTCCGTCCGGCGTGTAGGCCACGGGATAGACGAAGCTCTCGTGGCCGTGCAGGACCTCGGCGTCGTCGCGCGCGTCCCACACGCGCAACTCGCCACTGGACCAGCCGGCGGTGAGGAGCAGAGCGCCGTCGGCGCTCCAGGCCGCCATGCTCTTCCACGAGCTGCGGCCGACGCGGCCACGCAGGACCACCCGATCCGCGTCGGGATCGTGGACCAGGAACGAGCCGTCGTCCTGCAGCGCGACGAGCCGCGCGCCGTCCGGCCGGAAGGCCAGCGCGTTCGGCGCGTGCGCGTGCGCGGCGGACAGCGTGCGCCGCGCGCCCGTCGCGAGGTCGGTCACGTGCACGTGGGTCTCGTCGCTCGCGACCAGGCGGCGCGCGGCGGGGTCCAGCGCCAGCGCGCGGGCCGGCTGCGTCACGTCGACCGCGAAGAGCCTGCGGCCGGTCTCCAGGTCGTCGACCGTGATGCGCTGGTCCTGCGACGCGATGACCTCGGGATCGCGGGAGAACGCGACGTACCCGGCTTGCACGGAGAGCGGCGGTGCGTCGGGTGCCCAGAGGTCGAACACGCGCCCGCGCGTCGCGAGCCAGCGCCCGCTCGGTGAGAAGCGCGCCGCGCCGCGCGGATCCGCGCTGGCGGTCGGATCGAGTGGCAGGGTGCGGATCGCGGCCCCCGTGGCGGAGTCCCACAGCACGAGCTCGCGCTGGCCGAACGCGAGGCAGCCGCTGCCGTCGGGGAGCGCGGCCACCGTGCGCTCGCGGGCCGGCGCGCCCGCCAGCCGACCGAGCTCCTGTCCGGTGAGCGCGTTCACGCGCCAGAAGGCCCCCGAGTGGCCCGCGGCGAAGGCTTGCGACGAGTCGGGCGAGAATCCGATCTCGACCACGCGCTCGTGCGTGGGGTACTCCGCGATCCAGCCCTCCAGCTCGCGCCGCAGCCGACGGCGCTCCCAGCCCGCGGAGGACGTGCGCAGCGACGCGAGCAGCGTGCGCGCCAACGCCGGATCGCCGGCGTTCACTGCGCGCTGCGCGGCGAGCAGGACGTTGCCGTCCGCCACGGTTGCCGACTGCGAGCGCAGCGCGGATTCACGCTGCCAAGAGCGCACGGCGAACCCGGCCAGCACGAGCAGCGCCGCAGCCGACACGGCCGCCACCGCGGACAGCACGCGATTGCGGCGCGCGAACAGCCGCAGTCGGTACGCGGCGCTGAGCGGCCGTGCCGCGATCGGGCGGCCGGCGATCCAGCGGCGCAGGTCGTCCGCGAGCGCACGCGCCGAGGCGTAGCGCTGCTCGCGGTCCTTGGCGAGCGCCTTGGCGAGGATCGTCTCCAGGTCGCCGCCCAGCTCGGGAACCAGTGAACCCGCGCGCGGTGGCGGGTCCTCGCAGATCCGTCGCACGGCCTCGGGCACGGACAGTTCCGTCACGTCCAGCGGTGGACGACCCGTGAGGAGCTCGTAGGTGATGACGCCCAAGGCGTAGACGTCGGAGCGCTCGTCGAGGTCGCGCGGGCCGCCGGCGACGTGCTCGGGGCTCATCGTCGCCAGCGTGCCGGCCAGAGAGCCGGTTGCGGTCGTCAGCCCGTCCGTGCCCGCGACGCGCTCCAGGACGCGCGCGACGCCGAAATCGATCACCTTGGGGCGGCCCTGGGCATCGACGACCACGTTCGCGCCCTTGAGGTCGCAGTGCAGCACGCCGGCCTCGTGGGCGTGTTGCACCGCGTCGCAGACGTCGGCGACGAGCGCCGCGCGCGCCGCCAGCTCGAGCCGCGCGCGCCGGGCGTGGTCGAGGAGCGTCGCGCCCTCGACGAGCTCCATGACGAACCAGGGCTGCACGACCCCGTACACCTCGGACGAGCCGGCCTCGTGGATCTGCGCGATGCCTGGGTGCTTGAGGCGCGCCAGGATCTGCGCCTCGTGACGCAGACGGCGCAGGCTCCCGCGCGAGCCCGCACCGGTCGCCACGATCTTGAGGGCCACGCGACGGCGCGGATTCTCCTGCTCGACCTCGTACACGGCGCCCATCCCGCCCCGGCCGAGGAGCCGGATCACGCGATAGCTACCGATCCGTTCGGGCGGTGGGAGTTCGTGGTCGTCCTCGAAGAGTTCGGCGGCCAGCCGCTCGGCGACGGGCTGGTCGAGGCTCGCCAGCGGGTGCGCGTCGTTCGCGAGGAGCTCGTGCACCGCGTCCAGGAGCTCCCGGTCGCCCGCGCAGCGCTCCTCGACGAACGCGGCGCGCGGCGCAGCGTCGAGATCACAGGCCGCGAGGAAGATCTCCTTGGCGCGGGCGTGCCGCTCGCTGCTCATGACGCGCCGGACTCGCGCATCCGGGCGCCCAGCCAGGCCCGCGCGGCGCGCCACTCGCGCTCGACCGTGGCCTTGGAGGTCTCGAGCACGCGCGCGATTTGCTCCATGTCGAGCCCGCCGAAGAAGCGCAGCTCGACGATCCGGTGCTGGCGCGGATCGACGCCCTCGAGCCGCGTCAGCGCCTCGTCGAGGAGCACGAGGTCGAGCCCCTCCGCACCCGACGGCGTGGGCGGCTCGAGCCAGGTCTCGCGTCGCCCGCCGGCGACACGCTTCTGCGCCCGCCGGCGGCGCGCGTGGTCGGCCAGGATCTGCCGCATGGCCGTGGCCGCCACCGCCAGGAAGTGTTCGTGGTCGCGCGCACCGACGCTGTCCTGCCGCACGAGCCGCAGCCAGGCCTCGTGGACCAGCGCGGTCGGCTGCAGCGTCAGGTCCGCGGGCTGTCCGCGGAAGACGCCGCCGGCCAGCGAGCGCAGCTCCGCGTAGACCAGCGGCAGGAGGCGCTCCGCCGCACTCGGATCGCCGGAGCTCCAGCGCAGGAGCTCCCGCGTGGCCGCGCCGGCGTCCGGCAGCTCCTCGCGGGGATCGAGGGGGCCTGGTCCCATGCCCTCCCATGGTAGACGCTGGCAGCGTCGCCACCGGCGACCGGTTCCACGGCCGCCCCCGTCAACCCGGCGCCCCCCTCGGGGTCACTCCCGACCGTGCCCTGGCCTGCGCACAAGTTCTGCACGGCGTTCTGCCCCGTTTCCGCTCACCCACCCGGCGCCGGGGCGTAGTCTGCGACCCGCAGTCCCGCATCCCAAGGAGGCGATCGATGAGCACGAATCCCGATGTCCTGAACCCGCAACGCCGCAGCACTGCGGAGAACATCGCCGCGATCAAGGGATCGCTCGGCGACATCAAGGAGTCCGTGGGCGAGGTCGTGCGCAACGAGCGCGAGCACCTGCAGGAGAAGTTCGAGCACGGCCGGGAGCGGGTGAAGGCCGCCCAGGCCGGCTTCGAGGACTTCGTCCGCGAACGTCCCGTGACCTCGCTGCTCATCGCGGCCGGTGCGGGCGCGCTCCTGGGCTACGCCCTCGGCCGTCGCCGCTGATCTCCGTGCCCGATCGCGACGCCGAGCCGCAAGCGCAGGACGGGACGCAGTCCCCGCAAGCGCCTGAGGCGAGCCCGGGCGAGGACCAGGTCCAGCAGCTCTGCGAGCGCTTCGCGGAGATTGCCGGCCTGGGCACTCGTCTGGCACGACTGCGGGCCGCGCGCTGGAAGCTGCGCGCGGCCTGGGTCGTGTCGGCGGCATTCCTCGGGGTCATCGTCGCCTTGGTCGCGATCGCGGCGGGCTTGGCCGGCGTCGCGTTGGTCTTCCGTGGTCTGCCCGCGACGCTCACGGACCTGCTCGGTCTGCGGGCAGGGCCGGCCGACCTCCTGAGTGGGCTGATCCTGCTCGGGGGCATCGTCTCGTTCGTCCTGGCCGCGCGCGCCTGGAGCGGACGCCGCATCCTGCGCGAGTACGAGGAGCGCAGTGGATCCCAAGCCGACACCGACTGACCGCCGCCGTGGCCTCACGGCGTTCGAGCGCCTCGATCGCGAGGAGCGCGAGATCCACGCCGCCTTGCAGGCCGCCCTGCTCGCTGCTGGCGAGGACGTGTGTCGGATCACCGACGTGCGCGGCCTCGTCCGGCGTCACCCAGCGCTGGCGCTGGGAGCGGCCGCGGCGTTGGGGGCCGCGCTGGCCCCTCTGCTGTCCACACTCTCGCGTGGTGCGCTGCGCGCGGCAGGCCGGCACGGGGGCCGGACGGGCCCCGCCCTGGGTCTGCTCCTGCGCCACCTGACGGGCCCGCGCTGACCGCGGGCGGAGCTCAACCCGGCCAGCTCGCGCGCACGAGCGGCTGCGGCTCCACGTGCTCGCCGATCGCGACCGCGGCGGAGAGCCGCGCTCGGCAGGCCTCCAGGCCGCGCCCCCCCTGGTGGTGGATCTCGCACAGCAGCTCGCCCGCCTCGACGCGCTCGCCCGCCCGGCGGCGCCACACGAGGCCCACCGCGGGGTCGATCTGGTCCTCGATCCGCGCCCGACCGCCGCCGAGCGCCGCGGCGGCCCAACCGACCTCGCGCAGATCGCGGAACGCGAGGAACCCGGAGGTCTGGGCCTTCCACGGGTCGACGTGGCTCGCGCGCGGGAGCAGCGCCGGGTCGGTCACGACGCGCGGGTCGCCGCCCTGCTCGGCCACGACGAGCTCGAACACGCGCCGCGCCCGGCCCGAATCCAGCGCCTCGCCGAGCTGGCGCCGCCCGTCCGCGAGGCTGTCGGCGCGCCCGCACAGCCGCAGCATCTCGGCCCCTTGCAGCACGACCAGCTCGCGCAGGTCCGCCGGCCCGCCGCCCGCGAGGCACTCCAGGCTCTCGGCGATCTCGAGCGCGTGCCCCACCGCCGCGCCGAGCGGACGATCCATGGCGGTGTGGAACGCCGTCGCGGCCACGCCCATCGAGCGCGCGATCCCGAGCATCACGCGTGCCAGCTCGGCGCCGCGCTCGACCTCGGGCAGGAAGGCGCCCGAGCCGAACTTGACGTCGAGCACCAGGGCGTCGAGGCCCTCGGCGAGCTTCTTGCTCAGGATCGAGCTGGCGATGAGCGGGATCGACTCGACCAGCCCGGTCGCGTCGCGCAACTGGTAGAGCTTGCGGTCGGCGGGCACGAGTTCCTCGGTCTGCGCGCCGAACGCGACACCCGTGCGGCCGATCACGCGGTGCAGCTCGTCCTCCGAGAGGCGCACGCGGAAGCCCGGGATCGCCTCGAGCTTGTCGAGCGTGCCCCCGGTGTGCCCGAGCCCGCGCCCCGAGATCATCGGCACCGCGACGCCGCAGGCCGCCACCGCCGGCGCCAGCGGGATCGAGACCTTGTCGCCGATGCCGCCGGTCGAGTGCTTGTCGGCCTTCTTCTGTCCGAGCTCGTCGAAGGCCAGGCGGCGCCCGGACTCGAGCATCGCGCGCGTCCAGGTCACGAGTTCCTCCGGCGTCATGCCGCGCGTGAAGATGCAGGCGACCAGCGCCGCCGCCTGGTAGTCCGCGACCTCGCCGCGCACGTAGGCCTCGAGGAACCAGCGCATCTCGGCCTCGGAGAGCTGGCCTCCGTCGCGCTTCGTGCGGACGACCGAGCGGGCGTCCATCAGGCGCGCGCGGCCCGCGCCGGGCGGAGGTCGAGGATCTCGCCCAGGAACGAGCGGCCGGGGCCGCTGGCGCTGCCGACCAGCGCCTCCTCGACCGTCGCGCCGATGTCCGCGAAGGAGGAACGCGTGCCGACATCCACACCGGCCTTGACCGCGGCGCCGGCCGCCAGGATCGGCACGTGCTCGCGGGTGTGGTCCGTCGTCTCGTGCTTGGTCGGGTCGTTGCCGTGGTCGGCGGTCAGCAGCACGAGGTCGTCGGGACCGAGGCGCGCCTCGAGCTCGCGCAGCCCGACGTCGAACTGCTCGAGCGCGCGCCGATAGCCCTGAGCGTCGCGCCGGTGGCCGTAGAGCATGTCGAAGTCGACGAGGTTCACGAACACGAGCCCGCGCTCGAGCTTCGACGCGAGCGTCGTCGTGGCGCGCATGCCGTCCAGGTTGCCCTCGGTGTGCACGCTCTCCGTGAGACCGCGCCCGGCGAAGATGTCCTCGATCTTCCCGACGCCGACGACCGGGACGCCGCGCGACTTCAGGCGATCGAGCACGGTCTCGCGCGGCGGCGGCAGCGAGTAGTCGCGGCGGTTGTACGTGCGACGGAAACTGCCCGGCTCTCCCACGAACGGCCGCGCGATGACGCGCCCGACGCCGTAGGGATCGAGGATCTCGCGCGCGATCCGGCAGCACTCGTACAGGCGCTCGAGACCGAAGTGGGACTCGTGCGCCGCGACCTGGAACACGGAGTCCGCGCTCGTGTAGACGATCGGCTTCTGGGTCGCGATGTGCTCCGCCGCGAAGCGCTCGATGATCTCGGTGCCCGAGGCAGCCTTGTTCCAGAGCACACCGGGGACCTGCGCGCGCCGGACGAAGGGCTCGATGATCTCCGCGGGGAACCCGTCGGGATAGACCGGGAAGGCGCGCTCGAGCTCGCACCCCATCATCTCCCAGTGGCCGGTCGACGTGTCCTTGCCCGGGGACCGCTCGCGCGCGCGCCCGAACGCGCCCTGCGGCGTCGCCGGCTTGGGCAGCGAGCGCACGCCCTCGATGCAGCCGAGCCCCAGCTCGACGAGCCGCGGCGTGTCCAGCCCGCCGGCGGCCGCGACGAGATGGTCGAGCGTGTGCGCCCCCGCGTCCCCGGAGAGTCCCGCGTCGGGTGTCGCGCCGACGCCCAGCGAATCGAGGACGAGGAGGAAGACCCGTTTCACGCCTGCTTCTTGGCGGCCAGGGCCTTCTGGATCGCGAAGCGCACCTGCGTCTCCATGTCCTCCACGAAGTCGGGTCCGAAGTCGCGCTCGAGCAGGTCGCGCTCGCTGAACTCGAACCGGCCGGAGCGCGGGTCGAAGTCGAACTGGTAGTCGTGCTCGCTGCCGTCGTCCTCGGTGACCATGACGAGGACGATGTTGTTCGGGGCGTCGAGTTCGGTGCGGAAGGAGGGCATGCCGGTCGGCCGTCGGGGGGGAATCGGGCCCTCGATCCTACCTGCGACGGCGTGGGCCGCGCCTCACCGGTCCGCCGGTTCGTCGTCGGCGCCGCTGGCCGGAGCGGGCCGCAGGCCGAACCGGTCCAGCTTGTTGTAGAGCGTCTTGAGCGCGATCCCGAGCGCCTTGGCTGCGGCCTTCTTGTCGCCGCGGTGGCGCTCGAGCGCTGCGACGACGGCCCGGCGCTCCAGGTCCTCGATCTCCAGCGTCGGCAGCTCGGCGCTCGACAGGTCGCGCCGCTCGACGTAGCGAGCGACGAGGTCGGCGGTGACCACCTCGCCGTCGCACATGACCGAGAGGCGCTCGGCCGCGTTCTCGAGCTCGCGCACGTTCCCTGGCCAGTCGTAGCGCTCGAGGCGCCGGAGGGCCTCCCCGTCGAGCTCCAGACGCCGGCCGGAACGCGCGGCGCAGCGGTCGATGAAGGCCCGGGCCAGCTCGCCCACGTCCTCACGGCGTTCGCGCAGCGGCGGGACCTCGATCACGAGCGTCGCCACCCGGTAGTAGAGATCCTCACGGAACTCGCCGCGGGCGATCATGTCGGAGAGCCGCCGGTTGGTCGCCGCGACGACGCGCACGTCGACACGCCGCGTGCGCTCGCTGCCGACCGGACGGACCTCGCCGAACTGGATCGCGCGCAGGAGCACGGGTTGCACCGCCTTGGGCAGCTCGCCGATCTCGTCGAGGAACAGCGTGCCGCCGTGGGCCGCCTCGCACAGCCCGATGCGCCGCCGGTCGGCCCCCGTGAAGGCCCCCTTCTCGTGGCCGAAGACCTCGCTCTCGAACAGCGTGGCGGGGATCGCGCCGCAGTTGACCACCACGAACGGCGCCTCCGCCCGCGGCGAAAGCGCGTGGATGTTGCGCGCGACGAGTTCCTTGCCGGTGCCGTTCTCGCCCTGGACGAGCACGGAGCTGGCGCTGGCGGCGACTCGCTCGATCTCGCGCCGCAGACGCTGGATGGCTGGCCCCTGGCCGAGGAGACCGGTGGTGCCGGCCTTGGGCTCGAGCGCGCGCTTCAGGCGGGCCACGTCCTCGATCAGCGCGTGCTTCTCGGCGGCGCGTCGCAGGGCCTGCTCGATGACCTCGAGCCGCGCGGGCTTGGTCAGGAAGTCGTGCGCGCCCAGGCGCATGGCCTCGACGGCTTCGGGGACCGCGCCATGGCCCGTGAACACGACGACTTGACAGCTCTCGTCCGCGGCGCGGATCTGCTTCAGCACCTCGAGCCCGCTCGTGCCGGGCAGGCGCATGTCGAGCAGCACGGCGTCGGGACAGTCCTCGCGCACGGCCTCGACCACGCCCTGCGCCGAAGGCAGGGCGCGCACCTCGAACCCGAGGTCGGAAAGCTCGCGGGTGAGGACTCGACGCAGCGTGTCG
This sequence comes from Planctomycetota bacterium, assembly GCA_016795205.1. Lineage (GTDB taxonomy): Bacteria > Planctomycetota > UBA1135 > UBA1135 > JAEUHZ01. The sequence continues at coordinate 40,246 of JAEUHZ010000072.1, read as the reverse complement.
TCGTCGTCGACGAAGAGGATGCGGGCAGGCTTCATGCCGCCAAGGAGGCTAGCGGAACGCGCACCAGGAACAACGCTCCCCGGCCCGTGTTCGAGACTTCGATGCGGCCTCCGTTGGACTCCACGATGCGATGCACGATCGAGAGTCCGAGCCCGGTCCCCTGTCCCGGCTCCTTGGTGGTGAAGAAGGGGTCGAAGATGCGCTCCAGGTGCTCGGCAGGAATGCCCGGGCCCTGGTCTTCGACTGCGAGCACGAACTCCGCGCCGGAGCGGCGGCAGCTCGCGCGCACGACGCCGCCCGGCGGGCTGACGTCGATCGCGTTGTTCAGGAGGTTGAGCAGCACCTGCTTCCACTCCGAGGGGTTGCCGCGCAGCACCTCGTCCTCGTGGTCGCAGTGGACTTCCAGGCGGACCTCGCGCGCGCGCAGCTTGTGCTCCAGGAGCACGTCGAGGTCGCGCACGACGTCCGAGAAGGTGAACTCGACGGCCGCCGTGGGATCCGTCCGCGCGAAGTCCAGGAGTCGCGACGTGATCTCGTGCGCCCGGTACGCCTCGCGCGCGATGATCTGCAGGTACTCGCGCTGCTCGGCCGGCGACGCGCCGCCGTTCGCGATGCGACGCTCGAGGCCCTCGGCGCAGGACGCGATCGAGGCCAGTGGGTTGTTGATCTCGTGGGCCACGCCAGCGGCCATCGTCCCGAGCCCGGCCAGCCGCGCGGCGCGCACGAACTCGCGCGTGCGCTGCTCGACGCGCGACTCCAGCCCCTCGCGCATGCCCTGCAACTCGGCGGCCATCGCGTCGAACTCCGCGGCCAGCTCGCCGATCTCGTCGCTGGAGACGATGCCCACGCGGTGCGCGAGATCGCCGCTCCCGATCCGCGCCGCGCCCTCGCGCAGTTGGACGACCGGACGGACGATCCAGCGCCGCACCATCCAGGTCAGCAGGCCGATCACGAGCAGTCCCACGAGCGTGGTCCACACGACTTCGGTACGCAGCTCCTGGCCCTGGTCGAGGAGCTCCAGGCTCGACTCCTGTGCCTCGCGCCGCATCTCGTCACGCAGCACGTCGCCCAGGCGGCGCGCATCGCGCACGGCGGTCGAGAGCCGGCCACCGTCGCCGGGCGCCGCCAGCAGACGCTGGACGTCCGCCAACGCGACCTCCAGGGATTCGTACAGGCGCGCCTCGGCCCGCGAGTGCTCTTCCTGGGAGGGGTCGGCCTGACCCGGACCGGCCTCGAGCGCCTTGAGAGCCAGCGCCGCGTCCGCCGCGAGCTCGCGCATCAGGACCAACTCGTGCGAGTCGGGGGCCAGACTCGCCAAGTCGTGCACCTGCACGTGGGTCTCGAGCGCGCGCAGCGCGTGCGCGATGTCACGCGAGTAGAGCGACTCACGCTGCTCCTCGAACACCTGCTCGACGCTCGTGTGCATCTCCCAGACGCGCAGCGTGACCAAGGCGCCAATGGCGGCCAGGAGCACGGCCAGGAGCGCGAAGACGATGCCCAGGCGCCGACCGATGCCGAACGCCCGCCGTGCAGTGGCTCCTGCGGCTCGGTCGGGTCGCGTGCTCGAGATCATCCTTGGGCGCGCAGCACGAGATCGATCCCGAGCGCGCTCACGTCCTCGTGCGTGAGCATCCGCCAGCGCGAAGCCAGGAGCAAGTCGAGCCGCGAGCTCTCGAGCCGCACGACGCCGTGCAGCTCGACGTCCCCGCCCGGGAGTCGGATCCAGGTCGCGGCCAGGACCGCCTCGTGCGCGACGCCGCCGAGGGCGATCGAGCAGCGCACGTCGGCCGCGCGGACGCCCGGCAACGGCACGACCCGTCCCTGCGCTCCGGCGCCGCGCAGGTGGAGCAGCAGATCGGGCGGCCACCCGTTCGCCGGTGCGCCGGCCGGGAGCGCCAGGTCGAGCTCGAGCCCCGCGAGGGAGTCGTCGGCCAGCAGGCGGACGCTGCCCGAGACCAGCAGCCGACGCTCGAGGCCCTCCCGCGCTCCGATCGCGATCGCCGTGCTGCGCGCCCCGTCGACGACGCAGTCCCCGGCGACGCTCGGAGCCCGAGCCGCCGCGAGCAAGGCCAGGGGCGGGACGTACTCGGTGACGACGGGCGTTGGCGCGGCGGTCGCCGGCACCGGGCGCTGGATCTCCCGCAGCACGAGTGCTGCGAGCGCCGCGCACAAGGGCAGCGCCGTCAGGACCACCGCGGATTCGAGCGGACGGCTCAAGATGCCTGCCTGTCCGCCGTGGCCCACAGCGCTGGCCGCCAGGTCCGCGGTCGGACCAGCTCGCGCAGCGGGACGTAGTCGCCGGTCACGGAGACGAGCACGTCGGCGAGGTTCGGCCGCGCCTCGAGCAGCCCCAGCACCGTGCGCACGAGCCGCGGGTGACGCAGCCCCCGCTGGAGCAGCGTCGCGAAGGCGGCGCGCGGCGCGAGGACGCGACGGCGAGCGCGCGCATAGCCTTCGAGCGCGACTCGATCGGCACGCTGCGCGGACAGCGCCGGAATCGCGCTGTCCGCCAGGAGGCGCGCGCCCTCGAGCGCGAACCAGATGCCCTCCCCCGTGACGGGGTCGACGTAGCCACACGCGTCGCCGACCAGCGCCGCGCCATCGAAGGTCTGGCGCGTCGTGCGGTGCGCGAGCGGGCCGAGGCCGCGCACGGGATCGACACGGCGGCCGCGTGCGAGGCGCTCCGCGAGGGCGGGGACGCGCGCCAGCCAGGCCTCCAGCGCGGCGTCCCGCGGCAGGCCCTGGGCCGCGTACCGCTCGCGGTCGACGACCAGGTTCAGGCTCACGAGACCGCCGTCCACGGCCGTGCACGCGAAGTAGGCGCCCTCCAGGAAGTGCACCTCGGCACCGTCGCCCCAGGGCACGTCGGCGTAGCGCGTCGTCAGCGCGAGCTTGTCGAGCCAGGGCACGGCACGCTGCACGCCGAGCTCGCGCGCGAGGCGCGAGCGCAAGCCGTCGGCACCGATCGTGAGGCGTGCGCGCAGAGCGAGCGTCTCGCCGTCCGCGCCGCGCGCCGTCACGCCCAGCACCTGGCCCTCCGGGCCGCGCACGAGGCCCGTGACGCGCGCCTGGACCAGCTCGACGCCGCCCGTCCCGAGCGCCGCGCGCAGGAGCACGTCGTCGAAGAGCTCGCGCCGCACGGCCCAGCCGTGCCCGCAGGGGGCGCACGCCGCACCGACATCGACGAACCCTCCGCGCGCGCGGCGACCGTATCCATGGAGCGTCATGGCGCCGACTTCCCGGGCACCGAGCGCACGCAGATCGCCCGCGACACCCAGATCCTCGAGCAAGGGCAAGCACTCCGGACTCATGAACTCGCCGCAGGCCTTGAAGCGCGGGAAGGCCTGGTGCTCGACCAGCGCGACGCGGAACCCCGCGCGGGCGAGGCGCAGCGCCGTGGTCGACCCGGCCGGGCCAGCGCCAGCGATCACGGCGTCGAAGGCGCGCTCACGCCGCACGGGCGGCCTCCGCGCCCCCGGGCGCGGCCAGGGACGGCCGCACCAGGATGGCGGGCAGGAGCACGAGATCCGCGGCCGCGGCAACGGCGATCGTCACGGCCGCGAGCGCGCCGAACTCGAACGTCGTCGAGAGGCGGCCGAACATGGTCAGCGAGAAGCCGACACCCAGCGCGACCGAGGTGATCGCGACCGCGCGCCCGGAATGCTCGAAGACGTGCTCGATGCACTCCAGCTCGGCGTGGCCGGCCGCGCGACGCTCACGGAAGCGATGGAGCAGGTGGATCGTGTCGTCGACGATCAGGCCCAGGAGCACCGAGCCGATCATGGCCGTCGCGACCGAGAGCGGACGCCCGAGCAGCGCCAGCCCGCCGTACACGACCAGGCATGGCAGGACGTTCGGTACCAGCGCCAGCCACGCGTAGCGCGCCGAGCGGAACCCGATCCAAAACAGCGCGAACAGCACTGCCATCCCGGCGCCGAGGCCGGTGATCGAGCCGCGCACCAGGCGGCCGCTGTCTCGCGCGACCTGGACGGCCGAGCCCGCCGCGCGCACCTCGCCGGCGCCCAGCGCGCGCGCGCGCAGCTCGATGGCGTCGAACAGGCGCTCGCGGGCCGCGCTGCCGGATGGCGCGAGACGGAAGCGAGCGAGCCAGTCGCCATTCGACGCGTAGAGTGGCGGGCCGGCCGGGCCGGCCACGCCGTCGAGTTCCAGCACGGCACCGGCCAGGAGTGCGAGTTGCACCGGATCCGCGGCGCGGCTCGCTGCGGGGACGAACAGATCGAAGTGGTCGGCGCCGCCGGCCTCGGAGGTGACCGCGGCCGTCTCCCGTCGGAAAGCGTGGCCGGCGGGCAGGACCCGCAGCGGGTCGTTGTCGACCTCGATCCCCGTCCAGGCCAGCAGACCGAACAGGGCCAGCGCGACGGCCCCGACGCGCACCGCGGCCGAGCGGCGCGCGATCCAGTCCGCCGCGCGGCGTCCGATCGAGCCGGCCGTGAGACCGCGCCGCGCCAGCATGCGCGGAGACACGCGGCGCGCGCACAGGATCAGGAGGGCCGGCGTCGCGAAGCTCGCGATCCAGTAGGTCAAAGCGACCCCCAGCGCCGCGAACACGCCGAAGTCGACGACGGCCGGGATCGGATTGGGCGCGAGGCACAGGAAGCCCGCGACGGTCGTCAACGCGGAGAGCATCGCGGGCACGCGCAGGCCGTCGATGGCACGCGACGCCGCGCCCTCCGGGGCGCCGCCCGAACCGAGCTCGTCGAGGTAGGCCTCGATCCAGTGGACGCCGCTCGCGACCCCGACGGTGAGCAGCACCGGGCGCAGCATCACCGAGATCGGGTCGAGCTCGCGGCCGAGCAGGGCGAACACGCCGCCCGTCCAGGCGCTGGCGACGAGCGCCGGCACGACGATCGCCAGCACGAGCCCCGCGTGCCGGTAGTGGAGTACGAGCAGCAGGAGCAGGCCGGCGGCGATGAGCGGCGCGATGCGGCGTTCCTCGGCCTGGACCTCGCGCGCGATGACGACCTCGCCCGCGGGCTGGCCGCTCAGGGAGACGCGCACCGACGGCGGCGCCTCGCGACGGACGAACGCCGCGAGCTGGTCGACGATGTCGGAGTAGTCGCCCGCCGGGGCCGCCAGGCGGAAGGCGAAGACCCGCGCGCCGGCGGTGTGATCCGTGAGCTTGCGCACCTCGGCGATCCCCGGGATCGCGCGAGCGCGCGCCGCCAGCGCGTCGAGCGCCTCGGATTCGGCTGGCGACACCACCCCGCTGCCGACGGCCAGCGCCTGGAAGGCCGCGATCACCTGGTCGTCGCGGCCGAAGCTCGCACAGCGACGCTCCTCGACGAGCGCCTCGGGCGTGCCGCGCGACTTCAGCGCATGGTTCTCGACGTCGACCGGCGTCCCGACCTGCGCGCGGGCCAGCAGGATCGTGGGGACGAGCAGCACGGCGAGCAGCAGCGCGGCCCGCGCTCGGGGAGGCGGGAGGAACGACACGGGACCAGCCGGATTGCACGCAGCGTGCCGCGGCGCGGCCCTGCGCGCGGCGGTCCAGAGGGCCTCGTGCCTCTGGTGCTCCGACGACCCCTTGTCGTTGTTTCAACGCCGGAGCAGGAAGTGCAAGCGCTGCGCGCCACGAGCCGCCGCGAGCACCGCCACGGGGAGTGCGGCGTTGCTGGCCCGGCGATTGCCTCGTCCCTGCCATGACCCCGAAGCTCCGGATGTCGATCCTGGCCCTGGCCCTGCTCGCCGTCGCCGGCATCTCGGTCGCGGCGCTCGTGAACCTCGGGGACAAGGTCCACGTCACGATCCAGTCCGAGGAGGACGCAGCCCGGCGCGGCCCGGACCCGCTGGCGCTCGTCGCCGCGGACGTCGGCGCGGCGCGTGACGAGGTGCGCGCGCTCGGAGAGGGCCTGGCCGACCGCCTGCAGCTCCTCCACGACGCGCTCGAGGGCGGCGCCACGGAGCGCGAGCGCTCGCTCGAAGCGGCGATCGCCGGGCTGCGAGCCGAGCTCGCGGCCCTGCGCACGCGCGTCGCCGAGGACGCGCGCAACGCCGCGAGCTCGCGCGCTGAGCTCGGGACCGCGCTCGCGCGGCTGGCCGAGGGCCGCCACGCCGGCGCCGCAGCAGACGCGGGAGGCGCCGAGGTCCCGGCCGCCGTCGTGCCCGCCGCGCTACCGCTGGCCGGGACGGGCATCACGCCCGAGGTGGAAGCCGCGGTCGCGATCGCCGCGGATCCCGGGCTCGAGGCCGGGCCCGAAGCACCGGCGCCGAAGCCCGCCACGAAGGGCTTCCTCTCGTTCAAGATCCCCTCGCAGGCCTTCGCGTTCGACCGCCGGCAGCGCTACTCGGTGTTGCCGAACCTGTCGCGCGTCGGCTTCGACGCGCGCAGCACGCTCCACGACTTCAGCGGCGTCACGACCTCGGTCGAGGGCGACTTCACGGCCAACCTGGCTCGCCCGGCCGAGGGCTGCGGCGGTTTCGTCCGCGCCAAGTCGGCGTCGCTGGACACCGGCCTGGAAGCACGTGACGAGAGCATGCGCGAGCTGCTGGAGCCTGCGAAGCACCCCGACCTGCGCTTCGACTGGGAGTCGTTCGAGGCCTCGAGCGTCGATGCCGCCGCGCAGAAGGTCGCGGGCGTGGCGCGCGGCCGACTCACGGTCCACGGCGTGACGAAGCCGATCGCGATGACCGTCGCCGCCACCGTCGACGCGTCGAAGCGCCTCGCGATCGAGGGCCAGACGAAGATCCGCCTCAGCGACTACGGCGTGAAGCCGCCCTCGAAGCTCGGCCTGATCTCCGTCGAGGACGAGGCGACGTTGTGGATCGCGCTGCGCGCGCGCACGCTCGGTCCCGCCGACGAGGCGGCCCGATGAGCCGCGGCACCCTGCTGCTCGCGCTGGCCGCGCTCGGCGCCCCGGCCTGCATCGCGCCGAGCGTCGTCCAGAGTTCCGGCCGCGCCGTCGCGCTGGACTCCGCCCCGCTCGAGTGGCGCCCGGCCACGCCGGACGACGTCGCCGGCCTGTTCGAATCGGCCTCGATCGAGGGCGAGGCGGCCGCGGCCCTCTGGCGCGTCTGGTACGCCTTCGCCGCCGACGGCACGTACTCGGGGGCCGCCCTGGTCCTCGGCGAGACGCATCCGGTCTTCCAGACCCTGAGCGGATCCTGGACGCTCTCCGACGGCCAGCTCGACCTGGGGGACGGCCAGACGGCGCCGGTCGCCGCAGCCGAGGATCATCTGAGGCTCGAGGGCGATGGAGGCGTCGTGATCCTGCGGCGCTGCCGGGTGCAGTAGTGGTCCGCGTCAACGACCTGTCGATCTACGAGCGCGAGTCCGCGTCGTGGTGGGACCCACGCTCCGCGGCCTTCCGTTCACTGCACTCGGTGAACGCGTTTCGCGTGGAGCTCTTGCGCGAGTGGATCGGCGACGACCTCTCTGGGCGGACCGTCGCGGATCTCGGCTGTGGCGGTGGACTGCTCGCCGAGCCGCTGCTGCGCGCCGGCGGCCGGGTCATCGGCGTCGACCAGTCCCTGGGCAGCCTGCGGGCCGCGACCGAGCGCCTGGGCGCGCGCTTCGTGCGCGGCGACCTGCTGCGCTCGCCGCTCGCGGACGGCTGCGCCGACGTCGTGCTGCTCGCCGACGTCCTCGAGCACGTACAGCCCGTGGAGGCCGCCCTCGCGGAGGCCGCGCGCGTGCTGCGGCCCGGTGGATTCCTGTTCGTGAGCACGATCAACCGCACGGCGCGCGCGAAGCTCATGGCGGTGGACCTGGCCGAGGCCTTGCGGCTCATTCCGCGCGGAACGCACGACCATCGGATGTTCGTGCCGCCCGAGCTGCTGCGCGACGAGGCCTCCGCGCTCGGGCTGCGGCTCAGCCGCATCCAGGGCGAAGCGGTCGACGTGGCGCGCACGGCGCTGCGCTGGGCGATCGTCCTGCGCCGGAGCCACGACCTCTCGGTCGGCTACAGCGCGCTGTTCGCGAAGGAGGAGCGATGAGCCGCGGGCCCCGCATCGCCATCGCGCTCGCCTACGGGATCGCGAACCACGCGCTGTTCGTCGTCGCGATCGGCGTCATGGTCATGGCGCTCCACGGCGGACTGGGCCTCGGGCTCGGGCGCCTCGAGGGTGGCGCCGCGCTGGCGGCGAACACGCTGCTGGCGCTGCAATTCCCGCTGATCCACTCGTTCCTGCTCGCGCGTCGCGGTCGTGGCGTGCTCGCCCGCCTCGCGCCGCGGGCGTTGGGATCCGCGCTCGCGCCGACGACCTTCGCCGCGCTGGCGAGCGCGCAGCTCCTCGTCACGTTCCTGTGCTGGTCACCGAGCGGCATCGTGCTGTTCGAGGCGACCGGCGGCACGCGCTGGGTCTTCGAGGGGCTCTTCGCGGCGAGTTGGCTGTTCCTGGTGAAGGCCCTGTACGACGCCGGCTTGCCCATCCAGACAGGATCGATCGGCTGGACGGCCGTGCTGCGTGGCGACCGGCCCGATTTCGGGACCTTCCCGACCGCGGGGCTCTTCCGGATCTGCCGCCAGCCCGTCTACCTCGCCTTTGCTGCCACACTGTGGACGGGACCGGTCCTGACCCTGGATCGCCTGGCCCTGGCCGTCGCCTGGACGGCCTACTGCATCGTCGGCCCGCTGCACAAGGAGCGGCGCTACCTCTCCCATTACGGCAACCTGTACTCGAACTATCGGCGCAGCGTGCCCTACATCCTGCCTGGATTCCGCCCATGAAGATCGCCGCCGTCGCCAGCGCCTTCCCCGACCACTACCACGACCAGCGTTCCGTCCGGGAGCTCCTCGCCCGGATCTGGGCGGACAAGCCCGAGATCGTGCGCCGGCTCCCGACGCTGTTCACGAATTGCGGCGTCGAGGGACGCCACTTCGCGCTGCCGCTCGCGGACTACGAGACCCCGCGGACCTTCGGCGAGCTCAACGACGTCTGGATCCGTGTGGCGCTCGAGCTGGGCGAGAAAGCCATCCAGCGCGCGCTCGATCGCGCCGGACTCGCGCCACGGGACGTCGACGCGATCTTCTTCTCGACGGTGACCGGCCTGGCCGCGCCCTCGCTCGACGCGCGCCTGGCGAATCGCCTGCGCTTCCGGCCCGATCTCCGGCGCGTGCCGATGTTCGGCCTGGGCTGCGTCGCCGGCGCGGCCGCCGTGTCGCGCGCGGCCGACTTCGTGCGGGGCAGGCGCGCTGGCGTCGCGCTCGTGCTGACGGTCGAGCTGTGCTCCCTGAACTGGCAGCGGGATGACGTCTCCCTCGCGCACGTGATCTCGACCGGCCTGTTCGGCGACGGTGCGACCTGCGCCGTCGTCGTCGGTGAGGACCGTCCTGCCGACGGGCCCCGCATCGTCGACACGCGCTCCGTGTTCTACCCGGACACGGAGGACGTGATGGGCTGGCGCATCTCGGAGCACGGCTTCCACCTCGTGCTCTCCCCGGCCGTGCCCACGATCGCGCGCGAGCGCCTGGGCCCGGACGTCGAGGCGTTCCTCGCGAGCCGCGGCCTGCGCACGGGTGACATCCGCTCCTGGGTCTGCCATCCGGGTGGCCCCAAGGTGCTGGCGGCGGCGCGCGACGGGCTGGGCCTCACGGACGAGGACCTGGCGCTCTCCTGGCAGGCGTTGCGCGACACGGGCAACCTGTCCAGCGCGTCCGCGCTGTTGATCCTGGAGCGCACGATCGCCTCGCGACGACCCGCGCCCGGCGTTCCCGGGGTCATGCTGGCCATGGGACCCGGGTTCTGTTCGGAGATCCTGCTCCTGGAGTGGTGACAGGCCTCGAACGTGCGCGCGCGCCGGTCGCGGTTAGGCTCGGGGCGTGAGGGCTTTGCTCGACCGGACCGTAGAGCTCCGCGGCGCGAGGCGCGCGGCGTGCGTGACCGTGCTCGCGGCCGCGCTGGCGACGCTCGCGGGGTGCACGTCCTGGCAGCGCGTGGAGACCTTCCCGGGCTGGTCGCTGCACTCCGAGCATCCCAACCGCGTCGATGTCGCGGCCTTCCAACGCGCGTACGATCCGGCCTTCGTCGCGGTCGAGTCGGTGTTCGGACCCTTCCGCGCGCCCGTGCGCGTGCATGCCTTCGAGGAGGGCGGCGCAGCGCGAGGAGTCGGCGCCGTGCAGGAGGTTCCGGGCATCGGCCGGGCGCGCGTGCGCGCCTACCACACGCGCGGCGCCGGCCCGTTCGGGCCCGCGGCCGGCGTCTACGCCAGCAGCGCCGATCCGGGCACCGCGGTGCACGAGCTCGTGCACGCGCGGATCGCCGAGATCGATCCCAAGCTGCCCCTGTGGTTCGAGGAGGGACTCGCCTGTGTCCTGGGCGACGGGTTCCTGGACGGGGATCGCTGGGTCGTGGACGGGCTGGCGTGCTGGCCGCTGCGCGAGCTGCGCGCGCGCACGCCCGACGAGCGCGAGCTCGCGCGCCTGCTCGCCGTGCGCGCCGAGCACGGCACCGACCTGCGTGAGAACGTGCTCGTGCACTTCGTCGGGTGGGCCATCGTCTTCGACCTCTACCGCGAGACCGGGCAGGTCGACTGGCGCGCCTGGAGCGCGCGCGCGCGCTCGATGGGCGTGGTGGAGGCGCGCGACCGCCTGCTGCGGACCCTGGCGCCGCAGACCGAGGCCGAGTGGCTCGCACGCCTCGACGATCCGGACCGTGGCGTGCGCATGGCCACCGCGAAGGGCCTGTGGAAGCTGCGCTCGGAGGCCGTCCTGCGACGGCTCGTCGAGCGCGTGGCGCGCGAGGAGGATCCAGAGGTCGCCGTGGCGTTGTCGATCAACGCGCTGGCGGCGGCCGGCGAGCGCGAGCCGCCCGGACGTCTCGCGGGCCGCATGTGGCGCACGGTGTGGCCAGTGCTGCGGCGCGCGGAGCTCGACGACCCGGCCGAGGCTGCCGCGGTCGCCGCGCTCCTCGAGTCCTTCCGCTGGCGGGGTCGTGGAGATCCCAACTCGGCCCTCGACGCCCTCGAGCGCTTCTGGGCCGAGTAGGGGCTCGCCCCCCCGCGCGGCCAGCCGACCGTCACATCGACTTGGCCTTGTCGATGAGCTTCTGGAGCTCCGCGAGCAGCGGCTCGAGCTTCTTCTTGGCGTCCTCGAGCGCCTTGGCATCGAGCGCCTTGACGTCGAGCGACGAGACCATCTTCACGATCTCGTCCTTCTTCTTCGCGAGGTCGGCGACCAGCGCGTCGATCGAGGTCTTGGCCTCGGCGCCCTTGGCCTCGGCCTTGCGCTTGAGGTCGGCGATCGCGGCGTCGACGCCGGCGGTCTGCCCCTCGGCCTTCGACTTCAGCTCGCCGAACTGCCGGGCGATCTCATCCGCCGCCTTGGCCCCCATCTCCTTCGCCGCGTCGACGGCCTTCGAGGCCGATTGGCCGGCGGCCTGCGTCTCCTCCTTCGAGCACGCGACCAGCGGGAGGGCGAGGGTGAGAACGGACGCGACGAGCCACTGGGATTGCTGCATGAGCGGTCTCCTGCCGTGAGGATGCGTGGAGGCCCGCGCCGCCGTGCGCGGCGCGGCCCGCGACAATCCTACGTGCTCGACGGCCGCGCTCTGCAACTCGCGGTACCGCCGAACCGGAGGGTCGGAGCGGGGCCGCGACCGGAGGCAGCTCCAGAGACCGGCGCCGCGGCTCGTGCGTATACTCGCGTGCCGTCCGCCCCTCCCCCCCGCCGAGCCGCAATGCAGACCGCCGCCCTGCCCTCCTTCGAGCAGCTCTCCCGCCACTTCCACCACTGGGAGAAGACCGGCGACCTGATCGACCAGTGCATCGACCTGATGCTGAACCTGCGGCAATCCGGCCATCCGGGCGGGTCGCGCAGCAAGGTGCCGCTGCTCGTGGCGTCGACGCTCGGCGCGGGCCTGCGCTTCGACATCCGATCCCCACAGAAGGCCTTCGGCGATCGCTTCGTGCTCGTCGCCGGACATTGCGCGCCGGTCGTGTACGCGATGCTGGCGGTCTACAACGAGGCGCTGCGCGCGCGCTACGAGCGGACGGGCGATGCGCGCTTCCTGGTGCCGCACGCCAAGGAGCGGCAGCTCACCTGGGAGCACCTGCTGTTCTTGCGGCACAACAAGGGCCTGCCGGGCCACGCCGAGATGGAGGGCAACACGCTCTTCTTCAAGTTCAACACGGGACCTTCGGGTCACGGCGCGCCGGCCGCCTTGGGCGAGGCCATGGCGCTCAAGCACGCGGGCGCGGGCGAGGTCAAGGTGTTCGCCATGGAGGGCGAAGGCGGGCACACGGCCGGCGCGCACCACGAGGTCAAGCACTCGGCCTGGGGCCTCGGGCTCGACAACCTGATCTACCTCTTCGACTGGAACGACCACGGCATCGATCCGCGACCGTGCTCGGACATGGTCTACGGGACGCCACGCGAATGGTTCGAGCCGTACGGCTGGCGCGTCGCGGGCACGGAGCAGGGGGAGGACTACGCCGAGATCACGCGGGCACTGCTCGCGATCGTCCACGACGAAGCACCCAAGGGGCGGCCCGGCATGGTCTGGGTCAAGACGCGCAAGGGGCGTGGCTACCACAAGTTCGACTATGCGAGCCACGGCAAGGCGCACGGGCGCAACAGCGAGCTCTTCTGGAAGTGCCGCGAGGACTTCACCAGGAAGCACGGGGCGACCTTCGAGGGGCACGGCGACACGCGGGATCCGGGCGAGGACGCCTGCCGCGAGCAGTCGCAGTCGTGGTTCCGGACCGTGATGCAGGTGCTGCGCGACGACCAGGCCCTGGTCGAGTACCTGTCCGACACGCTCGTCGAGCTGGGTGAGTCCGTGCCCGTGAAGCCGGCCGGGCTCAAGCTCGGCACGGGCGCCAACCTGGCGACGGACCGCTCGTGGCTCGCCCTCGAGAAGCTCCCCAAGGAGCTGTTCGTGGCGCCGGGCACGAAGATCGCGAACAAGGAGGGCTTCGGGAAGTTCGGCGCGTGGGTCAACGCGGTGGCCAAGGAGCAGATGGGTCGCCCGCTGGTCCTGGCGTGCTCGGCCGACCTGGCGGAGTCGACCTCGATCTTCGGCTTCGCGCAGGATTTCGGCGCGTCGAAGGGCTTCGGCTGGTACGAGCGCAACAAGAACCCGGGCGGCGCGCTGCTGCCCCAGCAGATCACGGAGTTCACGAACTCCGGCCTCATGGCCGGCCTCGCCAGCGTGAACATGAGTGCGCGCCCCGAGAGTGAGTTCCTCGGCTACTGGGGAGCGCACTCCACGTACGGGTCCTTCAGCTACCTGATGTACGGGATGATGCGGCTCTTCTCGCAGCTCGCGCAGGACTGCCCGCTCAAGGTCGGCAAGATCATCTGGGTCGCGGGCCACTCCGGCCCGGAGACGGCCGAGGACAGCCGCACGCACTTCGGCATCTTCGCGCCGGGCACGACCCAGCTCTTCCCCGACGGGCACGTGATCAACCTGCACCCGTGGGAGCACAACGAGGTCGCGCCGATGCTGGCCGCGGCGCTCGCGACGGACGTGCCGATCGTCGCATTGCACCTGACGCGTCCGAACGTGACGGTTCCGGACCGCGCCGCGCTGGGCTGCGCCTCGCACCTGGAAGCAGCGAAGGGCTGCTACGTGATCCGCGACTACGACCCGCACCGGCCCAAGGAGGGCACGCTGCTCGTGCAGGGCACGAGCACGACGGAGTCGGTCTTCCAGCTCTTGCCGCGCCTGGCTGCCAGCGGCGCCCCGAACGTGAAGGTCCTCGCGGCCGTCTCCTGGCAGCTCTTCCAGATGCAGCCGCGCGAGTACCAGGACGCCGTGCTGCCGCGCGGCGACTGGCTCGACTCGACCGTGATCACGAACGGCGCGCGTCGGCTCATGCACGACTGGCTCAGCAGCAAGGTCGCCGAGGCCTACGCCATGAGCCCCGACTTCGACAACCGCTGGCGCACGGGAGGAACGGTCGAGGAGCTCAAGCGGGAGGCCCGGATCGATCCCGACTCCCTCTGGGAGGGCATCACGCGGTTCGCACGAGAGCGTGAGAAGCGACTGATCCGGCTGGCTGCGTACTGAGTCAGACTCGACTCCGCCGTTTTCGATCCACCCCCCGTGCTCTACGCGCGCGGGGGCTGGATCGAGAACGGCGGAGTCGAGTCTGACTCGGTACGCAGCCAATCGAAGAACCTCTCGCGCCGGATCGGCGTGGTCATCCAGGACTGGTCCGGCGGCGGGAGTGCGAGCAGCTCGCGCGCGGTGAGCAGCCGCGCCATCGGTTCGCTCGCGGGCGTGCCGCGCTTCGTGATCCAACGAACGGCCTTGCGCTCGACGATGCGCCGCGCGACCTCGAGGGTCAGCGAGCAATCGCCGTGCACGTACTCGATCACGCGCGCATGCTCTCCGCGCGCCCAAGCGCGCGGAGCTTCCGCGCCGCTCATCGACTTCTTCTGCGTGATGCCCAGCCCGTCCGCCACGGCGGCGAGCGACACGGGGAATCCGCGCGCGTGGAAGAGTTGGAGCAGCGGGTCGCAAGTGCCCAGCGCCACCTCGCTCGCAAGTCGCACGTCGTCCGCGGCGGCCCCGAGCCACTTCAGGTCGAAGCCGACGCCGTTCCAGGCCACGACGGTCTCGCCGGCGCGGATCCGCTCGCGCAAGTGGAGCAGCACGGCTCGTGCGTCCGCGCTCGACATCCTCGGCGCGGGGCGCGCGGGCTCGCCCCCGTGCCACGTCCACGCACCGCCGCGGTCGTCGCGCGCGGCGGCCACGGACAGTTCGAAGGGGCCGAGTGCGTCGAGGTCACCACCCGGTGGGATCTCGACCAGCGACGCGAGCTCGATGTCGAAAGCGATCATGCGCGGGATCGTACCCGCGCCCGCGCTCACGGCCGCGCCTGCTCTCCCGGCTGGCACAGGCACGGCGCGTGGATGTCCACGTCGGCCCGCGACCAGGCCCGTGCGAAGCGCGCCCCCACGGCGGCGGCCTCGGCGTCGCGGCCCTGCTCGCGCAGCGCGCGGCCCAGGCCGAAGAGCGACCAGCCATTCTCGGGGAAGAGCGCCAGATCTTCGCGGAAGACGCGCTCGGCCTCCGGCCAACGCTCGGCCTCGAGCAACATCGCTCCGTACGGATGGCGCACCGGCATCATCCAATCGGGCGGCTCGTCGTAGCGCAGCTCGTCCTCGACGGCGACGGCTTCAGCCATCAGCGCCAGCCCTTCGTCGCGACGCCCGGCGCTGAACGCCATCTCGCCCGCCAGCACGAGGCGCGGGATCTTCAGCACGTCCATCGCCGAGTTGTTGCCCATGGGACGGTCGTCCATGCGCGCGAGGATCGCCTCCAGCGCGGCGAGCTCGGCCTGGGCCTCGGCGCGCCGTCCCTTCACGTTCAGCGCCACGCCGCGGGCGTAGTGGCGCACGGCGTTCGCCATCAGGAACTCGGGCGCGAAGGGCTCGACCTCCAGGATCTCGTCCCAGCGACCGAAGCGCACGAGGACGTGAACGACGACCGGCAGGTACCCATCGACCATCGGCCCGGCGGCCTTCACGAACTCGGGCGGCAGGTCGGCCAGCATGCGCTGCGCGGCGTCCATCGCCGCGCCGTGGCGCCCCTCCAGCATCGAGCTGAACGAGAGGAAGTGGGCGTTGTGCATCATGTAGACGCGATAGAAGCCGTCGCGCGGGAAGCGCGCCCGATGCCGTGCGTCGGCCTCCATCGCGCGCACGTTCGCCAGCGACGCGTCCGCCAGGCGTCCCGTGCGCACGTAGGTGTGCGCTGGCATGTGGACCAGGTGGCCTGCCCCCGGCACGAGGT
Source organism: Planctomycetota bacterium (assembly GCA_016795205.1). Lineage (GTDB taxonomy): Bacteria > Planctomycetota > UBA1135 > UBA1135 > JAEUHZ01. Next base: position 24,547 of record JAEUHZ010000072.1, on the reverse strand, counting down.
CGCGCAAGCGGTCGGCGGCCGAGAGCGCCAGCTCCGGCGTCGGCGACGCCTCCGTCGCGTGGATGTAGAGATGGCAGGCGAGCGGGTGATCGGGATCGAGCTTCAAGGCGCGCTCGAGCAGCGCCAGGATCTCCTGCACGCGCCCCTTGGGCTCGCCCCTGCGCGTCCACAGGTCCCACGGCTGCAGGTCCATGAGCGCCTCCGCGGCCAGCGCCTGCACGGTCGCGTCGTCCGGGAAGCGCTGTGCCACGCCGACCATCGACTCCGCGTAGGCAACGTCGAGCGGCGCGCGATCCGCCGGCGGGGCATCCCCCCAGCGCAGGACCTGCGCGGCGATCAGCGCGCGCTCGACCTCGCTCGCGCCGACGGCCAGGGTGCGCGCACGGCGGACCGCCTCGCGTGCGAAGGCGTCGCGCTCGGGTGGGACCAGCGGGTTGTTGATGTGCGGGCCGTTCGCGGTCGCGATTCCCCACCACGCCATGGCGAAGGCGGGATCCCGCTCCAGCGCCTCGCTGAAGCAGTGGATCGCCTCGTCGTGGTTGAACGCGTAGAGCCAGTTCAGGCCCTGGTCGAACCAGCGTTGCGCCTCCGCGGAGCTCGTGGTCGCGGCACGCGTGTGCGTCCCCAGGTCGGCGGCGAGCCCGCCGCTGGCCGAGGTGCTCACGCACCCCGGGAGTGCGGACGACGCCAGGGCGAGACAGAGAGTCAACAGGATCGATCGGCAGGGCATGGTCGTCTCCGGCGTCGGGCGCGGTCCTCGGGCTGGGGCTCGCCACGCGAGCGCCACGTTCACCGTGCGGAACCGAGGCCCGCCGGGTGACAAGGAAAATGGCACGAGTGGCGTCCCGGGCGGAAGTCCCGCCCTGAACGCCACCCGCCCGCGCCAGGGCTGGCCGTGCCTCAGCCGCCGCCCAGGAACCCGCCCGCCCCGCCCTGAGGCGCTGCCTGGGTGTCGAGCCACGAATCGAGCACGAGGCCCTGCTCTGGATCGCACAGGAGCCGGATCAGCCGGGCACCCAGCGGGCCCGCCATCGTGGGATCCGCTGCCCCGTCCCGCAGGTGCGAGCCGTCGACGCCGTTCAGCCAGGCGTGGTTGCTGGAGCCGTTCGCGCGCCCGTCGGGTTCGACGATGCGGTCCAGGTTGAAGAACACGTTCGCGGGGTTGAAGACGCTGGCCGGCGCCACGCCGTCGGCGCCCTTGCGGCCCGCGAACGTGTCGAGCGGGTTGACCGGAGCGCCGTTCACGTCGAACAGGAACAGGCCGGTGCCGAGCCCCGCCACGCCGTGGACGAAGAGCGGCGACTCCATGTGGTTGCCGGTGTTGCGCCCGAAGTGCTGCCGCATCAGCGTGAAGTCCAACGCACCCCAGTCACCGGCTTCCATCGCCGCGCGGAAGGAATCGTACTGGGCCTCGTACTGCTGGAGACCGCTCGAGGTCAGGTGGCACGACGCGCAGTAGCGCGGTCCCTCGCGCGTCGCGTCGACCTTGCCGCGGATCGAGTGCGCCATGATCGCGTTGTGGGACATCGAGGGGAACCCCGATGGCGCGTCGGGCGCGTTGCCGACACCGCGACGGTCGCTGAACGAGAAGCGTTGCGAGAACTGGCCGTTGCGATCACGCCATTGGAAGAAGACCTTCGTGTTCGAGCTGAACTGGGTGATCTTGCCCGACGGATCCACGCCGAGCTGGAAGAACAGCGGCGACTGATAGGTGAAGTCCGCCGTGCGCTCCTTGAACACGATCCGCTCGCCGGTGACGTTGCTGAAGTTGTTGCCGTTGTCGTATTGGCCCGACAGGTGGCAACCCATGCACGTGTTCGTCCAGGCGGAGTGGCAGGACGCGCAGTCCATGTTGTCGGTGTGGCTGAACCCCTGGTGCGCTCCGCTGGTCTGCTTGGGGCCGATACCGTTGCTGTTCGTGCCGTCGATGCGCCCCATCGCGTAGGACGCCTTCGCGCTGTAGAACGGCGCCGCGGTCCCGGGGTGCGCGCGCCCCGTGTTGACCACGACGTCGCGCGTCTGCGGCACCACGTGCGTGTTTCCGGTCAGGCGGCTCTTCAAGTAGTAGAGGCCGTCTCCGCCACGCCACACGTGCCGCAGCTTGTTGCCGCGGGTGTCGGAGGCCACGTCGGCCGCGACGCCGTCGTAGGTCGTTCCCGCGGCGACCGGCGCGTACGCGTCGATGGTGCCGTGGCAGCTCTCGCAGGAGATGGCGGTCTGCTGCTCCATCCGGCTGCGGATCAGGCTGTCCGGGTCAGCCGGGTTCCCGCCGTGGAGGTCCCAGCTCCCGTGGCAGTCGATGCAGCCCATGCCCGCCTGGTAGTGAACGTCCTCCGGCGTGTCGTCGCGCCCGTCGCCGTCGTAGTCCTCGCGCAAGAGGTACTGGTTGGCGTTGCGCCCGTTGAAGGTGTTGTTCTGCGCCACCGGGTCGAAGAGACGCGGATCGTTGTTCGTCGTCTGGTTCGTGATCGGATTGGCCGGATACTGGCGGTTGTTGCGCACGTCCGCGTTCTGGTCCAGGCGGATGCCCCAGTACTGCATGACCGTGCGGTTGGAGCCCTGGTGGCAGCCGGCGCAGGCGTAGTCGTCGATGCCGGGAACGACCGCGCCATTCGACAGCGTGCGCGCCACGCCGTGGATCCGGTGGGAGCGCGCGTGTGGGCGCTCGGGCTCGTCGATGTCGTCGGGGTCCAGCGGCTCCGTCTTGTTCACGTTCGGGTCCGTGCTGCGGCTGCGGCCGTCGAGCGAGTACGGCATGTGACAGGAAGTGCAGCCGGACGAGCGAAAATCCCCTGCGCGGTCGTTGGCTCCGGCGCTGCCCAGGTGGCAGTTCCCGCAGGTGAACGCCACCTGTTCCATGTACAGGTTCGCGAGTGGCGAGCCCGCGATCGCGCGATTCTCGCTGTCGCGGTCGTCGGACAGGCCCGCGGCGTCGTAGGCCGGGTTCTGGAAGATGTGCTGTGGCCCAGTGACGTTGCGCTTGCTGAACACCGGGTACTCGAGCAGGCGCGCCACGGCGCCCACGAGGTTCTGATTGCCCGCGAAGCCCGTGTCGTTCACGGCGCGGAACCCGGTGTCGGAGGCCGTGTCCTGGTGCAGGCCCTGGCTCTCGGGCACCGCGCTCTCGATGCCGGCCGCGAACGTGGCGCCGGAGAAGATGCCGGCCGAGGTCGCCAGCAGGCTCTTCGAGACCAGCTCGCTGTGCCCCGCGTGGCACGCTCCGCAACTGCGTCCGTGCTCGACGACGCGCAGGTCGCCGGGATTCACGAACTGCAGGTACTCGAGCGCCGTGTACGTCCGGCCGTTCACGACGTAGTTCGGGAACTTGTCCATCCCCGTGAGCGTCAGCCTGTTGAAGTAGGCCAGCGCGTTCTGCTCTTGGAACGCCCGGTCGCCGATCTGGGGCGGCGGCGGCACGTGGCTCGAGAGCATGTCCGTCCCGTTGGGGTCGCCCCCGTGGCAGTCCGTGCACGAGAGATTCGACGCGCCGGGGAACGGATGCGGGTTCTCGATGCCCGGTCCCGAGTAGTCCTCCCCGAGCGAGCCGTTGTGGCACAGCATGCACGACGACGCGCTCTGCACCGTCAGCGTGCTCGTCTCGCCGCTACAGCCCGCCAACGCGACCAGCAGCCCGACCGCAGACCAGCCATTCACGAACCGGCTCATCTCTCCCCTTCCCGGGGCGCGCGGCGAGTCCCCACTCCCTGGCGCCCTCGCCGCTGCTCGCGCAGCGGATCTCCCTCTGCACCCATCGGGCCGCCGTCACCGCGATCTTGAGCCCGCGCCGGTCCGGCCTGGGCGAGACCTGAGGACACGATCAGCCGCCCTGGATCTCGGCCTGATTCCAGGTGCGGGTCAGGTGGCAGCGATCGCAGCGATCGACCCAGCCCAGCCCGGCGTGGTTGGGATTCACGGCCCGGGCCAGGTCGCTGGCGTGGCACGTGACGCACTCGGTGTCCGTGGGCGTGAAGCGGCCGGCTTCGTAACCCGGATGGCAGCGGTGGCAGGCCGTGATGGCGTGCACGCCGGTCAACGGGAAGCGCGTGTTCCGGTGCATTGCGTGCTGGCCGACTGCGCGCCAGCTCGTCTCGACGTGGCACTCGGCACAGGTGGACCCCAGCGATCCCTGGTGCACGTCCTCGTGACAGCCGGCGCAACCGCGCTGCGCGAAGACCGCGGCCGGGCCGCGGTCGTTGTGACACAGGATGCAGCTCGCGACGGCGTGCGCGCCGTCGAGCCGCACGCCGGTCTCGGCCTCGTGATCGAAGGCGAAGTCCGCGCGCAGGCTGGACCAGTCGCCGCCCGCGTGGCACAGCTTGCAGTCTCCCGGGAAGGTGTCGTGCGGCAGCACGGGTCCGAACCCGGCCCACCACAGCCGCAGCGACGCGCTGTCCGTGCCATGCGAGACACAGGCTGCGACGACGAGGCACGCCGCGGCGGCGGCCAGGGTCCAGGTCGAGGCGCGCCAGGGCAGTGCGACCCTCATCAGAAGCTCCTTTGCAGGTACAGGCTCGCGGCCCAGCCGGTCTCCTGGTCGTACAGGAGTGTCTCGCCGTGCAGCGTCAGGCTCCAGCCCGACGCGGTGAACCAGTCGAGGTCGCCCGTGGCGCGGTGGTGGGGCAGGTCATCGTTGTCCGCCGAGAAGCCTTCGTAGCGGTTCACGACGAACTCGTAGCCGAGCCTCCACGTCGCGACGCCTCCCCGCCCGCCGAGCGCCGCGCGCCAGCCAGCCAGCTCGGTGAAGCGTCCTTGCGTTACGAAGCCCGCGGCCTCGAACAGCGCGCCGTCGTAGAGCAGATCGTCCACGAGGAAGGCCAGCTCCGCATCGAAGCCCTCCTCGTCCTCGTCGCTCCAGACGCCCGCCTCCTCGCGCAGCCCGACGTGCCCGAAGCGCTGGCGCGCCGTCACGGCCGCCCGGTCGTAGCGATCGTCCGCCAACTGGGCCTGCGCGACGGGCAGGAATTCCTGTCGGTCGGTCAACGCGAAGGCCAGGTGGCGGTAGGAGAGGTCGAGCGAGTGGCCGCCCTCCCACGCGCGCCCCGTCGTGAACCACGCCTGCGTCAGCTCGGGGCCGGAGGCCTTGGGATCGTCCCCCGCGCTGTAGAAGTCGACCCAGGCCGTGGCCTGCGCCGTCCAGGCGCGCAACGGCAGGTAGGCGGCCTTGAGCACGACCAGATCGCGGTCCGCGTCCAGGTCGCGGAACGTCTTCTGATAGCCGGCGCCCAGGGCGAGGACCTCGCTCTCGTCGGCCGCCCAGAGGTACCAAGCGGCGACCTCCTGGTCGCGGCCTTCCTCGTCCAGCGTGTCCCACTCGGGCATGAAGCCCAGGCTGGCGCCGAGGGAGCCTCCGCCGCCCAGGCGCCGGCTCCACTCGACTCCGTCGATCACGCCGAACTCGGGGAACTCGGAGTGCAGGAAGCGCCCGATCTCGATGCGGTCGCGCGCGAAACGGTGCCCGCCCCAAGCGTACGAGAGCCGGTCGAGCCGCAGGTCCGAGCGGCTGTCGTCGTCGTCGTCGGGCACGTCCGTCTCGCGTCGGTTCCACTCGACGTCCAGCGCGAGCCGTCCCCCCTGCGAGAACGGGTTCAGGAGCTCGGCGTCGAAGCCCACGCGCACGAGGGTGTCGCTGCGATCGCCTTCGGTGCTGGCGAAGTGGTCGAGGGACGTCCAGGCTCGGCCGACGAGCTGACGCTCGCGCTCTTCCGGCCGGAACGGCCGGACCTTCGCCAGGAGCGGCATGCTGTCCGTCCAACCGTCGTCTGGCCGCTGCCAGGGCGGACGCTCGGGGAGCTCGACGCCTTCGGCGGCTGGTTCGGGCGTCAGCGGCTCCTCGATGACCTCCTCGACGAGCTCGAAACGCGCGGCCGGCAGGCGCGCTTCGACGCGCATGCCGGCAATGGCGACGAAGGCCGCGTCAGTGGGCTCGACCACCGCCGTCCGCTCGGAGAGCTCGACCACGCGTCCCGTGCGCTCACCGCCGTCGCGCAGGCGGAACGTGACGCGATCGCCGACCTCCAGGCCGTCGAGCGCGCCGCGGTCCACCGTCGCGCGACGCGGTGCCGCAGCGACCACCCGCATCTCGACCAGGACGGGCGCCGCGTCCTGCGCGTGCACGGCCGAGGCCAGGACCGCGAGCGTGGCCCATGGTCCGATCCAGCGCTGGAGCATCTGCGGCCCTCCCCTACTTCCTTCGTCGGCGGATCAGGACGTCTTCCTGGACCCCGTGGCAGTCCACGCATTCCGTTCCCATGGGACGGAAGCGCACGACCTCCGCGCCGGTGGTCGACGCGAACGGCAGATGGCAGGCCGCGCAGTCGAGATGCGCGTGCTGCTCGCCCAGGCGGAAGCGCGAGTCCCGGTCATGGTCGAAGGCCAGGAACGCCGGGCGGTTGCTGGCGTGGCAGCGCGCGCAGTCCGTGTCGCCTCCGCGCGCGAACTGGCCGGCGTGCGGGTCAGGGTGGCAGTCGGAACACGCGCTGCCATTCGCCGCCCCCTGGCTGCGCTGGCCGGGCTCCGGCGCGCGCACGGGCGCGTGGCAGTCCGAGCAGGACGCGGCCGCGTGCCCCCCGCGCAACGCGAACCCGGTCCACGTCCCGTGGTCGAAGCCGTACGGCAGGCTGCGGAACGAGGTCTCGACGTGGCAGCGCGCGCAATCGGCGCGGCCCGCGATCTGCGGCGGGAGACCCGCCGCGTCGAACAGGCCCCCGTGCGGATCGGCGTGGCACGTCACGCAACCCTCGAAGGGACCGAAGCGGTCCTCGACGAAGCCGAACCGACGGCCAGCGTCGTCACGTCGCGGCAGCGAGGGATGGCAGCTCGCGCAGCCCTCCTCGGCGTGCGCCCCCGCGACCGAGAACCCCGTCCAGAGCTCGTGGTCGAACTCGCGCGCGGCGGCGGCGAAGCCTTCGGTCGTGTGGCACAGAGCGCACTGTCCGTGCGGCGGCGTCTCGTCCTCGCGCACGGCATCTTCGAAGAAGCCGCGGTGCGCGTCCGCATGGCAGGCTTCGCACGTCGCGCCGATCCCGCGGAAGGCGCGCGGGGCTCCCGGTGTCTGGATCGTGTGGCAGGACTCGCACTGGGCCTCGAGGTGCCGGCCGTCGAGCGGGAGTCGGGCCCGCGCGTGCATCTCGGCCGTGAATCGGTGCGGCGTGAACGCCGTCGCTGCGTGGCAGGCGGTGCACTCGCCGGTCCCGAAGGGTCCGGAGTGGAACTGGCCGCCGTGCGGGTCCTGGTGGCACGTGCTGCACGCCGCGGCATCTCGACCGGGATGGCGAGCCTGGAAGGCGGGCTCGTCCGCAGCGTGGCAGTCCGCGCAGGCCGCCGCGTCGTGGGGCGCGTCGAGCGCGAAGCCCGTGAACGCGTGCTGGCCGGGCGTGAGGCCCGCGGCGGACTGGCGCCAGGTGACGTGCTCAGGCACGTGACACACCACGCAGCCGGCGTCGGGCCCCAGGCCCGCCATGCGCGCTGGGAAGGCGGTGAAGTCGCGCGCGTGCGGCGAGTCGTGGCACTGCGCGCAGGTGCGGCCGGCGGGGCGCCGACGGTTCGCGCCCAGCGTTTCCAGCGCGTGCGCGCCGCCCGCGCCGTGGCAGGTCCGGCAGGCGACGTCCGCGTGGCCTCCGACCAGCGGCACATGGCGCTCGTGCCCCAGCGCGAAGAGCTCGTCCCACGCCGTCTGGCCGTGGCAGCTCGCGCAGGCGATCTGCATGCGTCCCTCGTGCGGGTCCTGGTGGCAGCTCGCGCAGTCCTGCGACAGGCCCAGGAAGCGCGACTCGCCGGCCTCGAGCACGTCGGCCCGCGCGTTCTCGTGGCAGGCGACGCAGCCGAGCTCCGTGTGCCGACCGTGCATGCGCCAGCCGATCCGCTCGTGGTCGAACGCCAGCGGGTCGGCCACGCCCGCCAACGCGAAGGAGCGCACGTTGACGATGTCGAAGCTCTCGCCGTGGTGCTCGCCGTGGCAGGAGGCGCAGCCGGCGGCGAACGAGGGCTCGAGACGGCCGTGCAGCCCGCGCCGGTCCGCGAGCTGCTCGGCGATGCGCTCGTGGCATTCCAAGCAGGCCTCGGTCATCGACGTGAACCAGCCACCGTGGCAGGCCGAGCAGCTCTGTCCACCCTCGATCGCCGCCAGCCGTGCGTGCACGGCCGACACGGGACCAGGGGAGGCGCGATCGACGTCGACGACGGCCATCAGGACCACGAGCGCCAGCGAGCAGGTCGTCAACCACAGCTTCGCGCCGCCGAGCTTCACGTCAGGCCTCCAGGCAGGGAGCGCGCCGCGCCGTAGAGCAGCGCGACCACGACATGGATCACGAGCAGGAGCACGAGCGCCAGCGCGACCCAGCGATGCACCCAGCGCCAGCCCGCGACCAGCGCGCGCAGGTCCTCGAAGTGGGCCGCCGCGGTGGCCGTGCGATGCGCCTCACGCGCCAGGGCCAGCGCCGACTCCAGCTCGGCCGGCGGGACTCCCGCTGCGCGGCCTTCGGCGCGCAGCGCCGCGAGGGCGCGTGTCAGCTCCGCACGGCCGGTCACGAGCGCCAGGGCGCGCCCCGCGAAGGTGCTGCGCCATTGCCGCGACTCCACGAGCTGCGCCACGGTCGCACGCGCGCGCTCGCCGAACGCGCGCTGCGCTCCCGTCCAGCCTTCGGCGAGCCGCGCCAGACGCACGCGCACCTCCTCGAGCTCCAGCTCGCGCCCGTTCGCGGCGCGGGGCACGTAGGCGTACAGGTAGCGTCCCAGGGCGCCGCTCGCGAACAGCACGATCAGCGCCGTCAGCGCGTTCCCGCCGATCGAGTCCCCGGACGTCATGCCGGCGTGCAGCAGGGCCAGGAGCAGCGCCAAGATGCCGGTCGCGACGTGGCTCGTCATCCAGGCCTTGAGCGAGCCGAACGACAGCCAGCGGGCACGCTGCGAGCGGCGGGCGAGGTACAAGAGGTTCACCGCCACGAGCACGGCCGAGGTGATCCCCAGCGCCAGCCCCGTGCCCATCCCGGGCCGCAGGTCGGCGTGCAGCTCGTGCACCGCGCGGCGCTCGGGCGTCAACCCGTAGTAGTCGCCGTGCCACAGCGCGAAGCCCAGGGTCGCGCCGGTCAGCGCCAGGCCCACCGCCAGCGCGGGCACGAGTCCGCTGCCCTGCTCGACGACCGCCTGCGGCTGGGCGCGTGCCGCGGGGTCGAACGACACGCCGGCAGCCTCGAGCAGCTCGAACGGCGGCGTGCCGCCGGCCATGACGAACACCTCGTCGTTCGGCAGGCTCCAGGCGCTCTCGGCTCCGGCCTCCGCGAGCGCCAGGTCCACGGCTCCCTCACGGATCGCGAGCACGCGACAGCGGAACAAGACCCGGATCCGACCCTGCGCGGCGCGCTCCGCGAGCCGCTCCTGCGTGCGCTGGCGCAGCCGGAAGAAGGCCTCCTGCCGGTAGGCGATCGTCACGTCGTTGCCCGGCTGCTCCGAGAGGGCCAGCGCGGCCTCGGCCGCGCTCTCGCCGCCGCCCACGACCAGCACGCGCCGGCCCTGGTAGGCGTTGGCGTCGGTCAGCGCATACGCGACCTTCGCGAGGTCCTCGCCCGGGACTCCGAGCTTCGTCGGCGAGCCGCGTCGCCCGAGCGCCAGGCACACGTGACGGGCCTGGAAGGCGCGCGTCGCCGTCCGCACGACGAAGCCTCCGCCCGGACCGCGCTCGACCGCCAGCACGCGCTCGCCGGCGTGGATGGGGAGCTCGTTCGACGCTGCCAGGCTGGCCCACAGCGCCACGAGCTCCTCCTTCTCGTACGTGCGCCGCGCCAGTCCGGCGCCGTTCGGGAGCCGCACCGGGTTCGTCAGCACCAGCTTGCGACGCGGATAGCGCGCCACCGTCCCACCGATCGCGGGCTCTTGGTCGAGCGTCGCGAAGGAGAGGCCCAGCCGACGCGCCTCGAGCGAGCAGGCGATGCCTGCCGGCCCTGCGCCCACGATCACGAGGTCGAGCCCCTCGCGCGGACCCGGCCCCGCGCGCCGCGCGACCTCGGCCGCGACCGCGGCTCCTTGAACGAGCGCGTTCTGGATCAGCGCGCGGGCGGTGACCTCGCCCGCCAGGAACAGGCCGGGCACACCGCTCGCCTCGAGCGACTCGTCGACCGCCGGGATGTCGCGGCGCGTCTGGGCGCCGGTCAGGGCCACCGTGATCGCGCCCGTCGGGCAGGCGGGCTCGCACGCCGACACGCCCGTGCAGCGGGCGCCGTTCACCACCACGGCCTGGCCGTGGACCAGGTCGAGGACGCCCTCCTCGGGGCAGGCCCGCACGCACGCGCCGCACCCCACGCACAGCGTCAGATCGACGACGGGATGCTGCAGCCGGGCCTCGGCCCCGCCCAGGCGCACGGCCCGCTCGCGCTCGGCGACGCGGCTCGCCATGCGACGCAGCTCCTCGCGCCGCAGCAGCGCCGCTCCCAACGCGACGCCCAGGCCGAGGACCAGCGCGGTGAGCAGGAACCAACCCATGCGCGCACCGGCCGGGACCCGGCGGCGCTCAGTTCGGACCTTGCGTCACGGACTCGGGCGTGGCTTCGGTCGAGGGCGGCGGCGTGCCCTCGCCGGCCGGCTTGGTGGTCGTGCTCTTGGGCTTGAGTGTCGTGACCGTGCGCTTGCGCGGGGTCGACGGCGACGGCGTCGTGGCCTCCGCGGCCGGCGCCTCGGCCGCCGCAGGCGTGCTGGCTTCGACCTCGATCTGGCCGTACAGGGCGGCGGACTCGACGTAGGCGCGCGCCGCGGCGACCGTGGCGTCGAAGCGCACGTCGAGCGCGCGCAGGTCCTCACCCAGCGCGCGCACGTCCGGTCGGATCGACGCGACCGAGGTGGCGTTCAGGTCGTGCCGCAGGAAGTTCTCGTGGTCACGCAGGTCGCCGTGGAACGAGTCCAGCGCGATCTGGGCCGCCTGGGTCGCACCGACGATGCTCTGGAAGCGCGTGCGGGTCTCGTCGAGCCGCGACTGGCTGCGCTGGCGCATGCGCGAGTTCCCGAACGACTCCATGTCCTTCGTCCAGCGCAGGAACACGTCGTCAGCCAGCTGCTGCATGGGCTTGGCCGCGCGTCGCAGGATCTCCGACTGCCGCTCGGAGCGCTCGGAGAGCTCGACGAACTTGGCGAACTCGCCCGCGGCGTCACCGCGGAACGAGGGCGAGACCAGCGTGCACAGGCTGACGTACGCAGCATGGACCGACTCCTTGGCGACGGCGGTCTCGGCCTGCATGCGCTCGATGCGCGTCAGCAGCTCGTCGACGCGCGCCACGCTCTCGCTGCGCTGGGTGGTGCCGGCGCAGGCGCCCAGCGCAAGGAGCACGGTCAGGACGGGGATGTGCGAACGGAACGTGCTCGGGGCGGTCACGGCGATCTCCTCTGCTGCCTCCAGGCTCCGGCGGGCGGCGACGCGCCGCCCCCGGCCCGTATGGATTCGGCAAGCGGCACCCGGGCCCTGGAGTGCCGTCCGGAACTACCGCGGGACCGGCGCTGCTCGGGTCCGGGCCGGCAGCGTCCGGCCGGCCGCCGCGCGTCGCCGGCGGAGCCAAACCACCCCCGCCAAGGCCACCACGGCCCACTGCAGCAGGTAGTAGGTCCACAGCGAGCGCTGGATCCCGCTCGTGAAGCCGTAGCTGTGGAGCCCGACGCCCAGCAGGTTCACGCCCCACCACGAGAAGGCCACCACGGTGCCCCCCAAGGCCGCGAACGCGCACGTCCCGAGCTCGCGCAGGAAGCCCGCCCGCCGCGCGTGGACCAGCGTCACCTGCGCGATGCAGATCAAGAGGGCCCCGTTCTCCTTGGGATCCCAGCCCCAGAAGCGCCCCCAGCTCTCGTTGGCCCAGATCCCTCCCAGGATGGTGCCGACGACCGAGAAGCACAGCGCGAAGCAGGTCACGCCGTAGACGGCGCGCGCCAGCGATCGCTGCCGCGCTTCGTCGGCGCGCTCCCCGCGCAACAGGGCGATCAGGACGTAGACGCTGCCCATGAAGGCCGCCAAGAGGCCCGCGGAGTAGCCCAGGACGATCGTGGTGACGTGCGTCGCGAGCCAGAAGTTCGTGTCGAGCACGGCGACGAGGCTCGGCATCGTGTCCTGGCCGTCGAGGCGCTCGTAGCCGTTGGCGAGCATGAGACCAGCGGCCCCCACCAGACAGGCGAGGCCCAGGTGGATCCGTTGCCGCTGCACGCGCTCGACGACCAGCGCGGTCGCCGCCCCGCACACCGTCACGAAGAGCACCGTCTCGTAGAGCGTGGACACCGGCGGCCGCTCGCGGATCACGCAGCGCAACACGATGGCCGCCGCCAACAGCACCGTGGCCGCCGCCGCCAGCCCCCACGCGCCGCGTGTCGCGAGGCGCGCGCGCGGGCGCAGCCAGCCCAGCGCGCACAGCGCGAAGCCCAGGAGGTACAAGCCGTTCGACCAGCCCAGGAGCCCCAGCGCGTGGTAGCGGGCCTCGAGGCGCGTCGAGCCGCCTTCGCCACGTGCCGCGGCCAACTGCTCCACGCCCGCCACCAGCGCGGACAGCGCGCCCTCGAGTCGCCCCGGGTCCGTGCGTCGCGCCACGAGCTCCTCGGCCGCTCGCAGCAGCGCGGCATGCTCGGGATGCAGCCGCTCGCCGCGCCGGCCGGCGACCACCAAGTCCGCGGGCGTCTTCCAGGCGGGCTCGACCTCGGCGGCGCCGAGGGGCGGGATCCAAGCCAGGACGTGTGCGTCGCCGGACAGGTCCGCGACGAAGCGCCACAAGGCCGCCACGGCGCCCTGCTCGCGCCCGTCGTCGCCCGCCGCCAGCTCGCGCTCGAGCGCGGCGAGCTCCTCGGCGCGCTCGAGCACGTCCGCCACGCTCACGGCGCTGGCGCCCGGAAACAGGCGCGCCACGCGCGTGCCGTCGACGAGCGGGATGCGCCCGCGCGCGAAGTCGAAGGCGCGGCCCAACCGCGTGACGGCCAGCGCGCTCTCCGCGACGCGCAGCGTGACCGCCTCGACCGACGTGCGCTGCTTGGGATCGACCGCGTCCGCCGCGTGCGCGCGCTCGAGCAGACGCGGCAGCGCGGCCGCGAGCTCGGCCTGCGACCAGCGCGCGCGCTTCTCGCGGCCCGTGACGTCGATCCCCGCGGCGACGAGCGCCTGCGAGTCCTCGACCAGGATCACCGGATCGTCCTTGGCCGTTTCGGGGAACAGCACCAAGCGCAGCAGCCATTCCGCGGACCCCTGTCGACGCCCGTCGGCGTCGCGCGGCGACGCGCTGCCGGCGCTGCGCAGCAGCGTGAACCGCGCGTAGCTCGCGACCGGCTTCACGCGCCCCACGTCCTGGAGCGGCAGCCGCTCGAAGGCCTCAAGGGTGGCGGGCGTGAACGCCGGCCCGCCCTGCGCGCGCGCGACGCCGGCCGCGCCCAGCGCCAACGCCAAGACCACGGCCAGCGAGACCAGGTTCCTCGCGCTCCTCATCGACGGCACCCCTCGAGACGCATGTGCCGGGCGAGCCGCCGCCCGAAGTGCCCCACGAGCCCAGCCGCGATCACCAGGCAGGCCACCAGCGGGAGCTGGTCCGCGGGATTGCGCACGACCGCGAAGGTCGAGAACAGCCGGGCACCGGGCCCCGCGCCCTGAGGCCCCCACGAAGCCTGATAGACGACCACGCCGCCCTGGCGCAGCGGTTCGTTCATCGAGATCGTCAGGCGCCGATCGCCGTCCACGACCACGTCGCTCTCGAACGAGCGCGGCATGTTCGAGCGCGGGTGGTCGACCTTGCGGAAGTCCTCCAGCGTCAGCGTGAACGGCAGTGCGTGGCGCTCGCGACGCAGGTCGATCTCGAAGCGGCGGCCGTCGACCACGGCTCCAAAGGGCGCGCTCTGCGCGCCCCACACGAGCGTCTCCAGCGGTGCACCACCCCAGACCAGCGCCACGCGCGCCCCGGGCAGGTTGCGCGGCGTCTCGGGATCGCGCGCCAGGGGACGCAGCGACGGCCCGCCGTCGTCGACCGCGGCGAAGGGGCGACTGTTCGAGTGCGCCTCGCGCACTTCGAGGCTGAACGGGGCACCCGGGACCTCCACCGTGACGGGCGCTTCGTCGCGTGCCAGCAGGACGCCGTCGAAGGGCGTCACGTGCTCGCGTGTCGTCCCGTCCGGATGCCGCTCGCGCACGGCGAGCTCCCAGCGATAGTCGCTCTCGAACCAGCTCGCGCTTTGGCCCTCGTAGAGGGTCACGCGACCATCGTCCGACGCGCGGTGCTTCACGAGCCCGGCGCCGAGGAGCAGCAGGATCCCGAGATGCGCGACCAGGATCCCGACCGTCTCACGCGAGCGTCGCAGGCGCACGATCCCACCCAGCACCAGGTTCAGCGCCAGCAGCGAGAGCACGAGGTTCGCGCCCGGCAGCGGGATCGGCACCCCGCCGGCGTCGTGGACCAGTGCGTAGGACTCGAAGTACTTGCGCTGGACGTCATAGAGGCCCGTGTGCGCCTGCTCGAGCGTGCCGAGCCACGTGAGCAGGCCGAGGAGCACGAACAGCGCGCACGCCAGGCCGAACGACGACAGGACACCGATGGCGGACAGCGCCACCCGACGCAACGCGCTCAACCTTCCTCCAGGGTCCGACACAGCTCGAGGAACGCTGCACGATGGCGCGCGAGGAGCCCGACCGGACCGGTGAGCTTCACGAACACGGAGCGATCCGAGCTCGAGGCGACCACGCCCAAGAGGCCGGCCTCGCCGGAGGACGCCTCGACGAGCAACGCCCGAGCGCCCAGCATCTCGACCTGCTCCAGGCCGGCAAATTGCGCCTCGTCGAGCGGCCCGAGCCCGAGCTGCGCACGCCAGCGATCGATGTTCGCGCGCGCTCCACCCGCTGCTCCGGGAAGCACGGTGAGCGAGCACTCCACGTCGGCGTCGACGCGCAGATCGAGCGCGCGCGGGGGCTTGGCAGCGACCCGCATCCACGGCTCGGGCACGCGTGCCAGGAGCCCGGCTGCGCGCTCCTCGCGCAACGCCTCGCTGGTCGCCACGTCGGCGGCAGGCGGCGCCGCCGCTCCACCTGCTGCGCGATCCGCGGCGGAGCGGAACGAAGCGGCCAGCGTCAGGAAGGCGTCCCGCTCGCGCGCGACGACCTGCGCCGGCCCGGTGAACTTGAGGAACGCCGACCCGTCCGGATCGACGAGCAGGAGCCCCAGGAGGCGCGTGTCGGGGCGCGGCGCGCCGCCCGACATGCCCGTGAACGCGCCTTGCGCGTCGAGCAGCACGGCTTCGCGGCCGAAGAGCCGCCCGCGCGGCAGCGCGTCGATCTGCGCCGAGGCCAGCGCGGGCCGACCGAGCTGGCCCAGCCAGCGATTCACGTTCGCGCCGAGACCACCACCGTCGCCAGCCAGGATCGTGAGATAGCACTCGGCGCGTTCGTCGCCGGACGCGAGGAAGTTCGCGATGCGCATCGAGCTCGGCTCGCGCTCGACCCACCCCGGGGGCAGGTCCCAGCGCAGCATGGCCACGGCCTCGCCCACGCCCGCGTCGGGCTGAGGCGCGCGCGGCGCGAGCCCGAAGCGTTCCTCGATCGACGCGCCGTGCGGGCGAGGCGGAAGCACGGACGCCGAGGCGCTGGTGCGCGCGACGACCCGCTGCGGCCTGTTCGGATCGCTGCTTCCACAGCTCGCGAGCGCCAGCAGGCCAGCGAGCACGACGACACCAGGAACGCGGCGCATGCGGAACTCCCCCTCGCTCGCGCCTCTCCAGCGCGATTGGAGCGTCGATCGTCGGCCGGCCCGCCCCGCCTTGAGGCCCGCCGTGGATCCCGGCTCAGGCGCGCTTCTTCGTCGCCGCGGAGAGCAGGAACAGGAGCAGGACCGCGCCCACGGTCGCGGACACGAGCCTCCCGAGCAGGTTGCCTGGCGCGAACCCCAGGAGGCCGAACACGAAGCCCCCCACGAGCGCTCCGAGCGCTCCGACGATCAGATTTCCGATCCAGCCGAAGCCGCGCCCTTTCGTGAGCTGTCCGGCCAGGAACCCCGCGCCCAGACCGATCAGGATCGAGTACACGAGTTCCATGTGAGTTCCTCCGGGCGGCCCAGTCGCTTGACATGGGAGTCTGCCGCGGCGACTTCTCAGGGACAACCGTGGAGTTCACCCCGGAGGAGGTCGCCGCGCTGGCCGCGGAGCGCGAGGGGCGCCGCCTGGAGTGGAAGAGCGGGCTGCCGCGCGACGAGAAGACCGCGCGCTCGCTGGCCGCGTTCGCGAACACGCGGGGCGGCATCCTGCTCGTGGGCGTCGGCGACCACGGGGAGATCCTGGGCGCACCGCACCCGCGCGAGACGCTGGCCAGCCTGCGGCGGATCGCGCGCGAGGTCATCGATCCGCCGCTCGACGTGGCCTGCGGGCTCACCACGGTGCACGACCGCCCGATCGCGTGGTGTTCCGTGCCCCTCTCACCGCGGCGCCCGCACGCCGTGCTGCGCGCCGACGGCTCGCGCGAGATCGTCGTGCGCGCCGGATCGAGCAACCGCGCCGCGACGGGCGCGACCCTCGCCGCGCTGCAACGCGGGCGCACCTCGAAGCCGCGCTTGGGCGCGCTGGAGCGCAGCGTGCTCTCCTGGGTGGAGCAGCGCGCCGGCAGTCGGCCGGGCGGCGACGCGACCGCCGATGCCTTCGCCCGCGCCCACAACATCGGCCGCCAACGCGCCCGCCGCGCCTTCACGGACCTGGAGCGGGCCGGCCTGCTCGTGGCGCACGGGGCGGGGGCACGGCGTGCCTACTCGATCCCCTGAGGAGCCCGCACGAGAGACTGACCCAGGTCGTTGTCCTCTTGGGGGTGTCGGTCAGCGGCCCCCCCAGGGATTGGGGCTACTTTCCGCGGGGAAGGGGCGCAGGGAGCCTCCGGTCAGGACTGCCAGCGAACTGGGTCAGTCTCTGGTAGCAGCCCTCACCGGCACCTGAGCCTCGAAGTAGCTCCGCACCGCCGGCGTCATCGGCCCATTCCAGCCCATGACCCGCATCGGCCCCGCGACCTCCAAGTCCGGCCGGAGCGCCAGCCACGCGTCCAGCGCCGCGCGGGCCTCGCGGATGCGCAGGTCCGTGCGGGCGCCGCGCAGGCCGAGGCTCGCGACGCGCACGGACGGCACGTCGACGACCTCGACGCCCGGCTCGGCCGCGCCGGCCCGGCCGACCTCTGCCGACGGATAGAGGAAGGCCATGCTCTGCTCGGCGCGCCCCGCGGCGTCGTAGGTCATCTCGACCGGGGCCGTCATCGGGATCCGGCGTGACTCGATGTGCCGGAAGAGCTTCCAGAACGCACCCTGCTCGCCGCGGAGCCCGCGCCCCGAGGGGACGCGCGCCAGCCGACACGGGCCGTGGTCGAGGAGCGCGATCTCGCCGACCGGCGTCGCGGCGGGGAAGCCGGGCGGGCGCGGCGCCTCGACCCGCGGCGTGAACACGAGGTCGGTGGCGATCGCCCGAGCCTCGCGGCGCAGCGCGGCGAGCGTCCCCTGGGACTCCGCCAGCCCTGCCAGCCGGGCGGCGTTCAGCGAGTCCTGGCCCAGGAGGCCCGCCGCCTCACGCACCGCCGCGCGCAGAGCGGCCGCACGCTGGTCCTCCGTGAGCTCCGGCTCCTGGGAGCGCACGACCGCGAGCGCGGCCTCGACCCGGCGCGCGGCTGCGGCGCGCAGCTCGGGCGCGGGGGCCGTGGTTGCAGGAAGCTGGAGCAGGACGACGATCGCGGCAGCAGGGAGCATGACTGGGGTACGCGCGGCGCGCTCCGGCCCGATTCAGCGCTGCGGCTTCCCGAGCACCTCGAAGTCCGGGAAGCGCCCCTCCACCGTGCGCGGCGGGCCGCCGTAGGCCCGGTAGGTGTCTTCGGCCGCGCGTCGCAGACCGCCCAGGCTGGAGCGCAGCGCTGCCCGGCGCGCGGCGTCCCCGTCGGGCACGCCGCGCAGGTCGAAGCCGTAGCGCCGAACGACGAGCATGGCCACGAACTCGCCGGCGCTGGTGCGCACCGGGAAGTAGTAGTCACGGCCCACGAGCCAATGGAAGTCCCTGCTCGTCGAGTAGACGTCGCACACGAGCCGGCCGCGCTCGTCGACGCGGTTCAGCACGTGCAGATCACAGGTGAAGGACGAGAACGGGAATGGCAGGTCGGTCTCGAACCGGATGCGCAGCGCCGAGAACGGCGCGCCCAGCGGGTCGCGGCCCGCAAGGTAGGTGCCCTCGAGCGGGCCGATGCGCTCGTAGCTCGCGCCGGGACGCGACGGGTACGAGGCGTAGTCGTTCTCCGCGGACTTGATGGCTTCGAGGTCGGCGAAGACCAGCACGGCGGCCTGCTGGACGAGATCGCCGCCGTCGCGCCGGCGCCAGGCCTTCTCCGAGCGCCCCGCGAGCGTGAACGGCCGGGCGAACAGGAAGCCGTCGCAGGGATCCTCGCGATCGGGGTCCCACGAGCGCGCGCGGAAGCGCTCGTCGCACAAGAGCGCCTCGGCCCAGGCCGCGACGCCGCTCGCGAGCGCGGGGTTGGCCGCAGGGAGGTCTGCGAGCACGCGCCGGCGCGCCCCCGCGTCCGGCGCCGCGCGCCAGGCCTGGACGACGTCGCCGAACGAGCGCGGCGCCCCGGCGAGGTCCGGGCGGGCGGCGTAGACCTCGGCCGAGAGCTGGCGCATCTCGCGCGCCAGGTCGACGGCGGCGCCACCACCGCCCGGGGCGAACTCGAGGTCATCGGGCAGCAGGTACGCCAGGTCGAACGTCGTGCGCTGCAACTCCGCCCACGTCGCCTCGCGGGGCCTCCAGCGCGGCGGATCCGCGGGGCTCGCGACGGTCGGGGTCGCCGCCAGGATCAGCGCGGCGATCATCGCGCTCCCTCCTGTGCGAACTGCGCGATCGCGCGCGCCACGAGGGCCGGCTGCTCCTCGTGCGGGTAGTGGCCCGCGCCCGGCACGGGCGACCAGCGCGCTCTCGGGATCGTGTCCGCGAAGAGCTGGCCGAAGCGCTCGGGCCGGTAGGCCACGTCGCGCTCGCCCCACAGGAGCAGGCAGGGTTGCGTCAGGCGTGCGAGGTCCCCGGAGCGCGCGCCGTTCTCGTCGCGCGCCAGGTCGATCATCGCGCGCCAGTTGTCCGAGTTCTCGCACACGAGGAAGTACTCCTCGATGCGCTCGTCGGGGCTGGGCTGTGCGAAGTGCAGGTCCAGCGCGGGACGCAGTCGCTCGCGCGAGTTCAGGAGCCAGCCGAACTTCGCCAGCGACAGCTCGCGCATCTTGACCTCCTCGGGCAGCCACTCGTCGTCGCGGCGCGGGAAGCCCGAGCTGCTCATCAGGACCACGCGCGAGACGCGCTCGGGTCGGTCGAGCGCCGCGCGCCAGGCAAACTCCCCGCCGTAGCTCTGGCCGACGAGCGTCACGTCCGTGAGCTCCAGCAGGTCGAGGAACCCCGCGACCCAGTCCGCGCACTTCTGGAAGGAGTACGCATCGAGCTCCGTGCGGGTGGTGCCGTGGCCCACCACGTCCAGCGCCAGAACGCGGCAGCTTTGCGCCAAGCCGGCGTATCCGGGTCCGCCGTGCACGACCTCGGTCCATGACACCAGCGAGCTGGGCGTGCCGTGCACGAGGACGACGACGGGGCCACTCGTGCCCGCTGCGTGCCAGCGGTACTCGACCGGCAGACGCACGCCTCCGATCACCGCCTCGCCGCTCTTCACGCGCAGCCCGGCTTCCCGGATGGGCTGGTTCTTCGCCAGCGCCAAGAGGCGCGACTCGACCTCGGACTTCTTCATCGACGAGCAGCCTCCCACGACGCAGAGCCCGCAGCCCAGGGCGGCCAGGACGAACAGGGTGATGAGGATGCGGCGCATGGCACTCTTCGTGGGCGCTGCCGCGCGTCTCCGGCGGCTCGGTGTCCGGCGCCGGGCTGGCAACCTGGGCTTGTACGCCTCCAGGCCCGCGGCGGATGCGGAGGTGGAGAATCGGGCGCGTCGGGGCCGCGCCCCCGAGCGGCCTTCGGGCGCGAGAGCCGCCGTGGATCCGCCGGCCCGGGGTGCGCCCCGGCGCGCGCTGCATCCTGCCTGCACGCCGCGTCGTAGGTGCGTGCGATGCGCAACGTGACGGCAGCGGAGGATCGCTCCCGCGCGCGAGGAGCCCGCGTCGAGCGCGGTGCGACCGCCGTCGTCGGCGCCGGCATCTCCGGCCTCGCGCTCGCCCGCCGCACGGCCGCGAGCGCGGCCGCCGTCGTCGTGATCGACAAGGGCCGCCGCCCGGGGGGCCGCGCTTCGACCCGTGGCGAGGGCGCGGCGGCGTTCGACCACGGGGCGCAGTACCTCACGGCGCGCGACCCGCGCTTCGCGCGCGAGGTCGAGAGCTGGAGGCGGGCGGGCGTCGTCGCGGAGTGGCACGGGCGGATCGGCGTGCTCGCGCACGGTCAGGCGACGGCCAGCTCCGGCGGAACGCGCCGCTTCGTGGGCGTGCCGGGCATGCACGCCGTCGCGCGGCACCTGGCGCGTGGGCTCGACGTGCGCTGCGGCGAGCGCGTGACCCGCCTCAGCGGAGCGCCCGGCGCGTGGCGGTTGGCGCTCGCGAGCGGTGCGGAGCTCGGGCCCTTCGCGCGCGTCGTCGTGAGCGCTCCCCCGCCGCAGTCCGCGGAGCTCCTGCGTGGTGCGGCCCCAGCGCTCGCGACACGCCTCGCGGCGGCGCGTGTGCGACCCTGCTGGGCCGTGCTGGCCGAGTTCGAGCGCGCGCTGCCGGTCGAGCTCGACGGCGCGTTCGTGCCTGGCTCGCCGCTGGCCTGGATCGCCCGCGAGGCCTCGAAGCCCGAGCGCGCGCCGGGCGAGCGCTGGATCCTGCACGCCGCGCCGGATTGGAGCGAGGCCCGCGCGGCGCTGGCGCCGGAGCGCGCCGTCGCGCTGCTCCTCGACGCGCTGGCCGGGGCCCTCGGCGCCCCCCTGCCCTCCGTGCGAATCGCGACGGGGCACCTGTGGCGCCACGCGACGCCGGAGCCCGCGCTCGACGAGCCGTACCTCTTCGATGACGACCTGGGGATCGCCGTGTGCGGCGACGCGCTGGGCGGGCCGCGCATCGAAGGCGCCTGGCTCTCGGGCACCGCGCTCGCGGACGCGCTGCGAGTGGGCACGTGAAGGGCGTCGAGAAGGAGCACCTGCCCCGCAAGACGTGCGCTGCGTGCGGGCGCCCGTTCGTGTGGCGACGGAAGTGGGCTCGCGACTGGGAGCACGTGCGCTGGTGCAGCGACCGTTGCCGCCGCGCCCGGTCGCGCGCGGGCGCCGGCAGGTAGGATGCCGGATCGCCCGTGGACACCGCGACGATCCGACTGACGCCCGAGACCGCCCTGCCCGAGCTGCGTCGCGCGGCCGAGCGCCTCGCGCCCTACGTGCGACGCACGCCGACGGTGTTCTCGCACTCCCTGAGCGAGGCGACGGGCCAGGAGGTCTGGCTCAAGCTCGAGAACCTGCAGCGCACGGGCTCCTTCAAGATCCGCGGTGCGTTGAACAAGGTGCTCTCTCTGCCGCGCGAGCGGCTGGAGCGCGGGCTCGTCGCGGCGTCGGCCGGCAATCACGCGCAAGGCGTCGCGCTGGCCGCGCGGCTGGCAGGCGCGCGCGCGACGATCG
Source organism: Planctomycetota bacterium (assembly GCA_016795205.1). Taxonomy (GTDB): domain Bacteria; phylum Planctomycetota; class UBA1135; order UBA1135; genus JAEUHZ01. The sequence continues at coordinate 2,985 of JAEUHZ010000072.1, read as the reverse complement.
TCATGCCGCTCGCTACGCCGATCGTCAAGATCCAGCGCACGGAAGGCTACGGCGCCGAGGTCGTGCTCCACGGCGCGAGCTACGACGAGGCGCAGACGCGCGCGGGCGAGATCGCGACCGAGCGCGGCGCCACGCTCGTGCACCCCTTCGACGACGAAGCGATCCTGATCGGCCAGGGCACGATCGGCATCGAGCTCCTGGAGGACGCCGAGGGCCTCGACGCCGTGGTCGTCCCGATCGGCGGCGGCGGGCTGGCCGCGGGCATGGCCCTCGCGATCAAGGCGCGCTCGCCGTCGACGCGCGTGATCGGCGTGCAGGCCGCGGGCGCGGCGCCCACGGTCACGGCCTTCCGGACCGGGTCACCGGCACGCGTCGCGGCCCCACAGACGATCGCCGACGGGATCCGGGTCGGCGTGACGGGGACGATCACGCTGGACATCATCCGGCGCACGGTGGACGAGTGCGTCACCGTCGAGGAAGACGAGATCGTCGACGCGGTCGTGCAGACGATGGAGAAGAGCAAGGTGGTCGCCGAGGCTGCCGGAGTCGCCGGCGTGGCAGCCATCCTGGCGCGCAAGGTCGGCGGCGCGCGCCGCGTCGCCAGCGTCATCTCGGGCGGCAACATCGACCTGAACCTGATCGCGCGCATCCTGGAGAACGGCCTGGAGCGCGCCGGCCGCATCCACCACGTCCGCGTGCGGGTGGCGGACACGCCCGGCCAACTCGCGCGCCTCGTGGGGATCGTGGCCCACAACCAATGCAACGTGCTCGACGTGCAGCACCTGCGCACCGGCTGGCAGGTGCCCTTGGGTTTCGTCGACATCGACCTGGTGGTCGAGACGCGCCGCTCGGAGGCCGGGCACCAGCTCGACGCCGCGCTGCGCGCCGCCGGGTTCACGACCCCGGGCGGCTGAAGGCCACGCCCGGCGTTGCGCGCCGGAATCGCCGGGGGGGGATAGGATTCCAGTTGGCTCCCCCAGCCTCCCCCCCCGCCCGCCTGCCCCCGGCGCGGCCCCATGCTCCCCCTCCTCGCCCTCGCAGCGCTCGCGGCGCAGTGGCCGCACGCCCGCGCGCTGCCCCAGCCGCTGGCTGCGCCGAACGTCGTCGTCGTGATCCTCGACGACGCGGGCATCGATCAGCTCGCGGCGTACGGGATCCCCACGGCCTGGGGCGAAGCGCACGCGCGCACGCCGATCCTGGATCACCTGCGCGCGCGCGGCGTCCTGTTCCAGCGCGCATGGGCCGCGCCGCTGTGCAGCCCGAGCCGCGCGATGCTGCTCACGGGCCGCCACGGCTTCCGCACCGGCATGCTCCACCTGTCCGAGACGCCCGGTCCATGTCCGCCGGGCACGGTGCCGCTGGGACTCACCGCCTGCTGTCCCGTCGGCGATCCGCAGTGCGCGCAGGAGGGCCAGACCCCGATCCCGCCGCACTTCCCGGGCGGCTATGCGCTGCCCGAGGCGGAGGTCACGCTGGCCGAGGCGCTGCGCGATGCGACGTTCCCGCAGCCGACGCGCTACGCACGCGGCGCCTTCGGCAAGTGGCACCTGGCCGGTGCGCTCGATGATCTGTGCCATCCGATTCGCCAGGGTTTCGAGCTGTTCCAGGGACATCTGCGCAACAACGAGGGCCAGGCTGGACACCACTTCGACTGGCAGCGCGTCGACGCGCGCGAGTCGCCCGAGGGTTGCGCGGCCACGACGTCGCGCTGGGTCGGCGCATGGGACGCCGAGATCGCAGCACTCGACGCGCGACAGTGGATCGACACGGTCCGCGCCGATCCGGAAGGACGGCCGTTCCTGGCGGTCGTGTCCTTGAACCCGCCCCATCAACCGTTCCAGGTCCCGCCCCAGGCGCTCGTGTCTCCCGAGACCTGGAGCGAGCTCGTGCTGGCCGGGATCGCGCAGGAGGGCCTGATGGTCGACGGCGTCGTGTCCTGCGACCCGACCGTGGACCAGCAGACCGGGAGCCGCGCGGCACGGCTCGTGTTTCGCGCGACCCTCGAGGCCGTGGACGCGCTGATCGGGCGCGTCGTGCTCGAGAGCCCGGGGCAGCCGGAGCTGCTCGACGACACGATCGTCTTCGTCGTCGGCGACAACGGCACGCCCGACCACGTGCTCTCCGCGACGCAGGATCCCGGAGCGTACGGCCTGCACGCGGCACCCTTCCCTCCGCGCCACGCGAAGCGGTCGGTCTACGAGCTCGGGGTGCGCGTGCCGCTGATCGTGGCGGGACGCGGCGTGGCGAGCGCTGGCACCTGCGAGGCCCTGGTCAGCGTGGTCGACCTGTGGCCCACGGTGCTCGAGTGCTGCCGCGCCGAGGTCAGCGCGCTCGTGCCCGCGGCGGAGATCGACGGGCGCTCCTTCCGGCGACGACTCACGACACCCGCTGGACCCCTGCCCGGCCTCGACCGCGGCGAGGTGTACACCGAGGTGGCCGCGCGCAACGGGATGCGCTACGAGACCGCGACGGACGCCTGGACGCCCTGCGCACCGGGCGGCACGGTCAAGTACGAGCGCGCCATCCTGGGCGCCGACGGGTTCAAGTACGTGCGCCGCGTGGTCGGTGTCGAACCTGGCTGCTCGACACTGTCTTGGCCCTGTGCCGCTTGGCCTCCAGAGGAGGTCTTCCAGGTCTTCGACGGCGCCGGCTGGGTCGACCCCTTCGAGGCCGCGTCGTCGTGCGGCACGCCGGCGGGGGACGCCGCGCAAGCGGCGCTGCGGCAGATCCTGGCAGCGCGCTACTTCGGAGGCTGAACGCCCCGGCCGGAAGCTGACCCCGTTCGCTGGACCTAGGGACTCGATCGGGACCCGTTCCTGACGAGCATCCAAAGCGCGATCCGCCTCAGACTCCTGCGGGGAGGACCCCGCGCCAGGCGAGCAGCTCGCGCGCGCTGACACGGCGCCGAGCGACGCCGGCGGCCTCCGCCGAGGACTCACGCCGGAAGTAGTGGCTGCGCTCGCGCACGTAGTTGCGGTAGAGCGT
>JAEUHZ010000054.1 GCA_016795205.1 Planctomycetota bacterium | reverse complement strand
CTCGGCGGCGGGGGTCACGACGCGCAGGATCAGGGCGCGCGAGTTCTTCGCGTGGAGGGAGATCTTGCCGGAGGCGTGCTGAGCAGCGCTCGCGCTTGGGCGGCCGACGTCGGCGGGGTTCAGCGCAAGCGCGGCCAGCGAACTGGGTCAGTATCCCTGGTCCTCGACGTGCGCGGAGCCCGCGGGTGGCTCGTTGGCCCGCTCGCGCTCGGTCCCGGCGGCGAGGCGCTGCTCCTCGGCCTCGCGGGCCGCGAGCTCGGGATCGATGAGCCGGTCGCGCTCGCGCGCTGCGCGGATCAGGCGATCGAGCTCGGCGGCGTGCTCGATCGAATCGTCGTAGACGAAGCGCAGCGCCGGAGTGCGCCGCATGTGGAGCACGCGCGCGACTTGTCGCTGCACGAAGCCCGTGGCGTGCTCGAGCATGTGGGCCGCCCGGCTGCGATCGCCCTCGTCTCCCAGCACGGAGTAGCGCACCTTGGCCAGCGAGAGGTCGCTCGAGAGGTCGACCCCCGTGATCGTCACGAAGCTCGCGCGCGGATCGCGGAGCTCGAACTGCAGACAGTATGCGGCGCGTTCCTGGATGCGGGCGGCGATGCGCGCGATCGTGCGGGGATTCGCCATGGCGGTGGGGGAGTTCGGCGCGCCCTCGGCCGCCCGCCGCCCGGAGCGCGGGCGGCGGGTGGCCGGAGGGCTCAGGAGACCGTCGCGCTGCCCAGCGTGCGCTTGACGGACACGACCTTGTAGGCCTCGACCACGTCGCCCTCGCGGACGTCCTGCCAGTCCTTGATCGTGAGCCCGCAGTCGAATCCGGCGCGGACCTCTTTGGCGTCGTCCTTCTCGCGCCGCAGCGAGCCGAGCTGGCCCGTGTGGACCACCTTGCCGTCGCGCAGCACGCGCACCTTGGCGTCGCGCACCAGCACGCCATCGGTGACGTGGCTGCCGGCGATCGCCCCGACCTTGGACGACTTGAAGAGCGCGCGGATCTCGGCGTGTCCCAGGATCTCCTCGGACATCTCCGGAGAGAGCACGCCCTCCATGAGCAACCGGATGTGATCCAGGAGCTCGTAGATGACCTCGTAGTAGCGGATCTCGACGCCCAGCCGTTCCGAAGCCGCGCGCGCCTTGTCGTTCGTGCCCACGTGGAAGGCGATCACGATGCCGCCCGCGGGGCCGGCCAGGTTCACGTCGTTCTCGGTGACCTGCCCGACGCCGGCGAAGAGCACCTTGACCTCGACCTCGTCGTGCTTGAGCTCCTGGAGCGCGTTCTTGAGCACCTCGACCGAGCCCTGGACGTCCGCGCGCACGACGAGGTTGATCGTCTTGCGGGCCTGGTCCGCGACGGCCTTCATGAGCGACTCGGCCGTGACCGTCTGGCGGCGCTCCTGGCTCAGTTGCAGGGCGCGGTTCTTCTTCTCGCGCTCCTCCGCGACTTCCTTGGCCTGCGCCATGCTCTCGACCACGTAGAAGGGCTCGCCGATGCCCGGCAGCGCCGAGAGGCCCGTGACCTCGACCGGCATGGCGGGCGGCGCTTCCTCGGTCGCGCGGCCGCGATCGTCGAACATCGCACGCACCTTGCCGTAGCCCTCGCCGGCCAGGATCACGTCGCCGCGCTTGAGCGTGCCGTCCTGGACCAGCAGGTGGGCCACGATGCCCTTGCCCTCGTTGACCTCGGCCTCCAGGACGATGCCCTTGGCCGGTCCCTTCGGGTGGCTCTTGAGCTGCAGCACCTCGCTCTCGAGGAACACTCGCTCGAGCAGGTCCTCGACGCCGATGCCCTTGAGCGCGCTCACGCCGATCATGGCCGTGTCGCCGCCCCACTCCTCGGGAATGAGCTGGAGCTTGGTCAGGCTCTCCTTGGCCTTCTGCAGGTTGGCGTCGGGCTTGTCGATCTTCGTCAGCGCGACGACGATCGGCACCTTGGCCGCGCGCGCGTGCGCCAGCGCCTCCTCGGTGCTGGGCATCGGCCCGTCGTCCGCGGCCACCACGAGCACCACGATGTCGACGGCGCTCGCTCCCCGCGCGCGCATGGCCGTGAAGGCCGCGTGGCCGGGCGTGTCGATGATCGTGAGCTGGTGGCCCTTCTTCGTGGCGACTTGATAGGCGCCGATGTGCTGGGTGATGCCACCCGACTCGCCCTCGGCGACGCGCGAGCTGCGGATCGTGTCGATCAGCGTCGTCTTGCCGTGGTCGACGTGACCCATGAAGGCCACGGTCGGCGGCCGGGTCACGAGCTCCTCGGCATCGATCCCCGTGCGCTTCTTCTTGATGCCCTCGATCAGCGCGGTCTCGGCCGCGACCTCGTGGACGATCTCCAGCTCGACCTGGAACTCCTGCGCGATGAGCACCGCAGTGTCCTCGTCGAGGATCGCGTTCAAGCTCAGCGCCCCCAGGCCCAGGCCCAGGTGCTGCAGGCCGACGCGCTGCAGCTCGTTCGACTTGACCGAGAGCTTCTCGGCCAGCTTCTTGACCGTGATCGGGGCCTCGATCTGGACCCTCTCGCCGGAGAGCGGCGAAGCGACGCTGTCGGCGCGACGCGGGCGCGGGCCGCTCCCGCGTCCGGGGCCGCCGGGGCCGCCGCCCAGGGCATTGCGGCGCAGGAAGCGCCCCGCCTCGCGGTCACGCAGTTGCGAGGCCGTCAGCGTGTCGCGCGCCGCGCCGCGGTCGCCGCGCACGAGGCCGCCCTTCTTTCCGGCGCCCAGCGTGGGGCGCACGTCGGGCGCGACGTCGTCCTTCGAGCGCAGCCGGCGCGACTCCGTGGTCGGACGCCGGGGCTGGGACGAAGCCAGCTTCGAGAGGTCGATGAACCCGACGACCTTGCCGGCGCGAACGGGCGGGGGCGGCGAACCGACGGGAGGCGCGCTGGGGGACGGCGGCAGGGGGCTCTGGGCCGCCGCCGCCGTCGGGCTGGCGGGGGCCGCGGCAGCGGCCGCAAGCGGCGGGGGAGCCCCAGCGGACGGCGCGATCGGGGCCGCTCCGGTCGACGTGATCGGCGAGCGGGGCGGGGTCGTGGGCGCAGGCTGCGCCGGCGCGTCGGGCACGGGCCCGCGAGGTGCGGCGACCGGGCTCTCGGCGGCCGCCTCGGCGGGCGACTCGGGGGCCACAGGCGCCGGCGCGGACGGTGCGCTCGACGCGGCCTCGGCGCGCGTCGGGGTCGTCGGCGGGACGAGTTCGGGCGCGCGCGGTCGCGGAATCTCGACCTCCGGCTCGGGGCCCGCCTCGGCCGGCTCCGGGATGGCAGTCGGGGCGGCCTCGGCCTCCGGCGGTTCGGACGCGGACTCGTCCGAGCCGTCGAGCTTCTTCTTCTTCTTCTTCTTGACGATCAGGCCGCCCGCGCCATCGGCGGCTGCGCGCGGCGCCTCGGCCTCGGGCTTGCGCCCCATCATCCCCAGCGCCTCGAGCTTGCCGCGGATCTGGAGCTCCTCGAAATCCGCCAGACCGGTCTGCGCCGACTTGATGTCGAAGCCCAACTCACGGAGCTTCTTCAGGAGCTCGGCACCCGGCATGCCGATCTCTTTGGCGAGGTCGCTGACGCGCTTCTTCTGACTCAAGGGCTTGGTTTTCGGGGTCTCGTGGGCGTGCCGGACGGGCGGGCGGGGCGTGGGGAGTGGAACGGGGCGGCGTGGAGGACGGACGGGCGCGCCGTCCGGTTCCCGGCCCGGGGCCGGGGTCAGGCCTCGACCTCGCGGGCCGGGGCCGGGTCGCCCGGGGCCGTCTCGCGCGGGGCGGCCGTGGCGGGCTCGCCCGCGGGGGTCTGCGCAGCCGCGGCGGGTGCGCCGCCGGACTCGAACTCCTCGCGGGTCTTGATGTCGATCTCCCAGCCGCAGAGCCGGCTCGCGAGGCGCACGTTCTGGCCGCGCTTGCCGATCGCCAGCGACTGCTGGTCCTCGTCGACGATCACGACCGCCGAGCGGGTGGCCTCGTCGGGGTAGATGTTGTCGAGGTGGATCGTGGCGGGCTTCAGCCCGTTCATGATCAAGGTCTCGAGCGAATCGCTCCACTTGATGATGTCGATCCGCTCGCCGCGCAGCTCGTCGATCACGGCCTTGATGCGCGAGCCGCGCACGCCGACGCAGGCGCCGATCGAGTCGATCTTCGGGTCCTGCGAGAGCACGGCCATCTTCGTGCGGTAGCCCGGCTCGCGGACCACGCGCTTGATCTCGATGATCCCGTCGGCGATCTCGGGCACTTCCAGCTCGAACAGCCGCCGCACGAGGTCGGGGTGCGTGCGCGAGACGAGGATCCGCACGCGGCTGCCGTCCTTGCGGACCTCGACGATGATCGCGCGGATCCGGTCGCCGGGGTTGAAGTTCTCGCCGCGGACGCGGTCTTCCTTGCCGAGGACGGCCTCGACGCGGCCGAGGTTCACGACCAGCGAGTCGCCCTCGTAGCGCTGCACGACCCCGTTCACGAGCTGGCCGACGCGGGCCTCGTACTCCTCGAACAGGACGTCGCGCTCGGCCTCGCGCAGGCGCTGCTGGAAGCCCTGCTTGACCGCCTGGGCCGCGATCCGACCCAGCTCCGCCAGGTCGATCTCGTACTCCTCCTCGTCGTCCTCCATGCGCACTTCGCCGCTCTTGCGGTCGATGTGGACCACGAGATCCTCGCCCACGCCCAGGCGCTTGCGCACGCCGGCCGCCAGGGCGTCCTCGAGCGCGCGGAAGATGACGTCCTTCGGGATGTCCTTCTCGCGGTGGATGATGTCGATCATCCGCAGGAGGTCTTCGGGGTTCATGGGCGGCGGGGTGGTGGCTTTTCGGGCGCGGGTAGGCGAAAACCTCCCCCCACCCCCAGGACGACCAGGGGCTCCGAGGGCATGAACCGTCGGTCGGCGGGGCTCGGGGAGATCCGGGAGTGTGACGGATGAGCGCGCTTGAGTCAATCCGGACGGGCCTGCTGGCGCTCCTCGCGAGCGCCGGTCCGGCCGTCGGCCTGGACTTCGACGCGCGCGACCCGCTGCGGGTCGCGCGCGCGCTGGAGGCCGCGCGTGGCGGCGGATCCGCGGCCGCCGGGCCGGCGCTGGAGGGCTTCGAGACGGCGCCGGCCGCCGCGCGCCGAGCGCGCGCGCGCGTGCTGGCGCAGGAGGCCGGGCCCGAGCAGATCACGGCCATCCTGGCGCTGACGCGCGATCCCGATCCGCTCGTGCGTGCCGACCTCGCGCGCAGCCTGGGCCGTGCCGAGTGGGGTGGGGCTCAGGCCGCCGAGCGGCGCGCGGCGCTCGCCGAGCTGGCCGATGACGCCGACGCACGCGTGCGCGCCGCGGGCCGCTTGGGGCTGGCCGAGCTCGCCGCGGCCGACGAGCTGTCGCGGCTCGCGGCACTGTCGCGTGGCCCCGAGCGCCGCGCGCTCGTGGCGGAACTCGCCACGCGCGCGGACGGGCGCGCCGCGGCGCTCGCGCTCCTACCCGGAGCAGGCGAGGAGCTGGTGCTCGCGGCTCGCGTCGCGGCCGAGACTCCCGCGGGGCCCGCGGTCGAGGCGCTCCTGGCGCGCATCGACGCGGGCCTGGAGCGTGGCGCGCCCGACGCCGCGGCGGCCTTGGAGCGCCACGTGCGACGCCTCGCGCAGCTCGGTCTCACCGAGCGCGCGCTGCAGGTCCTCGAGCGGCGCCCCGGTCCGGAGGCCGCCGAGCTGCGCGCGCGGCTCGCGCTGACCCGTGCGCGCGACCCCGCGGCGGCGCTCGAGGCCGCCCGCGCGCTCGCGGCTCTCCGGCCCGCTGGAGAGCGCGAACCCGAGGGGCTGCTGCGCGCGGCGCGGGCCGCGCGCTTCGAGCTGTGCGCGCGACTCGCGGCCGGTGCCGCGCCACAGGTCGAGGCGCTGGCGGCGGTGCGCGCGCGCCTCGGCGCAGCGCTGGCCGCGCGCGCCGAGCGCTCCGGGCCGGCCGGCGCGCGCGCGCAGGCCGCGCTGCGCGAGGAACTCGCGCAGCTCGAACTCGCCGCGCTCGTCGGGATCCTGGCGCAGGGGGCGAGTCCCGACGCGCCTGCCGCGCTCTCCGTCGCGCGCGGCTTCCACCGCGCGGCCCTGACGGCGCACGCCGTCCTGGCGCGCGCGCGCCTGCCGGCCGCGGACGGGCTCGACCGCCTGCTGGGCGCCGAGGAGTCCGCGATCGAGCTGTTGCTCGACGCCGAACCCTTCACGGCCTTCGGGCCCGAGCGCCAGCTCGCGGCGCGGCTGGCGTTGGGCCGGGCGCTGGCGGCGGTCGCGCCGGACGAGCTCGTGGGTTTCGAGCCGGCTCTCGACGCCGGGGACGATGCGCGCCGCAACGACCTCTTGGCGGAGATCGTGCGCGCCGAGCTCGAGGCCGCCGAGGAGCGCCATGCGCGCGCGGCCTTCGCGCTGGAGCGCGCGCGCATCGAGCGGCCGGGCGGTGCGCCCTCCGCACTGCTCCAGCGCGAGCTCGAGGCCCGGCTGGCGCTCTCCAGCGCCTGGGAAGACGCGGCACGCCTCGCGCAGGGCGACGCGGGACCGCTGCGCGACGCGCGCAGCGCCTCGTGGCTCGCGCTGACCACCGCGCGGCTCCTGCGCGCGGCCGGGCGCGGCCCCGAGGCGCGCGAGCTGCTCGGGCGCGCGCGCGCGGCGCTCGAGGCGAGCGGCGCCGCGCAGCGTTGGCTGTGGGGCATCGAGCTGGTGGCCGAGATCGAGGCCGCGACCGGCTCGTCGTACACGGACGACGAGGAGCCCGTCAAGGCCGAGGTCGAGCTGCTGCGCGCGGTCGAGCGCCTGCGGGCGCTCGAGGACCTGCTCGCGGAGCGCGGCGCTCCGCCGCGGGCGCTGGAGGCCGTGCGCAACCAGCGCGCGAACGCGCTCGTGTCGTTGGCCGTGAACGCCAACGTGCGCCAGGGCCGGCCCGACCGCGCGCTGGTGCACTTCGAGGAGGCTTGGAAGCTGCGTCAGGACGAGTTCCTGCGCGTGCTGCTGGCCTGCTATCGCGCGCGCTCCGGCCGCGCCGAGGAGGCGCGCGCGGCGCTGGCCGCGGTCGTGCCGGGGCCCGGCACCTACTACAACCTGGCCTGCGCGTGGGCGCTCCTGGGCGAGCCCGAGACCGCGCTGCACTGGCTCGGGCGCGAGCTGGCCGAGAACCATGCTCCGGGCGCGGGGCTCGAGCGCCAGAAGGCCTGGGCGCGCAAGGACCCCGACTTGGCCTCGCTGCGCGCAGACCCGCGCTTCGCGGAGCTCGTGCGCGAATGAGCGGTGTCGTGCGCGCGACGGGCAAGGGGCGGCGCTGGCTCGCCGGTGGGCATCCGTGGCTGTTCCGCGACGACGTGGCCGAGGTCGACGCGGAGCCGGGCGCGCTGGTCGCGGTGGTCGACCCCGCGGGCGCGACCCTGGGGCACGGCCTGTTCAGCGCGGCCTCCAAGATCGCCGTGCGCCTCGTGGCGCGTGGCACGCAGCGGCCGGGCGAGGAGTTCTGGGACGAGCGCGTGCGACGCGCCGTCGAGCACCGCGCCCGCCACGGTTTCCTGGCCGCGCGCGGCGCGTGCCGCCTGTTGGCTGGCGACGCGGACGGCGTGCCGGGACTGGTCGTCGACCGCTACGCCGACGTGCTCGTGGTCCAGAGCGGCACGCTGGCGGCGGACCGGCTGCGCGACGGGATCCTGGCGCGACTCGCGGCGCACTTGCCGTTCCCGGTGCGCGCGGTGCACGAGCGCTCGGACTCTGGCGCTCGCAAGCTCGAGGGGCTCGAGCCGCGCTCGGGGCCGCTGTCGGGCGCCCTGGCGGGCGAGGTGCTGGTCGAGGAGCAGGGCCTGTGCTTCGCCGTGGACGTCGCGGGCGGCCACAAGACGGGCCACTACCTCGATCAGCGCGCGAACCGCGCCCTGGCGGCCGAGCGCGCGCGCGGCGCGAGCGTGCTCGACGCCTTCTGCTACGACGGGCTGTTCGGGATCCAGGCCGCGCTGGGCGGCGCGGCGCGCGTCACGTGCGTCGACCAGTCCGCCAGCGCGCTGGAGCGCGCGCGCGCCAACGCCGAGCGCAACGGGGTCCTGGAGCGCCTGGCCTTCGAGCGCGCCGACTGCATGCAGGACCTGCGCGCGCGCGCCGAGCGCGGCGAGCGCCACGGCCTGGTCGTGGTCGACCCGCCGGCCTTCGCGCGCAATCGCCGCGAGGTGTCCGGAGCGGAGCGCGGCTACGTCGAGCTGAACCGGCGTGCGTTCGCGCTGGTCGACGACGGCGGCGCGCTGGTCTCGGCCTCGTGCTCGTACAACGTGCGCGCGGCGGATTTCACGGCCTGGCTCGCCCGGGCCGCGCACCTCGCGGGCGTGGACGCCTGGTTGGAGGACCTGCGCGGCGCGCCGCTCGACCATCCGGTGCTCCTGGGTCTGCCGGAGAGCTCGTACCTGAAGTGCGCCTTCGTGCGGGTCGCGAACCGCGCGTGGTAGACTCCCGCCCTTCGAGCGCGGACCATGGAGTCGCAGCGGACCATCCGGATCGAGCTGAACGGGCGCCCGCACGCCGTGCCCGAGGGCACCACGGTCGAGGCGCTGCTCGGGTCGCTCCGCCTGCGGCCCGAGGTGGCCGCCGTCGAGGTCGACGAGCAGCTCGTGCCGCGCGCCGAGCGGGCCGCGCGAGTGCTCGCGGCCGGTGCGCGGGTCGAGGTCGTGACGCTCGTGGGGGGGGGCTGAGCCCGTGATCGAGGAACCCCGGGTCGGGACGCCCGCCTGGCTCGCCGACGAGCCGCTCACGATCGGCGGGCACGTGTTCACCTCGCGGCTGTTCGTGGGCACGGGCAAGTACCGGGACGTCGAGGAGACCCGCGACTGCCTGGCGATCAGCGGCACGCAGTGCGTCACGGTCGCCGTGCGGCGCGTGGACCTCACGGGCCAGGGGCCGTCGCTGCTCGACGCGCTCGACCGCGAGAAGCACGTGATCCTGCCCAACACGGCCGGCTGCTACGACGCGGCCAGCGCGATCCGCACCGCCGTGCTGGCGCGCGACGTGCTGGGCACGTCGCTCGTGAAGCTCGAGGTGCTGGGCGATCCCAAGACCCTGCTGCCCGATCCGGTCGGCACGCTGGAAGCCACGCGCGAGCTCGTGGCCCAGGGCTTCGACGTGCTGGTCTACACCTCCGACGACCCGCGCCTGGGCGTGCGGCTGGCGGAGCTCGGCGCCCGGGCCGTCATGCCGGCCGGCTCGCCGATCGGCTCGGGGCAGGGCGTGCTCAACCCGTTCGCGATCCGCATCCTGCTCGAGCTCGTCACGGTGCCGGTGGTCGTCGACGCCGGCGTCGGCACGGCCTCCGACGTGGCCATCGCCATGGAGCTGGGCGCGGCCGGCGTGCTGCTCAACACGGGCATCGCCGCGGCGCGCGATCCGCGCCGCATGGCGGCCGCCATGCGCGACGCGTGCAGCGCGGGGCGGCAGGCGTTCCTGGCCGGGCGCATCCCGCGCAAGCTCTACGCCAACGCGAGCTCGCCGCTCGAAGGGCTGATCCACGCCGCGGGGCGGCCGGGCACTCCGTGACGCAAGCCGAAGCCGAGGTGCTCGACGCCTGGTCGCGCGTCACGCCGGCGATGCGCGCGCAGGTCGGCGCGGTGCTCTGCGTGACGACGCTGGCGCTGTTGCCGCTGGTGTGGCTGGCCGTGAAGCGCCTCGTGCCGGCCCGCAACGTGGTCTTCGTGCGCTGGGGCTTCAGCCACGTGGCGCTGGCGCTGGCGGTCTTCCTCGCGGCCTCGCTCGGCGCCCAGTTCTTCGCCACCCCGGGAGCGAGCCTGGTGGGCGATCTGCTGCTCGTGGCCGGCCTGTTCAGCGCGGTCGCGGCCTGCGTCGTGATCTGGGCCACGCGGCTCGACCCCGAGGGCGTGGGCGTCCTGGGCTGGCGCGCTCAGGGCGCGCCGCGGGCGGTGGCCGCGGGTGTCCTGGCCTACGCCGCCGTCCTGCCCGGCATCGCGGGCCTGATGTTCCTGTGGACCTGGTTCCTGGCGGCGCTGGGCCACGAACCGGCGCCGCAGGACGTGGCGCAGCGCTTCGCGGCGCTGGCCGAGGGCCAGCGCCTGCTGCCCGTCGTGCTGGGCGTGGCAATCGTGCCGCTGCTCGAGGAGCTCTTGTTCCGCGCCTTCCTCCAGCCGCTGCTCGTCCAGAACTTCCGCGAGGCCGCCGGTGTGGGCCTGACCTCGTTCGCGTTCGCGGCGCTGCACGGCCCCGACGTGTTCCTGCCGATCTTCGCGCTGTCCTGCCTGCTGGGCGCGCTCATGCTGCGCACGCAGAGCCTGTTCGCCGTGTGGGCGGTCCACGCCCTGAACAACGGGCTGATGTTCGCGCTGCTCTCCGTGCGGCCGGACCTCGCGGGGGTGGGGGGCGGGCCGTGACGAGCTTCCCGTCCAAGGGCCTGTTCCGGGCGCTGCCGGGCGGCGCCTACGCCGCGACGAACGCGGTGATCACCGGCGACGTGACGCTGGGCCAGGACGTGGGCGTGTGGTTCGGCTGCGTCCTGCGCGGCGACGATGCTCCGCTCACGATCGGCGCGCGCACGAACGTCCAGGACCTGACGATGATCCACGCCGACACCGGCGTCCCGAACGTGATCGGGGCCGAGGTCACGATCGGCCATCGTTGCGTGCTGCATGGCGCGCGCGTCGGAGATCGCTGCCTGATCGGCATGGGCGCGATCCTGCTGGGCGGCACGGTGATCGGCGCCGAGTCGTTGGTGGCGGCCGGCGCGGTGGTCAAGGAGGGGCTCGTCGTGCCGCCGCGCTCGCTGCTCGTCGGGGTGCCGGCGCGCGTCGTGCGCACGCTGGACGACGAGGCCGTGGCCAGGATCCGCGCCAGCGCCGAGGGCTACGTGACCAAGATCCGCCTGTACCTCCCGTGAGCGCCTACGCCGAGAAGCTGGCGCGGCTGGAGCGGGCGCTGGGCGAACTGCCTAGCCTGGCGGTCGCGTTCTCGGGCGGCGTCGATTCCGGTGTGCTGCTCCACGCCGCGCGCGCGCGCCTGGGGGCCGGCGCCGCCGGCGTGATCGCCGACTCGCCCTCGCTGCCGCGCCAGGAGCTGGCCGAGGCGCGCGCGCTGGCCGCGCAGATCGGCGCGCGGCTCGTGGTCCTCGCCACGCACGAGTTGGACGATCCGCGCTACCGCGCGAACTCCGGCGACCGCTGCTACCACTGCAAGAGCGCCCTGTTCGCGGCGCTCTTGCCCTGGGCGCGCGCCCAGGGCTTCGCGCACGTGGCCTTCGGCGAGATCGCCGACGACCTGCTCGACGACCGCCCGGGCGCGCGCGCGGCGCGCGAGCGCGGCGTGCGGGCGCCGCTCGCCGAGGCCGGCTTCACGAAGGACGACGTGCGCCGCTACGCGCGCGAGCACGGCCTGCGCGTGGCGGACAAGCCGGCCTCGGCCTGCCTGGCCTCGCGCCTCCCGGTCGGCACCGCCGTGACGCGCGAGCGGCTGGCGCGCGTCGAGGCGGCCGAGAGCCAGCTCCGGCGGTTGGGGTTTCGGGTGCTGCGCGTGCGCGACCACGGCAGCCTGGCGCGCGTCGAGCTGGGCCGGGACGAGCTCGCACGCGGGCAGCGTGAACGGGCGGGGCTCGAGGCGGCCGTGCGCGCCGCCGGGTTCTCCGCGGTCGAAGTCACGGCCTACGTCCCGCCCGCGGAACGCGCCGCGGCGCCGGGCAACCCGCTGGGCTGAGCCCCGAGGCCGGGCCGCGGTCTCGGACCCTCGCGGCTGGAGCTCGGCGGGGGCCGGCGACGCCTGCCGCCCTCCAGCACGCGCTTCCTTCGGCCGCTCCGCGAGCGTGGAATGCGGGCCGTCCATGCCGGAGCCCGTGAACTCGCCGCCGCGCGGCCTGCGCTTCGCGCTGTTCGCGCACCCGTCCGTGCAGGCCGTGCGCTTCGCGACGAAGCTGGCTCTGCCGTGGTTCCTGACCGCCTCCGAGTACGGCGAAGCGATCCTCCCGAGCCTGCTCGTGCTCGGCCTCCAGCACGTGGCGGTCTTCGGCCTCGACGAGGCCCTGGTCAGCGCGCGCGCCTTGGACGCGCCGCTGTGGCGCGCGATGCGCGGCTTCCAGGACCGGCTGGCGCTGTCGCTCGCGGCGCTGCTCTCCCTCGTAGGACTCGGACTGCATGCCGCGCAGGGCCAGGACCAGCTCGGGCTCTTGCTCGTCGCGCTGGCGCCCATGCTGTTCGTGGCGAACCGCGCCACGCTGCCGACGTGGCTGCTCGTGCGCGAGCGGCGTTTCTTCGACCTGTTCGTGGTCGACCTGGGCGCGGTCCTGGCCTTCGCAGGCGTGGCGCTGCTCGGCGCGGCGGCGGGCCTGGGGCCCTGGAGCCTGGTCCTGGGCTGGTGGGCGAACGCGCTCGCGGCGCTGGCGCTCGCGACGCGGCGCTCGCTGGACCTGGTGCCGCGCGCGGAGCGCGGCGCGGCGGACTGGCCGGCCGTGCGCCGCACCGGCGGCCGGCTCACGAGCGCGGCCGTGCTGGGCTACGTCGGCGAGCGCCTCGACGGCGCGGCGATCGGCTTCGTGCTCGGGCGCCCGGCGCTGGGGTTGTTCGAGAACGCCCAGACCGTGGGCCATGTGCTGCTCGGCTGGGGCCAGAACGTCGCCGACCGGTACTTGTTTCCGACGCTGGCGGCCGACGAGCGCGCGCAAGGATCCGGCGGGGGTTATCTTCGGGCCGTGCGCACGACGATCCTGTTCGTCCTGCCCCCGCACGTCGTGCTCGCACTCGCCGCCGATCCCCTGGTCCGGACGGTGTTCCCTGCCTCCTGGCAGGGAACCGCGCCGCTGCTCGCCGTCCTGGCGCTGGCTGCGGCGGCGCGCTGCGCCGATCTGCTGGCGGTCACGGCGCTCAAGGCCGCGGGCCAGGCGGCGGACGTGGTGCGGCTGGGCTGGGCGCGGTTGGCGCTGGTCGCCGTGGCGCTCGCGTCCAGCCTCCCGCACGGCTTGCAGGCGGTCGCACTGGCGGTGCTGGCGAGCCGCGTGCTGTCCGCCGCAGTCGCGCTGGCCCTGGCCGCGCGCCGCATCGAGGTCGCGCAGCACCGCGCCGCGGCCGCGCTCGGTCGCGCTGGTGTGGCCTTCGTGGCGTGGACGGCGACGCTCACCGGCCTGGCCTACGCGCTGCGCCCGGCGGCGGCCTCCTGGGCGCCGCTGGCGCACGTGGCCGTGCTCGGCGCGTCGTCGGTCCTGCTCTGGGGCCTGGCGCGCGGCCTGCTGGACCGCGGCGCGCTGCGCGTCGACCTGGCCCGCTTCCGGGCGCGCTACGAGCGGGGAGCCCGGCCATGAACCCGCGCGTCTCGGTGATCGTCCCGACGTACCAGGGCGAGGCCTTCGTGCGCGAGACGATCGAGAGCGTGCTGGCGCAGACCTACCGCGACTTCGAGTTGATCGTGTGCGACGACGGCTCGACCGATGGCACGCTCGCCGTCGTGCGGGCCTTCGGCGACCGCCTGCGCCTCGTCACGCAGCCCAATCGTGGCGTGGCCGCGGCGCGCAACCACGCGGCGGACAGCGCGCGTGGCGAGATCCTGGCCTTCCTCGACCACGACGACCTGTGGGAGCCGGGCATGCTCGCGACGCTCGTGCCGCTGCTCGACGCGGACCCGGGCACGGGCCTCGTGTACGCCGACGCCTGGATCGTGGACAAGCACGGCGCCCTGCGCGGCCGGCGCGGCGAGTACTTGCAGTACCGCTCGGGCAGCGTCTTCGACGACCTCCTGCGCGGGAACTTCATCCCGGTCGAGACCACGCTGGTGCGCGCCGCGCTGTACCGCGAGCTGGGCGGATCCGACGAGCGCTTGCGCTACCTCGAGGACTACGAGCTGTGCCTGCGCGTCGCGCGCCGTACCCGGATCGGCTTCCACCCCGAGCCGCTGGCGCGCTACCGCATCCACGAGCGAAACCTGAGCCACGAGCGCGAGCCGATGCTCATGGAGTGGATCGCGGTGCTCGAAGGCCTGCGCGCGCCCGCCGGCGGCCTCGAGCCGCGTCAGCTCGAGATCGTGCTCGACGAGGAGGCGCGGCTCGCCTGTGACCTGGCCTGGCGTGCGCTGCGGCGGCGCGACGTGACGGCGGCCAACGGTTGGATCGCGCGGGCCGGCGGGCGCGCGCCGCTCGCCAAGCGCGTCCAGGTGCGCGCGCTGTGGTGCCTGCTGCGGCTCCTGCCGCAGCGCGTCGCGGACTGGGTCCTGGCCCGCCTGCCGCGGCGCCGGCTGTACGGCGTGCAGGCGCCGGAGGACCCGGCGGCGCGCGCCTGAACGGCGGGTCGCGGCGCGGCCGGTCAGGCGCGCACGGCCAGCACGGAGCTCGAGGCGCGCCGCAGGGTCTTCTCCGCCGTGCTGCCCAGGAGCACGTCGCGCAGGTTCGTCTTGCCGCGCGTGCCCAACACCGCCAGGTCCGCCGTGAGACGCGCCACGACCTCGGGGATGCCCGTGCGGTGGCTCGAAGCGTCCTCCAGGACGTGGCTGACCCGGCCCGGCGCGAGCGCCTTCACGGCCGGCGCCGCGAACTCGACCAGCCGCGTCTCGAGCAGCGCGAGGTACTTCGCCTGCATCTGCGGCTCGACCAGCATCGTCGGCGCGCGGTAGTGCAGGTCGCGCCAGGGCGCGTAGAAGACGTGCAGCACGACCAGCTCGGCGCCCTCCGTGGCCGCCAACGCCGCGGCGCGCTCCAGCGCCGCGAACGAGGTGGGCGAGAAGTCGACCGCGGCCACGATGCGGCGGAAGGGCTGCACCTGCGAGTCGCGCACGAGCAGCACGTCGCAGTGCGCGTGGCGCACGGCCGAGGTCGCGACGGTGCCGAATCCGACGTCCGGCTTGCGGTCGCCGTAGGCCCCCAGCACGAGCAGCTCGGCGGCCAGCTCCCGCGCACGTCGGACGAGGCCGGGCGTCAGCGCGTCGACGACCGCCTCGAACTCGGCCGCGGCGGCGCCCGGGATCGCGGCGGAAAAGGCCTGCCAGGCTGCGCGCGCATCCTCGACGAGCTGCTCGCGGATCGCCTTGGGGTAGCTGGGCAGCGCGGACTCCAGGCCCAGGGCCACGTCCGTGTCGACGATGTGCAGCACGCGCACCCGCCCGCCGCTCCCACTCGCGAGCCGCAGCGCATGGCGCAGCGCGATGCCCGAAGTGGGCGAGAAGTCGACACCGACGAGGAACGAGGAGTAGGGCTTCATGCGGGGCTCGGGTCGGGCTCGCGCGCGCGGAGCAGACGGCGGCAGTCTACCGGAGCGAGCCCCGGAGTCGAAGGCGGCGGCCTGCGCAGCGCGCGGCGGGTCGCGCCGCCGTCGTTGCGCTGGCGGCGCTCCCCGATTCCAATCTGCGGCCTCCCCGCGGCCGGAGGTGCGGATGCCCAGCGATCTCTTCGTCGGTTTGATCGGTCAGAAGTTCATGGGTCGCGCGCACAGCAACGCGTGGGGCCAGGCCAACCGCTTCTTCGACCTCCCCCGGCGCGTCGTGCTGCAGGCGGCCTGCGGGCGGGACGGTGACGAACTCGGCGGCTTCGCGGCGCGCTTCGGCTGGAAGACGTGGACGACGCGCTGGGAGGACCTCGCCAGCGATCCCAAGCTGGATCTGGTCGACGTCGCCACGCCGAACCACCTGCACCTCGCGCCGGCCCTGGCCGCGTTGGAGGCCGGCAAGCACGTGGCCTGCGAGAAGCCGCTGGCCGGCACGCTGTCCGAGGCGCGCCAGCTGCGCGACGCGGCCAAGCGCGCCAAGCGCTCCAAGACGTTCGTGTGGTTCAACTACCGGCGTTGTCCGGCCGTGGCGCTGGCCCGCCAGCTGGTGGCCGAGGGCCGGCTGGGCGCGATCCGGCACGTGCGCGCCACGTACCTCCAGAGCTGGGGCACGCCCGACGCGCCGCTGACCTGGCGCTTCCAGAAGAAGCTGGCCGGCTCGGGCGCGCACGGCGACCTGAACGCGCACGTGGTGGACCTGGCGCGCTTCCTCACGGGTGACGAGATCCACGAGGTGCACGGCGCCGTGGCGCGGACCTTCGTCATGGAGCGTGGCATCCCCGGCACGGACAAGCCGGGCAAGAGCGACGTCGACGACGCGCTGCTGTTCCTGGCGAGCTTCAAGGGCGGTGCGCTGGCGAGCTTCGAGGCCTCGCGCGTCGCCACCGGCCACCTCAACGCGAACGCGATCGAGCTCAACGGCGAGCACGGCGCCCTGCGCTTCGAGTTCGAGTCGATGAACGAGCTGCTGTTCCACGACCAGACGCTCGGGCCGCGCACCGCGGGCTGGCGGCGCATCGTGGCCACCTCGGCCGCGGGCGGGCACCCCTACGCCCGGAACTGGTGGCCGGACGCACACCTGCTGGGCTACGAGCACGGCTTCACGAACATGGCGGCGGACGTGGTGCGGGCCATCGAGGGCCAGGAGCCGGTCGTGCCGTTGCCCGACTTCGCCGACGCCTTCGAGACCCAGCGCGTGCTGGAAGCGGCGCTGGTCTCGGCCAAGGAGCGCATCGCCGTGCGATTGTCGGAGATCCGCTAGCCGGAGCGCTGGGCTCGTGGGGCGAACGCCACGCCGGGCTCGCGCCCGGCGCGCCACGGCCCTATCCTCCGCCACACACCAAAGGAGCCCGATGCCGCGCCCCGTTTGCCTGTTCACCGGCCAGTGGGCCGACCTGCCGCTCGAGACGCTCGCGCGCAAGGCGCGCGAGCTGGGCTACGACGGGCTCGAGCTGGCCTGCTGGGGCGACCACTTCGACGTCCAGCGCGCGCTCCAGGATCGGGCCTACGTCGCGCGGCAGTGGTCGGTCCTCCAGGATCACGGACTCCTGTCCTTCGCGATCTCGAACCACCTGGTCGGCCAAGCCGTCGCGGACCGGATCGACGAGCGCCACCGCGCGATCCTCCCCGACCACGTGTGGGGCGACGGCCAGCCCGACGGCGTGCGCGCGCGGGCCGCGGCCGAGATGATCGACACGGGGCGCGCCGCGCGGCTGTTCTTCGACGCCGCGCCCCAGGCGGTCAAGGAGCACCTCGAGCGCACGCAGCGCACGGTGGTCGTGGGCTTCACGGGCTCGCCGATCTGGCACATGGCCTACGCCTTCCCCCCGCTCCCCTCCGGCGCCATCGAGGCGGGCTACGCGGAGTTCGCGCGCCTGTGGACGCCGATCCTCGACGAGTACCGCAAGCTCGCGGTCTCGTTCGCCCTGGAAGTCCACCCGACCGAGATCGCCTTCGACCTGGCCAGCACCGAGCGCGCGCTGGGGGCGCTCGGCGGCCACCCGGCCTTCGGGTTCAACTTCGATCCCTCGCACTTCGGCTACCAGGGCGTCGACTACCTGGGCTTCCTGCGCCGCTTCGGCACGCGCGTCTGGAACGTGCACGTCAAGGACGTGTGGTGGTCGCCGGTCCCCACGCCGGTCGGCACGTTCGGTGGCCACGTCGAGTTCGGGCACGATGGCCGCCACTGGGACTTCCGCTCGCCGGGCCGCGGGCGCGTCGACTTCGAGGGCATCGTCAGGATCCTGAACCAGCTCGACTACCAGGGTCCGCTGACCGTCGAGTGGGAGGACGCGCTCATGGACCGCGAGCACGGCGCGCGCGAGGCGGCCGGCTTCGTCCGTCGCCTCGACTTCCCGCGCAGCGCGCGCGCCTTCGACGCGGCCTTCTCCGAGTGAACGACCCCGCCCGTGGCGGCGCGCGCGCCGCCGTCCTCGCTCCCAAGCCTCCCCGACGATGAGCGCCACGTCCGCCCCGGTCCGCGCGCGCCTGAGCGCGATGATGTTCCTCCAGTACGCGATCTGGGGCGCGTGGCTGCCGATCCTGTGGCCGTTCCTGGCGGACCACCGCGGCTTCGACGAGGTGCAGATCGGCCGCATGTTCATGGTCGGGGCGGTAGGCGCGCTGCTGGCGCCCTTCATCGCCGGACAGATCGCCGACCGCTTCTTCGCCACCGAGAAGTTCGTCGGCGCGAGCCACCTCGTCGGCGCGGTGCTCATCTGGCAACTCGGCTCGATCGAGACCTACACGGGCTTCCTGTGGTTCTCGCTGTGCTACTCGATCGTCTACTGCCCGACGATGCCGCTCACGAACAGCTTGGCGTTTCACCACCTCGCGGACCGCGACCGCGATTTCGGCCGGGTGCGGCGCTGGGGGACGATCGGGTGGGTCGTGGTCGGCATCGCCGTGGGGCAGTGGCTGCTGCGCCACCACACGCCGGCCGGGTCGCCGACGCCCGAGCAGATCGACGCGGCCTACGCCGCCGGCCGGGCGGATGCCTTCCGGCTCTCGGCGATCCTGGGCGGGATCATGGGCCTCTACTGCTTCACGCTGCCGAGCACGCCGCCCGTGAAGGGCGCCAAGCCCAACGCCACGCTCGAGGCGCTCGGGGAGGTCGCCAAGCAGCCGCTGGTCTCGCTGTTCCTGATCTCGATCCCGATCGCGTGCATCCACCAGTTCTACTTCGTGCACACCTCGGGGTTCCTGAGCGCCTTCCAATCGCGGGCCGCCGAGGAGATCAACCAGATCTTCGGGGTCGGCGGCGGCGGCCTGATGACGATCGGGCAGCTCTCCGAGATCGTCGTGCTGTCGGCCATGCCGTTCCTGGCCCGGCGCTACCCGCGGAAGACGTTGCTGCTCGTGGGCTGCGCCGCCTACGCGCTGCGCATGGCGCTGTTCGCCTACGTCGAGCACTCGCCCCTGGGCGCGATCCCGACCCTCGTGCTGGGCGTGGCGCTGCACGGTCCCGTGTTCGGCTGCTTCATCTTCGTGGCGTTCATGATCGTCGACGAGGAGACCTCGGCCGACGTGCGCGCCAGCGCCCAGAGCCTCTACAACCTGGTCATCGTCGGGCTCGGGATCATCGTCGGGAGCTGGGTCTCGGCCGAGGTCGCGACCTGGGCCAAGGCCGGCGCCGCCAAGCTCTCGTACGCCGACCGCGCGCACACCACGGCGCTGTTCTCCGTGCCGATGTGGGCCGCGCTCGCCTGCCTGCTCCTCGTGTTCCTGTTCTACCCCTCGAAGCACCACGCGCATCCTGAGGCGGCCTGACGATGCTCACGACGATCCTGACGACGATCCTGACCCTACCGGGCCCTGCGACGGCACAGGGCGCGCTGCCGCCCGCGCCGTCGAGCGAGCGTCCGCGCGACCCGTTCGTCTTCCGCTGCGTGCTCGACGGGCGCGTGCGCATGGTCACGCTGGCGCTGCACGACGAGCTGTGGGCCGCGTGGGACGCGCAGACCTGCGCGCTCTACAAGACCTGGAAGGGTGGCGTGAAGTTCGACGGCGCGGTCTACACGACCGTGCACGGTCCCACGCCGACCACGCGCGGAGAGGACTACCAGCAGGGTCTGGAGGGCGGCGCCTGGTTCGCCTACCAGGGCAACGCGCCGGTCGAGGCGCGCGCGCGCTGGCGCGGCTATCGGTTGGAGCAGGGCGCCTGCGTGCTGCAGTACGACATCGAACTCGCCGACGGGCGCGCCGTGCGCGTCGAGGAGTGCCCCGAGTTCGCCACGCCCGAGCGCCTGTTCACGCCGGAGCAGATGGAGGACTGGGGGCTCGAGCCGGGGCTGCCGGGCTTGGTGCGGCGCTACCACGCGCCCGACGTGCCGGCCGGGCTCGTGGTCGGCGTGCTGGTCCGCACGGACGCGCCGCGCGGGCGCTTCATCGACGCCGGCGGCGCGGCGCAGGAGCGGTTGGTCGACCTCAAGGACGCAAAGGGCCAGGTCGTCGCCACCGAGATCCACTCGCTCGTGTGGCTCGACGCGGCCCGCAAGCGCAACAGCCTGACGCAGTTCTTCGACCCCAAGGGCCCGCCCCCGGCGGCCACGGCTCCCGGCGGGAGCGGAGGCGGCCGATGAGCGCGCGCAGGGGCTTGATCCTGGCGGCGCTGACGCTCGTGGCGCACGCGGCACGCGGCGCAGCGCTCGAATCGCAGGCCAGCGCGGCCGGGCCGCGCGAGCCCGGGCTCTCGGTCTATTGGTACTTCGTCGGCGAGCCACTCGAGGAGCTCTTGCCGCTCGTGCCCGGGCAGACGCCCAACGTCGCTCGGCGGCTCGAGACGATCGACCTCGAGGACCCGGACCTGGGCGGCTTCGAGGACACCTACCTGACGATCGCCAAGGGCTTCCTGGAGATCGCCGAGCCGGGCCCGTACGTGCTGCGGCTCACGAGCGACGACGGCTCGCAGTTGCGCCTGGACGGGAAGCTCGTCATCGACCACGACGGCCTGCACGGACCCACGCCCAAGCAGGCCGCGGTCGAGCTCGCGGCGGGCTCGCACCCGCTCGAGATCCGCCACTTCGAGTGTTACGGCGGCTCCGTGTTGCGCCTGGAGTGGAAGCGGCCCGGAGCGAGCACCTTCGAGCTCGTGCCCGCCAGCGCGCTCTCGACCCCGGCCGGCGAGGTGCGCGTCACGGCGCCCGGCAAGAAGCGCGTCGTGCGCCCGCTCGCCAAGGGCCGCCCGGGCGACGGCATGCCCCTCGACGCCGCGCATCCCGCCCTCGACGTGCGCACGATCCGTCCGGCGGGGTTCGAGCCGCGCGTCGGCGGGCTGGCCTGGACCGACGACGGGCGGCTCCTGGTCGCGACCTGGGACGCGCTGGGCGCGGTCTGGGCGCTCGAGCACGCCACGAGCGGGGATCCCGAGCAGATCGTCGTGCGGCGCTTCGCCGCGGGGCTGGCCGAGCCGCTGGGGCTCGCCGTGTGGCAAGGTCGCGTATTCGTGGCCCAGAAGCAGGAGCTCACCGAGCTCATCGACCACGACGGGGACGGCGTGTGCGACGAGTACCGCGCCGTGTGCGCCGCCTGGGACGTCTCGCCGAACTTCCACGAGTTCACGTTCGGGCTCGTGGCCCACGACGGGCACCTGTACCTGAACCTGGCGATCGCGATCGACCCGGGCGGCAAGAGCACGCGCCCACAGGTGGCGGGCCGCGGCTCCGTGCTGAAGATCCAACCCGACACGGGGCGCTTCGAGGTCGTGGCGCACGGCCTGCGCACGCCGAACGGCATCGGTCTCGCGCCCGACGGGGGCATCCTGATCACGGACAACCAGGGCGACTGGCTGCCGTCCTCGAAGCTCCTGCGCCTCGCACCGGGCGCGTTCTACGGCTCGCGCGCGGTGCTCTTGGACCGGGCGGCGGAGCTGGCCGTGACGCCGCCGGTCCTGTGGCTGCCGCAGAACGACATCGGCAACAGCCCCGGCGAGCCGTTCACGATCCCCGCGGGCTTCGGGCCGTACGCCGGGCAGGCGGCGCACTGCGACGTGACCTACGGCGGCCTCCAGCGCGACGCGCTCGAAGAGGTCGACGGCGTGTGGCAGGGCGCGGTGCTGCGCTGGACACAGGGTCTGGAGGCCGGGATGAACCGCGTGCGAGCCGGACCCGACGGCGCGCTGTACGCCGGGGGCATCGGATCGACCGGCAACTGGGGGCAGGAGGGCAAGCTCAAGTTCGGGCTCCAGCGCATCGCCTGGAAGGGCGGGCAGGTCTTCGACCTGCTCGCCGTGCGCGCGCGCACCGGCGGCTTCGAGGTCGAGTTCACCGAGCCGCTGGCCGAGGGCCGGGGCTGGGAGCCCGAGAACTGGCTCGTCCGCGACTGGCGCTACGTCCCGACGGAGCAGTACGGCGGCCCCCAGCTCGACGAGCGCCGGTTGGTGGTGCGCGCCGTCTCGATCGCGGCGGATCGACGGCGCGCGACGCTCGCCATCGACGGGCTGGAAGCCGGGCGCGTGGTCCACCTGCGCGTGGTGGGGCCGCTGGTCGACGAGCGCGGCGGCCGGCTGTGGTCCACGGAAGCCTGGTACACACTCAACCGGCTGCCCGCGGACCGGCCGCTCGAGCTGCGGCCGCCGCCGCCGCCGCCGCCGGCCAACGTGCTCTCGGAGGCCGAGCGCGCCGCGGGCTGGAAGCTCCTCTTCGACGGCGCCTCGCTCTCCGGCTGGCGGCACTTCCGCGCGGACGGTCCCGTGCGCGGCTGGAGCGTGGTCGACGGTGCGCTCGTGCGCACCGGCCCCGGTGGCGACCTCGTGACCGCAGACCTCTTCGCCGACTTCGAGCTCGCGCTCGAGTGGCGCGTCGAGGCCGGCGGGAACAGCGGCGTGTTCTTCCGTGTCGCGGATCAGGGCACCCACGTGTGGGAAACCGGGGCCGAGATGCAGGTCCTGGACAACGAGGGGCATCCCGACGGTCGCAATCCGCTCACGTCGGCCGGCTCGAACTACGCGCTGCACGCACCGCAGCGTGACACGACGCGCCCGGTCGGCATGTGGAACGAGGCGCGGCTGGTCGTCGACGGAGCACGTGTCGAGCACTGGCTGAACGGCGAGCAGGTCGTCGAGTACGAGCTGTGGACGGACGCTTGGCGCGCCGCCGTCGCGGCCAGCAAGTTCGCCGGCCTGCCGCAGTACGGGCTGGCGCGCGCCGGCCGCATCGCCCTCCAGGACCACGGCGACCGCGTGGCGTACCGCAACGTCCGGATTCGGGCCCGCTGAGCCCCGGGGCCGGCCGACGCTAGCCTGAGCGGCCATGACGGACCTCCCGATCGAGGGCGCGACCGTGCGCGTGCTCTACGCCTTCGACGTGGGGCTCTCGATCCGCCTCGAGGAGTGCCGCGCGCGCGTGGCCGGGCTCGAGGCCGACGAGCGCATCCGCCACAAGGGTCACGCGCCCCAGTATTTCCAGTTCGACCCGCCGCCCCTGCGGCTGGTGCGCGAGATCGACCCGGTCGAGGCCGGCGGGCGCCGCACGGCCGCCGTGGCGGAGATCCTGCTCTACGACTTCGGCGGCGTGTCGGTCGGCTATTCGATTCCGTTCTCGGGCAGCTTGGGCGAGCTGATCGGCTTCTCGTGCGCGCTGTCCGCGGACCGTGCCCTGGAGCGGCACGCCGAAGCGCTCGTCGCCCGGCTCTTGGAGCTCATCGCGGATCACGTCGACCAGCCCAGCCTGGCGGACCCCGAGGAGGACTACCTCGTGTTCCACGTCCCGGCGCTCACGACCGGCGCGGACCCCGAGGAGGTCCTGGAGCGGCACGCGGCCGACTTCGCGCGGCTCCTGCGCTCGGAGCGCGACGCGCCGTCGACGCAGGAGGCGCGCGAGGCGCTCGCGTCCCGCGTGCGTTTCGGCGCGCACGACCTCCTGGTCCTGGACTGGAACGCTGCGCTGCTCGTGGACAGCGAGCCCGAGGACGTCATGTCCGTCCTGGAGTTCGCCAACCTCGAGCTGCTCGAGCTGCGCTTCCTCGACGCCCAGCTCGATCGGTCGCTCGACCGCGCCTACGAGGCGCTCCAGGCGCCGCGCTTCGGACTCGGCCCGGGCCTCTCCCGGGCCGCCAGCAAGGAGCTGCGCCGCATCGCGCAGATGCAGGTCGACGGCGCGATCCTCTACGAGCGCGTCTCGAACGCGCTCAAGCTCCTCGGCGACCAGTACCTGGCGCGCGTGCACCGGGCGGCCTCGCAGCGCTTCCACCTCTCGGAGTGGAGCGCCGGGATCCTGCGCAAGCTCGACGTCCTCGACAGCATCTACCAGAAGGTCCACGACCACGCGGCCACGCGGCGCATGGAGCTGCTCGAGTGGATCATCATCGTGCTGATCGCCTTCTCGATCGTGCTGCCGTTCGTGGGCCTGGGCGGCAAGTAGGCGCGCGCCGCGCCGGCCAGCCCCGCGAGTCAGCCCCGCGAGGCGGTCGCCGGCGCCGCGTGGTCGGCGGCGCGCCAGCTCGCGCCGTGCTGCTCCCACCAGGCGAGCCAGGCACGCGCGTTGCCGCCCGGGCGCTGGCCGGTGAGGCGCTCCAGCGCGCGCCGGACCTCGACGATCTCGATCATCATGGTCTCCTCGCGCGTCGCGATCACGGCCGCGTCGAGCGTCGAGCCTTCGAGCAGCACGTTGACCTGTGGGTCGGCCACGGCCTGGAACTGCGCGACCTCGACGTCGAAGTCCTGCACGTAGGCCAACTGGCGTCCGAAGAACACGTGCGCGTGGGGTGCGCGCGCGCTCGACGAGCTCTGCAGCGCGCGCGCCATGCGGGCCACGAGCGGCTCGACGGCCGCGGCGTAGCCCATCTCGCCCAACGCCGCGGCCGCGTTGGCGCGGATCGAGACCGACGAGCTCTCGAGGGCTCGGACGAGCGGCACGACCAGCGCCGGATCGCCGGCCGAGCGCAGCGCGCGCGCGCTGGCGCGGCGCACGTCGGTCGAGGCGTCGCGCACGGCGTGCACGAGCAGCGGCCTGACCTCCTCGCCGGGGAAGATGCGCCGCAGGGCCAGCGCGGCGAACGAGCGTCGCACGACGACCGGCGACCACAGCTCCTGCGCGAGCTCCGCGCGCAGCGCCTCGCGCTCGGAGGCCCGCGCCAGCTCCAGCACGGCGACCTCGCGTCCTGCCGGCGGCAGCGACGCGCCGAAGCGCAAGAGCTCGGCCCGCGCGCGCCCTTCGAGACCGGCAGGCGCCTCGACGGACGGCACGCTGAAGAGCCAGCTCTCGCGCAGCACGGCCAGCGCGCCGGCGTGGTCGGGGTCCTTCTCGAGGACCGCATCGAGCTCGGCGAGCGCCTCGGTCGCGAGGCCGCGCGCGGCCGCCCAGCGCCCCAGCTCGGCGCGCGCACCGAGGTCCTTGAGGTCGGCCCGTGCGCGCTCCGTGCGCCAGGCGCGCAGCGCGTCGGACTCGAGCTCCGCGCCCAGCACCGCGCGCGGATCGAGGCGCTCCCAGTCGCCACGGCTCTTGTACTCCCAGGCCCCGTCGCGCTCGCGGGCCAGGACGCGGATCGCGCGCCCGCTCGAGAGCTGCAGGATGCGGCGCGCCTCGCGCGCGTCCTCGGCGGCCGCGCGCGCCAGGCCCGCGGGGCGCGGTGCGGCGTCGGTGGCCGGCGGCAGGGCCAGCACGAACAGGGTCAGGATCTCGAGCATGGCGTCCTTCACGCGCGGCTCGGAGAGGGGGCGAGGCCGACCCGCGTCGGTCCCAGCCTAGGGCACGCCGCGTGCCAGCGCACCGGGCGCAGCCCGGGTCACCGCGCATCGCCCCGAGGCGGGCCCGGGGCAGGGGCGCAGCGTTCCCCGACGTCGCGCGCGTGCGGGCCCGCACGCGCCGCGCGGAGCGGCTTCGAACAGCGGGTGCCCCGGCGCTGACTCGCCCCGTACGCGCCGCGTAGAGTGCCGGCCATGTCGATCCTCGCCGCGCTGCTCGTCGCCAGCCTGCCGTTCCACACCGAGCTCCACCAAGTCGTCCCGGACGGCGTCGGCGGCGCGGGGATCCTGCGGCCCGCGCCCGGCGCTGAAGCCGCCTGGACCGCGCCCACGGTGCGCGGCGCCCTGCCGTTCCGCGATGCCTTGCCGTCCTGGAACGTCGACGCGCCACCCGGAACGGCGTTCGTGGTCGAGCTGCGCGTCGCGCCTGAAGAGGGCCGCGGCTGGAGCCCGTGGCTGCACGTTGGCGACTGGGGCGAGCGCGAGCTCCTGCCCGCGCTCGCGCAGCGCGTCGCACGCTGCGCGGCCGGCCGCGTCGAGGTCGACGTGTTCCTGGGGGAGGGGACTTGCGCCACGGCCGAGCTGCGCGTGCGGGCCTTCGCGCGCGCGGCCGGAGGCGAGCTGCGCGTGCGGCGCCTCAGCCTGTGCCTGCGCGATCGGGAGCGCGCCGTCGCGGCGCTCGCGCCGCCCGCCGTGCGACCGCTGGGTCGTGTGCTCGACGTGCCGCCGCGCAGCCAGCGCGCGGAGCCGGCGGAGATCGCCGGGCGCATCTGCAGCCCGACCTCGGTCGCGATGCTGCTCGCGTTCCGCGGCGTCGAGGCCTCGACCGCGACCGTGGCGGCGGCCGCGCTCGATCCGTTCCACGACCTCTACGGCGTGTGGCCGCGCAACGTGCAGGTGGCCTGGAGCCTGGGCGTGCCCGGCTACGTCGCCTGCTTCTCGGATTGGTCCGAGGTCGAGCGCGCGATCCTGGCGGGCACCCCGCTCGTCGTGAGCCTGTCGGCCAGGCAGGGCGAGCTCGCGGGCGCGCCCTACGCGTCCACGCCGGGGCACCTGATCGTGCTGTGCGGCTTCGATGCGGCGGGAGATTGCGTCGTGAACGACCCGGCCGTGTCGGACCCGGCCGCCGGACGTCGCACGTACGCGCGTCGCGAACTGGAGACCGTGTGGATGCGGCGCGGCGGCGTGGCCTACGTGCTCGAGGCCCGGCCGTGACGCGCGCGGTCCGCGCGTTGGCGCTGGCCGTCGGGCTCGGCGCGGCGCTCGCCGCCTGCAGCGCGCCTTCGCTCGCCGGGCTGCCGCTCGTCTCGCGCGGCCCCGAGCTGCTGCCGGTCGAGGGGCTCGAGGCCCCCGGCCTGCGGGCGCGCGCGCGCGGCGCGGTCCTCTCCGGGCGCGGTGAAGGACCGATCGAGATCCTGCTCCTGCCGTCGGGCGCGCGGCGCGAGCACGCCTTCCGCGGCGAGCTCGCGGCACTGGCCGGACCCGCTCCCGACGGCACGTTCGTGTACGCCGTGCGCGACGAGCGGTTGGGGCTCGCGCTGCGCCGCGCGCACCTCGACGGCAGCGACGCCTTCGTGGCGCGTCTGCGCCGCCCGGTCGGGGCGCTGGCGCTGGCGCCCGACGCGCGCACGGCGGCCGTGCTGGCGCCCTTCGACGCGGACGACCCCGCGGGGCGCGGCGGCACGCTCGCCGAGCTCGTGCTCGTGGACCTCGTGAGCGGCGAGGCGCACCCGAGCGGGCTCGCCTGCTGGAAGTCGACCCCGGCCTGGATCGACGCGGTGCGCGTGGCGGTGGCGGTCGTCGACGACACCGGCGCACGTTGGATCGCGGTCCACGCGCGCGGCTCGGCCGGTCCGCCCACCGCCCTGCTCGCTGGCGAGCGCGCCGTCGCCGCTCCCGATGGGACGTGGCTCGTGGCCTTCGAGCGTCGGGACGGCGCCCTGGACGCCCGCCGCAGCGCGTTGGACGGCGGCGTCCCCGAGCCGCTGGTCGTGCGCGGAGCGCTCGAGCCGCTGGCCTTGCTCGCGGACGGCCTGCTGCTCGCCTACGCCGCGCCGACCCTGGGCGCCGAGCCACAGTGGGAATTCGACCTCCTCGGGCCGCAGGTCGCGCTGGCGACGATCAAGCTCCACGACCTGGCCCAGGGTTCGTTCCAGACGGTGATCGCGCGCGCCTCGCCGCGCCGCCTGTGGAGCGCGGGGTCGCTCGGATACTGACCCAACTCGCTGTCCATTTTCGCTGGTTCCCCTGCGACCTGGAGCCCGCCGCCGCGTCCCCGGAGCAGCGAGGCGTGAGCCTCGATCCAGGAGGATGCCGTCGATGGAACTGCCTTTCAGCACGCTCCCGGCGCCGCGCGCGCACCG
>JAEUHZ010000080.1 GCA_016795205.1 Planctomycetota bacterium | reverse complement strand
ACGCTCTACCGCAACTACGTGCGCGAGCGCAGCCACTACTTCCGGCGTGAGTCCTCGGCGGAGGCCGCCGGCGTCGCTCGGCGCCGTGTCAGCGCGCGCGAGCTGCTCGCCTGGCGCGGGGTCCTCCCCGCAGGAGTCTGACGCGGATCGCGCTTTGGATGCTCGTCAGGAACGGGTCACGATCGAGTCCCTAGGTCCAGCGAACGGGGTCAGCTTCCGCCAATGCCCCGCAGCTTGCCCAGCACCGTCCCCCTCATCGGCCGCTCCTCCGCGACTGACCACGGCACGCGAGCTTCGACGGCCCCCGCGGCGAAGCCGAACTCGGTGATCAAGAGGGAGCGCACACGCTCGGCGCGGGTCCAGGCCAGTTGGCTGTCGGGGCCGAGCGAGTCGTGGTCGCCGTGGCCCACGATGACGAGGAGTTCGCGGGCGCGCGGCTTGAGTGCGGCGACCTCGCGAGCAAGTCGGCGGCGCGTGAACGGGTCGATCGTCGAGGAGCCGGGCTCGAACACGGCGAGGACATTGCTGACGATCTCGTGTTGGCGAGGGGTCTTGTCGAGGCTGTCGACCGGCAGGAGCTCGGTTTGGCTCGGCGTGCGGTCGAGCCGCTCGAGTTCGCCCTCCTCGAGGGGCGGCAGCTCGAAGCGTGCGCGGACGCGATTGAAGATCTCCAGCCGCTCGTCGCCGCTGAGCAGGCCGGGGAGGCCGTGGCTGTGCAGCGCGACCTCGAACGAGCCCAGGCCGCGCGCCATGGCCGCCGGGTTCTGCTCGTCCGCCATCGAGACGAGCAGGATGAAGAAGGTCAAGATCAGCGTCATCATGTCCCCGAAGGACACGAGCCAGGCCGGGATCTTCGCCTTGGGTTCCTGCTCGGAGATCATGGCCCGCTCACAGACCTTGGACTGGGACGAGGCGCAGCTGGATGCCGCGGTCGGCATGTCCCCGACCGAGCGGCTGGTGCGCGTCGAGGTCGGCGAGCGAGACCCGGCTGGGATCCAGTTTTCCGGATCGAGTCAGGACGGCCGCGGCCGAGGCCGCGCGCGACAGGGACAGGCTCGTGCCCGAAGGGAACCGCTCGCTCGGGTAGAAGACCGCGTCGCTGCGCGACTCCACGACCACTTCGAGCTGGTAGTGTCGCACGACGTCGGCGATGCGCGTGAGCGCCGTCTCGAGCGCGAACGGCGCTCGATCGTCACCAGGCGGGAACCTGCACGACTCGCCGAAGTGGAGACGGATGCCGTCCGTGTTCGTCGAGAGGTCGATCTCCACGCGCTCGTCGTCAGCGCGGCGCCCGGCGCGCTCCAGCTCGTGCAGCACCTCCTCGAACGGTCGCGAGCTCCTCTCGAGCGAGGCCGTCACCCGGTACGTCCGATCGGGAGACAGCTCCTCTTCGGGCAGCTCGACCGCGGAGCCCTTCTCGGATGGGAACACGCCCCACATGCCCCGCAGGAACTGCTTCATGCGGGGCTGCTCCTTCTCTGCCAGTGACGCGAACGACAGGAGCAGCACGAAGAAGGTCACGAGCAGGGAGATCATGTCCGAGAACGTGACGATCCACTCGGGTGCACCGGGCGAGTCGTCTTCCTCGGCTTCCATGGCCTCACGCCGCCGCCCGGGTGCGCGCCTGCGGACGCACGAAGGCCTCGAGGCGCTCGCGCAGGATGGCCGGTCGTTCGCCCGCCTGGATGCCCAGCAGGCCGTCGATCATGAGTAGCCTCAATTGCGCTTCCTGCTTGGCGCGCAGGTCGAGCTTGCCTGCCAGAGGCAGGCAGACCGTGTTGGCGATCAGCGCGCCATAGAGCGTCGTGAGCAGCGCGACGGCCATGCCGCCGCCGATCTGGCTCGGGTCCTTCAACGAGCTGAGCATCTGCACCAGCCCCACGAGCGTCCCGATCATGCCGAAGGCTGGCGCGAACGACGCGAACATCTCGAGGATCTTCTTGCCGTGCGCGTGCCGCGAGCGCTGCACGTCTGCCTCCATCTGAAGGATGCTCCGCACCGTCTCGGGAGGAAGGCCGTCGATCAAGCACTGGAGACCCTTGGCCAGGAAGCGGTCGTCGATCTCATTGACCTTCGACTCCAACGCCAGGAGCCCCTCTTTGCGGGCGACCGTCGCGTACTCCAGGAGGCGCTCGATCTCCTGCTCGGGCGTGCGCAGCTTCACCGAATAGGACCGCAGCATGACCTTCATCAGCGACTTCATGTCGCCGAAGGTGAAGTTCATGAGGATCACCGCCAGCGTGCCGCCGAACACGAGTACGGCCGACGGCACGTCCCAGAACAGGCCGAGCCCTCCCGACCCCATCGCCATGGCCCAGAAGACCATGACGAGGACGAGGATGGTTCCGACGAGGGTGCTCAGGTCCATGGGGATCCGGGAGGCGAACGGGGGGGAACGGAAGGGGGATCGGAAGCCCGTGCCCTCGCTCTTGAAGCCTTGTGCGGCGCCCGCGCGCAGCCGACCGAGAAACGCGCGCTCCAGGAAGGGCCTTCCCAGGCCGGGTCGAGAACCGCGCGCAGCGTCTGGGGCGACCCGGTCCTGCGTTCAGAAGTGCCTCGCGCGGGACCGATACCCCGTCGTCCCCTCCCAAGTGGGCTCCCGTCCCTGTTCGCCGTCGTGCAGACCAAGAGCGTGCTGCCGATGACGCAACCGCGACCCCGGGAGCCCCAGCGCCGAGGGCCCACGCGGACACGGAGTTCGAGATGGCAGCCAAGACCGAGGAGAAGTCGAAGGACGCGAAGCAGGACGCGACTGCCAGCGTCGCCCCGCGGCGGAAGCTCGGGGTGATCCTGGGGGCCGTGGCCTTCGTCGCGCTGGGGGCCGCGGCCGCCGTGATGGCCGTGCCGTCGAAGCCCCCCCCGACGCCGCGGCTCGAGGGTCCCTTCTTGGCGCGACTCTCCAAGGATGACCTCCAGGTGAACCTGGCCGGCGAGAACGGGAAGCGCTACCTCGTCCTGAGCCTCAGCGCGGAGTACTTCGCCTACGACGAGAAGTTGATCTCGGCGCGGCTGGGAGCGGACAGCGAGGCGGCAGACCCCCTGTTCGACTCGCGGCTCAAGGACACGATGCTGCGGCTCGCGGCGCGCAAGACCCGCGAGCAGGTCGAGGATCCGGTCCAGATGGAGGCGTTCCTCATGGAGGTCCGCGGCGCGGTCGAACCGCTGCTCTTCCCGGTCTCGGTGGGCGATGCGAAGACCCTCCAAGCGCGCGACAAGGTCTCCGGCCTGCGCGCCGGCGAATCCGTGATGGACTCCACGATGCGCGGCCTGATCCACGAGCACCACCTCGAAGTCGACCCGCTGCGGCGCACGCTGCGCCTCGACGGCGGTCCCGAGACCTCCTACCGCGGCGATGAACGTGACCTGCGCGTCGTGGCGCAGGACGGCGCCAGCGTCTTCGTCGACGTGACGGGCCTGGATCCGCGCTTCGCCGGCAAGGTCCCGATCGGCGTGCACGGTCGCCTGCGCCGCCTCTACCGCGAGCAAGTCCTCGTGCAGTGACGCCGCGGCCCGAGGCGCCCGTTGGCGCAGCGCGCGCGTGATCGACCCGCTGGTGATCAGGCCGGTGGCAGGGTCGGGCGAGCCGCATCGGCCTGCACTCGACTCGAGCGGTAGGCCTCCAGCAGCCCCTCCGCGATCTTGAGCGCCTCCGCCAGCGAGGCCCCCGCCTGCTCGACGGCGCCAGGCAACTCCCGCGCGCCAAGGGGTGCGTCCGCCGCGCGTTCCAGCGAAGCAGCGTGCTCGCGCAGCCGGTCCAGCAGCGCGCGAAACTCGATGGACGACACCGGCGGCGTGGATTGCGCGCGCGGGGCGCCCTCAGCCGTGACGGGCGTGACGGAGTGGACAGTTTGAGCTTCGGTCATCGCCTCACCGGAGGTAGTCGAGGAACGAGGTCTGGAGCAGTCGCGCCCCGGCAGACTGCGCCAGCTCGAGTGATTGCTGGGCACGGGTCAGCGCGAGGATCGCGTCCGTGATGTCGACGTCCTCTACCGCCGAGAGTCGTCCGGCCACGGTCAGCTCCTGATTCGACAGGCGCTCATCCGTCGCCTCCAGGCGCTGTGCCGCAGCGCCCGCCCGACCCATTCCGGAGAGAACCGCCTCGTGGTTGCGGACGAGCTCCGCGATGCGTGCATCCATCCGCTCCTGGATCTCGTCCAGCGAGAGCCCTTGATCGTTGCGCAGGTCCGCGATGATGCCGTCGATCGCCGTGAACAGGTCGATGGTCCCAGCGAAGCGCGCCACGTCCTGCGTCGAGCGCACGACGTTCGTGGTGTCGACGCGCAGCACGGCTCCCGAGGAGGGATCGACGAGCTCGAACGCGGTCGCGCCCGTGTCGATCGGGACGTAATCACCGCTTCCCGCGCGGATGGACCCGGTGCCGGTCAAGGTGGTCGTGGAGCTCGTGCCGTCGTAGCCACGCACGTCGAGATGGACGACAGCGCCGTGCTCGTCACGCAGGAGCAAGTCCGCGCCAGCCGGGTCCCCCGCTGCTGGCAGCTTGATGCTGGGGCCGTTTCCCAGGCGGATCGTGCCGGCCTCCGCGTCGACCACGACCGCGCGCGGCCCCAGGATCGAATCGCGCGAACCGCCGTAGGCCAAGGTGATGCCCGAGCCGGGAGCGCCGCTCGTGGCGTCGTGGCGGACGTCGATCGACACCCAGCCGTCGCCGCCGCTGGGTGCGCTCCCGACCCGCACGCCCGAGAGCCCCGAGATCGAAAGCCCCCGGGGATCACGCGCGGCGAACACCTCGGAGCCGGGAACGTTGATCGGGACTTCGACGCCCAGTCCGAGCAATACTGACTGCACGCCGTCGTTGCCTCGGTAGGCCACTCGACCGCCGGAGCCCGCGTGGAACGGCTTCGTACCGCTCACCGTGCCGCCGAACAGGTACTTCCCGTCGAAGCTCGAGTTGGCGGCGTCGACCAGGCTCGCCTTGATCGATTCGAGCTGGGCGGCCAAGCCGCGCCGGTCCTCGTCGTTCATCGTGGCCGAGAGTCCCTGCACGGTGAGCGCGCGGATCTGGCCCACGAGCTCCTGCGCCGAGTCGAGCGCGGAGTTGGCCGCATCCAGGTAGGGACGCGACACGGACGCGGTCTCACGCCAGCGTGCGATGCGCGACTGCTCGCCGCGGAGGTCGATGGCGGCCGAAGCGCCGACCGGATCGTCGGAGGGGCGCAGAATCCGCTTGCCCGTCGCAGCCTGCTCTTGGGCGCGGATGACCTCCGCCAGGCGGCGTTCGAGGTTCGATTGGACGAGGCCGTAGATGGCGGCGTGCGTGGGTCGGAGCGGCATGGCATTCAGAGGAGTCGCAGGAGTTCGTCGTTCAGTGAGTTCACGACCTGCAGGAACTGCGCGGCGGCCTGGTAGGCCTGCTGGAAGCGCAGCATGTCGACCAGCTCCTCGTCGACGTTCACGCCCGAGCGCGCGTCGCGTTGGGCGACGAGCCCGTCGTGCAGCGCTTTCTCGGTGCCCAGCGCCAACTCGGCGGACGAGCGCGCGAAGCCGATGTCGGCCGCGAGCCCGCCGACGAACTGCACCGGAGGCGTCCCTGCGAGGCCGGCGAGTTCCGCTTCCGAGATCGCGAGCAGCTCCTGCAGCGCGCCACCGTCGCCGTTCGCGCCGGTCGCGCTGGCCGCGAACAGGCGCGGATCGTCGAGCACGCGCGCGACGACCGAGAAGTCCGCTGCACCCGTGCCCTGGAACAGCGAGTTCAGGCCGAGCGCCGCCAGGACGTCCGCCGTGTCGCCGTCCACGGCCGTCTGCACGGCGAAGGTGTCGGCATTCGTGACGGCCCCCAACCCGAACGAGACCTTCAGCCCGTTGCCCAGGTCGAGCTCGCTGCCCGGCACGTAGCCCTCGCCGACGTCCAGGGTCGCGACCCGGTCACCGTTCGAGTCGAACACGTCGACCAGCAGCCCGCCGGTAGCGCCGATGTCGCCGGCGCTCCGCGGACGGAAGGAGAGGCTCGTGGCCGAGTCGCCGGCGAAACGACCCGAGATCTGCACGGATGATCCGCCCAGCGAGCCGCTCGTCGGGAAGCTGCGCGGGGCGAAGTCGAAGCCATAGCCGGCCGCAGCGCGCAGGCTCAGGAAGCCATCGCCCTCGACCACGACCGTCATCTCGGGGATGGCGTTCAGGGCGCCGACGAAGTCGCCGACCGTGGTCTCCTCCGCGTCGATTTCGATGCGATAGGTCTGGACGCCACCCGTCTCGCGGTCGGTGACGCTGATCGTCAGCGCCCCGTCCTGGATCGGGAAAGGCAGCCCCGCCCTGGAGAGCAGCTCGTCGTTGTAGGATCCGTCCCCGTCCGAGTCGCTCAGTGCGTGCAGGCTCTCCAGCGACCGGAACGGGCCGTTGGACGGCACACCGGTCGAGTGTGCCTTGTTGGCTTCGTGGACCAGCGTCTTGGCCAGCGCATCGAGCTTCTGGATCTGCGCGGGTAGGAACTGGTTGACCTGCTCCAAGAGCGCAGCGAGCGAGCCTGACGCCGGCCGCAACGGCTGGTCGGAGCCGCGCACCCGCAGGATCGTCTCGCCGCTGCCCGACGTGGCGCTCTCGATCTGGAAGGCGCGCGTGCCCGACACCAGCATCTGCCCGCGCGTCGAGAGACTGACGGTCCCGTCGGGACGCTCCACGATCGACACGTCGACCAGGTCCGAGAGCTTGCGGATCGTCTCGTCGCGCGAGTCGCGTAGATCGCTGGCCTGTGAGCCGTCGATCTCGGCGGCGGCGATGGCGCGGTTCAGCGTGGCGACATCGTTCGTGAGTGCGTTGACCTTGCTCACCTGATCCGCGACGCGGGCTGCTGCGTCCTTGCGCAGCTTCTGGAAGCCCGTCTCCAGCGAGCGGAAGCGCTCTGTCATGTCCGTGCCCGCGCGCAGCGTGTCTTGCCGCAGCACCGGGTCGCCCGGATTGGCCGAAAGACGCGAGACGGCCTCGAAGAAGCCCGAAATGCGGCTCGAGAGGGAACCGTTGCCGGGCTCGCCGAGCAGCGCCTCGACGTCGCCCACGGCGGATGAACGCGTTTCCAGGCGCCCCATGAGCGCGCGCTGCGTCAGGATGCGGCGATCCACGAGCAGGTCGCGCACGCTGACGACGCGGTCGGCCCGCACCCCGGTGCCGACGAGCCGGCCGCCGAGCCTCTGGGTCGGCCCCGCGCTGAGCAGCAGGTTCTGGCGCGAGTACCCCGGCGTGTTCGCGTTCGCCAGGTTGTGACCGACCGTGTCGAGCGCGGTCTGCGCCGCGAGCAGGGCCTCGATGCCCAGGTTGAAGGCGACTCCGGACATGGTCAGGCCTCCGCGTCCACGAGCGAGCCGCACCCCAGCGGCGCGCCGGAGGGATCGGGCGCGAGGAAGCGGCCCAGGGTCTCGTCGACGATGCCCGCGTGCATGCGCACCAGCGCCGCGACACGGCGGCCAGCCTTCATCGCGACCGCGCAGCGCTCGCGCAGCTCGGCGCGGCGGGCGTGGAGCACGGCGCCGCGCTCGTCGAGCGCGTCGGCCAGGGCGCCGAGCCGCACCGGCGCGGGGAGGCCCAGCGCGCGCCCCAGCTCCGCCAGGATGGCCGAACGTGCGGCTGCTCGTTCGGTTCCGCGCTGCAGGATCTCGGCCAGCTCCGCCGAGGCGCTGGCGAGGGCTTCGACGTCCCGGGCGGCGATCGCGGCCTCCTGTCGCGCCAGCGTCTCGATCTCACGGTTCTTCGCGCCGAGTTCGGCCTGCAGGTTCGCCTCCAGGCGCTGGACGAGTTGTCGTGCGTTCATGCGGCGTCTCCGATCCGACCGGCCTTGCGCTCGAGACTCTCGCGCAGCACGCCCTCCAGGTGGAGCGCGTCGCGATCCGCCAGCGACTTCCCGACGTGCTCGTCGAGCCAACCGCCGTACACGTCCCCAGCCGAGCCCGAGCCGAAGAAGCCCTCCGACAGCGAGCTGCGCATCTCCTTGACGAGCATCGTCGCGAGCAGCGCCTCGAAGCGCGCCGCGGCCTCGGCTGGATCGCCCTGCGCCGTGCGCTCTGGATCGAGCGCACGGGAGAGGGAAGAGATCGGCGGCGCGATCTGGAGCGGGTCCATCACATCCTCCGGATCTCGGCTTCGAGCAGGCCGCCCTGTGCCATCGATTCGAGGATCGACACCAGCTCGCGCGGCGTCGCGCCCAGCACGTCGAGCACCTCGACCACGTCGCGCAACGTCACGGCGGCCGGGATCATGACCAGCCGTCCGGCCTCCTCGTCCACGCCCAGGTCCGTGCGCGGCGTCACGACGGTCTGTCCGCCCGAGAACGGGCCGGGCTGGCTGACGACCGGGGACTCGGCGATCGTGACGGTGATCGACCCATGGGCGATCGCGCCGGGCCGCAGCCGCACGTTGCCCCCGAGGACGATCGTCCCGGTGCGTTCGTTGACGACGACGCGCGGGACGACGTCGACCTCGACCTCGCGTGCGAGCAAGCCGTGCACGAACGTCACGATCTCGCGTTGCGCGAGATCCAGCGGGACCTGGACCTCGACCGCTCGTCCGTCCGGCAGCGCGAAGGCCGCGCCGGGATAGGCGGCGTTGATCGACTCGGCGATGCGCACGGCATTCCCCAGGCCGTCGCGCTGTGCCAGGAGGTCCAGGTGGACCAGGCCGTGCTCGCTGACGATCGACGTCTCGATCTCGCGCTCCACCTTGCCGCCCTCGGGCAGCGTCCCGACCGTCGTGTGGTTCTTCTTGGCCGTTCCCGCCTGCCCAGAGGCCTGGAAACCGCCGACCGTCACGGGGCCCGATGCCGTCGCGTACACCACGCGGCCCGTCGGATCGGAGAGCTCGGTGAAGAGCAGGACGCCCCCCACGAGGCTGGTGGCGTCCCCGATCGTCGAGACGGTCACGTCGACGCGGCGGCCGGGCTTGAGACCGGCCGGAAGCTGCGTGGAGACTTCGACGATCGCGACGTTCTTGGACTCGAGGTCTTGCAGGTTCACGTGGATGTTCCGCGTGAGCAGCAAGTTCTGGACGAGCTTCTTCGCCGCGTCGATGGAGTCGCCCGTGCCGGCCAGGCCGACGACGAGCCCGATGCCCGACACGGCGTTGTCTTCCAGGCCGCGCACGCCCACGAGCCGATCGATCCGCGAGCGGAACTCCGCCGGACGACCCGTGGTGCTGGCCGCCGCGAAAGGCGGCGCGGAGGCATAGCCGGTCCTGGAGACGGTCTCGGGCTGGCGAGGAGCTTCCACGCTCCCGGTCCACACCTGCGGACCCGGCGGCGGCGGCGGGACGCTGGGCGACTGGGCCAGCGCGAGGATGAGGAGGTGGATCACGTCGGGGAGTCTCCGTGGGGATCAGAAGGGCCAGACCCAGTCGATGGCGTCGTGGATCACCGCGCCCAAGCCGCGGCGATTCGTGCCGTTCGTCAGCGGACCCTGACCCACGTAGGAGACGCGCGCGTTCGCCACGAGCTCGGACGCGACCGAGTTGTCACCGCGCAAGTCGAAGCGCCGGACGATGCCGCCGAACTCGATGCACTTCGTTTCCTTGTCGATCTTGATCTCGCGGCGTCCCTGGAGGACCAGGTTTCCGTTGGGCAGCACGTCGACCACCGTGGCCGTCAGGCGTGTCGTGAACTTGCCCTTCTTCGTGTAGTTCGCGGCACCGTTGAACTCGTCGTCGGAGGCCGCGGCCAGCCGTGGCAGCGTGCTGAACGCGTTGGGCTTCACGTCGAAGTTCTGGATCCGCCAGTCGACGGAGGAGGACTTCTTGATGTCGCTCGACTCCTCGTTCTTCAGGTCCTGCGTCTCCGACACGACGATCGTCACGAGGTCACCGACCTTGAAGGCCAGCTTGGAGGCCGTCGGAGACACCGGCCCGTCGGCCAGCGAGTAGATCGAGCCCCGGCGCACCTGAGCCTCGGAGGCCGTGGCCAGGATCGCGCTGGAGAGCAGCGTGAAGAGGAACTTCCAAGTCGTGTTCATCGTGCGTCCTTCCTGGCTGCGGCGAGCTCGACGCGGATCAACCCGCGCTCGACGACGGTCCCGACGAGGCGCCGCTGGCCCTCGCCGGTCTGGACTTCCACGCGGTCGCCAAAGGCGCCCTGGCCGCGCGCCACGGCGCGGGTCCGGGCCCGAAGGGGGCCGCGCACGACCTCGAGCTCGACCATGTCCCCAGCCCGCACCAGCGGGTCGCGCCGCACGTCGTGCTGGGCGATGCGGGCACCGGCCGGGATGTCGCGGGCGGCGACCGCGCCGGCGAGCTGGTCCAGCGCCACCGTGCGACCCGTGCCGGGCTCCAGCCGGACGCGCTGCAGGCGCCATGCGCCTTCTTGGAGCAGCTCACCTCGGCGCAGGTCGCGCGCCGCGACGGGCTGAACTTCGTGCACGGCCACGTCGAACGCCAGCCAGGTGCTGCTCGCGCGTGA
The DNA here is from genome assembly GCA_016795205.1 of Planctomycetota bacterium. Classification (GTDB taxonomy): domain Bacteria; phylum Planctomycetota; class UBA1135; order UBA1135; genus JAEUHZ01. The sequence goes on along the minus strand of JAEUHZ010000080.1, from coordinate 6,792 downwards.
CCCGTCCACCAGCACGTCGACCGGCACGCTCCACGCGCCCGGCAGCGGTTCGCGTCGCGCAAGGTCGGCGACGACATCGCGGCGCGTCTCGGCCGCGACGACGCGCAGCTCCGGCGCAGGTCGCACCAGGGTGATCTCGACATCGCGCCCCGCGAACAGGCTCAAGAGCGTGCGGCGGGCGGCCTCCTCGATGGCGGCGGACGTGACGGTCTCGACGTGCGGCACCGCACGGCAGGCGACCGCGCCGGTGAGGCGCGCATCGAAGCCCGCGCCCTTCAGGAGGGCGGCCAGCTCGTCGCGGCGGAAGGCACGCGTGGCGCCTGGCGCGGGCGTGGCCCCCAGCACCAAGCTGGAGAGACGGCGCTCGGTCTCGGCGTCGAAGCCGCGCAGCTCGGCGATCTCGGCCAGCTCGACGCTGGGTCCGAGGATCGCGGCCTCGGAGCGCAGCACGACGTCGCCGGCGAGGAGCGAGGCCAGGAGAAGTGCGATCATCGGCGGGCCTCAGCGGATGAGCTGGTTGGTCTGCTGGAGCATCTCGTCGCCGACGCGGATCGCGCGGCTCGAGACCTCGTAGTTGCGCTGCGCCATGATCAAGCCGACGAGCTCGTCGACGACCTGCACGTTCGAACGCTCGCGGTAGCCCTGGCGGATCGAGCCCGCGCCGTCGAGCCCTGGCGTGGCCTGGATGGGCTGACCGGATCCACCGGTCTCCGAGTACAGGTTGCCCCCGACCGCCTTGAGGCCGCCCGAGTTCGGGAAGCGGTAGAGCGAGATCTGACCGAGGTTCACGGGGGTCGCGGAGCTGGCGAGCTGCGCGGAGACCGTGCCGTCCTCGCCGAAGGTCACGGAGACCGCGTCGTCGGGGATCTGGATCTGGGGATCGAGGAAGTAGCCTTCGGCCGTGACCAGCGCGCCGTCGACGTCGCGATGGAAGCCGCCGTCGCGCGTGTAGCGCAGCTCGCCCGATGGCAGCCGCACCTGGAAGAACCCATCACCCTGGATCGCGATGCCGAGCGGGTTGGGCGTGGGTTCGAGTTCGCCCTGCTGGAAGATCTTGGTCGAGCCCGAGACCTCCGTGCCGGTCCCGAACTGCAGGCCGGTCGGATCGCGTTGTCCCTGCGCCGTCGTCGCGCCTGGCTCGCGCACGGTCTGGTAGAGGAGCGCGCGGAAGCCCAGCTCGCTCTTCTTGAAGCCGGCCGTGTTCGCGTTGGCGATGTTGTTGGCGATCGTGTCGACCTGCGACTGCTGGGCCTTCATGCCCGAGGCAGCGGTCATCATGGCGCGGATCATCCGGGCGTCTCCTTCAGGTGTTAGCGCGGCTGGTTGAGCCGGCGGTACGACTGCTCGATCGTGCGCATGGCCGTGGCGGCGCTCTCGAAGCTGCGCTGGATCGTGATCAAGGCCACCAGCTCGTCCATGGCGTCCACGTTGGAGCGCTCGACGAAGCCCTGGCGCACGGTCGAGCGCGAAGGCGTCTCGCGAGCGCCGCCCACCGCGATCCAGCGGCCTTCGGCCGTGGGAGCGAGGCGCGTCGCGGGGTCGAGATCGACGAGATCGAGCTGACCGACGAAGGACTCGCCCTGGCGTACGCGGCCGTCGGAATCGACGACGACCGCCTCGGCCGCTGGACGCAGCACGCCGCGCGCGCCGCGCCAGGCGACGGGGAAACCGTCCTGAGTGAGTAGCGAGCCGCGCTCGTCGAGCCGGAAGGACCCATCCCGCGTGTAGGAGCGCCCGCTCGGCGTCTCGATCGCGAACCAACCGCGCCCGTCCAGCGCCAGGTCGAAGGGATTGCCGTTGGCTTCCAGCTCCCCCTGGGACATGTCCGGGCGGCTGCCCGACACGACCCGGGTGCCTCCGGCCCGCGTCGTCTGCAGGGCCTGGGTGAAGGTGGTCTCGCGCTTGTAGCCGCGCGTCGAGACGTTCGCGATGTTGTGCGCGATCGTCTCGAGGCGCATCTCGCCTGCGCGCATCGCAGAGGAAGCGTGGAAGAGGCCGGCGTCCATGCGCGGCTCCTTGGCAACGCACGTGCCAGCGCGTCACACGCCCCCAGCACGGCTCGGAGCTGGGGTGATGGAAAATCGCGGCGTCGCGACTTTCCCGATTCGCGAAGGAGTTGCACCGAGCAGGGATTCCACCGCGCGGGAGTAGACGGGCGTTCCAGCCGGAAGGTCTCCAGTCCTGCGGCGTGCTGCCGATAGGGATGGCATGAAGATCCACGGCCACAACCCGGTGTCCGGCGCCAAGCCGGTGAACCCGATCCAGTCGGCCGCTCGCCAGGGCCTCGCGCGCGAGAAGTCCCCGGCCGCAGCCGGCCCGGCCCGAGCGGAGGCTCCCGCGCAAGAGCCGACCGGCCATGCGCGCCTGGATGCGTTCGCGGGCAAGCTCGCGCAACGCTTCGAAGCGGCGCTCTCCGCGCAGGACCTGAGCCCGCGCCAGCGGCTCGCGCTGGAGGAGCAGCGCGATGCGTTCCGGTCGATGATCTCGCGCTTCCAGGACGCCTACCTCTCGGGCGCCGAGGCAGGCAAGAAGGACGCGGCCGAGGGCATGCAGAAGCTCCTGGCGCAGTTCGGCAAGAACGTGAGCCACATCCTCGCGGGAGGAACGACGACCGGCCCGGGGCCCACGACGCCGGGCACGACCGATTCGTCGGTCATTCCTGCAGCCGGCGGTGGCCGCACGGGCGGCCTCGACGTCGTCGGCTGAGTCGCTCGACCCACGCGGCACCGCGCCGAGCTTCAGATCATCCCGGAGTCCATCGTCCGCCACGCGCGGCGGTGGACTCTGCGCTTTCGGGGGCCGCGAACTTCCGACCGTGCGTCGCACCTTTCCGGTGGCCGTGAAAAGCGCGACGCGTGACACGCCTCGGAGAGCCGCTGCGGGCGCTGCGCGTGCTGGCACCCCGCTTGCATGGCCAGGGCGGATGATCGAGCCCAGCACGTACGGTGGTCACGAGCGCGTCGCCGCTCCCGAGGCGCGCACCGCGACCGGGTCTGCGACCGACGAGCGCGCGGAGTTCCGTGACGAGCTCGGGCGCCGGCGACAGCGTGCCGACGAGCGCCGCGCGGGAGCACGCAGCCCACGCGACGGGGTCCGCGACCCCGCACCGGAGTCCGCGGCGGAGAGATCGCAGCGACCCTCGCGCGAGGTCCAGGATGGTGATCTCGAGGGCAGCTCCACGAGCGCGCGGAGTGAGCGCGGTGCCTCGACCTTCTCGGACACGGCCGAGCGCGGCCCTGCGGACCGCGTCCGACCAGAGCTCGGAGCGCCAGCGGCACGCGGCGACCGCGGCCACCCAGATGCGCCTCCGAAATCCGAAGCTGCGCTCGTCGCGGTTGGAGCCGGGGAGGGTGGCGTGCTGGAGGCTGCGCTCGCCGCGCTGCGCGCGACGCCCGACCCTGTGCCTACCCCCTCCGCGACCGGGGCGCTTGTCGCTCTCCAGCCCGCCGTCGAATCCAGCGAGCCAGCGGTCTCGTCGCCGGCAGCAGGGCCGTTGACGAAACTCGCACCGCTCTCCGAGGCGACCGCGCCGTCGACGAGCGCGAGCGGCGCATCCTCGCACCCGCTCGAGGCCGCGGTGAACTCGCTCACGGCGGGAGCTGCGGGGGATCACGAAGCTCTCCAGCTGGCCCCTGCGCCGGCACCCGCGGCCCTGGAGGCCAGCACGGTGAGAGCCGCGGCCGCGATCGTGGAGACGCGCGCGGCCGAGGCGCCCGTGAGGATGCCCCCGGCAGCGGTGCCGGCATTCCTCGACGAGCTGGCCGTGCGCGTCGACGCCGCGGAGCGGACGGCGGTCGTCGAGCTCGACCCGCCAGAACTGGGGCGCCTGCGCGTCGAGCTCACGATCGACGGTGAGGGCGCACTGTTCGCCGTCGTGCGCGCCGAGCGCGCAGACGGCTACCTGGCCTTGGAGGCGCGCCTTTCCGAGATGCGCAGCGCCCTCTCAGAACGTGGCTTCGCGGGCGCGGACGTCCAGCTCTTCCTGGGGCTCGCGCAACGCGATGCGCGGCGCGACCCACGGCCGGGAAGCGCGCGGAACGGCCTGAACGAGGCGCGCGAGCTGTCGGCCGTCGATCCCAGCTCCCTGATCCCCACGCGTGCGGGATCCATCGATCTGTGGGCCTGAAGCCCGCAACCAACGGAGAACCCATGACGATCCAAGGAATCTCGAGCAGCGACCCCGTGACCGGTGCGGCTTCCAACGCTCCGTCGAGCGCGCTCGACAAGGATGCCTTCTTGAAGCTGCTCGTGAGCCAGGTGAAGAACCAGGACCCGCTGCAGCCACAGGGCAGCACGGAGTACGTGGCCCAGCTCGCGCAGTTCAGCTCGCTGGAGCAGATGCAGAACCTCAACGACAACATCGTGGGGCTCGCGTTGCTGCAGCAGAACAACGCGCTCCTCTCGCAGCTCACCCAGTCCAGCGCGCTCATCGGCCAGAACGTCGAGTGGACCGACCCCGAGACGGGCACCAAGCACGTCGGCGAGGTGAAGTCGGTGAAGCTCCAGGACGGCATCGCGCTCCTCGAGATCGACGGCGAGGACGTCCCGCTGGGCAATGTGACGCAGGTCCTCGGACCGGCGAACTCCGCCGGCGGCGACTCGGACCCCGACGCCGCCTCGAGCGAAACGGACGGCTCTGCCGGCACCGGCGACGAGAACTGATCAACCGCGGATCGACGCACACGAGAAAGGACCCCACGGTACATGACCTCCTTCTTCACATCGCTCAGCGCGCTCAAGGCGCACCAGGACTGGATCGAAGTCGTCGGCAACAACCTGGCCAACGCCAGCACGACGGGCTTCAAGGGCTCGTACGCCACGTTCTCCGAGCAGTTCAGTCGCGTGATCCGCTACGGCAGCGCACCCAGCGCCGGGCTCGGCGGCACGAACCCCACGCAGCTCGGCTTGGGCGTACGGGTCACGAACGTCGGCCGCGACCTGCAGCAGGGCGCGATCGCCACGACCGGACGCGTGTTCGACATGGCCATCGAGGGTCGCGGCTTCTTCGTGCTGAACGGTGGCACGAACGCCATGTTCACCCGCGTCGGCACCTTCGGGCTCGACTCGAGCGGCACGCTGGTCGATCAGCGCACGGGCCTGCGTGTGCAGGGGGTCGGGGGCGCACCGATCCGCGTCGACGCGAACGCACAGCTCGCGCCGCGCGCCACGTCCTCCGTCGCGATCAGCGGCAACCTGCCCAAGGTCGTCCAAGGGCCCAAGCCCGAGATCCTGGCCAGCCCCGAGCTGCGCTCGGGCACGCAGGCCGTGGTGCAGGGCACGATCGCGGGCCCCTTCAACATCCCGGCCGGCGAGACTTGGACGATGCGCGTGCGCGTGAACGGCGGCTCGCCGCAGACCGTCTCGGTCACGAGCACGTCGGGCACGGTCACCGCCGCCGAGGTCGCCAGCGCGATCGACGGCTTGACCGGCGTCTCGGCCGAGGTCGACGGCGCGGGCAACGTGATCCTGCGCTCGGACGACAAGGGACTCGGCGCGACGCTCAAGATCGACCCGGGCGTTCCGGGTCGCGACCTCTCGGCCGCCGCAGGGCTCTCCAACGCCTTCACGCGCGGCACGGAAGCCGACGTGACGCCGACGACGGACCTGAGCGAGCTGGTGGCCAACGCCGTCCCCTACCAGGACGGAGACGTGATCCAGATCTCCGGCGTCGACGCCGACGGAACGGCGATCTCCACGAGCTTCGTCTACGGCGCCGCAAACGACGGGACGACGGTCCAGCAGTTCGTCGACTACCTGAACGGGGTGTTCGGTGCCTCGACGGTCCAACTCGACGCGGACGGGCGCATCGTGGTGACCGCCGACCAGCCGGGCGAAGCCGGCGTGGTCCTGACCCTCGACGACGCGAACACCAGCATCGGGCGCACGGATTGGAGTGACTACTCGTTTGCCGTGACGCAGCAGGGCACCGATCCGGACGTCGTCACGACCTCGGCCGAGGTCTACGACGCCTCGGGCGTGGCCCACGTTCTCACGTGGTCGTTCGAGCGCCAGGCCGACGGCACCTGGACCGCCACGGCGTCCATGCCCGACGGCGACGGCACGGTGCTGACCCCCCCGATCACCGGCATCCGCTTCGCGGACGACGGCACGCCGCTGGGCTTCTCCGGCCTCTCGAACCAGGTGGGCGTGCAGTTCGCGGGCCAGAGCGGCCAGCAAACCTTCCGCCTGGACCTCGGGACCGACGGCTCGCTGAGCGGACTGACGCAATTCGGCTCCGCCGGCGACGCGCTGGTCGTGAACCAGGACGGTTACGCCGCGGGCAACCTGAACTCGGTCAGCGTCGACCAGACCGGCACGCTCCGCGGCTTCTTCTCGAACGGCCGCACGGAGAGCCTCGGGAAGCTCGCCATGGCCACCTTCGCGAACGCCGAGGGCCTCACAGACCTGGGGAACGGGATCTACGTCGTCGGCGCCAACAGCGGCGACCCCGTGATCGGCGAAGCGGGCCTGAACGGCGCTGGCCGGATCATCGGCGGGGCGCTGGAGAGCTCAAACGTCGACACGGCCGAGCAGTTCGTCCGGCTGATCGAGGCGCAGCGGGGGTACCAGGCCAATGCGCGGGTGGTTTCGGCGCAGGATGAGATCTTGCGCGAGACCGTGAACATGACCTGATCAGGATACTGACCCAGTTCGCTGGCAGCGCTTGCGCTGAACCCCGCCGACGTCGGCCGCCCAAGCGCAAGCGCTGCTCAGCTCGCCTCCGGCAGGATCTCCCTCCACGCGAAGAACTCGCGCGCCCTGATCCTGCGCGTCGTGACCCCCGCCGCCGAG
>JAEUHZ010000079.1 GCA_016795205.1 Planctomycetota bacterium | reverse complement strand
TCGTAGTGCGGCGGGATCTCGTCGCCCGTCTCGACGTGCGTGTCGACGCGCACGCGGCCGGGGCCGCGGTCGAGCGGGATCTCGAAGCGCTCCAGGAGCCCCGGCGACGGCCGGAAGCCCGCGGCGGGATCCTCGGCGTTCACGCGCACCTCGATCGCGTGGCCTTGCGGCGTCACGTCCGCCTGGCGGAACGACAGCGGCCGGTTCGCGGCGATCCCGAGCTGCTCCTTCACGATGTCGAGGCCGGTGATCATCTCCGTCACCGGGTGCTCGACCTGCAGCCGCGTGTTCATCTCCAGGAAGTAGAGCGCGCCGTCCGCCGCGCGCAGGAACTCGATCGTGCCGGCGTTGCGGTAGCCGATCGCGCGGGCTGCGGCCGCGGCCTGCGCGCCCAGCTCGGCGCGCTCCTTCGCGGAGAGGGCCGGGCTCGGGCTCTCCTCGACGAGCTTCTGGTGGTTGCGCTGCACGGAGCAGTCGCGCTCGTAGAGGTGCACGGCGTTGCCATAACGATCGCCGAGCACCTGGACCTCGATGTGCCGGCCGCCGGTGAGGTACTTCTCGACGTAGACTGCGCCGTTGCCGAAGGCGCTGGCGGCCTCGGCCGCGGCTTGCGGGAACGCGGCGCGCACCGCGGCGGCGTCGGCGCACAGGCGCATCCCGCGTCCGCCGCCGCCGGCGTCGGCCTTGAGGATCACCGGATAGCCGGCCCCGTCCGCGGCGCGCACGGCCTCGTCGGCGCTCGCGACCGGGCCGTCGCTGCCGGGGATCACGGGGAGCCCCGCGGCGCGCATGGCGCGTTTCGCCGGCGATTTCAGGCCCATCTCGCGCATCGAGCGCGGGCTCGGGCCGACGAACGTGATCCCGTTCGCCTCGCACAGGGCGGCGAAGCGCGCGTTCTCGGCCAGGAAGCCCCAGCCCGGGTGGATCGCGGTCGCGTTGGTCTGCAACGCGGCCTGCACGATGCGCTCGAGCCGCAGGTAGCTGTCGCGGCTCGGACCCGGGCCCACGCACACGGTCTGGTCGAACTTCCGCGTCCAGGACGCGCCGCGATCGGCCTCGGAGTGGATTCCCACCGTGCGGATGCCGAGCTCGCGCGCGGCGCGCGCCACGCGCACGGCGACCTCGCCGCGGTTCGCCACGAGCAACGTGCGGAACATGCGCGGCGGAGCCTACCAGCCGCTCCAGCGCCCGGCCACGCGCGACGCTAGGCTCTCGCGCCGTGTCGGTCTTCCTCGTCCTGGCCCTCGCCCTGCCGCTGCAGGCCCCCGAGCCCGTGACGGCCTGGTTCCCGCGCCTCGAGGCGCCGCACTGGGCCGAGCGCGAGCGCGCGGAGCGCCGGCTCGCGGCGCTCCTGGAGCCCGAGGACGCGGCCGTCATCCGTGACGCGCTGCGGGCCGGTGGCGCCGAGACCGGCCTGCGCCTGGCGCAGGTCCTGGGCGCCGAGGACCGCCTGTTCGGCGTCGCGGCGGAGCTCGCGTTGGACACCGACCCGCGCGTCGCGCGCGCGGCCGAGACCGGCCTGCGCCTCGCGCTCGAGCGCTTCGAGCCGCGCGCCGCGGGGCCGGCGCTGCCGCGCGACGAGCTGTGGGCCGCGCTGGCCGAGCACGACGGCCCAGCCCTCGACGCGCGCGCGCCCCTCTCCTTCGAGCCGGCCGAGCTCGCCGACCTGCTGGCGATCGCGGCGCCCGAGGCGCCGCGCATCGTGCTCGAGCGCGCGACCGACGCGGATCCGGCCGCGCGGCGCGGCCTCGGCGTGGGCCTCGGCGTGGGCCTGTGGCGCGAGCACGCGCGCTCCTTGGCCTCGCGCGCCGGCGGGCGGCTGGTGGGCTTCGGCCTGCGCCGCGAGGGCGGGCCACACCTCGTGCGCTGGCTCTTCGTCGCCCCGCGCGACGTGGAGGAAGCGCAGCTCTTCGCCTCAGAGCTGCTCGAACGCTGGTGCCGCACGTTCGCGGCCGACGGCGAGCCCACCGCGCGGGCCGCCGCCGCGCGCGCGCTGGTCGCGCACGGCCTGGCGCCGGCCGTGGCCTGGTTGGAGCGCCGGGCCCGCGACGCGCGCGACGACGCCGCGCTCGAGGGCTTGTTGCTCGCCGCGCGCCGCGGGTCGGCGGTGGCCGCGCTCGCCGAGCCCGCGCTGCGAGCTTGGTCGTGGGACGAGCTCGAGCGCGCGGACGGCGGCGATGCGCGCGGGCTGCACGCCGCGCTGGCGCTGGCGCGGCTCGGCGCGCCGCGTGGCGCGGAGGCGGACGCGGAGCGGGCCCGCGCGCTGGCGGGCCTCGACCTCGCTCGGCCGGCGCGCGCTGAGCTCGTGCTGGCGGTCCTCGAAGGCTGGGTGGGTCCCGGCGGCTGGGCCGGTGCCGACGCCGCCGTGCGGGCGCTGCTCGGACACGGTGCGTGCCCGCACGGCGTGCGGCTCGGGGCGCTACGCGTCGCGCGCCGTGCCGGAGGGCCCGCGCCGCTCGTCGGCGACGCCGAGGCCTTCGCGACCGCGGCGTTGCGCGGGGGGCGCGGCGCCGAGGTCCTGGAGCTCTTGGTCGGCACCCCCGGTTGGCCGAGCGACGCGTGGGCCGCGCGCGAGGATCTCGACCTGCCAGCGGAGCTCGAGGCGTTGCTGGTCGCCGCGTGGCTCGCGCGCGGCGCGGCCGAGCCCGCCACGGCGCGCCTGGTGCGCCTGTTCGAGGCGCGCCCCGCGGCCGCCGCGCCCCTCGGCCTCGCGCTCGCGGGCCGCGCGGACCCCGCGTTGCTGCGCGCGGCCGTGCAGGGCGCGGGGCCGGCGAGCGCGGCCGAGCTGCGGCTCGTCGCCGCGGGAATCGGGAGCGAGGCCGAGCGCGGGCGGGTGCTGGTCGCGCTGCTCGGGGCGCCGCCGTCGTCCGGTCTCGAGTGGGCGGCGCTCGCCGAGCTGTGCACGGGACCCGGGGGCGAGCTGGCGCGCGCTCGGCTGGCGAGCCTGCTCCCCTCCGTGGATCCCGAGCTGGCGTTGCGCGCCGCGACCCAGGCCGTGCGCGCTCTGCGCGCCGCGCTCGACGGCGCCGGCGAGCGACAGCTCCTGCAGGCCGTGCGCGGCGCCGTGCGCGCGGAGCGCGGCGGCCCGCACGACCGCCTGTTCGCTCCCGCGCGCTGGCCGCCCGCCGCAGACCCGCTGGCGCGCGCGCTGCTCGACCTGGACCGCTCGCCGGCCCGCTCGCCGCGCTGATCCGGCGGCGGAAGCGTTTTCCGCGCGGCGCGTCTTGGGGCGTGCACCCGGGACGGTCGATCCGCATCCTGTGCCCGCCATGTCCGTGTTCCGCCGTTCCCCCCCAGGCTCTGGCCCGCTGCCGCAGGCCGAGCCCGACGAGTCGAGGAAGATCCGCTTCGTCCGCGAGGAGATCGCGCTGGCGCGCGAGCCGCGCGGGCCGATCGCCGAGCAGTTCCGGCAACTGCGCAACTCGATCGCGGCGCTGAACCCCGAGGGCGCGCCGCGCACGATCGTCGTGACGAGCGCGGCACGCGGCGAAGGCAAGACGGTCGCCACGATCAACCTGGGCCTGGCGATGTGCGAGGTCCCCGGCACGCGCGTGCTGCTCGTCGACGCCGACCTGCACCGTCCGGCGCTGGAGGAGTACTTGGGTCTGCCGCGGCGCCAAGGCTTGGTCGAGGTCGTGCGCGGCACGTGCCCGCTCGACCGCGCGATCCGCCCGACGAGCGTCGAAGGCTTGAGCGTGCTGGGCCCGGGCGAGCTGCCCAAGAACCCCTCCGAGCTGCTCGGTAGCGAGCGCGTCAAGCAGGTGCTCGGTGCCTTCAAGCAGCGCTTCCGCTACATCCTGATCGACACGCCCGAGGCGGCCGGGATCAGCGACGCGTCCCTGCTGGGGGCGCTGGCGGACGGGATCCTGCTCGTCGTGCGGCTGTGGAGCACGCCGCGCAACGTCGTCGAGGAGACCTACAACCGGCTCGAGGCCCTGGGCGGCAACGTGCTGGGCACCGTGCTGACCGGTGCGGCCGCGGAACGTCCGGGCGGCTGACGGTCAGTCCGGGAAGAGCAACTGCTGCAGCGCGCGCAGGACGCCGGGTCCGCGCGTGGGGTGGCTGGCGGGTCGGTTCGAGGGCCCTTCCCAGAGCGGCTCGCGCGGCGGCCGCAGGGGCGCACCGGTGCGCGCCGAGCGGATGAGCGCTGCGAGGTGCGCGCGCTCCCAGGCCAGCGCGCGACGGTGGTCGGGGTAGGCGCGCTCGCGCCGCCGGAACGCGCGACCGTGGTGGACCCAGCGGTCGTCGGCGCCGCGCTCGACGGGGAACACCGCGTGGAGCAGCTCGTGGAAGACGACGTAGCGCACGAACCACTCGGGAACGGCGGGCTGGTCGAGCACGGGATGGATGCGGACGATGCGGCCGTCCCCGTCGTAGCTGCCCAGGCGCAACGAGCGGCGGGCCCGACCCATCGCGCGGCGGCCCCAGCCGATCACGGGGCGCTCGACGTCGCCCCCGAACTCCGTGGCGAGCTCCCCGGCGTAGAGCTCCCCGGCGAGCCGCGTGAGGTCGTGGTGGCTCCCGCGCGATGCCAGCGCGCGCCGCGCCGCGACCGGCGGGGCGGCGCGCAGCAGCTCGGCGATGAACGCGTCGAGCCGCGCCGTGGCCCGCGGCGCGCGGCGGCCGGAGCGCACCCAGCTCGCCAGCGCGCCGCGCACGTCCTCGGGCGCCGCAGCGAAGTGGCCGTGCAGGCGGACCTCGAGCGCGCCGCGCGGCTCGCGCAGCGGCCGCGTCGCCACCGGGACCTTGCGCGAGCGGGTGTAGACCACGCTCACGGGCGCGGCGAGCTCGGCGGCCAGGAAGTCGGCCCAGTCGGCCTCGCTCCAAGTCCTCGTGGAAACGACCGCGCGCACGGCGTCCGCCATGCGCGCGATCCTAATCCGCCTCCCGCGGCGCCGCGAGCGGCCAGCCGCCGTGCGCTGGCGCGTTCCCGCGCCGCGCGCCGCGGCGCTCAATCCGCCAGGTGCAGGTCCTGCGTCGTCGTGCCGCCCTCGTCCACGCGCACGCGCGTCTCCGAGTTGCGTGCGTCCCCGGCCTGCGCGAAGGGGTTGGCTTCGCTGCCGCCCGGGCGCATGGCCAAGAGCACGTAGCTGCCTGGCAGCACGTTCGAGATCTGGAAGCGTCCATCGCCCGCCGTGCGGGTCTTGTAGATGCGGGGCATGTCGCCCGCGTCGCCGCGTAGCTCGACCGAGCCCCCGACGAGCGGCTTGCCCGAGGCGTCGTAGAGCGTGCCGCGCACGATCCCGCCGCGACCCAGGCGCAGATCGCCCACCGCCGCGTCGGCGCCCTCCGCGACGCGCAGGTCGCGCCGCATGAAGCTCGTGTACCCGGCCGCCACGACCTGGATCTGGTAGACGTCCGGCGACAGGCCGCTGATCGTGAAGCGTCCATCCTCGCCGGTGCGCGTCTCGGCGGAGGTCGCGGTCGTGGGATAGGTGATCCCGATCGCCTTGGTGAACTCGTCGTCGGTCCAGTCGTTGTCGTGGGTCGAGACCCGCGCGCGGGCGACCGGCGCGCCCTGCGCGTCGACGACGCGGCCGGAGATGCTGCCGCCTCGGCCGAGCCGCACCTCGATGCCCGACACGGAGCGTCCGGCCTCCACGCTGAAGTTGCGCGAGAAGCCCGGGGCGTAGCCCGGCGCCCAGGCCTCGACGACGAACTCGCCGGCCGGCACGCCGGGCACGGAGAACTCGCCGTTGGGGTGGCTCTGCGGGAACGTCTCCTCGTTGTAGGGCGCGCTGGGCGTCCCGGGTCCGTAGTAGACGCGCATCCGGACGGTGAACGCCGGCACGGTCTTGCCGGTGCCGGTCTCCACGACCCGGCCCGAGATCGTGGCCTCGGGCAGCATCTCGATCACGTGGTTGCTCGTGTTCGTCGAGACGCGATGGCCGCCGCCCTTGGGCTGCATCCGCCAGCCCTTGGCGTTGGCGATCACGTTGTAGTCGCCGCTGGCGAGCGACTCGAACAGGAACTCGCCGTTGGCGTTCGTGACGGTCTCCTCGCGGCCGGTCTGCTGCAGGCTGGAGACGCCGATCGCGATCACGCGCGCGTCGGGGATCCCGACGTTGCCGGGGCCCACCACGCGACCCAGGATGCCTTCGCCGATCTTGAGCGTGATGTCGCGCACGACCGTCTCCTCCTTCTCGAAGTTGAGCGAGGGGATCTGGATCGTCGCGTAGCCAGGTGCGGTGACCTTCAGGTAGCGCGGCCCCGGCGCGACGTTCTTGAAGCGATAGGTGCCCTCGGCGTCCGTGACCGACGTGGCGCGGTCGGGCGCGACGATGCCCAGGTTCTGGTACTGGAAGCCCTCCAGGAAGAGCGTCGCCCCGCGCACGAAGTCGCCGGCTTCGTTGCGCACGCGGCCCGAGAGCGACGCGCCCGGGGTGAGCGTGATCGGCGGCATCTCCGCCGCGCCGACCTCGCCGATCGGCATCGTGGGCTCCTCGCGGCGCGAGTACTCGGGGTGCGTGAGGATCAGCGTGTAGCGGTCGCGCGGCTGGACCCCGACGAACGTGTAGCGGCCCTCGGCGTCCGTGCGGACGCGCGGCTCCTTGGAGTGGTCGGGCAGCGGATCGTTCACGAAGAACAGCTCCGACGCGCCCAGCGTGCTGAGGATGACCTCGGCCCCTGCCACCGCGCCGCCCTGGGGGTTGCGGACCAGCCCGGTGAGCCGGTTGTCGAGCGCCACGGCGGCCGAGCCGCCGGCCACGGAGCGGTCGTCGGAACGCGTCGCCGAGGGCGCCCGATCGGGAGCCGGCGCCGAGCCTCCCTCGAGCGCGGTCGGGCGGCGCGGAGGCTCCGCGGGCCGCTCGGCCACGGGAGGCGCGACCTCGGTGGGCCGCGTGCCGCCGTCGATCCCGAAAATCGCGAAGAGGAGGGCCCCGATGGCCGCCAGGACGAGAACGAGGACGAGGAGGGGTCGCATGGGATTCGAGGGGCCCCCGCCGGGAGAGTCCGGACGGACGGTGGGGGGCTCGGGGAGAGTTCGGACGATCGCCGGCTCCGGATGGAGCGGCCCTGCGGGCAGAGGGACGCGCGGTGCGCCTCCGGCTTCCCGTGAAGCGGCCGGATGGTAGCCCGCCCTTGTGGAAAAGTCGTCCGTCCGCGGGCCTTCAGGCCTTGGAGGGCGCCGTGGGCAGGCTCTCGAGGTCGTCGACGATCGCGGGGCCCGGCCAATACGACTCGGCGTAGACGAGCGCACCCACGAAGTACGCGAACAGCACGAGCTCCAGCTCGACCCGGCGGAAGACCTGGAGCGTCGAGGCTTTGCCCAGCCCGTCGGGCGTGATGCGCGCCAGCTCGCCGGTCTTCGGCGCGTGCAGGCGCCAGCCGCGCTGGAAGCCGGGCACCGGCAGCATCCGTAGCGACTTGCTGGGCGTCGACAGCGCGATCTCGCGCCCGAAGAAGCGCGAGCGCAGCGAGGAACCGAGCCACTCGCGCCCGTCCGTCCAGACCGAGAACTGGCTCCGCAGGAGCCCGGGGTCGCGCCGGAAGGTCAGGACCTCGCCCTTCTCGGGCCGCCAGGTCGCGCGGGTGGTCAGGGACCAGCGGTTGCGCTCGGCCTGGAGGACCCCGATCCGCCCGTTGGCGTCGAGGATCTCGTGATGGGGGCTCCAGATCCCGGTGGGACGCGTGCGGTAGGTGGCGATCGGTGCGGTCATGCGCGGGGGCCGTGCGGGCCGGGGAGCCTGGATCGGCAGGCGGCCCGGGGGCCCTTCAACCGGCGGAAAAGTCTCACGCCCCGGGTCGGAAAGCGCAACCGCGATACTGACCCAGCTCGCTGGCAGCGCTTGCGCTGAACCCCGCCGACGTCGGCCGCCCAAGCGCAAGCGCTGCTCAGCTCGCCTCCGGCAGGATCTCCCTCCACGCGAAGAACTCGCGCGCCCTGATCCTGCGCGTCGTGACCCCCGCCGCCGAG
>JAEUHZ010000078.1 GCA_016795205.1 Planctomycetota bacterium | reverse complement strand
GCGCCGCGCAGGCCCTGGCGGCGGGCGCGGAGGCGCTCCAGGACGCCGCCGGCGGCCGGCAGAGCCGCGAGGAGGCCGCGCGCGCCATCGAGGCCGAGGCCCGCGCGCTGGAGTCCGAGGCGCGCGCGGCGGCGCTCGCCGCAGAGGCCGCGCGCGCGGAGGCCGGCGCCGAGCTCGCCAAGCTCGCCGACCCGCAGTCGGCCTCCGCGCATGCGGCGCGCGCCGCCTCGGAATCCCTGCGCGCCGCCTCCCAGGCCGCGCGCGCGGGGTCCGCGGGCGCGCAGACCCCGCGCCCGGCGCAGACCGGCACGGAGCCGACGACGCCGCCCGCGGCGGGCGAGCCGGCCGAGAGCGCCAGCCCCGAGGCCGCGGCACGCGCGGCGGCCGAGGCGCAGCGCGAGACCCGCGAGGCGGCGCGTGCGCTCCAATCCGCGCTCGAGGACGAGCAGCGTCTCGGCAGCATGCTCGAGGCCTCCCAGCGTGCGGCCTCCGAGCGTGCCGCGCGGGGCGCACGCGCGCTGCGCGCGCTGCCCGAGGGCGGCACCGAGCGTGCAGCCGCCGCGCGCGAGCTCGACGCCGCCGCCGAGGCGCAGGCCCAGGCCGCGCAGTCGGCCGCCCGCGAGGAGGCCCAGTCGGCCGCCAACGCCGCCGCCCAGGCGCAGGCGGCGCTCGAGCGCGCGCTGGAAGGCGTGCGCTCCGCGCGCTCGGCGTCCGCCGCGCAGGAGGGCCTGGGGATGCAGGCCTTGCGCTCCGAGCAGGAAGCCCTGGCGCGCGAGGCCGAGGCGCTGCGCGCCGCGGCCGAGGCGGCCGGACTCGAGCCCGAGGCACGGCGCGCGGCGAACGCGGCCCTCGAGCGCGCCGCGCAGGCCATGCGCGAGGCCGCGGCGCGCCTCTCCGCAGGACGCGCGACCGAGGCGGCCGGCTCCCAGTCGCAAGCCATGCAGGGCCTGCAGGAGGCCGCCGAGGCGGCGGAATCCGACGCCCGGCCGCGCGACGACGAGCAGCGCGCGGAGGCCGAGCGGCTGCGCGCCGAACAAGAGCGCATCCGACAGGCGCTGCTCAAGCTCGCGGAACGCAACCAGCAGCGCGAGGGCGCCAAGCCGTCACGCGGGATGGAGAGCGCCTCGCGCTCCGCGCAACGGGCCAGCGACGAGCTCGCCGAGGGCGACCTCGACGAAGCCGAGGAGGCGGCGGCCGACGCCGAGCGACAGATGCGCGAGGCCGAGCGCGAGCTGGGCGCCGAGGAGGAGCAATACCAGCGCCTGCGGCAGGAGGAGCTGCTCTTCAAGATCGCCGAGCAGGTCAAGGCGCTCGTCGAGGAGCACCAGGCGCAGATGCGCGCGACGCTCGAGATCGACGCGCAGCGCAAGCCGGGCGAGCGCCCGAGCCACACCGCGCGCCTGCGCCTGCGGCGCATCGCCAAGGCCGAGGAGCAGCTCGGCACGCGCGCCGCGGACCTCGGCAAGGCGATCCGCGAGGAGCAGAGCCTGGTGTTCGCCGAGATCTTGGACCAGGCCGCGCGCGACCTGGGCACGATCGGCCGCGAGATGACCGACGCCGGAGACTGGCAAAGCGGCGACCGCGTGCAGGGACTGCAGCAGGACGTCGAGCAATCGCTGCTGTGGCTGGGCGAGGCGCTCCAGCAGGAGAAGCAGCGCCGCCAGCAGCAGCAACAGCAGCAGCAGGAGCAACAGCAACAGCAGCAGGGTCAGAACCGGCTCGTGCCGGACGTCGCCGAACTCAAGCTCCTGCGTCGCATGGGCGTCGAGGTCGGAGAGGACATCGAACGCCTGCGCATCCTGCACCCCGAGATCGACGAGGGCGGCGCGGTCGACCCGCTGCTGCTCGAGGACGTGGCGCGCCTGGGCTTCCGCCACGAGCGCGTGAGCGAGCTGTTCCGGATGTTCCGCGCGCGACTGGGGATCCCCGATCCCAGCGAGGAGAACCCGTGATGAACCCCTGGCTTTCGATGGCGTTCCTCGCCGGGCTCGTGTCCTGGGTCCCGGCCCAGGAGGGCGGCGCTCCGCGAGGCGCGCAGCGCCCGCCGGTGAACATCCCGCTTCCGGGAGGCCAGGACGACGTGCAGCGCCAGATGCTGGAGCTCTTCGAGCAGGTCGAGCGCGAGTTGCGCGCGATCGACGCGCTGCTCCAGCAGGCGGCGCGCACCGAGCCCAAGGGCGGTGGCGCGCTCTCGCAGAAGTTGCGCGCCGCGCAGGCCTCGAGCCAGAGCGTGAAGCAGGGCATCGATCGGATCCTCGAGCTCGCGCAGAGCCAGAGCCAGAACTCGTCGAGCAGCTCCTCCTCCTCGCAGGGCCAGGGTCAGGGACAGGGCCAGAGCCCGCTCGACCAGCGTGGCGAGCAGTCGACCGGTCGCGAGCAAACACCCTCGACGCCCGAGCAGGGCGCTGGCCAGGAACAACCGGGTGGGGAGCGTCCGCGCGGCGAGGAGCCGCGTCCGGACGGCCAGCGACCCGGCCAGGATCCCGGGCGCGAACGCCGCGACGGTCCGCAGGCTTCGAGCGCCGATCCCGAGCAGCGACCGGGATCCGATCCCGCGCGTGGTGCCCAGGGCGGCCCGGCTGGCGCGCGTGACGGCCGCGACCGCTGGGGTGATCTGCCGGTCCACGCTCGCGAGGTCTTCCGCAACGAGGGCGGGCGCGACATGCCGCCGCTCTACCGCGATTGGATCGACGCCTACTACCGGCGCCTGAACCGCGCGCCGTGAGCGCGCGCGGGCCGGGCTCGATCACACGCCGCGCCCCGCCGGCCGCCGCGCTGTCGGTGGTTGCCTGGGTGCTCAGCGTCGCGCCAGCCACGGCCCGCGAAGCCTCGCCCGCGCGCCCGGAGCGCGCTGCGGCCGTGGCAGCGCAGTCGGGCGCTGGAGCCGGGGCCGCGGCCGGCACGCCGACCCGGTCGTCGGCGCGCACCGACGAGGCCCGGCGCAAGGCGCTGGAGCGCGGGCTGGCCTGGCTGCGCGAAGCCCAACGCCGCGGCGCCGACGGGTCCTTTCCCGCCGACGGCGCGCGCACCACGTCCGCCGGCACGGGTCCGGCGGCCGACGTCGGCGGCTTCGCGCCGGTGGCCGTCACCGCGCTCGGAGCGCTGGCCTGGATGGCCGGCGGGAGCGCGCCCGGCCGCGGGCCGTACGGCCGCGAGTGCGCCGACGCGATCGATTGGCTCGTCGCGCGCGCCGACCTCGACCCGCGCTCGGAGCGCGCCGGCTACATCTCGCGCACGGGCGACGCGCTGTCGCGCATGCACGGCCACGGCTTCGCGACGCTGGCCTTGGCGCAGGCCGCGACCGCCTCGCCACACACGCCGCGCGGCGCGCGACTGCGCGAGGCGCTGGTGCTCTCCGTGCGCTGCATCGAGCACAGCCAGGGTGTCGAGGGCGGCTGGGACTACGAGCCGCGCAAGGGCCTGGCGCACGAGAACTCGATCACGATCACCGCCGTCCAGGCGCTGCGCGCCGCCAAGGAGGCCGGGGTCGAGGTCGAGCGCGCCGTGATCACGCGCGCGGTCGACTACGTGAGCCGCACGCAGAAGCCCGACGGATCGTTCCGCTACGCGCTGGGCGACCCGCTCGCCACGGTGGCGCTCACCGCCGCCGCGATCGCGACTTTCCAGATGACCGGCACCTACGAGGGGCGTGCAGTCTCCGAGGGCTACGACTTCCTGGCGCGGCGCCTGGCGCTGCGCGAGGCCGGGCCCGTGGGCGAGGGCGACGCCGTGATCTGCCCGCACTACGAGCGCTTCTACCTGGCGCAGGCCATGTGGCAGCACCTCGACGCGACGCGCTGGGAAGCGTGGTGGCAGAGCGAGGCACCGCGCGTGCTGGGCGCGCAGCGCGCGGATGGATCGTGGAGCGACGCGCGCTTCGGCGACGTCTACGCCACGGCCATGAACTGCCTGGTCCTGGCGGTGCCCGAGGGGCTGCTGCCGATCTTCCAGCGCTGATTCACGGCGCCCACTGCACGCGCAGGCCGTTCGTCAGGTTGAACGTGTCGGCCGTGCAGAAGGCCGCCGCGTTGCGGTACCAGACCTGGTAGACGCGCGTGTCGCCGGGCGCGACGCCGCCCCGCACGCTGACGCTCGGATCGCCGCCAGTGGGGTACTGCGAGGCACCCGCGCCGTTCGTCTTGGTGCCCAAGCGCACGACGCTGCCGGCCGCGCAGCGCAGCCCGTCGCCGAAGGCCGTGCCGGCGCCCGCGGCGGCCGCGCTCGTGCCCTGGAAGTAGAGCGCGGAGCTGTTCGGCATCCCGCTCCCGAGCAGCGCCAGTGAATCCGATCCGACGCTGGCCCAGCCCGTGGCCTGCAGGAGTCCGCCCGCTGCATCGACCGAGTTCGCGCACCCCCGGCCCGCGCCGCCGCTGTTGCCGCACGGGCAAGGCGCGCCGCCGCCATCGCCGGCGCACAGCGCCTCGAACGGCTGCGCGCGCACGAGTTGGAAACCGTTCAGCGAGCCGAAGCCGGAGCTCGTCGCGAGCTGCACGACGAGCGCTCCGCCCGACACGCTGGCCCGATGCCGCGCATGGCTGACGCCTTCGACGTGCGCACCGCTCCACACGCCGCCCACGTCGACCGCGGCGTCGGGCGAGCCCGGGACGGTGACCCGCGTGCGGAACGAGGCGTTGTCGGGCGCCCAGGCGTAGGTGAACAGCGTGTACTCGCCGTCCTGGAGCCCGGCGAAGCTCCAGGTCACCATCGAGGTCGGGCCGCCCAGGTCCTGGACGTCGTCGAGCAAGAGCCCGGCCTCCCCGCTCGTCGCCGGATTGTCGTAATCGAAGTTCAGGAACCCTCCCAGGGACGTGAGCGTGACCGCGGTCGAGAGCCCATCGAGGCCCACGAGCGGAGCCTGGCTCGCCGGCGCGGCGACGGGGTTCCACACGCCCGCGGCTCCGGCCGCG
The DNA here is from genome assembly GCA_016795205.1 of Planctomycetota bacterium. Taxonomy (GTDB): domain Bacteria; phylum Planctomycetota; class UBA1135; order UBA1135; genus JAEUHZ01. The sequence goes on along the minus strand of JAEUHZ010000078.1, from coordinate 2,757 downwards.
GCGTAGGCCGAGGAGGGCGCCGGGAAGGCGACGTTCGTGCCGACGTCGACGTTCAGGCTCTGGGCCGCGGCGGGGGCGGCGAGGAGGAGGAGCGCGGGGGCGCGGGTCAGGAGGCGTCTCATGGTGCGGTGCGGCGCGCGCCGGGACCCCGGCGCCGCGCGGCGATCCCCTGATGCTACCCGGGCTTGGATCCTAGAGGCGGAACGTCGCCCCCAGCGCGAAGAGCCACTCCCGGGAAGCATCCCCGACGGCGTCCTCGTCGAGCGCCCCGTACCAGGTCAGGCGCGGCCCGAGCGACATCCCCGGCAGGTAGGGCCAATCGGCGCCGGCGCCGGCGTAGACGCCGCTCGCATACGGGTCCTCGGGCTCGTCGAAGTCGTCGGGCGACCAGCGCACGAAGACCCCCCCGCGCAGCCAGGGCCGCCAGCTCGCGCTGCGCCAGGTCGCGCGCAACCCGACGGTCGTGCGCCACAGGTTGAGGTCGTCGTCGAGCGGCGCCTCACCGCGCACCGAGGCGTAGCCCAGGCCGAGCTCGAGCGCCGGTACGAGCTCGCCAGCTCCCAGGTCGAACCCCACCTCGAGCCCGAAGGCGGCTCCGTCCCCCACCGGGTCCGCGTCGTCGACCTCGCGCACGAGCCAGCCGGCCGAGAACGCGATCCACTCGCGCGAGGGCTCGGGCTTCCCGCCGTCCCACTCGGGCCGGATCTGGGAGTAGCGGGTCTCGGCCGGGGGCGGATCGCCGTGCGGGGCGCGGCAGGCTGCCCCGTGGAGCACGAGGGCCGCGCAGGCGCACCTGGAGAGCGCGCCTCGGGCGGGGATCCTGCGCAGCATCCTGGCATCCTCGACAGCGGCCAGCGGCGTGTCCAGCGCGGTCCCTGCACGCGTGCTAGGCTTCGAGCATGGCCTCCTGGTCCGGTCGCGCCGGCGCGTCCGTCGCCCGAGCCCCTGCTCAGGCCACGCGCGCGGCGCGCGGCGCACTGGCGCTGTGCGCGTCGGGCCTGCCGGCGGCCGCCGCCGGCGCGGGGCTCGAGACCTTCGGCCCGCTCGACGGCGGCGCGCGCGTCAGCCAGGCCGTGCTCTACGACCAGGTCTGGAGCTCGGCGGCGCGCACGGGCGACGGCTGGACGCTGGTGTGGAGCGCGGGCCAGGACATCGTGCTGCGGCGCTTCTCGGACGGCTTCGCAGCGCTGGGTGGGGACACGCTCGTGAACACGACGCTCAACGCGGGCGTGCAGGACGAGCCCGCGATCGCCGTGGCGCTGGGCGGGACCACGCTCGTGGCCTGGTCCGAGCGGCACGGCTACGACGGCGAGCAGATGGGCATCTTCGCGCGCGCCTACGGCCCGGCCGGCGCGCCGCTGGGACCCGAGTTCCAGGTCAACCAGATTGGCGCTGCATCCCAGTGGCGACCGCTCGTCGAGCCCACGCCGGCTGGCGGCTTCGTCGTGGCTTGGTCGGGCGACTGGGACGGCGACGCGTTCCTGCGGGTGCTCGACGCGCAGGGCGCGCCGCTCTCGCCCGACGTGCGGATCAACGAGTACGAGTACGACGCCCAGGTGGACCCGAGCGTGGCCGTCGCGCCGAACGGGACGATCTTCGCGGCCTTCGTCGACTTCTCGAGCCACGGGGGCGTCGGCAGCGGACTGAACCTGTGGGGCCGGCGCTTCTCCGCCCTGGGCGCCCCGCTGGGCGGCGAGTTCCCGCTGCCCGCGACGTTCGTGAACGGCGACCAGCGGCTGCCGCGCGTCGGCGCCGACGGGCGCGGGCGCTTCACGGTCGTGTGGCAGGACGCGCAGGCCGACGGCTCGGCAGCCGGGATCGCGCTGCGCCGCTTCGACGTCGACGGCTTGCCGCTGGGGCCCGACCTGCTCGTGAACGAGATCGTGCAGGGCTGGCAGGGCGCACCGGTCCTCGCGGTCGAGCCCGGCGGCGCGTTCCTGGTCGCGTGGGAGGACGGCTCGACCGGCGTACCGCGCGTGCGCGGACGGCGCTTCGGCCCCGATGGCCTGCCGCTGGGCGCTGAGCTCCAGCTCTCGCCGCCCGGCCTCCACGCCGTGCGTCCGTCGCTCGCGTTGCACGCCGCCTCGGGCACGTTCGTGCTGGGCTACGACGTGTGGAACGGTTCCGACTGGGACGTCCACGCACGTCGCTTCCGGGCCACGGCGGGCCCGCAGAACTTCTGCGCCGCCAAGCTGAACTCGCAGGGCTGCGCGCCGTCCGCGGGCTGGAGCGGCGCGCCGAGCCTGGGCTCCGGCCTGCCCTTCACGCTGACCTGCGCGGACGTGATCAACCAGAAGGTGGGGCTCCTGGTCTACGGCACCGCGGCCGCGTTCACCCCCTTCCAGGGCGGGACGCTGTGCGTGGCGAGCCCGCGGCGCGCCGGCCTCCAGAACTCGGGTGGCGCTGCGGGCGCGCCCGACTGCTCGGGCGGTTTCGCCTTCGACTTCAACGCCTGGGCGCGCTCGGGCGTGGATCCCGCGCTGCTCGCCGGGGTCGTGGTCTGCGCGCAGTGGTACTACCGCGACGTGCAGGACCCGGCGGGCTTCGGCTCCGGCCTCTCGAACGCGGTGCGCTTCACGCTGTGCCCCTGATCGGAAGCCGGGATACTGACCCAGATCGCTGGCCGCGCTTGCGCTGAACCCCGCCGACGTCGGCCGCCCAAGCGCGAGCGCTGCTCAGCACGCCTCCGGCAAGATCTCCCTCCACGCGAAGAACTCGCGCGCCCTGATCCTGCGCGTCGTGACCCCCGCCGCCGAG
>JAEUHZ010000064.1 GCA_016795205.1 Planctomycetota bacterium | reverse complement strand
CGGAAGCGAGTCTGACTCCGTACCTACACGATCCGCACGAACTTCGTCTTGCTCGTCGCGACCACCATGGGCAGTCGGGCCTGCGAGACCGGGATCAGCGCGTCCTCGACGACGGCTCCGTCGAGCCGAATCGACTTGGCCTGGACCCGGCGGCGCGCGTCGGAGGTCGAGCTGACGATGCCGAGCGCGGCCAGCAGGTTGGCGAGGGGCATGCTCTGGCCGGCGAACTCGGGCGGCCAGGGGCGCTCCTCGACGTCGCCCGGGCCCGCGCCGCGCGCCCGGCGCTCGTACTCCTCGCGCGCCTCGCGGGCGGCTTGTGCGCCGTGGAAGAAGCCAGTGATCTCGCCAGCCAGGCGCAGCGCGGCCGCGCGGTGGTCTCCGGCCAGGAGCGCCCGCACCTCCCCCTCGGGGACCTGCGTCAGCAGCGTGAACCAATCCGCGAGCGCCGTGTCCGGCACCGTGCGCACCAGCTTCTGGAACATCTCGAACGGCGGCTCGGTGAGTCCGATCGCGTTGCCGTAGCTCTTGCTCATCTTGCGCCCGTCGGCGCCGTTCACGAGCGGCATCGTGAAGCACACCTGCGGTGCTTGCCCCTCCTGAACCTGCAGGTCGCGCCCACGCAGCAGGTTGAAGAGCTGGTCGGTCCCGCCCAGCTCCAGGTCGGCCTCGACCATGACGCTGTCCCAGCCCTGCATGAGCGGGTAGAGCAGCTCGTGCACGCCGATCGGCTCGCCCTCGGCCATGCGCTTCTCGAACGTGTCCCGCTCCAGCATGCGCGCGACCGTCGCGCGGCCGAGCAGCTTGAGCACGTCCTCGAAGCGCATCCGGTCGAACCACTCCGAGTTGCGGCGCACCTCGGTGCTCGACATGTCCAGCACGCGGCCGGCCTGCTCGACGTAGGTCGCGAGGTTCGCGTCGATCGCGGCGCGCGAGAGCGGCGGGCGCAGCTTGTTGCGGCCCGAGGGATCGCCGATCATGGCGGTCGCGTCGCCGACGATCAGCACGATGCGGTGCCCCAGCTCCTGGATGGCGCGCAGCTTCAGGAGCTGCACGGCATGCCCCAGGTGCAGGTCGGGGCTGGTCGGGTCCATGCCGAACTTGACGCGCAGCGGCCGCCGCGCGTCGCGGCTCGCGACCAGGCGTGCCTCGAGCTCGCTCGGCTCGATGAGGTCGACGGCACCGCGTCGAAAGACGGCCAGCGCCTCGGCGACGCGCGGATCGGGCGGGGCGGGGGTCATGAGCTCCGCGCGAGTGTGGCGGCCGGCGGCCCGCGATCAAGGCCCGGCGAGCTTCGCGCGCCCCGCACGCGGCAGCACGGGCTCGGTGCTGCGCTCCGCCGCGCGGCGGGCGGCCGCGCGCGCGTCGAGCCACTCGTCCCACTGGGCGACGTCGGAGCCGCCGCCGGCCTCGGGCGCGAGCCAGCGCAGCGCTGGCGCCAGCCGCTCGATCCGGCCGCGGTCGAGATCCAGCCCGGCGACGGCGTCGAGCACCGCGTCGCGGTCCTCGCGGCGCACGCGCAGCGCGAGCGCGAGCAGGTCCTCCGGACGAGACGCCGGCTGGAGCGCCGCGGCCGCCAGATCGCCGCGCGCGGCGGGCCCCAGGGCCAGGAGCCGGCCCTCGAGCAGCACGAGCTCGCCCGCGGCGGCGGCCACGGGCCGCGCCGGCAGGGCGCGACCCTGCTCCACGACGGAGCCCGAGCGCAGCAGCACGCGCGCCGTGAGCCGCAGGGCCAGGGCCCCGTCGGGGAGCTCGAGCGGGACCAGCGCGAGGTCGGCCTCGGCCGGGCCCTGGGCCGGGACCTCGATGCGCGCCGGCGCTTCGAGGGCGCGCGTCTCCCCGGCGCGGCGATGGTGGCCGCGCGCGTCGAGCGTGACCGCGGCGAGCTCCAGGGTCGCGGCACCGCCCACGAGCGCGCGCGCCGCGCCATCCCGCGAGCGCACGGCGAGCCGCACGACGCAGGTGCCCGCGCCCGCGACCTGGGGGTCGGGCCGCCACAGGCACTGGGTCTCGAGCTCGAGGAGCGACAGGGCCGCGCGGCCGTCGAGGATCCGCTCGTAGACGCGCGCGAGCTCCAGAGCCGTGCCGCTCGGCTGCAGCTGGAGCAGGCGCGCGAGGATGGCGCGCGCCTGGGCGGGGTCGCCGTCGGCGAGCGCCGCGCGCAGCGCGAGGAGCGCCGGCTCGAAGCGCGGCTCGACGCGTGCGTCGAGCAGCCGCACGAGCTCCTCGGCGCGGCGCGCGTCGGCCCCCCGCGCGTCGAGCTCGCGGATGCGCGCCGCGGCCGCGCGCGCCGCCGCGTCGTCGCCGTCGCGCAGCGCGGCCTCGAGCCGCTCGCAGGCAGCCGCGAGCTCCGCCTCGCGCTGCGCGGAGGGCGCCGTCGCGCACGATGGCGACGCGCCCAGCGCGAGCGCCAGGGCCAGGGCGGCCGCGGCCGAGCGCCAAGCGACGGGGCGGCGCCGTGCGGACTCCATCCGCGCCGCGCCGCCCCGTCCGAGGCTCGAGTGATCTCGCTCGAGCACCGCGGTCAGACGGCCTCCTCGGGCTTGGGCTTGCGCTCCTTCTTGGGCTTGGCCTCGGGCACGGCCTCGCCCTCCACGGGCGCCGGCGGGGCCTCGGCGGCGGCCTTGAGCACCGCCTCGTTCTCCTCGAAGTCCGAGTGCACGAACGACAGGCCGATCTTGCGCTCCTCGACGTCCACGCGGATCACGCGCACTTCGACCTTCATGCCGATCTTGAGCACGTCCTCGACGTTCACGACCTTCGAGTCGGAGAGCTCGCTGATGTGCAGCAGGCCCTCCAGGTCGTCCTCGAGCTTCACGAAGGCGCCGAAGTTCGTGATCTTCGTCACGTAGCCCGAGAGCAGGTCGCCCACGTGGTAGTTCGCGGGGATCGTCTCCAGCCACGGGTCGGCATGGAGCTGCTTCTTGCCCAGGGCGATGCGCTTCTTCTCGCGATCGACCGACAGGACGACGCACTGCAGCTTGTCGCCCTTCTTGACCATCTCGGACGGGTGCGTGACCTTCTTGGTCCAGCTCATGTCCGACACGTGCAGCAGGCCGTCGATGCCCTCCTCGATCTCGACGAACGCGCCGTAGCTCGTGAGGTTGCGCACGGTGCCCTCGATGACCGTGCCGATCGGATAGTGCTGCTCGACGAGGTCCCAGGGGTTCATCTCGGCCTGCTTCATGCCGAGGCTGATCTCCTGCTTCGCGTGGTTGAACTCCAGCACGACGACGTTGACCTGGTCGCCGACCTTGACGATCTCGCTGGGGTGGTTGATGCGCTTCGTCCAGGACATCTCGGAGATGTGGACCAAGCCCTCCACGCCGTCCTCGAGCTTCACGAAGGCGCCGTAGGACATGATGTTGACGACCTCGCCGGTGTGCTTGCTGTTCACCGGGTAGCGCGCCTCGATGCCTTCCCAGGGGCTGGCGGTGCGCTGCTTGAGACCCAGCGCGATGCGCTCGCGGTCCTGGTCGACGCGCAGCACGACCACCTCGATCTCCTGGTCGATCTTGACCATCTCGCTCGGGTGGTTGATGCGGCCCCAGGACATGTCCGTGATGTGCAGCAGGCCGTCGATGCCGCCCAGGTCGACGAACACGCCGAAGTCGGCGATGTTCTTGACCACGCCCTTCCTGACCTGGCCATCCTGGATGTCGCTGAGCAGGAACTCCTTCTGCTTCTGGCGCTCCTCTTCGAGCAGCTTGCGGCGCGACACGACGATGTTCATGCGCTCCGTGTCGATCTTGATGATGCGCGCGCGCACCGGCTCGCCCAGGAAGTCGCCGATGTCGTGCTGGCGGCGCAGGTTGACCTGGCTGGCCGGCAGGAACACGTTGACGCCCTCGACGTCCACGAGCAGACCGCCCTTGATCTTGCGGGTGCAGATGCCCTGGATCTCGTCGCCCTCGTTGTACTTGCCCGAGACGCGCTCCCAGGCCCGCAGGCGGTCGGCGCGGCGCTTCGACAGCATCGCCGTGTCGGAGTCGTCGAGGCCTTCGTAGTAGACCTCGTACGTCTCGCCCATCTTGGGCAGGATCTCGCCGAACTCGGCGATCGGGATCTGGCCTTCCGACTTGCCGCCGACGTCCATGACGACGGTGCCGGTGCGTTCGTCGACGGAGTCGACCTTGGCCTGGACGATCGAGCCGGGCTTGATGTCCTTGATCGAGCTCGACAGGCTCTCTTCGAAGGCCGCGAGGGTGGCTCCACCCAACGCGCTCTGGATCTTGGATTCCAGCTCCGCGGGGTCGATCTCGAATTGCTTGATGCGGGTCCAGGCAGGCGCCATGAACTCTGTCAGTCTTGTCAGGGGGTCGCAGGGTTCCGCGGAAGCCCGACGTGGGTCTCCGGGGCCCGTCAGGGCCGACGGGCGAAGCGGGAGAGGGTACCGGCGCGGCCGGCCCCGGCGCAACCATCCTGCGCGCCGACCACGGCCCGCGGCGACCCGGCCCGCCGGCGCCGTAGGATGCAGCGCGTGGCGCTGCCAGCGGATCCACGCGCCGAGTCCCTCCCGGTCGTCTTCCTGACCGGGGCTTCGAGCGGCCTGGGCCTGGCGCTCGCGCGTCGCTTGGCGCGCGGGCCGTGGCGGCTGGTGCTTTCGGCGCGCACGGACTCGCTGGCGCGCTTCCAGGCCGCCGGGCTCGGCGAGAACGAGCGCACGGCGATCGTGCCCCTCGACGTCACCCGCGCCGCTGAGCGGCGCGCGGCGGTCGCGGCCGCCACGGCGCGCTTCGGGCGCATCGACGCCCTGGTGAACAACGCCGGCGTCGCCTACCGCTCCGTGCTGGAGCACGTGCGCGACGACGAGCGCCTGGCCCAGATGGACGTCAACTTCCTGGCCCCCATGGAACTCGTGCGGCTGGTCCTGCCGCAGATGCGCGCGCGGCGCGCCGGGCGCATCGTGAACGTGTCGTCGGTCGGCGGGATGATGGCCATGCCCACGATGGCCGTGTACAGCGCCTCGAAGTTCGCACTGGAGGGCGCCAGCGAGGCCCTGTGGTACGAGGTGCGGCCGTTCGGCGTGGCGGTCACGCTGGTCGAGCCGGGCTTCGTGCACTCCGAGAGCTTCGCGAACACGCGCGAGACACAGGACAGCGCGCGCTCGATCGTGGCCGACGACGACCCCTACCACGCGCACTACGAGCACATGCAGCCGTTCATCGCGCGACTCATGCGCCTCTCGCGCTCGACGCCCGACTTCGTGGCCGGGCGCATCGAGCGCGCGCTCACGATGCGCTCACCGCCGCTGCGCATGTCGGGCACGCCCGACGCGTTCCTGTTCACGGCGCTGCGCCGGCTCCTCCCCCGGCGTCTCTACCACGCGCTCCTGTATCGCGGCTTGCCGGGCATCGCGCGCTGGGGGGCAGGCGGGACGCCCGGCCTGCGGGCGGAGCGCACGCGCCAGGGTTGAGCGGGAGCCGCGTCCGGGCCGGCCGCGAGCCCGGCGCAAACCCGTTCATCCGCAACGGGGCGCGGGCGAGCGCCAAGTATAGGATAGAGCCCGCTACGACCCATGCGCGACCGTTCCCACCCCCTGCTCGTCCTCGCCGGTCTCTCCGTGCTCCTCTCGTGGGCTGGTCCCGCGCGCGGCCAGGGCCTGGGGTGGCGCACGTTCCCGGCCCAGGACCCGGCCCTCACCGGTCCCGTGTTCGCCCAGATCGTCCACGACGACGGCAGCGGCCCGGCGCTCTATGTCGCTGGCGACCTCCGGACACCGAGCGGTGAATGGTCGATCCAGCGTTGGAATGGGGTCGCATTCCAGACGGTGTGCAGCGGCCTCCAGGGCCAGACCTACTGTTTCGCCGTGTACGACGCCGGCGGCGGGTCCGCCTTGTACGCGGGGACCTCGCGCGGTGTCTGGCGCTGGGACGGGCTCGACTGGCAGGCGCTGCCGTCGACGCCGGAAGCGAGCGTGAATGCGCTGTGTGTCTGGGACGACGGGTCCGGTCCCAGGCTCTACGCGACCGGGGCCTTCGCCTCGATGGGCGGCGCCGGAACGAGGGCCATCGCGGCCTGGGACGGCCTCACCTGGAGCGGGCTCGCGGGCGGGCTGACCTGGAACAGCGGTGTGAGCGGAGCGGGCCACAGCCTGGTCGTGCACCCCGACTCCGGCGGGACCCAACTCTACGTCCTCGGCGGATTCCACCAGGCGGGAGGCACGCCGGCGGCCACGCTCGCGCGCTGGAACGGGTCCCAGTGGTCGGCCGTCCCAGGGTTCACGAGCGCCAGTCAGTGGTTCGACCTGGCGAGCCACGACTTTGGGTCGGGACCGGAACTCGTCGTGTCCGGGGCGGGCCTGACGGCGGGCGGCCAGTCGCTGGGCGGGCTGGCGGCCTGGACGGGCGCAGCTTGGCGGGCGATTCCGGGCTCCGGCGGGTCGGGCTTTGGGCTCATCGAGTCCATCGACTCGGGCACGGGGCCGGTCCTGTATGGCTACAACTCCCCCGGGCTGGTCCACCGCCTGTGTCGCTGGGATGGCCAGGCCTGGATCCAGGTCGGCGCGCCGGTCTCCCACCTGCTCCCGTGCTGGTCCTACGGCCCGGCGACCCGCCACAGTCTGTGCGCGTTCGACGCCGGGCAAGGACCGCGGCTGCACTTCGCCAGCGGGTCTGCGCGGATCGGCGACCAGCACGCGTTCCTGGCGCGGCTCGAGGGCAATTCCTGGCTCCCGCTCGGCAACGAGCAGCGCGGCCTGCGGGGAATCGACTCAGACTCCCGGATCGTGGCGCTGGCGAGCCACGACGACGGCACCGGCCCGGGCCTGTTCGCGAGCGGCGGGTTCTGCACCGCGGACGGCGCGCCCGCGGGCGGCGTGGCACGCTGGAGCGGGACCGGTTGGAACGCACTGCCGTCCGCGCCGGTCGACGTGCCGGACGCCCTGATCGAGCATGATCCCGGCTCGGGCCCCCGGCTGTACGCGGGGATGCGCGGCTGGATCCAGTCCTGGGACGGAGCCACGTGGAGCACGCTCGCCATGGGCTCTCCCGCGTTCGATCGGTACGCGGCGTTGGCGTCCATCGCCGGCGAGCTGTTCGTGGGCGGGACGTTCACGTCCATCGCGGGCGTCGCTGCGAGCAACGTCGCCCGTTGGGACGGGGCCGCCTGGCACCCCCTGGCGGGCGGGGTCCTGGGGCGCGTCTACGCGCTCGCGGCCCACGACGGCGGCGGCGGACCCCGACTCCACGTCGGCGGCACGTTCACGAGTGCGGGTAGCGTGGCCGCACCCTACCTCGCCACGTGGGATGGCAGCGGCTGGAGCGCGCTCCCCTCGAGCGTGAACGGCCACGTGCTGGCCCTGCTGTCCTTCGACGATGGGAGCGGGCCCGCGCTCTACGCCGGTGGCGCGTTCACGGAGGCGGGCGGAGCACCCGCGGCCCGCGTCGCGCGCTGGAATGGGACCGCGTGGAGCGCGCTCGGCGAGGGTCTGAACGACCTCGTGACGGCGTTGGCCGTCTTCGACGACGGCTCTGGTCCAGCGCTGTACGCGGGCGGCGACTTCACGCACTCGGGGGCGAATCCGGCCAGTCGCATCGCGCGCTGGGATGGCGTCCGCTGGAGCGGGCTCGGCGCCGGGGTCGGCCCCAGCGTGACGACGCTCGCGGTGCACGACGATGGCACGGGTGCTGGGCCCGAGCTCTTCGTCGGCGGCCTGCTCGATGCCGCGGGTGTGCTCGGCACGAATGCGATCGCCGCCTGGCGGGGATCGCGGGGTGCGATCTCGACGGCGTGCGCGGGGGACGGAACGCTCTCGGCCTGCCCGTGCAACCAGGGCGCGGCCGCGGGTCGCGGTTGCGAGAACTCCTGGGCTACGGGCGGTGCGCGGCTCACGGCCAGCGGCTCCCCGGCGGCGGACGATGTCGTGTTCCAAGCCGTGGGTTTGCCTCCATCGGCGGCGACGCTCGTGTTCCAAGGCACCGTGCTGCGCACGGATCCGTTCACCTCGGGAGACGGCCTGCGCTGCGTGACCGGCCAGGTCCTGCGCCTGTACGTCGCATCGGCAGTGGGCGGCGCGGTCCTCGTCCCACCCCCAGGTGGACCGACGATCCGCGCACGCTCCGCGGCACTGGGCGACCCGCTGACGGCCGGGGCCGTGCGTGGCTACCAGGCTTGGTATCGCGACAGCGCGCCGGGCTTCTGCGCCCCGCCGCAGGGCGGCAATTGGAACGTCTCGAACGCGGTGCGGATCGAATGGTGAGGCGCTGAGGCGCCCACCACGACACCACGAGCACGGCCTGCAGGGCACGGCCCGCCCCCGCCGAGCTCGACGGAATCGACCGCGCCAGCGTGCGGCCCCCGGAGCGCCGCGTCACGCGCTCGCGTCCGGCGGGGTCAGGACCCGCGGAACCGCCGCCTGGCGCACGCCCGCGAGCTCCGCGATCGCCGCCACCAGACGCTCCTGCGCGTCGGGCAGCGCGCTGTCGATCGGCGCGCCGAACGCCACGCGGATCTTCCTCGGCCGCGGCAGCGCGGCGCCGCGCGGGAAGGCCTGGAACGCGCCCGAGATCCCGCACGGGACCAGCGGCACCCGCGCCAGACGCGCGGCCAGCAGCGCCCCACCCTTGAACGCGCGCAGGTTCCCGTCGTCCGTGCGCGTGCCCTCGGGGAAGATCGCCACGAGATCGCCCTGCTCCAGGTGGTCGGCCATGGCGCGCAGCGCCTTGCGATCGCTGGCGCCGCGCTGGACCAGCACCGCGCCGCACTCCCGCATGACGTAGGCCAGCCACTTCTGGCGCGCCAGCGTGTCGCGCGCCACGAAGCTCACGTGGCGCGGCACGCAGCCACCGTAGATCAGGATGTCGAGGTGCGACTGGTGGTTGCTGGCCAGCACCGCGCCGCCCGTCCGCGGGATGTGCTCGATGCCCCGCACCTCGAGCCGGTGCCACAGCTTGCAGTACAGCCAGGAGGAGATGCTGCACAGGCGATAGACGAGCGTCTTCGTGGTCAGCACGGGCTGCGCTGCCGCGCTCGCGGCGGGGCTCGGCGCAGCGGAGTTCGGCGCCGCCGGCGCGTCGCGGCGCGGGGGCTGCGGCGCGCTCATGCCCGCGCGCGCGCTCGGACGCACAGCAGCATCGCGCGCACGACGCCCGCCGCGTCGAGCGCGTCGGAGTCGACCAGGAAGGCGTCGTCCGCGCGCACCAGGGGCGAGTCCGCGCGCGTCGTGTCCAAGCGGTCGCGCTCGCGCATCGCGAGCAGGATCTCGCCGTACAGGTCGGGGCGCCCGAGCTCGCGAGCGCGTCGCTCGGCGCGCACCTCGGGCGAAGCGTCCAAGTAGAACTTGAAGTCCGCCGCCGGGAACACCACGCTGCCCACGTCGCGGCCCTCGGCCACGACGCCGCCGCGGCGGCGCGCCTCCTCGCGCTGCATGGGCACCACGACCCGCCGCACGGCCGGGTGCGCGGCGACATGGGACACGGCTGCGGTCACGTCCTCCGCGCGGATGCGCGGCTCGCCGGGTCGGCCGTCGACCCGCACGCGGCCCTGGTCGTCGAAGTCGATGCGCATCGAGCGCGCCACGGCGGCGCAGGCGGCCTCGTCGTGGACGTCGACACCGCGCTCGAGCGCGATCCAGGTCACTGCGCGGTACATGGCGCCGGTGTCCAGGAAGGTCAGTCCGAGCTCGCGCGCGAGCTGCTTCGCGACCGTGCTCTTGCCCGCACCCGCGGGTCCGTCGATGGCCAGGATCATGCGAACCGCCCGATTCTACGGCACGTCGAGGCGCGTGCAATCGCGGCCCACGAGGTCGCGCGCGCGGAGCGCGACGAGCGCGCGATCGCCGAGCAGCAGGGCGTCCCGCGCGCCGCCGAAGGCGTCGAGCACGATCCAACGCGCGCCGCCCGGGAGCTCTTCGTCACGGAACTCGTGGACGTGGCCGCAGACCAGGAGGGCCACCGCGGCTTCGCGCACCAGCGTCTGGGCCGCGGCCCGCTGCACCGACTTCTCCTCGCTGGGCTTCCTGGCCACCGCGCTGACGGACGCGCGTCGCAGACGCCGGGCGATCGCCGCGCCGACCGCGAGCGGCAGCCGTGGCGCGATCCAGGCCACGGGCCGTGAACGCGCGACGCGCCGCAGGCGCTGGTAGGCGGTGTCGAGCGTGCACAGCGTGTCCCCGTGGACGAAGGCGGCACGCGAGCCGTCCGCGAGCCGCGTCGTGAACCCGTCGCGCAGCACGCGCGCGCCCGAGCGCGCCTCGAAGGAACGATCGAGCAGGAAATCGCGGTTGCCGTGCACGACCAGCACCGGCGTGCCGCGCCGCGCCAGGGCCAGGAGGGCGTCGAGCACGGCGGGCGCGCCCGGCATCTGTTCCTGGGCCGGGCCGACCCAGGCGTCGAACAGGTCGCCCAGGATCGCCAGCGTGCCGACGCCCTGGAGGCCCGACAGCCAGCGCGCGAAGTCCGTGCCCCCGCGTTCGTCCGCGACGTCGAGGTGCAGATCGGCGACGACCACGAGCGGGCTCGCCGTCTCGATCTCGGGCAGCTCCAGCGTGATCGTCGGCGCGGACGCCATCGGCCTCAGCAGCGCGCCGTCGCGCGCTTCTTCCCGGTGCGGCCCAACGACGCGATCTTCGCGATGTGGGCCGCCGCGTCGGGCACCTTGCAGGCCGTGCCGCTCAGGTCGACCTCGACGCGACCGATCTTCTTCGCGGCCTGCGTGGCGCGCTTCGCGAGCGGCTCGACGTAGCTGCCCACGCCGATCACGAAGCCGTTCATCGTGTAGCGCACGCGCTCGGCCTCGCCGCCGATCTCGCGCTCCACGCGCGCGAGGTTGCGCTCGAGCTCGGCGAGGTCCAGCTCCGCGTCCGGCCGCACGGCCACGACGCCCGACCACGTGGCCCAACCGACCGAGCGCACCTCGGCGCTCTGGGCGTCGATCCACTGGCGGGCCAGCTCGGGTCCATGCGGCGAGTCGGCGGCCACGCCCGCGACCGAGTACTCGCGCAGCATCTGCCAGGTGGCGGTCTTGGCCCAGCGCTCGAGGTCCTGCTTGGCCATGCGCTGCGCGTCGGCCATGAGACCGGCGAGGTACATCGCGTCCGCATTGCCCGTGTCCCACAGCGCGAGCGCCAGCGCGTGATCCTGCTTGGTCCGCTTCAGGATCGTCTTGAGGTCGGCGACCTTGACCCCGAACGAGTTCTCGGGGAGTCCGTGGCGGGCCATGACCCGCTTGGCTGACGCGCTGCCGCGACGTTCGAGCTCCTGCATGACCGCGGCCAGATCCATGGCGTCCTCCGCGAGCAGCGTAGCAAGCGCACTCAGGCCTGCGCCTCGGCCTCCCCCTCCTCGCCCAGCCCGTGCTCCTTGATCTTCTCCCACAGGACCTTGCGCGAGATCCCGAGCAGCTCGGCGGCCTTCATGCGCGCGCCACCCGTCGCCGCCAGGGCCCGCTGGATCTCCGTGCGCTCGCGCTCGTGGAGCACCTCGCGCAGCGGGCGCACGCCCTCGTTGGCCTCGCGCACGGCGCTCTCCGCCAGGGACTTCCAGCGCGGGTCGTCCGGCAGCAGGTCTTCCAGCGCGAGCTCCGTGCGCTCCCCGGAGAGCGACACGGCGCGCAGCACGGCGTGCTCCAGCTCGCGCACGTTGCCCGGCCAGGGGTAGCGCTCGAGCGCCGCCATCGCCGCGCGTGGGATCGACAGTGCGCGGCCCGCGGCCTGTCGCGCCAGGAAGTGCTGGGCCAGGAGCGGCACGTCCCCGGTGCGCTCGCGCAGGGGTGGCAGCACGAGCCGCACGACATCGAGCCGGTAGAAGAGGTCCTCCCGGAAGCGGCCCTCGCTCACGCGCAGCCGCAGCGGGACCTTGGTGGCCGCGACGACGCGGATGTCGACCTCGACGGGGGCTTCGGCTCCCAGGCGCTCGATCTCGCGCTCCTGCAGGACGCGCAGCAGCTTGACCTGCAGCGCGAGCGGCATGTCGTCGATGTCGTCCAGGAAGAACGTGCCGCCGTGCGCCATCTCGAAGCGCCCGCGACGCTCCTTGCGCGCGTCGGTGAACGCGCCCTTCTCGTGGCCGAACAGCTCGCTCTCCAGCAGTGTCTCGGGCAGCGCGGCACAGGAGATCGCCACGAAAGGCCCCTTGGCGCGCGGCGAGAGCGAGTGGATGGCGCGAGCGATGCGCTCCTTCCCCGTGCCACTCTCGCCCTGGACGAGCACGGTCGCGTCCGTGGGCGCCACGGTTCGCAGCCGACCGAAGACCTGTTGCATGGCGAGCGAGGCGCCCACGACGCCCTCGATGCCCTGCGCGGCGGCCAGCTCGCGGCGCAGGCCGGCGTTCTCGTCCTCCAGGCTCTTCACGCGCGCGAAGGTCTCGACCATCGCCACGATGGCCTCGTTGCGGAACGGCTTCTGCACGTAGTTCGCGGCACCCAGGCGCATGGCCTCGACGGCCTGGTCCACGGTCGCGAAGCCGGTCACGAGCACGACCGGCCGGGCCGGGTCGAGCTCCTTGCTGCGCGCCAGGACCGCCATCCCGCCCGCGCCCGGCATGCGGATGTCCGTGATCACGCACTCCGGCTTGGAGCTCGCGAGTTGCTCCAGCGCGCTGGCCGTGTCGGCCACGTGCACGACCTCGTGGCCCGCCCCTTCCAACGCGTCCGTCAGCGTGACCGCGATCGTGACCTCGTCCTCGGCGAGCAGGATCCGCATGCGGCGAGGCCGGCGTCAGGGTCCGGGCGGGACGGGGGGCCGGGCCACGAAGCGGTCGCCGCCCTGCGCCACGGCCTCCGCTTGCGCGGCCTCGGCGGCCGTGAGCAGCACGTCGTGGAACAGGGGCTCGCCGTCGGCGGTCGAGGTGGCGCCAATCGAGATCGTGAAGCGTTCGCCGGGCGCGCCGGGGGCCGCCAGCGCGCGCGCGCCCGTGACGAGTCGATCACCGAGCAAGCGCGCCCCGGCCGCGTCCGTGTGCGGCACGACCGCGACCAGTCGATCGTCGGGAGTCCGTCCCAGGAAGTCCGAGGAGCGCGTGGATTCGGCCAGGAGTCGCACGATGCCGTCGACGACCGACTCCTTGGCGTCGTAGCCCAGGCGGTCGCGCACCGCGCCGAGCTGGTCCACGGACAGCACCAGGACGGACAGCGGATAGCGGTAGCGCTGTCCGCGCCCGAACTCGGTGCGCAGCACGTGCTGGATCTGGGCCACGGAGAACAGCCGGCGGCCGTCCGCGGCGCGGGTCGAGGAGTCGTTCATGCGCTCGGTCGGGTCACGTTCCTGGTGCGGGGGGCGTCGGCCGAGTGCGGTTGTAGCGCGCGCGACCCGCCGGGTCACTCGGGGAACGCGTAGCCTGCTCGCGCCCCGCGGACTATCCTGCGACCGGCCGACGAGGTTCCTTCCATGCTGTGCCTGCTCCTCGCTCCAGTCTGTGCGGCCGCTGCCGAATGGACCTTGCTCCCCCTGCCGCGCGCGACCCGCTCCTCGGGAGCCTCGCCGGCCGAGGACGTGCTGCTCGACGCTGCCCACCTCGACGTGGACGGCCGCTTCCGGCCGGCTGCGGCCGAGATCCAGGAGCCGCTGATTCCGCCCGCGGTCTTCCAGCAGATGCTCGACGAGTCGTTGCGCGTGCGCGGGCTGCGCCTCGAGACGCGCCCCCAGGCCGGTCTGCTGCTGGCGCGCGGTGAGGCGGCCGCGCTCGACGCCGCGCGGGCCCTCTCCGTCGAAATCGACCGGCAGGCGGACGCCTTCGCGATCCAGCTCGACGTCGTGCTGCGCCGCGACGGCGCGCCGGCCGCGTCCTGGAGCCGGCGCGTGCGCGCTGGCGCCGACGTGTTCCTGGGCGCGCGCACGGCCCGGCCGTTCCTGGCCGGGTTCGACATCCAGGTCGCCCAGGACGCCGGCCAGGCCGCGCCGCGCCTGGGCACCGCGCTGGCCGGCACCGGCCTGCACGTGCGCGCCGCGCGCGTCGGCGGCGGCGCGCGCGTGTTCCTCGACGGCCTGTTCGACAGCGCGGAGATCCAGAGCATCGAGCGCTTCGATCCCCAGACGCCCGACCTGGGGATCCTCGAGCAGCCGCGCATCGCCAGCACTCAGATCGCGTTCGCCGGCGCCGTGGAGAGCGGCGGCACGCTCGAGGTGCGCCTGGCGTCGGCGGGGCCGGTCGCCGGCGAGCTCGTGCTCCAGATCCGGGCCTCGACGTCGCCCGACGCCAGCTCGGCGGATGACGCCTGGATGCTCTTCGACCTGTCGTTCGCCGCCGCGCCGCCGCGCGCGCTGCTGCCCGTCGATCCGGGTCTCGGGCTCGACAGTCCGGCTCGCGAGTCGGCGGCCGGCGCCGCCTTGCTCTTGCCCGCGGCGCTCGCGGCGCTGCTCGAGCCGGACCGGGCCTCGGACCCGCGGGCCGCGCGCAGTCCGGTGCACTGGAGCGGTTCCGTGCTGTGTCTGCCGCGCTCGGACACAGCGCGCATCGCCGCGGCTCGCGCGCTGCTCGGCGCGCTCGAGCACGAGCGCGCCGCGGCGCAGCGCGTGACGCTCGCCTGTGGTCCGCTCCAGGCCTCGTTCCCGGTCGCGCCCGGGCGCCCGGCGCGCTTCACGGCCGGCGTCGAGCGTCCCTACCTGTCGGACTACGGCCTCGAGGTCGCCCCGCAGGTGTGGATGCCCGCCCCGCGCGTCGAACGCGCCTTCGACGGGCTGGCACTCGATCTGGCCCTCGAGGACGGCGTGCTGGCGGTCTGGGCCTGGCGCGCCGCCACCACGGAAGTCGTCGTGCTGGAGCGCGACGCGGCGCAGATGGGACGGCTGGAGCTCGCGCGCCGTGCGCGGGTCGCGGGCGCCGCGCGCACGGCGCCAGGCCAGGAGCCCGCGCGCCTGTTCGACGAGGGACCACCGCTCGTGGTGTCCTCGGGAGCACCCTGAGCCCCGGGGCGCCGGATCGCGGAGCTCGCTGCCGTGGCCCCGCGGCCACCACGCGCGCGCAGAGCCCCGTGGCGGCGGTTCCCGCGCGCGGTTCGGGGCGACGGTGCTCGGTCCGGGGCGTGCGGCGCGGTAGCATCCATTCGACCGGGCGATGCTCCCGGCTCCCGAACGCGAGCGAACCGTGAGACTCGGACTCAGCCAAAGCGTGCGCATGGATCAGCGGCTGCAGCAGTCGCCGCAGATGATCCAGGCCATGCAGATCCTGCAGCTCTCGAGCCTGGACCTGGAGGACCGCATCCAGCAGGAGCTCGTCGAGAACCCCTTCCTCGAGGTCGCCGAGCCGGGGTCGGGCGAGGGCGGCCCCCCCGACGACGAGCCGTCAGCGGCCCCGGCGCCGGCCGGCGAGGTCGTCGAGGAGGCTGGCGTGCGCACGATGCGGGAGGAGCTCGAGCGCTACGAGCGCGACTTCGACGACGGCACGCGGCGCTCACGCGCGGCCTCGTCCGAGGACGGCGACCGCAAGCTCGAGGCCATGGCCAACACCCCCGACGTCGAGAAGACGCTGGCCGAGGTGCTGGTCGAGGAGCTCGCGATCCTCGACCTCACGGAGCGCCAGCGCAAGCTCGCGGAGTACCTGCTGTGGTCCCTGGACGATCGCGGCTGGCTCACGCAGCCGCTGGCGGAGATCGCGCGCGACTGCGCGACGCCCGAGCCCGGCGAGGAGCCGCTCTTCGGACCCGACGAGCCGCCGGTGACCGTCGAGGAGCTCCAGGAGGTGCTGGAGGAGATCCGCTCGATCTCGCACCCGGCGCTGGGCGCGCACGACCTGCGCGAGTGCCTGGAACTCCAGCTCAGGGCCATGGGCATGGGCGACGAGCCGCTGCTCAAGGCCATCGTCGAGCGGCATCTCTCGGACGTCGAGCAGAACAAGCTGCCGCGCATCGCCAAGGACGCCGGCGCCACGATCGAGGAGGTCAAGGACGCGCTGGAACTCTTGCGCAAGCTCGAGCCCAGCCCCGGCGCCGGTTTCGGCGGCGTGCAGGCCGACGTGATCCACCCCGACGTGATCGTCGAGGAGGTCGACGGCGAGTACGAGGTGCGCCTGGACCGCGCGGCCGCGCCCGAGCTGCGTCTCTCGCTGGCCTACAAGGACGTGCTCAAGGCCGCGCAGAAGGGCGACGGCGTGCGCGAGTGGGTCAAGAAGCGCATCGAATCGGCGCGCTGGTTCCTCGACGCCCTCCAGCAGCGCCGCCACACCCTGGACTTGATCGCGCACGCCATCTTCGCCGAGCAGAAGGGCTTTCTCGAGCGCGGCGTCGAGGGCCTGAAACCGCTGCGGATGCAGGAGATCGCCGATCAGGTCGGCGTCCACATCTCGACGGTTTCGCGGGCGGTGGCAGGCAAGTACGCGCAGACCCCGCGCGGGATCTTTCCGCTCAAGTACTTCTTCACCGGCGGCACGCAGACCGAGACCGGCGAGGTCGCCGCCCAGGCCTCGGTGAAGCAGAAGATCGCGGCGCTCGTGGCGGCCGAGGATCCGGCCAACCCGCTGTCCGACGAGGACCTGGCCTTGCGCCTCGAGGAGAAGGACCAGATCCGCATCGCGCGGCGCACGGTGACGAAGTACCGCAAGGCGCTGAACATCCCCTCGTCGAGCCAGCGCAAGCGGTTCTGACCGGCTCCGGGATCGCGGGACCCGCGCCGCGACCGTATCCTCTCGGCCCTCGAACACCGTGCTGGAGGACGAACCATGGCCGTCAAGGCGACCGAACTGCGGAAGGGCACCGTCATCATCGACGGGCAGAAGCTCCTCCTGATCACCGACTACATGCACCACACGCCGGGCAACCTGCGAGCGGTGATCCACATGAAGGTCAAGGACCTGCGCACGGGCGTCGTCTCACCCATGCGCCTGGGCTCGAGCGACGCGTTCGAGGTCGCCTACCTCGACCGCAAGAAGGCCGAGTACCTCTACCGCGAGTCCGACGGCTCCTACGTGTTCATGGACCAGGAGTCCTTCGAGCAGTTCCCGCTGCCCGACGAGCTCGTGGGCGACAAGATGGGCTTCGTGAAGGAGAACACGGTCGTCGACGTGACCTTCCATGAGGCGACGCCGATCGGGGTGGAGCTGCCCGCCAGCGTGACGCTCAAGGTCGTCGAGTCCGAGGCGGCGGTGAAGGGCAACACGGCCACGAACGTCAAGAAGGAAGCCGTGCTCGAGACGGGACTCAAGATCAAGGTTCCGCTGCACATCCAGGCCGGCGAGTCGGTCAAGGTCAGCACCGCCGACGGCGAGTTCCAGGGCCGCGCGAACTGACCCGCGCGAACTGACCCGCGCGCACGGCCCTGTGCGCCGCGCGCCGCGCGCCGCGCGCCGTGCGCGGCGCGCGCTAGTCGCGACGGTAGACCCACACCGACAGGTCGCGGCTCTCCACGTAGAGCGGCCAGACGGCGTCGAGCCGACACTGCTCGCGCAGGAAGCGCTGGAAATCGGCCGCGTCCCGCGGCTCCCAGCCGGCGAACTGCTCGGGGTTCACGACGAACCACTGGCGGCGCCCCTTGGCCGCCCAGTGCTCCGGCAGCCGCGCGTGGAAGTAGTCCAACCAGGAGAGCGCCGTGGGCCGCCGCAGGTCCGTGCGGCCGGGAGCCAGGTAGTACTCGCCGACCGAGGCCTCCATGCCGAACACCTGGTCCTCGGGGCCGCGTGCGTTCGCGACGTGCTGGTAGGCCTCGCGCCAGGCCGGCCGCTCCCCGCGCCGCACGGTCAGGTACAGCCCACAGGTCACGAGCGCCGGCAGTGCCAGCACGAGGGCCCAGGCCGCCTCGCCGCGCCGCCCGAGCGGGCCAGCGGCCTCGCGACCCAGCGGGAACGCGGCCACGAGCGCGATCCAGGGCAGGACGACGAACACGTACTGCGCGCTGACGCGCACGAACGCCGCGGCGCACAGCGCCAGGAGCAGCGAGCTCGCCACGACGGCCAGGGCCAGGAGATCCGCGCCGCGCCGGCCGGCCCACGCCGCCCAGGCGCCCACGACGAGCGCCGTGCAGAGC
Source organism: Planctomycetota bacterium (assembly GCA_016795205.1). Lineage (GTDB taxonomy): Bacteria > Planctomycetota > UBA1135 > UBA1135 > JAEUHZ01. The sequence continues at coordinate 80,629 of JAEUHZ010000064.1, read as the reverse complement.
AGGGGCGTCACGAAGAACCCGGTCGTCTTCACGAAGTGCGCGATCGAAGCGAGGCTCTCGTCCTGCCCCTTCTGGTAGGCGTACGTCCTCCAGGTCTGGAGCGCCCAGCCGGCCGCGACGAGCGCGCCGACGAGCGCGGCCAGGGCCAGGACGCGCGACGCGCGGCGCGCGGCCGGTGCCACGGGCCGCTGCACGAGCTCGAGCAGGAACGGCCCCAGCGCCAGCGCCGGCAGCGCCAGCGCGGCCGAGGGGTGGAACAGCGCCGCGAGAGCCGCGACGACCAGGCCGAGGAGCGCGGCCAGCCCCCGCCCTCGCGCCAGCGCGGTGAGCAGGATCCAGGCCCCGACCAGCGCCGCGAGCTGTGCCAGCGTGTAGAAGCGCGCGTTCTGCGACCAGTAGAGGTGCCAGGAGCTGAGCGCCACGAGCAGGCTGGCGAGCGAGGCCCGCCGCGCGCCGAAGGTCCCGCGGAAGGCCAGGAACGTGAGCGGCACGCACAGCCAGCCGGCCACGGCGGGCAAGAGGCGCAGGCTGCCCTCCGTGGGCACGCCGCCCAGGAGATCGACGGTCGCCGCGATGAGGCGGTAGCCCAGGGGATTGCGGATCTCGCCGCCCTCGATGCCGTGGTGCGCGTCGGCCCAGGTCAGGGACTCGTCGATCCACAGGCTCCAGTGGCCCAGGCGCACGAAACGCAGGAGCCCCAGGACGAGCGCCAGCGCGAGCAGCGCGCGCGCCAACCTGTCGGCCCCGACTCCCTGCGACGCGGGCGGGGGCTCGGCGCGGGCTGGGGATCCCGGTTCCAGCCGGTCCATTGGAGTCCTGTCCCAAAGCCGTCCGACCAAGGCAAGAGGCCCGTCTTGCCATGTCCCGCCCCCCCGGTCAGAGTTTCCGCGTGCGCTCCGTCCTCGCCGCCGCGGCGCCGCTCCTCCTCGGGGGCTGCGTGCTGTTCGCCTCCGACCGTCCGGTGAACCTGTCCACGACGCCGCCCGGGGCCACCGTGCTCGTGAACGGGCGCAACAGCGGTTTCGTGACGCCTTGCCGCATCCAGCTCGACGTCGACCGGGACGTGCGCCTCGACTTCGAGGTGCCGGGGTTCCGACCCGAGACGCGCTTCCTGACCCCGAACGACGAGGTCTACGCGGTCTATTGGCGCGAGATGAACACCGGGCCGCAGACCTGGAACTTTCCGCTGTTCCTCTCGCGCTTCGACGCCTTCGTGCCGGTGAAGTGGACCGAGGCGCACGCGCCGGGGCGGATCCACATCGACCTCGAGCGCCTGTCGGACGCCGGGCAGGGCGTCGGCGGTCGTTGAGCGGGCGCGCCGCCGTCTTCCTGGACCGCGACGGAGTCCTGCTCCGCGAGGATGCTTGGGTGCTGGCCCCCGACCAGGTCGTGCTGCTCGAGGGCGCCGCCCGCGGCGTGCGGCTCCTCAACGAGGCCGGCGTGCCGGTGCTGGTCGTCACGAACCAGAGCGCGTTGGCGCGCGGCTGGCTGGACGAGGCCGGCCTGGCCGCCATCCACGCCCGGATGGCCGAGCTGCTCGCGCAGGAAGGCGCGCGGGTCGACGCGATCCGCCATTGCCCCCACCACCCCGAGGAAGGCCGCGGCGAGCTGCGCCGCGTCTGCCGCTGCCGCAAGCCGGCGCCGGGGATGCTGCTCGACCTGGCCCGCGAGCGCGGCCTCGACCTCGCTGCGAGTTGGACGATCGGCGACGCCGAACGGGACGTGGCGGCGGCCCGTGCGGCGGGCACGCACACGGCGCTGGTGCTCACGGGGAAGGGCGCGCGCGAGGCGGCGCGCATCTCCCCGCCGCCAGAGATCCTGGCGGCGCGACTCGACGAGGCCGCCAGCCTGGTGCTCGCGCGCCTGGCCGCGGCTCAGGGCAGGTAGCGCATGAGCGGTCCGGAGAGCGCGCGCGTCAGACCGTCCGGCAGCCGGGCCCAGGCGTTGCGCAGCCGCTCCGTGCGCGGATTGCTCGGGTTGAAGTTGGAGACCGCGCGGGCGCGCACGAGCTTCGTGCGGTAGGCCAGCGGCCGCGGCTCGAAGCCCTGGTTCTTCTTGAACTGGTACGGCCCCGAGCCGACGCGGCTGCGCCCGAGGTCGAACAGCTCGATGCCGCGCCGCACGCACAGCTCCTGCAGACGCACGACGAGGAAGTTCGTGACGTTGAACTCGCGGTTGGCCTCGTCCGTCACGCCGATGTAGTAGAAGTCGAACTTGCGCCCGTGGACGAACGACATCGTCGCCGCCAGGGGCTCCGAGGACGCGCGCGCGACGTGCACCAGGACGTGGGGTGAGAGTTCCTCCAGCAGGGCGCGGTACCAGGCGCGCGGCAGCGCGGGCGAGCCGAGCTTCTTCTTGCTCTGGTGGAACAGCTCGTAGAGGTCGTCGGCGTACCAGGGCCCCTCGCTGATCGAGAGTCGGTTGCGCTCGATCGTCTTGCGCACCTCGGCCCGTGCGCGCTTGGGCATGCGCGTCCAGAGCTCCTCGGGATCGCGCGGCAGCTCGGCCACGAAAGCCGCATACAGGTCCGTGCCCGTGAAGCCGGGGGTGCCGGGATCCTCGACGCAGCGCAGCTCGAGCCGACCCACGTCCTGCTCCTCGGCGAGCCGCACGGCGGCCTCGACCAGCGCGGCGTCCGCGCCCGCGGTGGTCGAGGCCGGTCCGCCGTAGACGCCGTAGGGCATCGAAACCAGGTTCCGCGAGAAGCGCGGCGTGCGGCAGCTCATGAGCGGCAGCACGCCGACCAGCTGGTCGCCGCGGAAGGCGCCCAGCGTGCGCGGCTCGTGGCCGAACACGCGCTCGACCGCGCGCTCCCAGCCGGCGAGGTGGAAGAAGGAGCCCGCGGGCGCGGAACGCACGACGGCGTCGCGCGCGGGATCGTCGGCGCGCGTCAGGGGCCTGACGCGGATCACGGGCGTGGCGCGGTTCTCGGCCGCCGCCACGCCCCCGAGCGCCGCCGGCGCGGGCGCGTCAGGGTCCGCCGGGGGAGGTTCCATCGCCGCCGTCCCGCTCATCGCGGCCCTCCCAGACCTTCTCCACGCGGTACTCCCGCACGTTCCGGGCGCGCGTGAAGATGATGATCTCGCCGACCAGCCCGAAGCCGATCACCTGCACGCCCAGGACGAACAGCAGCACGCCGACCAAGAACAGCGAGCGGGAGAAGACCGGTCCATCCCCCAGCACGAAGCCCTGCACGAGGATCGCGCCGCACAACAGCGCGCCGACCAAGAGGAACAGGCCGCCGACGGTGCCGAAGAAGCGCAACGGCTTCAGCGTGAACTTCGAGACGAACACCACGCCCAGCACGTCCAACGCGCGGCGCGCGTAGACGCCCGGACCGAAGAAGCCCTTGCCGCCCCATTCCTTCAGGTGTCGGACCCGGACCTCGACGACCTTGAAGCCCTGGCGCGCGGCGATCGCGGGCAGGAAGCGGTACATGTCGCCGTGGATCGGCACGTCCTCCAGGACCTCGCGCCGCATGGCGCGGAACGTGCAGTTCAGGTCGTGGAACGGCGCGTGGAGGATCCAGCGGATGACGCGGTTGAAGGCCGCGGACTGCAGCCGGTTCAAGAGCGGATCGATGCGCGGGTGGCGCCAGGGCGAGACGAGATCCGCGCCCCCGTCGATCGCCGCGAGCAGGTTCTGGAGTTCGTAGGGGTCGACCTGCACGTACTGGGGCGAGGTGACGACGATGCCGCCGCGGGCGCGCTGCAGCCCGGTCGAGAGACACAGGGACTCGCCGAAGGGCTGGTCCAGGGCCAGGGCCACGACCCGGCCGGGGCGCTCGCGCGCGAGTTCCTCGGCCTCCAGCCAGGCGTGCCCGCGGACGCCGTCGAAGACGAGCACGAACTCGTGCGGGCGACCGAGGCGCTCGAGCTCGGCCGCGAGCGCCGTGACGACCTCGCGCACGCGGCCGTCACCGGTCGTGATCGGCACGATGACCGAGACCTCGGGCGGACCCGCGAGCGGCGCCGCATCCGCGACCGGGAGCGCCGGGGCGCGCTTGGGCGCGCGCCGCTTGGGCCCCTTGACCCCGGCGTCGTGCGGGGCGTCGGGTCGGGCCTCGGGCCCGCCCTCCGCGGCCGGCGCGACGGGCAGATCCTCGGGGCGCGCGCTCACCGTCGCGTCCCCGAGGTGATCAGCCGCCGCCCCTCGTCGCCGTGCATCCCGCTGGCGCGAACGGCCAGCTCCGCCAGGAAGCCGAGCATGAGGAAGTAGGCGCAGACCATGAACAGCAGCATGAACGTGATCAGCGCGGCCCGTCCCCAGGAATCGTCGAAGTGGATCGTGTCCGCGTGCCAGGCGCAGTAGCCGAGGAACCCGAGCGTCAGGGCCGCGAAGGGCGCCGCGAAGAGCCCGAAGAACTGCATCGGGCGGTGGGAGAACTGGCTGATGAGCTGCACGGAGAGCAGGTCGAGCAGCACGCGCGTCGCGCGGCCCAGGCCGTACTTGCTGCGACCGAAGCGCCGCGGTCGGTGGTTCACCACGAGCTCCGCGACGCGCGCACCGCTCCCGGCGGACATGGCCGGGAGGAAGCGGTGCTGTTCGGCGTAGATCGGCAGGTTGCGCACGACCTCGCGACGGAAGGCCTTGAGCGTGCAGCCCGTGTCGTGGATCGCGACGCCGGTCACGGCGGCGATCAGGCGGTTCGCCACGAGCGAGGGCAGGCGCCGGAGCACGAAGCCGTCGTGCCGCTGCTTGCGCCAACCCGCGACGACGTCGAAGCCATCGCGGAGGCGCGCCACGAGGCGCGGGATGTCGGCCGGGTCGTTCTGCAGGTCGGCATCGAGCGTGACGACGATCGCGCCGCGCGCGTGGTCGAAGCCCGCGGCCATGGCCGCCGTCTGGCCGGCGTTGCGCGCGAACTGCACGATCCGCACGCGCGGGTCCGCGCGCCACAGCTCGAGCAGCACCGCGAGGCTCCCGTCCCGCGAGCCGTCGTCCACGTAGACGATCTCGGCCGGCTCCCCCAAGAGATCGAGCGCAGCCGTGATCTCGGCCTGGAGGGGGCGCAGGTTCTGCTCCTCATCGAAGACCGGGACGACGACAGAGATCGAGACGGAGGGCGTCATCGGGGCGGGCGAGGATACCTCGCCCCAGTGGCGGGCCTGGATTGAGCGAAAGCAGTGCGGGCCGCGGACTCGCGCACCGGACCAGCAATGCGTGTTCCTTGCGGAGGCCTCTCTTGCTTGGCCCGATCAGGCGGATACGATCCAAGAGCATGGCTCCCCCGCTGCCCCGGGACCCGCGCGCCCCCCGCGCGCTCGTGCTCGTCGGTCCCGGCCCCCGCGCGGCGGGCCTGGCGCGCCTGTTGGCCGCGCTCGGCGCGCCGAGCGAGTTCGGCGTGCGCGCTTTCGACGACTGCGCCCAGATCCCCACCGACGAAGGTCGCGCCGAGCTGCTGCTGCTCGACGCGGACGCGACGCCGCTCGAGGACGTGGGCTACGTGCGCCGCTACCTCGCCGCGCGTGCGGAGGTCGAGCTCGTGCTCGTCGGCGCGGAGTCGCGCTCGCGCACGGCGCGCGCGCTGGGATCGCGGCGCTTCCTGGTCTGGCCTCCGGACGTCGACGAGCTCGCGGGACTCGTCCGCGACGCAGGCCGGGCGCCCGCGGCCGCCCGCGCGTCGGCCTCGAGTCCCGCCCGCCCGCCCACGGCACCGTCAGCGTCCGCTGAGCTCGACGAGGTGCGCGCCATCCTCGAGGCCGACGCTCACGGCACGACGTCGCTGGCCGGCCCGCAGGCCGAGCCCGCCGCACGCGAGCAGGCCAGCGTGAGCGCCGCGCACCCCGCCTTGGCGGTCGAGCCGGAGTTCGAGGACCTCGACGCAGGCGAGGAGTCCGTGCCCGAGGACCCGCGACGCGGCGCGCACGGCGCCCGTGCGGAGCCCGAACCCGCCGGCGTGGACGAGTCCAGCACCGTGGACGAGCGCGCGGCGCAGCCCGCGCTGCCGCACGCTCCGCCCTGGTGGCGCGCGCAGGTCGCCGACTTGGCCGACGTCGCGCAGCGCGTCGACCTGTCCGTGCAGCGCCTGGCGGCCAGCGCGCCCGAGCTCGACGAGGGCGGTGAGGACGAGGCGGCAGCGAGCTTCCACGAGCTGCGCGGGGAAGTCGCGCGGCTGCTGCAGTTCACCCGCACGCTGGGCTACGTCGCCGCGCCCCCACCGCGCGGCGCACAGTCCTTCGATCTGGGCGAGATCGTCCACCTGTTCGCGGCCGGCCTGGCCGCGAGCGGAGCGGACGCGCCGCGCTGCCAGTTCAAGAGCGTGCCCGGTGCGATCGTGCGCTCCGACCGGCAGCTCCTGTCCCAGGCGCTCGACGCCGTCTTCTTCGTCGTGCGCTGCACGGCCCGCAAGGGCGACCTCGTGCGCGTCCAGGTCAGCCGCTTCGAGGACGACGGTGGCGCAGGCTACGAGGTCTCGATCGACTTCCCGACCGGTCCCCTCGAGGGCTTCGCCGAGGACGAGATCGTCACGCCCTACGCGCTCGCCGACCTGTTCCCCGAGCTCGGCCCGAACGCGCTGGCCGCAGCCACGGGCATCGTGGCCGGACAGGAGGGGCGTCTCTCGATCGCGACCCGGGGCCGCGGCCGCGCGACCTGGCGCCTGCGGCTGCCGCTCGAGCGCGGCTGAGCGCGGCGCTGCAACGGGCTCGCCTGCCGCGCGCGCGCCGGCGCCAGGGCGAGTGTCCGGAGTCTATGGCAGGATCCCGGCCACGATGCGCGTCCTCGTGCTGGGATCCACCGGCTTCCTCGGCCGACTGGCGCTGGCCGAGCTGCGCGCCGCGGGACATGCCGTGGAGGCCTGGTCGCGCGGCGCCGCCGACGTTCCCGCGCGCGGGGAGCGGCGCGTCGACCTGGCGCGGGACGAGCTGCCCGTCCCGAGCGCGCGCCCCGACGCGGCGCTGTGCCTGGCCGGACCGGCCGTGCCCGCGCGCTTCACGGCCGGCGTCGAGGGCGCCGAGACGCTCTCGATCACGAGCCGCGTGCTGGAGCACCTGGAGCGGCACGCGCCCGGCGCGCGTCTGGTCCTGGTCTCGAGCGCCCACGTCCTGGCGCCGTCCGCGGCACGCCTCGCGGAGGACGCAGCGCGCGCGCCGCAGGGCGACTACGGCGCGGCCAAGGCGCGGGCCGAGGATCTGGCGCTCGCCGCAGGCGGGCTCGAGGTGGTCGTCGCGCGGCTGTTCGGGAGCCTGGGCCCGGGCCTCCCGCGCGGCCTGCTCGTCCCCGAGCTGCTCGCGGAGCTCGCGCGCGGCGCGCGGCACGTGCGCCTCGCGGGACCGGACGGCGCTCGCGATTGGATGGACGGCCGCGACGTGGCGCGCGCGCTGCGGCTGCTGCTGGAGCACAGGCACGTGCCCGGCCGGATCGTCCACGTCGGCACGGGACGCGCGACGCGCGCCTCCGAGCTCGCGGCGCGATTGGCGCGCGCGGTCGGGAGTCGGGCCCGGATCGAGTTCGCGCCGGGCGAGGCGCCCGCACGCATCGCCGACCCCGCGCGGCTCGTGGCCGTGACGGGCAGCGACAGGCGCCGGGACCTGGACGACACGCTGGCCTGGATCGTGCGCGGGACCCGCGGGCTAGGATGCACGGCGGAAGATCCCCCGGCGCAGGGCGTCCAGGGGCCGGCATGACGCAGCGCGCGCTGATCACGGGCATCACGGGGCAGGACGGCAGCTACCTGGCCGAGTTCCTGCTCGCGCGGGGCTACACGGTGCACGGCCTGGTGCGGCGCCGCACGCCCGAGGCGCTCTCCAACCTGGCGTCCGTGCTCGAGGACCCCGCCCGCAGAGCGCGCCTCGTGCTCCACGACGGCGACCTGGCCGACCCGCTGGCGCTGGCGCGCGTCGTCGAGCGCGCGGACGCCGGCGAGGTCTATCACCTGGCCGGACAGACGCACGTCGGCCGGTCCTTCGCCGCGCCCGAAGCCACGATCGCCACGACCGGGCTGGGCGCCGTGCGCGTGCTCGAGGCGGTGCGTGCGCACCGTGACCGCACGCGACGCGAGGTGCGCTACTACCAGGCCGGCTCCAGCGAGATGTTCGGCGCCGCGCGCGCGCCCCAGGACGAGCGCACCCCGTTCGCGCCGCGCTCGCCCTACGGCGCGGCCAAGGTGCTGGCACACCACGCGACCGTGGTGGCACGCGAGGCCTACGGGCTGTTCGCCGTGAACGGGATCCTGTTCAACCACGAGAGCCCGCGCCGTCCCGAGGAGTTCGTGACGCGCAAGGTCGCCTGCGCCGCGGCGCGGATCCGGCTCGATCCGGCGCGCCGTCTGGCGCTCGGGAACCTCGATGCGCGTCGCGACTGGGGGCATGCGCGCGACTACGTCGAGGCCATGTGGCGCATGCTGCAGCACGATCGGCCGCTCGACTGGGTCGTGGCGACCGGCGTGGCGCACAGCGTGCGCGAGCTGCTCGAGGTGGCCTTCGGCCGTGTGGGGCTCGACTGGCGCGACCACGTCGACGTCGACCCCGCGCTCCTGCGCCCGCTGGACGTCGAGGACCTGCGCGGCGACGCCTCGCGCGCGCGGGCCGAGCTCGGCTGGCGACCGCGGACGTCCTTCGAGGAGCTCGTGCTCGAGCTGACCGAGGCCGAGCTGGAGCGCGCCCAGGCGGTGTCCGTCGGCGCGGCGCACGCGCGCTGACGGCTCGGCCCGCCGGACGAGCGGCGGGAGCCGGTCAGCGTGCGAGCAGGCCCGAGACGCACCCATCGGCGAGCAGGCCCGCCGCGACGCGCTGGGCCTGGGCGCGCGACCCCAGGTCGGTGAAGTGCACCGAGTCGGCGAAGTGCGCCCGGTCGGCCGGGATCGTGTCCTCGCCCTCGACCAGACCCACGCCCTGGTGGCGCGCGACCTCGCGGATCACGCGGTTGTAGGCGGCGAAGCCCTGCACGACGGCGGCGTGGCTGATGTAGGGCATGTAGTAGGCGTGCGTGACGCAGGCCTGCTCGCGCTCTCGCGCATCCTGGCCCGCGCGGGCGGCCTGCGCGAACGTCACGAGCACCACGCAGGGTGCGAGCTCGCGCGCGCGCGCCACGAGCCGTTCCAGGCGCTCGCGGAAGGGCGGCACGATGCGCGCCTCGTCCAGGACCAGGCGCCCGGCGGCGCTCGCGGCCTGCTGCTGGCGGGCACGCACGAGCAGGTTCTTCTCGACGAGGTGCCAGGCGAGCGAGGTCTCCGACAGCCAGCTGTCGCCATCCGCGTGGCCGGTGTAGACGCCCTGCTCGCGCGCCAGCTCGCGCGTCCACTTCGTCAGGTCGTTCGTGGCTTCGTAGATCACGACCACGTCCGGCGCCAACGGCGCGACGCGGTGCTCCAGGTTCTTCAAGAGGTCGTCCAGGACGTAGCCCGCGACCCCCGCGTTCACGAAGTCGAGGTCCGCCGCGGGGTGCGCCGCGCGCAGCGCGGCGACGACCAGGCTCGGCCAGGTGGCGGCGTTGCTCGAGGCCTCGGCGCAGAACGTGGTCGACGCGCCCAGGAAGGCCAGCCGCACGCGGCCCGCGGGCTTGGGGACGTCCAGCCCCTCCCCGCGGAAGCCGCGCTCGTCGATGCGGATCGCCCCGGTGTCGCGCGAAGGCGGCGGGATGCGCAGGCCCGAGGCGGGGTCGACCGCGAACGTGTGCACGCGGAAGAACGTTCCGTACTGGAGGTAGAAGCGCACCCGCGCCGCCGCCTCGACCGCCAGGAGGCCCGCGACGAGCACGGCGGCCGCCAGCAGGAGCTTCCTCGTGCGGATCGCGCGCGGCATGGGCGCACGAGGATCGGCGCTGCGAGGCTGGCGCACAAGCGCCGGAAGCGGCGGCGATTCCAGATCCCCGGGGCGCCCGGCCGATCGACGCTCCGTGCCGGTCGCGGGCAGGCGACGGCGCGGGAAGAGACATCCATGAGCTCCAGCTTGGGAGCGCGCCCTCGTCACGGCGCGCTCACGCACCGGTCCATCGCCGCGGCCCTCGCCGCGGCCTGCGCGCTGTCCGCTTGCACCTTCGACGGGGGCGAGGAGAGCCCCTCGTCGGCGCAAGGGCCCAGCGGCGGCAACGGCGTCGTGGACGACGGCCCGCCGCCGGCGCTCGCGGACCTGGCTGCGCCGGGCGACGTGGTGGGCTCCCTGGAGGTCGTGATCCCCGCCATCACGCCCTTCGTCGTGCGCGGGACGCTGCCGGTGCCGGCGCGCACGCACGTCGAGCCGTCGACGAGCGTGCCGTTCCAACTGCGCGGGCCCGACGGCGTCGTCGCGCTGGCCCAGATCGAGACCGTGACGCGCTGGCCGCGCGCCGCCGATGGCGCGGACGTCGTCCAGGTGCTCGCGCGCGTCGACCGCCCCGCGAGCGCGGCGCCTGGGGCGCGCGTGCGCTACGACGTCGTCTACCAACCGCACGGCGCGGGCTCGACGCTCCCGAGCGTGCACGTCGAGAGCCTGCTCTCGGAGCCCGGTGCGCTCCGCCTCCTCGCGCGCGATGTGTTCGGACACGCCTACGAGGCCGACCTGTGGGCCGATGGTCGCGGGCTCACGGACTCGGCGCGCAGCCTGAAGCGCGGCCGCGTGCTCTCCGAGGTCGCGACCCACGAGGTCCTCAGGCCGCTCGCGCCCACGGGCGGACCGACCGCCACGCTGCCCCACCTGATGGGCGCGCACGCCTACGTGACGCGCTGGACGGGCGAGGACTTCGTCTCGATCGACCTGCGCATCCACAACGCGTTCAGCGGGCGCAATGCCTCGACGAGCGACGACGACCCGCTGGGCAAGCTGTACTTCGAGTCGCTGGAGCTCTCCGTGCCGGCCGGGTGGACGATCCTGGAGGCCGTCGACAATCCCTGGTCCGGTCCGTGCCTGGTCCAGGACGAGCGCGCCGTGAAGCCGCTCGTGCGCGCGATCGAAGGCGGCGCGCTGCACGTCATGCCGCCACTCGCGCAGTTCCACCGCCGCGTGGTCATCGCGCGCGCTGGCGCGGAGGCTCGCGCCGAGGCCTTCCTGCGCGAGGAGGGTGTGGCCTTCTGCCGACCGGGCGTGAACGGCAGCGGTCGTGAGCACTTCTCGTGGTGGAACGGGGCCATCGGCCGCTGGTTCCCCCAGCGTCACGCGCTCCCCGACCTGGGCGCGAACAACGAGCCGGCGCTGCGAGCCGCCTTGTCCGCCGAGTGGAACGCGCTCGCGGCGCAGGTCCGCTCCGGCGCCACCGGCACGTACCCGATCGAGTCGGGGAACCTGGGCTGGGCGCACCCCTTCGGCATCCAGGACGGCGGCATGGTCAGCGGCGCCGAGATCTACCTGTACGACGGGGCCGACGTGGCGCAGGCGGCTTCCGTCGAGGGCCTGCGCGCGGCTCAACTGCGGCTGCGCATGTACACGGACCGGCAGCCCAACGTGATGTTCGACGCGGACGGCCGCGCGGCGCGCGCCAAGGACTGGGTCGTGCACGCTTCGGCCGGCAGCTTCCTGCCGATCTGGTGGTACAACGCCCCGATGTTCTGGGCGTCGGACCCGTTCGGGTACGGCGCCGCGCCCGGCCACCAGGTCGCGGCCGTCGCCGCCGCGGGCCGCGCGCCGTGGTACGAGGGGCAGTTGCTCGCGTTCGAGCCCATCGACTGGCAGCACCTCGTGCGCTACACGCGCTCGGCGAAGACGCTCCTGTGGCTCGACAACGACACGCTCGCCAAGGAGGACCTCGTGGCGCAGGCCGAGGGCTTCCTGTTCGGCTACTCGAACCTGCCCCAGGACCTGTGGGGCAACATCATCCCGACCGGCATGCTCGCGATGCAGAACTACGTCGCGGCCTACCCCGGGATGGGGCTGGCCTTCGGGCGCGGCGAGTCGTGGGGCCTCGACGCGGTGCTGTGCGCGTACTCGACGATGAACGATGCTTGGCGCGCCGAGCTCCTGCCCTGGGCGCGTGACCTGGTCGCGATGCTCGAGCGGGGTCAGTCGGCCTGCAGCGGCATCATCCAGGCCTCGCCGCAGTACAACGTGTTCGGTGGCCAGTACCGCTGCCGGCAGTCGATCGAGGCCGCGATCATGGAGAACGCGCTCGTGGGCCTGCGCGAGACCGTGCTCGAGGACGCGGACCCCGCGCACTCTGCGCGCCTCAACGAGGTCCTGCGCCGCGCGCTGTATGCCATGGTCTCGCCCTACGTGTGGAGCAACGTCCACAACGGGCCGTGGGCCATGATGGCGGTCGGGCCGTTCGACATGGCGGCGCCGCCGTTCTGCACGACGATCCCCACGGACGGGAACTACGGCTTCGCGGACCACTACCAGGCCTGGTCCAGCCTGGCCTACGGCTACGAGCTGACGCACGACGCGCTGTTCCTGCAGAAGGCCTCGGCGATGCTGGGTGGCTTGGACCTGGTCGCCACGCTGACCGGGAACCCGCTCGTGAACTGGCAGAACCGGGCGGCGCTCACGCAACTGGCCCAGGCGCTCCAGGCCGGGACGGTCCCCGGGGCCGGGCACGCCGGCCCCTGAGGACCGGGCCGCAGGCCCCGCCGGGACCAGATTGCGGTTTCCTAATCTGCCCAGTAAGCTCGCGCCCCTCTCCGGGGAGTGACGCGTCGTCACGGGCAGACCCTCGCGGGAGGCACCGGCGCCGCGCCACGCGCGGCGCGTCTCCGACCGAGGTCATCCATCGTGCTCCGCACCTGTGCGCGCCCGTGCGCCGAGCGTGTTCGCGCGGCGCTCGGGCCCGCGCTCATCGCCGCCTGCTGGGTCGCGAGTTGCGCGCCGGGTCCGACGGCTGTCGCTCCCGGCAGCCTGACGCAGTCGAGCGCCGCGCCGGAGGTCGGCCGCCTGGCGTTGGCGGCGCCCGCCTCCGCGGAGTTCGTTGTGCGCGGCACGCTGCCTGTCCCGCCCGGGACGTTCCCGCGTGACGACCGCCTGTCCCCGTTCGCCGTGCGCGACGCCGGCGGCCTGCTCGTGCCCACGCAGGTCGAGGTCGTCGCGCGCCATCCCGACGCCAGCGACGGGGCCTCGGTCGTCGAGGTCCTGGCGCGCGTGCGCGCCCCGGCGCAGGCCGCGCCCGGCGCGCGGATCGAGTACGCCGTCGTGTCCGCACCACACCAGCCGCCGGCCTTCGCCGCGCACCCCGCCGTCGAGGAGGTCTTGCGCCCCGCCGCGCGCCTGCGACTGACCGCCCGTGACGTCTTCGGTCACGAGTACGAGGCGCTGCTGCGCGCGCCGGAGATCGAGACGCGCACGCTGCGCGATGGCACGGCCTGCCGAGAATGGCGCAGCGTCACGACCTTGACGCCCTTGGCCACGGTCCCCGGCCCGCAAGGCACGTTGCCGCACCTCATGGGCGTGCACGCCATCTTCCGCGCCTGGCGCGGCGAGCCCGTCGTCTCGCTCGACCTCCTGCTCCACAACGGCCACACGGGCCGCGACCCCGCGACGACCGCCGAGGATCCGGTCGGGCCGATCTACTTCGAGAGCCTCGACCTGTGGCTCCCCGCGGGCTGGTCTGCCTGGGCCGACGCACCGGACTCGGCGATGGGCGATCCGGTCGCGACACCCGCGTCGACGCGCGTACCGCTCGTCGAGCGGCTGGCGGGCGGACGTCTGCACCTGTTCCCGATCCAGGCGCAGACCGTGCGGCGGCTCGTGCTCGCGCACCAGGCCGACGCCGCCAAGGCCATCGACTACGCGCGCGACCAGAACCTGGGCTTCGCGCGGCGCGGGACGAACGCGCAGGGAGGCGCGCTCCACTCCTGGTGGAACCCGGCGACCGCGGCCTACTTCCCGCAGCGCCAGGTGTTGCCGCGCCTCGACCATCTGTCGCCGGGGCTGATCGCCGCGCAGCTCGAATCCCGTTACGCCTTCGTGGCCGCAGCACTCCGCACCGGATCGGCGCCGGGCTACCCGCTGCTCTCCCCGGCCCTGGGCTGGGCACACCCCTGGGGCATCCAGCACGGCGGGATGGCGGGCGGCGACGAGATCGACCTGTATGCCGGGGTCGAGACCTTGGAGGCGGCCTCCAACGCAGGCTACCGCCTGCTCGCCATGCGGCATCGCATGGCGACGGACCGCCAGCCCGTGGCGCTCTACGACGAGGGCGGCGCGCCGGCCGAGTACACGCGCTGGACGGCGACCGGACCGAACGGCACGTACCTCCAGGTGTGGTGCTTCCTGACGCCGATCCTGTGGGCCGCGGACCCGTTCGGGTTCACGACCGCGCCGCGCTTCCAGGTGGACGCCGTGCAAGCGCAGGGGCGCGCGCCGCTCTACGAGGCCGATCTCCTGGCACACCAGCCGATCGACCTCGAGCACCTCGTGCGCTACACGGCGCCAGCCAAGGCGCTGGCCTGGATCGGCAACGACACGCTGGCCAAGGAGGCGCTGGCGTTGCACGCCGCGCTGTTCCGCATGTCGTACAACGAGCTGCCGAACTCGGCCTGGGATCACTACATCCCCACCGGCCTCGGCGCGGACGAGCACTACGTCGCGGCCCACCCGCGACAGGGCTTCGTGTTCGGGCGACTCGAAGCCTGGGGACTGGACGCCGTCACCGCCTGGCACGCCCTGGCCGACGAGGACTGGCGACTGCGCGCGCGTCCCTGGTTCCGGCGGGTCGTCGACGTCGTGGACGTCGGGCAGTCGGCCTGCAGCGGGTTCGTGCAGGCCACCGTCTACGAGCAGCTCTTCGGCGGCCAGTACCGCGCGCGCCAGTCCATCGAGCAGGCGATCACCGAGCACGCGCTGGTCGGCGTGCAGAGGAGCGTCCTGGACGGCACCGATCCGGCCCGCCAAGCCGCGCTGCGGCGCGTGCTGCGCGCCTCGTTCCGCGCGATGGCCACGCCGCCGGGTTGGAGCACGGCGCACCACGCCCCGTGGAGCAAGCTGGCGGTGGGCGACCTCGACGCGTCCCACCCGCCCTTCTGCGGCCCGCCGCCTGCCGATGGCACGGCGGACGGGGGCGACGGTTGGCAGTGTTGGTGCTCGTTGGCCTACGCCTACGAGCTGGAGCCCGTGCCGCTCTACCTGGCGCGCGCCGAGGAACTCCTGGGCGGCGCGGAGCTGCTCGCGGGCCTCCAGGCGCAGGGCCTGTGGAACCTCGGGAACCGCGTGGCGCTCCTGGCCTTGGCGCAGCGGCTCTCCGCCTCAGGCCCCTGACAGCAAGGCGCGCGCGGTCCGCTCCGCGACCTCGATCTCGGGGAGCACGACCTCGTGCGCCCCGAGCAGCTTCAGGATGCGCGCGTGGTTCGCGGACGGCGCGCGGGCCACGACCTTGGGGATGCCCAGCTCGCGCGCCAGGACGACCAGGAGCTGGTTGGCCTCGAAGTCGTTCCCGATCGAGGCCACGAGCACGTCGACCTTGTCGATGCCCTGCGCGCGCAGCTCGCGCTCGTCCGTCGCGTCCAGGCACACGGCCAGGGCCACGTCGTCGCGCACACCATCGATCAGCTCCTGGTCCGTGTCGACGGCCACGACTTCGGCGCCGGCGCGCGCCAGATCGACGGCCAGCGCGCGCCCGAACAGGCCCAGACCGACCACGGCGACCTTCACGCGGGCTCCTTCACGAGACGATCACGTTCTCTTCCGGATAGCGGTAGCGCAAGGCGCGACCGCGCGAGACGAAGGTCCACAGGCAGGCCAGCGGCCCGATCCGACCGATCAGCATGGCCCCGGCGACGATCCAGCGCCCCGCGTCGTCGAGGCGTGCCGTGGCATCCAGGGACAGCCCCACGGTCGAGAGCGCCGACACGCTCTCGAACACGGCTTCCTCGAACGCGAGCGCGTCCTGCGTCGCGAGCAGCGCGGTCGTGACGGCCAGCACCGCCAGCCCGTAGAGCGCCGTGATCGCCACGCAGGCGTTCACGACCTGGCGCGGGATCGAGCGCCCGAAGGCCTCGACCTCGGTCCGGTCGCGCGTCATGGCGCGCAGGGTCAAGGCCGCCACGGCCAGCGTCGAGGTCTTGACCCCGCCGCCCGTCGACAGGGGCGAGGCGCCCACGGCCATGAGCAGGATCGTGGCCAGGATCGCCGGGCCGGTGAGCGGCGCCAGATCGACCGTCTGGAACCCGGCGGTGCGCGCCGAGACCGAGGCGAACAGGGCGCACAGCCACTGCTCGCCGGCGCTGGCTCCGGCCAGCACGCCGCGTCGCTCGGCCAGCAGGAACGCCAGGGTTCCGATGGCGATCAGCACGGCGCTGGTGGCCAGCACGAGCTTCGTCGAGAGCGAAAGCCGCGGCGGCGCCGCGCCCTGGAACACGGCGTGTCGCCAGGGCCAGAACGCGGACTCCGAGAGCCTCCAGCGCAGCCAGCGCAGCGTCGCCACGGACAGCGGGCGCAGCGCCAGCAAGTCCATGTGCACGGCGAAGCCCAGCCCGCCCAGGACGATCAGCACGCCGAACGTGGCCAGCACCGCCACGTCGCCCGAGAACGCGGCCAGGCTCGCGGGGGACAGCATGAAGCCCGCGTTGCAGAAGGCGGACACGGCGTGGAACACGCTCCACCAGGCCCGGTCGTGGCCCTCGAGGTCGCGGCCGTCCACGGCGAGCCACAGCGCTGCAGCGCCCACGGCCTCCACGGCCAGCGTGAAGACGATCGCGAACCCGAGGAAGCGCCGCAGCCGGCCCGGATCCGTGAGCCCCACGGCTTCGGCCAGGAGGCGCGACTCCTTGAGCGAGAGGCGACCCCGCTCGGCGAAGCCCGCCGCGCAGGCCAGGATGACGAGCCCCAGCCCGCCGAGTTGGATCAGCGCGAGCAGCAGCACCTGGCCGCGGAAGGAGAGCTCGGAGCCGACATCGCGCACGGACAGGCCGGTGACGGAGACCGCGCTGGCCGCCGTGAAGAACGCGTCCGTGAACGAGAATGGCGTCGTGTCCGCGGCTCGCGCCAGCGGCAGGAGCAGCAAGCACGCGCCCGCGAAGGCCGCGCCGACGTAGAGGGAGAACAGCCACAACGCCGGCCGCAGCGCGCGGCGCGAGAGCGCCTCTTGGACGTGCGCCACAGAGAGGACGAGGCGCGCGAGCAGATAGACCTGCACGCCGACGAACCAGGCACCCGCCAAGGGGCCACGCCGCGTCAGCGCCAGGCCGATCCCGATGTCGACCAGGATCAGGACCAGGAGCGCGACCTCCAGCCAGGAACGGCGCAGGTGCGCGCGGCGATCCCGGGCCCAGGCCAGGGCCAGGGCCGCGTGCAGTGCGAAGAGCCCGACGAGCACGAGCTGTCCCCCGCGGATCAGGCCCCGCGCCCAGGGCTCGAGCGGCACGCCGAACTCGACCACGAGCCCCGCGACCGCGAACACGGTCAGCACCCCGATCGCTGCCCGAAAGAACGCGAGCCAGGCGGTGCGGCGCTCCATGGGCGCGGACGGTAACCCAGCGCACCGCAACGCGAAACCAGACCCGCGCCTCGGAATGAGACGTGTCGAGTTGCGGGTCGCTGCGCATCGACTCCGCGCGCGGCCACCGCGAGCGACTCTCCTCCACGGATCGGCCCCGTGCGCCGCGCGGCTCGCGGCGCGTTGGGCAGGCGGCTCGTTCGATGTCGTCGACGAAGTGTCTCGAACGCGAGGCCTCCCCGGATGGGAGCAGCCCTGCTACGTTCTGAGCAGAGAGCCTCCCCTCTCCATTCCCGTTCCCTGCCCCCCCTCCCGCAGGACCATTCCCGTGGCTCCTGCGGCTGGAGACTCGCTTCATGCTGCCTCGCCTCCTCGCCGCCAGCGGTCTGTCGACCCTGGCCGTCCTCGCCGTTTCCGCCCACGCTCAGACCAGCTTTCCCGAAGCCGAACCCAACGGCACGAAGTCCGAGGCGACGCCCGCGCTGGGCCTCGTCGCGGGAGACTTCCTGACCGGAACCACGACAGGCTCAGCGACGACCGCGGGCAGCGCGCTGTCGACGACCGCCGACACGTTCCGCGTCCGCACGGCGCCGCTCCCACCGGGCATCTACCGGCATCGCCTGACGATCACCACGGGCGGAACCGCGGGGCACACGGGCACGGTCCGTGGACTCACGCAGAGCGGCACGGTGGGTGTCGGTGGCACACCGAACCCGACCAGCGACACCACGATCCAGACCACGAGCACGGCCACGACGCCGCCGCGCATGAACGTCTGGTACGGGTTCGGCGCCGAGGAGGAGCTCTACTGGCGCATCACCGGAACGAGCACCACGACCGCCGCCTACGTCGCCACGCTCGGCACGGACGTCGTCACCCCGACCTCGATCGCGACGACGTTCCTCGAGGGCCCGATCACGATCTCCACGGTCGGACAGACCAGCGTCGACACGGAGATCTTCGTCTACGACGCGAGCTTCGTGCCGATCCCCGGGTACCTGAACGACGACGAGAGCCCCGGGACCAGCCTGCAGTCGCGCATCACGCGCACGTTCACGCCGGGGACCTACTACGTCGCCGTCGGCACGTCGAACACCGCGAGCAACCAGACGGCGACCAGCGACGATCGCTTCGTCAGCGGAGCCCTGCTCGACTTCGGGGGGGGCCTCGTGCGCAACTCCAGCTCCACGGCCGCGCAGGACTTCGATTTCTCGATCACGGACTCCAGCGGCACGACGCCGATCACGAACCAGCTCGCCGCGGGCAATCCGTACACGGTCACGTGGCATCAGTTCACGGTCGTGGCGAACACGGCGACCCCACCCAACGACGAGTGCACGGCGGCGATCCCGCTCTCGTCTGGGACCGTGACGGGCTCGACGGCCTTCGCCACGCACGATGGCGTCGCAACTTGCGACCTGGGCGCGGGCCTCTCGAAGGACGTCTGGTACCGCTACACGGCCGCGTGGCCGGTCTACCTCACGGCCTCGACCTGCGGCTCGGCGAGCGACACGGTGCTCTCGCTCCACGACGCGTGTGGCGGCACCGAGCTCGACTGCAATGACGATTGCGGCGGCGCGCCCTGCGGCGGGCCGGCAGCGTGCGTGAGCCGCCTGCTGGCGAGCGGCGAGAGCGTCCTGGTGCGGGTCGCGAGCGGCGCGGGTGCTGGCGGGAGCTTCAGCCTCACGTTGGCGGTCACGCCCGTGAACGACGCCTGCAGCGCCGCGTTCCCGCTCACGATCCCTGGGACCGTCAGCGGTGCGACCACTGGCGCGACGGCGGAATCGCCGCTGCCTCCGGCCTGCGCGGGGCCGTCAGGCTCCGGAACCCAGAACTTCACGTACACGAACGGGGTCTGGTACGCGCTGACGCACCCGGTCACCGAAACGGTCGTGCTCGACACGCTCCTGAGCTCGTCGAACACGAAGCTGTGGGTCTTCGACGCCTCGGCCGGCTGTAGCGCACTCGTGTGCGTGACCGCCAACGACGACATCCGCGTATCCCCGAACACCTCGAAGGTGGCCTTCGTCGCGCAGGCCGGGACGCCCTACCTCGTCCTGGTCGGTCCGTCCTCGAACGCGACACCGGTCGAGTTCACGCTGAGAGCCTCGTCGGCGCCGACCCCGGCCAACGACGACTGCAGCGCGGCGATCCCGCTCGCGGGCCTGACGGGCTCGCTCGCGGGCACGACGACCGGCGCGACGGCGAGCGTGTCGGGCAGTTGGCCGAGCTGCATGCCGAACTACGGCTATTTCGACGTGTGGTACGCCTACACGAATACGGCCGCGTGCCTGCAGACGCTGACCGTCGACACCTGCGGTGGCTACGACTCGACCGTCTCGTTCCACTCGGCGTGCCAGGGACCATTCAGCTCGAACCAGATCGGCGGGCTGTGCAACGACTCCGGTGGGTCTGGCTGCACGCCGGGCGCACGGGTCAGTGGCTTCATCGACGCTGGGCAGACCGTCTACGTGCGCGTCGGCGTCGGCGTCGGTGCTGCGCCGGGCGGCGACTTCACGCTGCGTTGGACGCTGGCGGACACGACGCCTCCGGCCTTGCAGTCGTGCCCGCAGGAACTCGTGCTCGACGCGAGCTACCCGGCGCCCGCAGTGCTGCCCGACTTGCGCTCCCTGGCCCAGGCCACGGACGCCTGCGGCATCGCGACGATCTCGCAGACGCCGCCGCCGGGAACCAGCCTGCCCCTCGGCGATCACGCGGTGACGATCACGTTCGAGGATCCGTCTTCGAACGCCACCGATTGCCACGTGCTCGTCACGGTGCGCGACCCGAGCGCGATCATCCGGATCAGCGGCCTGCATGCATCGAGCCAGAACTACGCGCCAACCATGGAGCGCGACTACGTCGAGCTCTTCAACCCGAGCGCGTCTCCCATCGTCCTGGACGGTTGGTCCCTCCAGGTCCAGTCCGGCTCGACGTGGCTCGTGCACGCCTTGACGGGCACGATCGCGGCCCGCTCGAGCTTCCTGGTCGTCTGCGATGGCCCGCTCGTCTCTCCCGGACAGGCGCTGCCGCTCCCGGCGGCGGACGACCTGGCCGTCCTCGACCTCCCTGAGGTCGGCGACGTCGCTCTGGCACTGTCCACGACCCCGCTGCCCACGAACCCGACGTCGAGCCCGCTGCTCGTCGACTGGGTGAGCTACGGCGCAGCCGCGTCCGATGCGCCCGAGCTGCGCAGTGGGACGAGCCTCTGGCGACGCGAATGCGGCGACCGCGACGGCTTCTACAGCGGCGACGAGTTCTTCGCCTTCTTCTTCCCCTCACCCCGGAACGCCGCACTGGGACCCGTCGGCGGCCTGTCCGGTGCCGGCACCTGCTTCCCCCAGATCGCGCCCCAGGGTGGCGGCACGCGCCTCTTGCTCTCGCCCTTCGCCTGCGCGGACGCCGCGGCCCGCTATGGAGTCGTCGCCAGCGTGGATCTGACGCCCGTTGGCGGCGCCCCCGGAACTCCGATCCGCGACGACGGTACGGGCGGCGACGACGTGGCGGGCGACGGCATCTACACCTGCGTCATCCCCATCGACGGAGCAACGGCGGTGGGCCCGCGCCACCTGCGGGTCGATCTCGTCGACGGCCCCCTGCACGGGAGCCTGTGGATGCCACTGCACGTGGCAGCCGCGTCGACGCCGGCCAACGACGACGCAGCAGGTGCGATCGAGATCGCCGGACCGTACGGACTCGGAGCTCAGATCACAGGCGATTTCACCGGCGCACACCGCGAATCGAACGCCATCCTGCGCACTCCGTCGGCGGGCATCCCGTTCGTCGGACCGACGAACACGGCGATGGGCGGGGGAACCTTGATCTCCTCCGTGTCGCCCTCGGATGCGATGCGGCGCGGACTCTGGTACCGGGTGACGGGGACCGGCACGACGCTGCGCGCCTCGACCTGCCCCACAGCGGGTGATCTCGACACCGTGCTCCTCGTCCTGTGTGGGACCGCGGACAACCTCCTGGTCGTCGCGGCCGCGGACGACGCCGGGCCGGGGTGCGCTGGCCTCGCAGCTTCCGTCGCGTGGTGCACGGAGCTCGGTCGCACCTACTACGTGTGGGTCGCGCCGTGGCTGGGCGGCGCTTCGACGGATTCGTTCGTGCTCGAGATCTCCGACCTCGGTGCCCCCTGCACGACGGCGCTCCCCTGCCCGACGTGCCCGGCGAGCTACCCACCCGCAGCCTACCGCGAGCTCGAGCCGGCCTTCGGACCGGCGATGAACGCCGGGTGCGCCAACCAGACCTTGCAGCCGCTCGAGCTGCTGCCCGTCGACATCACGACGCGCACGTTCCTCGGGCAGGCGCTCCACAACCACAACATCCGCAGCGTCGACTGGCTGGCGTTCACCTCACCGACGACCGGCACGTTCGACTTCACCCTCGCGGCCCAGTTTCCCGTCAGCGTGATCGTGAACCAGCTCGCGTCGGGCAGCGCCTGTCCGATCGCGACGTTCCTGAACGCCGGCCCCGCCGGCCCGTGTGGCCCGATCACCGCCTCCATCCCGGTGGAGTTCGGGGTGAGGTACGTGCTCCAGGTCAGCTCGGTGGATTTCCCGACGCCGGGGAGTTCCCGCGTCGGTGGCCTCCTGCCCGGGGGCTCGAGCAGCCAGTACCGGATCGACTACACCGTGAACGGCTTGCCCGGCAACGACCTGTGCTTCAGTCCCCTCACGCTCAGGCCCGGCGAGCTGACCCCGGCCTGGACGATCGGTGCGACGCCGGATGGCGTGTTCTCCTCGTGCGGCACGGTCGACGGCAACGACGTCTGGTTCGCCGTCGCCGGAATCGCGGGCCACGACCTCAACGTGAGCACGTGCGGAGCGGGCATCGACACCGTGGTCTCGATCCACGAGTTCTGCGGCAACTGGGAGTACGCCTGCAACGACGACTGCGGCGGCACGCCGTGCGGCGGCCCGGCTTCCTGCGCCACGGCTCGCTTCGACTACGACGGCCAGGTCCTCTACATCCGCGTCGAGGACAAGGGCGTTCCTGGCTTGTTCGAGATCCTGGCCGCCATCGAGCCTCCGGCACCGCCCGCGAACGATGCGTGTCAGGACGCGCTGGCGATCACCTGCCCCACGACGATCCTGGGCCGGACGGTCGGGGCGACGTTCGACGGTCCGCTCCCCACCTGTCTGGGGCCCGGCGGCTCGGAGATCGACTCCTCGAACGAAGTGGTCTCGGCCGGGGTCTGGTACGTGGTGACGCCTGCGGTCTCCGGCAGCCTGGAGGTCGAGGTCCTACCGCTCGATTTCTACAACCCGCGCGTGACGGTCTTCCGCGGAGCCTGCGGATCGCTCGTGTGCACGACGGCCAACGACAACGCGGACATTCTCTTCAACGACGGTCGTGCGCGCATCGGTTGGGCGGCGACGGGCGGTGAGACCTACCGCATCCTGGTGCACGCCGCCCCATCCGAGTCGGGAAACTACCAACTCGCACTGCGCTGCAATCCGACTCCGGCGAACGACGACTGCCCGAGCCCACAGCCGCTCAGCGGCCCGAGCGGCTCCGCGGCGGGGACGACCCTCGGAGCGACCGGTGCGCCATCGCTCCTGTGGTCGAACCAGCTCGCGAGCTGCGCCCCGCTCGCGACCCACGAGGACGTCTGGTTCGCGTGGACCGCGCCGTGCGCGGGCACGGTGACCTTCGCCACGTGTGGTGCGACCGACACCGTGCTCTCCGCCCACTCGGCGTGCCCCACGACGAGCGCCTCGAACCAGCGCGCGCCATTCGGCTCGAGCTGCAACGACCAGGGCGGCGCCGCGTGCTCCCCGGGCTCGCGGATCACGCTGGTCGTCCAGACCGGCGAGACCCTGCTGCTGCGCGTGGCGACCTCCGGGTTCGCGCGCATGCTCGATTTCCCAGGCGGGCCGTTCACGCTGACGTGGTCCCTGACGGACACCGTCGCTCCCACGCTCACGAGTTGCGCGCCACCGCAGAGCGCACCGGCTGGGGCCGGCTGTCTCGCCGCAGTCCCTGATTTCACCAGCTTGGTCGTCGCGAGCGACGACTGCGGCGCGATCAGCGTGACGCAAGTTCCAGCGCCGGGCACGCTGGTTGGCACCCCGGGAACCGACGTCGTGCTCACGGTCCTGGATGCCGCCGGAAATCCGGCGACGTGCATCACGAACTTCGTCGTGCTCGACACGACGCCGCCCGCGATCACGAGCTGCGCTCCGGCGCAGAGCGCGCCGGCTGGCGCCGGCTGTCTGGCTGCCGTGCCGGACCTCACCGGCCTCGTCGTCGCCAGCGACGAGTGCGGCACGGTCAGCGTGACGCAGGTGCCGGCCCCCGGCACGCTCGTCGGCGCGGGCACGGTCGAGGTCGTGCTCACCGTCACCGACACGGCGGGTAACCCCGCCACGTGCTCGACGACGTTCAGCGTGCTCGACACGACGCCGCCCGAGATCACGAGCTGCGCTCCGGCGCAGAGCGCGCCGGCTGGCGCCGGCTGTTCGGCCGCCGTACCGGACCTCACCGGCCTCGTCGTCGCCAGCGACGAGTGCGGCACGGTCAGCGTGACGCAGGTCCCGGCCCCCGGCACGCTCGTCGGCGCGGGCACGATCGAGGTCGTGCTCACCGTCACCGACGCGGCCGGCAACCCCGCCACGTGCTCGACGACGTTCAGCGTGCTCGACACGACGCCGCCCGAGATCACCTGTCCCGCTCCGCTCGCGCTGAGCGCCGGTCCAGGTTGTCTGGCGGCCCTGCCGGACCTGACCTCATCCGTGGGTGTGATCGACTGCGGCCCGGTGACGCTGAGCCAGAGCCCAGCGGCCGGGACCCTGCTCGGCCTCGGCGGGACGATCGTCACGCTCACGGCGCTCGACGCGTCGGGCAACTCCAGCGCGTGCGAGGTCCTCGTCGATGTGGCGGATGTCACACCACCGGAGGTCACGGCCTGCGCGACGCGGTTGACGATCCCGGCCGACACGCGCTGCCAGTCCGAGTTGCCCGACCTGCGCGCCGGTGTCGCGGCCACGGACACCTGCAGCTCCGTGACCATCGAGCAGAACCCGCCGCCGGGCGCGATCCTGGGGCTGGGTGCCACCCTCGTGGTCCTCACGATCACGGACGAGGCTTCGAACGTCGCGACCTGCTCGGTCTGGGTCACCACCGCGAGCCCGGACAGCGATGCGGATGGCGTCGTCGATTGCCTCGACGGCTGCCCTGCCGATCCTCTGAAGACCGACCCTGGCGCCTGTGGCTGCGGAGTCTCCGAGGACGACCCCGACGGCGACGGCGTGCCGTCCTGCATCGACAACTGCGATGCGCTCGCCAACCCGACCCAGGACGATGGGGATGCGGATGGTGTGGGTGACGCCTGCGACAACTGCCCGGCGATCCCGAACGCCGATCAGGCCGACTGCGACCTCGACGGGCTCGGCGACCTGTGCGCCATCGCCGCCGGAGCACCGGACTGCAACCTGAACGGGATCCCCGACGGGTGCGACGTGGCGGGCCTCGCAAGCCCGGACGCGAACGCGAACGGGATCCCCGACGAGTGCGAGATCCTGGGCGGCACGCCGTTCTGCTTCGGCGAGAGCGCCTGCCCCTGCGGCAACGACGGCCCGCCCGGCTCGGGTGCAGGGTGTGTGAACTCGACGGGTGCGGGTGCCCGCCTGACCGGCAGCGGACTGACGTCACTCTCGGCGGACGGACTGGCGCTCGACGTCGTCGGCCTGCCGCCGGCCGGGTTCGCGACGTTCTTCCAGGCCAGCCTGGCCATCGACGTCCCGTTCGGTGACGGCCGGCGCTGCGCGAACGGCACGATCGTGCGCCTGGCAACCAAGCCGCATGCCGGGAGCTCGAGCTATCCGGCGTTGACGGAGGCTCCGGTCAGCGTGCGCGGTCAGTTGGTCGGCCCTGGGGTGCAGAACTACCAGGTCTGGTATCGCAACCCGGCCGGGCCGTGCGGCACGGGCTGGAACCTCTCGAATGCACTCAGCGTGATCTGGATCCCCTGAGGGGTTGGCCGTGATCGACTCGCGCCGCACCGGTCGTCGCCGGTCGGCGCGAGCTCCAGCCCGGCGGCGGCGCGGTGCTCAACCAGCACCGGGCGATGTGGAGGCAGGGTTCGGGCACAGCGGCGGACTTGGTCGCGCCCGGCCCAGGGTCGCGCTCTCGGCCTGACCTCATGGAGAGCAGCGCGCGTTTGGCTGCTTGATCGCGCGCTGGAGGCGGCACCCGGATTCGAACCGGGGAATAACGGATTTGCAATCCGTTGCCTTACCACTTGGCTATGCCGCCGGGAGACAGACGACGAAGCGTAGCCGGGCGCTCGGGACGGTCAAGCGGACCGGGTGCGAAAGCGCGCTAGACTCCGCGCGCTGCGCGGGGGGAATG
Source organism: Planctomycetota bacterium (assembly GCA_016795205.1). GTDB lineage: Bacteria > Planctomycetota > UBA1135 > UBA1135 > JAEUHZ01. Next base: position 55,000 of record JAEUHZ010000064.1, on the reverse strand, counting down.
GCGGAACCGGCAGACGCATCGGACTTAAAATCCGAAGCCCGCGAGGGCGTGGGGGTTCGAGCCCCCCTTCCCCCACCCGCGCGCGGCGCGAGCAAGCGAGGCGGCCGCGGGCAGGCTGCGCGCTCAGCGGCTCGTGAGCCACTCGACGAGCAGCCGCGCCCCAAAGCCCGAGCCCAGCGCGCCGCCGACCCAGTCGCGGCTCGACCCGCCCCAAGCCACGCCAGCGATGTCGAGGTGAGCCCAGGCCGCGCCGCTCGGCACGAACGGCGCCAGGAAGGCCGCGCCCGCGCTCGAGCCTGCGCCCAAGTCGCCACCCGAGATGTTCTTCAGGTCGGCGAAGACGCCCTTCATCGCCTCCTTGTGGACGTCGAGGAGCGGCAGCGGCCAGAGGCGCTCGCCGGTCGCGTCGCCGGCGGCACGCAGCTCGGCCTCGAGCTCGCTCGTCGAGGCGAACATCCCGGCCAGCTCGTGTCCCAGCGCCACGACGACCGCGCCGGTCAGGGTCGCGAGGTCGACCACGACGTCGGGCTTCACCTTGGCACCTGCGTAGCACAGGAGGTCGGCCAGGACCAAGCGACCCTCGGCGTCGGTGTTGAGCACCTCGACCGTCGTGCCGTTCATCGCCGTGTGGATGTCGCCGGGCTTCGTCGCGTTGCCGCTCGGCATGTTCTCCGTCGCGCCGACCAGGCCGTGGACCTCGTAGGGCACGTCGAGCGAGCGCAGGGCGTGGAACGCGCCCAGGACCGCGGCCGCGCCCGACATGTCGAAGCGCATCTCGTCCATCTTGGCCGAGGGCTTGATCGAGATGCCGCCCGAGTCGAACGTGAGCCCCTTGCCGACCAGCGCGATCCGCCCCTTCGACTTGCCCTTGGGCTTGTAGTGCAGGTGAACGAGGCGCGGCGGCTGCTTCGACCCGGCGGCCACGCCCAGGAGCAGGCCCATGCCGAGCCGCTTCAGGGCCCGCTCGTCGTGGATCGCGCAGGTGATGCGCCCGGCCTTGGCGAGTCCCTTGGCCGCCGCGGCCAGGTCCTTGGGTGTCAGCAGGTTGGCCGGGTCGTTCTGCAGATCGCGCGTGAAGGCGCAGGCGGCCGCCAGGACCTTGCCGCGCTCGATGCCTGGGCCGAGGTCCTTGGGTGCGACCAGCGCGAGCGTTTCGAGCTTGGCCGGCTTCGACTTCGACTTGCGCTTCTCGAAGCGGTAACCGCCCAGGAGCGCGCCCTCGGCCAGCGCCGTGCCCGCGCCGTGCGCACCCAGCCTTTCGACCACGGCGCGCGGGACGAGCAGCGCCGCGCTCTTGGCGCCCGCGGCCTCGGCCTTCTGCGCCACGAGCGCGCCCAGCCGTCGCACGCGCTCGGCGTCGAGGCTCGCGAGCTTGCCCAGGCCCACGGCCAGCACGCGCTGGTGCGCCGCGTCGGCGCTGCGCACCTCGCGGAACTCCCCCTGGAAGCCCTTCCAGGCGAAGTCGCGCACGGCGAGCTCCTTGCCCGCGTCGGGCTTGCTGCCCTCCTCGACGAGCACGGCGACGAGTTCGTGCGCGTCGAGGCGCGCGTGGGGTTCGATGTGGACGAGTTTCATCCGGTTGCAGTCTCTTCTCGGGGCTGGACCCGCGACGCCTGCGCGCCGCGACTCACAGGCCGTGGTACTTGGGGCCGCCGCCGCCCTCGGGGACGACCCACTCGATGTTCTCGTAGGGGTCGGCGATGTCGCAGGTCTTGCAGTGCACGCAGTTGCTGAAGTTCACGATCGGCCCCGCTGGCGTGCTCTCCGACGGCCACTCGTAGACCGCGGCCGGGCAGAAGTGCTGGCAGGGGTTCCCGAACTCGCGCGTGCAGCGGTCGACGCAGATCGCGGCGTCCTTGACCAAGAGGTGCGCGGGCTGATCCTCCTCGTGCACCGTCCCCGAGTGGTAGACGTCGGTCAGCTTGTCCATGAACCGCGTGTCGTCGTACGCGGGCTTCGTCATCCGCGACGCGCTGACCGGACGCGTCGTGGTGTGATCGGCGTGGCCCCGGCGGCGCGCCACGAGGCCGCGGCCGCCCGTGATCATCTGCACGCCGGCGTCGATCATCCCCGACAGGAAGCCCTGGTCGAAGGCTTGGCGCCAGTTGCGCACCTTCCACAGTTCCGTGCGCGCCCAGGAGGCCTCGAACAGCTCGCTGTAGCGCGCCAGCCGCGCGCCGCTCGTGTCGCCCGCCGCCAGCGCGTCGGCGATGGCCTCGGCCGCGAGCAGCCCCGACTTGATCGACAGGTGCACGCCCTTCAGCGTGCTGGCGTTCAGGAACCCGCCCGTGTCGCCCACCAGCACGAAGCCGTCGCCCTGGAGCTTGGGCATCGCGAAGTACCCGCCCTCGGGCACGGTCTTCGCGCCGTAGCGCAGCAGCTTGCCGCCCGCGAGCAGCTTCGCGATCGCGGGGTGCTGCTTCCAGGCCACGAACAGCGCGTGCGGGTCGAGCCGCGCGTCGTGGTGGTCGAGCCCGACGACGTAGCCCAGGCTCAGGCGATTGCCGGGGAGCCCGTAGATCCAGCTCCCGCCGTAGCCGTCGAAACCGAGTGGATGGCCGCCGGTGTGCACGACGCGGCCCTTGCCACCCGTGGCGGCTCCGCACCACTGGGCACCGATCTCGGGCGTGACCTCCCACAGCTCCTTGATGCCGGTGCCGTAGGTCTGCGGATTGCGGTCTTCGTCCAGGCCCAGGCGCCGGATCAGGTGCTTCGCGAGGTGGCCGCGCGCGCCTTCGCCGAAGACGGTCACGGCCGCCTTGACGTTCATCCCCGGTTGGTAGGCGTCCTTGCGCTGGCCGTGCTTGTCCAGGCCGGAGTCGCGCGTCTGCACGCCGATCACGCGCCCACCCTCGAACAGGATCTCGGCGGCGGGGAAGCCGGGGTAGACCTGCACGCCGAGCGCCTCGGCCTGGGCCTTCATCCAGCCCACGACCTGGTTCATCGACACGATGAAGTTGCCGTGGTTCTTGAGCTGCGGCGGGCACAGCGCGCCCTCGAAGCGCGTGGCGCCCGCCCGCGTGAGCCACCACATCGCGTCGGGACCGACCTCGGCTTCGACCGGACAGCCGCGCTCGCGCCAGTCCGGGAAGAGCTCGCTCATCCCGCGCGGGTTCATCACCGCGCCCGACAGCGTGTGCTGGCCGACCTCCTCGGCCTTCTCGAGCACCAGGACGGTCTTGTCGGAGAGCCCCCGGGCCTGGAGCAGCCGCTGCAGGTGGATCGCGCAGGCGAGGTTCGCCGGGCCGGCCCCCACGAGCAGCACGTCGACCGGGAGCTCCTCGCGTTCGACGTCCGGGAGGTTCAGCGAATACTGACGCGGTGCGCTCATCGGTCCTGGGCTCTCCTCGGGCCACGCGCGCGCAGCCGAGGGCCGCGCAGGATAGCGATCCCGCTCCTCACCTTCACGCCCGGCCTGACCGCGGCTCGACCAGGAACGGGTTCGTGCGGCGTTCGGCGCCGATCGTCGAGGTCGGGCCGTGGCCGGGCACGAAGCGCACGTCGTCCGGGAGCGACAGGAGCTCGCGGTGGATCGAGGCGATCAGCGTCTCGTGGTCACCGCGCGGGAAGTCCGTGCGGCCGATCGAACCCTGGAACAGGACGTCCCCCACGATCGCGAGCTTCGAAGGCCGGTGCACGAAGACCACGTGCCCGGGCGTGTGCCCCGGACAATGCCGCACCTCGAGGTCCAGCGAGCCGACACGCACCCGATCGCCCTGGCGCAGCCAACGGTCGGGCTCGAAGCTGCGCGCCGGCTCGAGACCGAACAGAGCGGCTTGCTCCGGCAGGCCCTCGATCCAGAAGCGGTCGTCCTCGTGCGGACCCACGATCGGCACGCCCAGCCGCTCGGCGAGCTCGGCGGTCGCGCCGGCGTGGTCGCAATGGGCATGCGTCAGGAGCACCTGACGGATGGCGACGCCGCGCTTCTCCGCCACCGCCAGGATGCGCTCGATCTCGCCGCCCGGGTCGACCACCGCGCCCTCGCCAGTCGACTCGTCCAGGAGCAGCGTGCAGTTCTGCTGGAAGGCCGTGACCGGCACGACGAAGACGCGCAGGCCTGCCGTCACGAGCGCTCTCCGATCCAGGTGTGGCCGTCGGCGTAGACCTCCTTCTTCCAGATCGGGAGCGTCTGCTTGAGAGCGTCGATCAGGAAGCGACTGGCGGCGAAGGCCGCCGCGCGGTGCGCGCTCGCGACCGCGATCACCACGGACGGCTCGCCGACCTCCACGACGCCCACGCGGTGGACGACGAGCAGGCGCGCGCGCTCTCCGCCCAAGGCCTCGGCGCGGCAGCGCGCGAAGATGCGCTCCATCTCCGGGCCGGTCATGGCCTCGAAGGCCTCGTACTCGAGCCGGGCCACGTCGCGGCCCTGGTTCACCGCGCGCGTCGTCCCGGTGAAGCACAGCACCGCTCCGCACGAGGGATGGCGCACGCGCGCCTCGAGCACGGCGGGGTCGAGCGCTGTGCGCGCGAGCTCGAAGACACCCAGCTCGAGCGCGCGGTCCTCGTCCGCGCCCGAGCCGCCGGAGACGGGCGGCAGGAGCGCGACCTCCTCGCCGGGCGCCAGCGCGCGCTGGTCGTGGGCGTAGGCCGTCCCCACGACTCCGGCCACGTGGACCAGGGAGCCGAGCTCGGGATGGCGCGCAGCGAGCGCGGCCTTGAGCTCGCCCACGGTCGCACCCTCGCGCAGGGCGGTCACGACGACGCGATCCGTGCCGGCGCGCTCGCGCAGCCCGGCGAACAGTCGCACGCAGACGTCCACGGCGCGAGGGGCGCGGCCTGCGCGCTCAGAACGGCGTGTCGTCCGCCGCCTGGTACTCGGCCGAGCGGTCGGGGAAGGACTCGCCACCCGGGCGGGCGCCGCCACCGCCGGGTTCGCCGTAGCCGCCGCGGTCCGCGCCGCCCGCGCGCTCGCCGCCGCCCTCGCCGCGGCCGCCGCCCACGAATTCCCACTGGTTCGCCACGACGTAGAGCTTCGAGCGCTTGCCGCCGCCGTTCTTGTCCTCCCACGTGTCGAGGCGCAGCTCGCCCTCGATGAAGCAGGGCTTGCCCTTGCTGTGGTACTTGGCGAACGGCTCGGCGCGTGCGCCGAAGATGGTCACGTCCACGAACGTCGGCTCTTCCTTCCACTCGCCGGTCTGGCCGTCCTTGTACCGGCGGTTCACGGCCATCCCGAACTTGCAGATCGCCATGTTGCTCGCGGTGAACCGCACCTCGGGGTCGCGGGTGAGGTTCCCCATCAAGATGACCTTGTTGTAGCTCGCCATGGAGATCGTGCGGGCGGCGCGCGGCCGCGTAGGGAGGCGGGGTGGTCGAAGCGCGCGGAGCCCGCGCGCGTCCGCGCAGTCTAGCGACGCGGGGGCCGCACAGGAACGAGCGCGACGAGCCCGAGCGGGCCTCCTGGAACGCGCGCCGATCGCGTAGGATCGCATGCGAGGAAACGCCCGCACATGCCCCCCACGCCCGCGCTGCCCGGCCGCCCCGAATCGCTCCCGCCCTCGAAGGGCCCGAAGGACCCCGGCCGGGACCGACGCCGCTGGGCCCGCGCCCTGGCGGAGATGCCGATCACGCTCGTGGGGCCGGCCGGCTCCAGCGAGGCCCGGATCCGCGACGTGTCCCGGGCCGGCGTGTGCTTCTTCCTGGACCGGCCCGTGCCCCTGATGACGGTGCTGGGCGTGGCCTTCGACCTGGCGACGCCGGTCGGCCGCACGCGCGTCCAGGGCCACGGCGCCGTCGTGCGCTGCGAGAAGATCGCGAAGTCGATCGACCACTGGGAGATCGCCGTGTTCCTGCACGACATGGGCGAGAACGACCGGCACGCGCTCGAGGAGTTCGTCGCTGCGCGCGGCGGCACGCTCTGACGCCCACGGCCGGCTTCAGACCGGCTCGGCGGGTGCGAGCGTCGGCCCCGAGGCCGCCCGGCGCGGCAGGCGCAGCGCGAGCAGCGCGGCGGCGACCATCGAGGCGACGTTCACGGAGAGCGCCCAGGCCGCCGCGTGGGCGTAGGCGTCGGGTCCGCTGCGCCTGCCCAGCGCCGTGGCGAAGACCAGCCCGATGAGCACGACGCCCAGCGCCGCCGCGACCTGCTGCACGGTGGCCAGCACGCCCGCCGCCGACCCGGCGCTGCGCGCCGGCACGCCGGCGAGGATCGTGGAGTAGAGCACGGGCGACACGGCCCCGTTCCCGAAGCCGTACAGCGCGAGGCCCGCGGCGAGCCCGACGTCACGCGGCGAGCCGAAGCCCGCATCGGCGGGGCCGTCGCAGAGTGCCAGCGCGAGCACGATGACCCCCAGGCCCGCGACCAACGACGCGAGCCCGCCATGCAGGAACAGGGCCGGCCGGCGCGCCGCGCCGCCGGTCGCGAGGAACGACGCCAGGAACGTCGCGCAGCCCAGGGGCACGAAGGACAGCGCGGCGCGCAGCGGGTCGCGGCCGAGGCCGCTGGCCTCGAAGATCGAGAGCACGAGCAGCAGCGAGCCCGCGCCCAGGAAATACGAGGCGATCACGAGCAGCCCGCGGCGATACCCCGCCAGCCGGAAGAGCGCGGGGTCCACGAGCGGGTCCCCGCCGCGACGCTTCGTCGCGCGCTCGGCGCGCAGGAAGGCCCACAGGGCCGGGGCCGACGAGGAGAGGAGCGCGATGGACCAGGGCGGCCAGCCGCGCTCGTGGCCGATCGAGAGCGGCACGAGCACGGCCACCAGCGCCAGCGTCGCCAACGCCACGCCCGCGAAGTCGAGCCGCAGCGGATCGCCGGAGCGCACCTCGTGGAGCGTCCGCCGGGCGACCTCGAAGCCCGCGAGTCCGATCGGAACATTCAGGAGGAACAGCGCGCGCCAGCCCAGGCCGGCGACGTCCAGGTGGAGCAGGACGCCCCCCAGGACGACGCCCACGACCATGGCAGTCGCCACCGTGAGCCCGAACCAGGCGAAGGCCCGTGGCCGCTCGTGGTCGGGGAACAGCACGGTCACCAGGGCCAGCACCTGGGGGAAGAGGATCGCGGCGGCCACGCCCTGCAGCAGGCGCGCTCCGAGCAGGAACCAAGCGCTGGGTGCCAGCGCCACGAGCACCGAGGCGCACAGGAACGCCAGCGTCCCGGCCAGGAACACGCGACGGCGACCGTAGGCATCGCCGAGCCGCCCGCCGGTCACGACGAAGACCGCGTTCCCCAGCCCATACAGAGCGATCGCCAGCTCGAGCTGAGCGTAGGTGGCCCCGAGATCGCGCTCGATCGCGGGCAGGGCCAGGTTCAGGACGAAGAAGTCGACGACGCCCAGGAACGGCGCCACGAGGGCCGCCCCCAGCCCGATCCAGCGGCGCGGGTCGGGCACCGTCGGCGACGAGGGCACCACGGAGGCTCAGGCTCCGAACCCGAGCTCGGGGCGCCGGATCGGCCCGTCCGGCTCGTGCCCGACCTCGACCCGCCGTGCGAAGCCCAGGGGCTCCAGCCTGCGCGTCGACGCGCCGGCCACGCGCGGCGTGTGCGCGACGACGGCGTCGACCGCGTCCGAATCGCGCGCGAGCACCGCGAGCTCGGGCGCCATGGCGGTCGCGACGCCGCGCCCCCCGAACGGTTCGAGCCGCAGCGACGCGATGCGGCCGGCCGCGTTCACGCGATGGGGCCTCCGCCGGCCCCCGAGTCCTTGTGCTTCCAGAGCACCCCGGCCTTGGTGTCCTCCAGCGTGATGCCGAGCCGCACCAGGTCGTCGCGCAGCGCATCACTGCGCGCGAAGTCCCGGGCCTTGCGGGCGGCATTGCGCTCGCGGATCTTGGCCTCGACCTCGGCGGCCAGCGAGCCTTCCTCGACCTGGATGCAGCCCAGGGCACGCTGCGCGACGTGCACGACGAACTGCAGCGCCTGCGCCGCGGCCGAGGCGCCCAGGCGTTCTTCCAGGGCCAACGCGCGCAGCGCCATGAGCGCCGCGAGAGCCCGCGGCACGTTCAGATCGTCGTCCAGCGCCGCGCGGAACTCGGCCATGGCCTCGCCGACCTCCTCGATCCCCGCGTCGGCGCTGGCCGCGCCCGCCGCGCCCGACTGGGCGCGGCGCAGCCGCACGACCAGGTCGTCGAGGTTCTCGAGCACGCTGGTCGCCTCGCGCAGGATGTCCCAGGTGAAGTTCAGGGGCTGGCGGTAGTGCCCGCGGATCAAGCAGAAGCGCAGGGCGCGCACCGTGAAGCCCTTGGCGCGCACGTCGTCGAGCGAGTAGCAGTTCCCCAGGCGCTTGCTCATCTTGCCGCCGTCGACCTGGAGGAACTTCGTGTGCATCCAGTAGGTCGCGAACGGCTGGCCGGTGAAGGCCTCACTCTGAGCGATCTCACACTCGTGGTGCGGGAAGATGTTGTCCTCGCCACCGGTGTGGACGTCGAGGCGGTCCCCCAGGTGACGCCGCGCCATGGCCGAGCACTCGATGTGCCAGCCCGGGAAGCCGTGCTCCCCGAAGCGGCTCTTCCACTTCATCAGGTGGTGCGGGTCGCTCTTCCACAGCGCGAAGTCGGCGGGGTGGCGCTTCTCCTCGCGCACGTCGATGCGCGCTCCGGCGTCCAGCTCGGCCACGCTGTTCCCGGAGAGGCGCCCGTAGCGGGGGAACTTCGCCACCTCGTAGTAGACGTCCTCGCCGGCCCGGTAGGCGTAGCCCTTGGCCACCAGGCCCTCGATCATCTCGAGCATCTCGGGGATGTGCTCGCTGGCCTTGGGGTAGACCCGCGCCGGGAGGCACCCCAGGTCCTCTAGGTCGCGGAAGAACTGCTCCGTGTGCCGCCGGCTGATCGCCCACGGGTCGAGCTGCTCCTTGCGAGCCTGTGCCTCGATCTTGTCCTCGCCCGCGTCGGCGTCGTCGAGGAGGTGGCCGACGTCGGTGATGTTCATCACCTGGCGCACCTCGTAGCCCGAGATCTCGAGCCAGCGCCGCAGCGTGTCCGCGAACAAGTACGCCCGGAAATTGCCGATGTGCGCGCGGCCGTAGACCGTGGGCCCGCAGTTGTACATGCGCACGATGCCCGGCTCGAGCGTGCGGAACGGCTCCAGCTTGCGGGTGAGCGTGTTGTAGACCTCGAAGGGCATGGGGCTCCGTCTCGCGGGCGTCGAGCCCCGGATCTTGGCCGCCGCGGGCGCGCGCGTCCAGCGCCGCAGGGCGCCGGCTCACGGCGTCCTCTCGCGGGCGCGGAGCGTGTGCTACGGTACGCTGCGAACGCCGTGGGTGATCGCGCGACGACCGCACGGGGCCCTGTGCCCCACTTCGCCTTGGACGGCGAGCTCGGCACCGGCACCACGGGCACGGTCTTCCGCGCGCGGCTCACCGCGCCCTGCGAGGACCTGCCGGCGGGTGCCGAGGTGGCCGTGAAGATCCTCCACCGCCACCTCGAGGGCGACCCGCGGGCGCGCGCGCGCTTCGAGGCCGAGGCGCGCGCCGGCGCCGCCGTGCGTCATCCGGGCGTCGTGCGCGCCCTGGGCGCCGGCGCGGACGAACGTGGCCGGTTCCAGGTCATGACGCTCGTGGAAGGCGAGACGCTGCGCGCACGCGTGGCCCGTGAGGGCGCGGCGCCCGAGCCCTTCGTGCGGCGCGTCGCGCAGGCGCTCTCCGGCGGGTTGGCGGCCCTGCACGCCGCGGGCTTCCTGCACGGCGACGTGAAACCCGAGAACGTGCGCCTCGACGCCGACGGCAATGCGGTGCTCCTCGACCTGGGGTTCGCGCGGGCCCTGGACGAGTTGGACGGCGCTGCCACGGTCGCCGCGCGCGCCGGCAGCCTGCCCTACGTGGCCCCCGAAGTCGCCCAGGGCTCGGCCGGCACGACGAAGAGCGACGTGTTCGCGCTGGGGATCGTGCTCTACGAGCTCGCCACCGGGGTCCACCCCTTCGCCTCCGACGCGGCACGCGACGCGCGGCCGCTCCCGCACGGCCAACTGGAGCGGTCCGGCTCCAGCGGCGAGCTCGCGCACGCGGCGCTCCGCGCGCCCGACGCCGACCGCCTGATCGCCGCCATGGCGACGGCGCGCTTCACGCCGCCCTCGCGCCGCGTGCCGCAGGTCTCGCCCTTCCTCGACCGCGTGCTGGAGGACGCGCTGCGTCGCGATCCCGCACGCCGGCCCTCGGCCGCGGAGCTCTCGGTGCGCTTCACCGCGGGGGAAGGCGGCACGTGGTGGCGCGCCGAGGTCGAGGCTGGCGCCAGCGCGCAGCGCCCGGGCGGAGCCGATGCGGCGCACCCCACGCCCCTCGCGGGGCGCGAGCCCGAGCTCGCGACCCTGTCCGCTGCCTGGCGCGACAGCGCGCTCGGGCCACGCTGCGTCTGGATCCGCGGTCCGTCCGGATCGGGCAAGACGCGGCTCGTGCTCGAGTGGGCCGCGCGCGCGCGCGCCGGCCTCGAACCGCCGCTGTTCCTCTCGGCGCGCTCGCGCGCCATGGAGGTCGACCGGCCGTGCAAGCCGGTCCTGCGCATGCTCGAGCGCTGGCTGCGCCTCGCGCCGGGCACCAGCCCCGGCGTGCGCGAGCGCGCGGAGCTCGCCGGTCTCGTTCCGCCCGGCTACGTGGACACGCTGGTCGCGGCCCTCGATCCCTCGGGCGCGGGCGAGTCCGGCGCCGCCTTGCCGCTGGCCCTGGGCGAGTGGCTGGCGGCGCTCGCCCGGCGCTCGCCGCTCGTCGTGCACCTCGACGACGCGCAGTGGTCGGGCGAGGGCACGCTGGAGTGCCTGGCGCGCGCGGCCGAGCTCCTGCGCGGAGGACGCGCGCTGTTCCTGATCGGCCAGCGCGACGACGCCACGCCGCGCTCGCCCGCCGCGATCGAGTCGCTGCGCGCGCGCCTGGCGTCGCTGGGCGCCGCCCCGCTCGAGCTGCGCCTGGCGCCCCTCGCCGCAGGCGACGTCGAGGAGCTGGTCGAGCGCACGTTCCACCACACCGCGCCACGGCTGCGACTGGCGCAGGTGCTCCAGCAGCGCAGCCGGGGCAACCCCGGCCTGCTGGCCGAGATCTTGCGCGGGCTGATCCAGCGCGGCTCGGCGCTCCCGCACGTCGACGGAACCGGCCTGCTGCTCGCGATCGACCCCGACGACCTCCCGCTGCCGACCTCCCTGCGCGCTGCCATCGCCGCTTCCTACAAGCAGCTCTCGACGGACGAGCGCGCCTGGCTGCGCCGGCTGGCCGTGGTCGGCGGGCGTATCGAGACCGCGTTCCTCTTGGCCGCGTTCCCCGATGCCAAGCGCGGGGAGCTCGACGACCTGCTGGCGCGCCTGGTGCGCGCCGGCTGGCTGGCGCCGACCGGCTCGCGCTACCGCTTCGCGCGACCCGCGCTGCGCGAGGCGGTCTACCGCGCGCTGTCGCGCGACCAGCGCGTGCGGCTGCACAAGGCCGCCGCCGACGCCTTCGCGCGCACGGGAGCGGAGAGCCTGGAAGACGATTTCCAGCGCGCGTTCCACCTCGACAAGGCCGGGCTCGACGAGGAGCTCCTGCGCGACGTCCCGGACCTCCTGGCGCGCCTGCTCCAGAGCGGCCAGACACAGCGCGTGCTGACGCTCGCGCGTTGGGGCTTGGCCGCGCTCGATCGCCGCCCGCCGGGCGACGAGCGCGAGCGGCTGCGCATCGAGCTGCTCGAGGCCGTGGCCGACGCCGCCGACCGGCTGGGGATGCGCGAGGACCAGCGTGCGGCGCTGGACCGGCTGTCGGACTCGGCGTTCGACCCCGCGGCCGATCCGCTCTCCGCGGGTCGCGTGTATCTGCTCCACGCGCGCTTCGCGACGAGCACGGGACAGTACGGCCTGGCGCGGGGCTTGCTCAAGAACGCCGTCGAGCTCTTCGAGCGCGCCGAGGCCGAGCGCGGCCTGTCCGAGTCGCTGCGGCGCCTGGCGCTCGTGCAGGCGCACGTCGGCGAGCTCGACGAGGCGCGCACCTACGCCGTGCGCGCCGCGCGCCATGCCGCGACGCCGCCACAGGAGGCGCTGGCGCAGCTCGCCCAGGGCGTCGTCGACGTGATCGAGGACCGCGTCGAGTCGGCCATGGAGCACGTGAACCGCGCCGTCGAGGTCCTGCGCGCCGATCACCGGCACGCGCGGCCGGGCATCTTCGGCAACGCCCACCTGCTGCGCGCGCGGATCTACCGCAGCTCGGGCGACCCGGCGCGCGCCATCGCGTCCGCCGCGCGCGCCGTGCGCCTGGCGCGCGAGGCCGGCGAGCGTCGCCTGGAGGCCGAGGCCCTGGCGCGACTGGGCCAGCTGCACCTCGACGTCGACCGCCTCGACGAGGCCGAGGCGCAGTTGCGCGAGGCGCTGCGCATCGCCGTGGAGATCGAGGACCGCCGCGGCCAAGCGCTGGCGCGCACGTTCCTGGGCATTCTGCTCTGGGAGCGCGACGATCCCGCGGCAGCCGCGATGCTCGAGCGCGCGGCGGCGCTGGCCGAGGAGTTGGGACTCAACCGCATCACGGGACTGGTTTCGGGCGTGCGGGCGCGCCTGGCGCTGCTCCAGGGCAAGGACCACGCCGCGGCGCTGACCTGGAGCGCGGCGGGCGAGGAGTCCGTGCGGCGCTACGGCGCCGAACTCGCCGACCGCATCGTGATCCTCGGCACGCGCGCGCTGGTGCTGGCGACCGCCGGCCTCGTCGACGAGGCGCGCGCGATCGAGCGCGACCTGCTCGAGCGCCTGGAGCGCCAGAACCAAGGCGTGCGCTCGCCGCTCCTGCGGCTGCGCCAGAGCCGCGCTGGAGAGCGGCTCCTCGCGGCGGTGCTCTCGGCCGAGGGGCCGCTCTACCCGCGTGCGCAGCTGCCTTGACCGGTCGAGCCCTGACCCGGGACGGAGAGCGCCCAGGCATCCGCACGCGATCGATCAAGTCCGGGCCCTGGTCCTCGGCGACCACGCCTCGAGCAACCACCCCGCCGCATGCCAGACGCGGCGACGCGCGTGCGCCGCTCCGATCGCACGCACGAGCGCGCGCCGCGCCGCGCGGTCGGGCTCGTAGGCGGCGAGGAAGCGCTGCAGATCCGCCGCCGTCAGCGCCTGGCCCTCGTGACGCTCGCGCCGGTCGACGTAGCGCCACAGGCGGCGCAGGTTGTCGTGCCGGGCTCGCGCGGGGAGCGGCCGCACGACACGCGAGCGGTCGAGGTCGAGGAGCCACAGCCTGGGCTCGGCGCCGGCCCGCTCCTCGACGAGCACGTTCTTCGGCGTCAGGTCCGCGTGCAGGAACCCGAGCGCGTGGAGCCGCGCCACGAGTCGGCCCAGCGCGCGCAGCGCGGGGCGCAGCCTGGCGCGGCCCGCGCGGCCGGCGCGGACGTCGACCAGGAGCGACTCGAGATCGCGCGCGCCCGCCACGCGGCGCGTCGCGACCAACAGCTCGTGCCCCCACAGCGGCGCCCTCCGGGCGCGGGCGGCCGCCACGGGTGGGGTGTCGACGCCCTGGTGCGTGAGCCAGTCGGAGAGCGCCAACTCGATGAACGGACGACGCGCGTCCGCGAAGCGCGCGCCCGTGAGCACGCGCAGCAGCCCGCCATGGGTGAACCGCCGCACGACGATCGACCCGTCGCGCGTGGCGCTGAGCGCCTTGCGCCCCGCGAGGTCGCTCGCGACGAGCTCGCCGTCGGCGTGCAGCGTGAAGCCCGAGGCAGCGAGCGCGGGGGCAGCCCACGCTGCGACCGCCAGCCGGCCGCGCGCGTCGGACTCGACCCGGTACCCCGGCGGGATGGTGACGAGGTCGGGCGGGATCGCTCCGGGGTCCATCGGGGGCGGGCGCGGCCGGCGGGACGCACGTCGGCCGCAGCAGATCACGGGGCGGGACGCGCGCGTCCCGCCCGGCGGGGTCTCACAGGATGCCGGCGCCGAAGCTGCCGCCGTCGTCCGCGGGCGTCGGCCGCGGCTCCTCGCGGCGCGGTGCGGGGCGCGGCGGAGCCGGCGGCGGCGGCGGGGCGGGGCGCTGTGCCGAGCGCGACGGCGCGTCGTCGAGGCCCAGACCGAAGCCGCCCGACGGCTCGGGCTCGTGGCGTCGGATCGCCGGCTCGGACGGGCGCGGGATCTCGTCGCGGCGCGGCACGGGGCGCGCGACGTCCGGGCGGCCGCCCGGACGCGACTCGCGGCCGCGCTCCTCGCGCGGCGCATCGGGGTGACGCGGGCGGTCAGCGCGCGGACGGTCGCCCCGGAAGCGATCCTCGCCGTGCGGACGATCGTCCCCGCGCGCGAACGCCTCCGATCGCGCTGCGTCCTCGTGACGCGGACGGTCCTCGTGCCGCGGGCGCTCGTGCTGGCGCGGTCGGTCGTCGTAGCCGTGCTCAGGAGCGCTCGGGCGGTCACCCCGCGGACGCTCGCCCCCGCGGTCGTCCGCGCGCGCGGCGGGACGCTCGGACGAGCGGGGACGGTCAGCGCCGCGGCCCGGGCCGCCGCGCTCGTGGCGCAACCCGCCGGCCTGCGGCTCGCGCCTCGGTTCGTCGCGCCTCGGTTCGTCGCGCCTCGGTTCGTCGCGCCGGGGCGCGTCGCTGCGCGGCGCGGGCCCGCCTCGGGGCGCCTCACGATAGGCCGGCCGGCCGGGCGCGCCGCGCTCGGCGGCAGCCTGCGACGAGCGGTACTCGGGGTCGTAGGGGGCGGGCTCGGCGAACTCGTCCCCCGCGCCCTCGTGGGCGGCGTGCGCCGGCGCGCGCTCCGCGGGACCGCCACCCTCGCCGCGGCGGCGGCCGCGACGGCCGCGACGGCGGCGCCCGCCGCCCTCGCGCGGCGCGTCGGACGCAGCCGCGCCGAACTCGCCCTCGCCCGCGTGCGGGGCCTCGTCGCCCTCGTCGGGACCGCGCTCGTCGTCGTCCTCGGGGCGCGCATAGACGACCTCCTCGCGCGCGTGGCGCACGGGAGCCGGCCGGGCCGCGGGCGCGCCGCGCGCCGGACCCTCCAGGTACTGCGTCGGGATCGGGTCGGAGAGGAACAGGGAGATCCGGTCGTAGAAGTTCACGCCGTCCTCCCAGGCGTCGAGCGCGCGCACGACGATGACCTCGTGCTCGCGCGCCGTCCGCTGGGCCGTCTCGAGCGCGTCGTCGGGCGTCAGCGCGAGGTGCAGGAAGCGGCGGCGTCCCGGGCGCAGCCCATAGCGGCGCGCGCGGTCCGCGTCGGCGCGCGAGACGCCGACGTACAGCCGCTCGGGCGGGCGGGCGGGCTCGCCCGGCAGGACGTCGATCGAGTGACCGTAGAGCGCGCGGATGCGGTCGCCGAGGATCTCGTAGCGCTGGCGGTCGCCAGACTCGGTCGCCTCGCGCACGTCGTCCTCGGTGACGGACTCGCCCAGGCGCTCGTTCAGCGCGCGGACGACCTCGGCGAGTTCCGCGTAGCCATGGTCGTCGACCTCGAGGTCGAACTCCTCCGGCTGATGCCGGAGCATGTAGGCCAGGGAGCGGGTGATGCGTTCGATCAATGCGGGATGCGTCATGAGGGGGCGCGGGACCGGGCGCGTCGTGGCGCTCCGGAGAGCCGGTGCTCGCAGGCGCAGCATTCTAGAGACACCCCCGCGCCGTTCCAACGCGATCCGCCGGCTCTCTCCCGGCGCGCTCCCCCGCGCCCCTCAGGCGGCGTGGCCGGCCGCGTTCTCGGCCGCCGGCTGGCCGGGGCCCCCGGCGCGGGCCGGCTCCGCCATCGGCCGCAGGTCGTACCCCTGCCGGCCAAGGTCCTCGAAGAACTCGCTGGTTCCGGTCAGGACGAGCCACAAGAGCTCGCCCGTGTCCTCGTCACGCCACAGGATCCGCGCCCTCCGCGCGGCCCGGGGCCCCTCGCCATCGTGCTGGTTCCGCATCACTCTCTCCTGCCTCGCGAGCGCCGCCCCCCCTGCCAGACCCGTCGCGCGCAAGGCCGCACGCACCCCGCGCTGGTTCCCGGGAAGCCCCGCCTCCATCGGCACGGCACGTACGACGGACTGGAGCTCCTGTTCGCTCCACGACACGACCTTTGCGCCGCGTGGCCTGCAGCATCGGCGCCCGCGATCAGCCCCTGATCAATAGCGGGGAAAGAGCGGATCGGCCTCCAGGGCCCAGCGCTCCAGGCCGCCGGCCAGGTCGAGCACGCAGCGGAAGCCCCGGGTGCGCAGGAAAGCCGCCGCCTGGAGGCTGCGCACGCCGTGGTGGCAGATGCAGACGGTCTCGCGCTCGGGGTCGAGCTCGGCGACCCGCGCCGCGAGCTCGCCGCGCGGGATCAGGCGCGATCCCGGCAGCGCACCGAGCGCGAACTCGCGCGGCTCGCGGACGTCGAGGAGCACGAGCTCATCGCCCCGCGCGAGCCGCGCCAGGAGCTCGGCCGGCCCGATGCGCTGCGCGCGCTCAGTCACGGAACGCGAGCGGTGCGAGGTCGTACTCGGCCGGCACCGCCACGCCCAGGAGCGCGAGCGCGGTGGGCGCGAGGTGGAGCAGGTTCACGCCGCCCTCCGGCACGACGACCTTGCGGTTCGAGAAGAAGATGCCGCGCACGAGGTCCTCGGCCACCGACACGTGGTCGCCGGACCAGTTCAGGAGGTTGTCCTCGAACACGCTGGCCGGCGCGAAGAGCCCCGGCGTGGAGGTCTCGACCAGGCGGATGTCCCCGAGCGTGGTGGCCCACGAGACGCGCCAGCCGGCCTCGAACCCCACGATCAGGTCGGGCTCCTCGCCCAGGTGCGGCCCGGCGTGGATCTCGCTCGTGACGTAGGCGGCGCGCACGGCCCGGCCACCGCCTTGCGGGTCCTCGGTCGCGAGTAGCTTGGCGCGCAGCTCGGCGAGCAGTGCCGGGGCGTCCCTGGGATCGACCACGCCCTCGCCCTCGCGGCCGGCGAGGTTCAGGTAGATGCCGCCCAGCCCGACCGCGTAGGCCCGCGTGCGCGACCAGTCGACGTAGGCCAGCGCGCGGCCCAGCGCCGGAGTCGTGCCGGGCATGAGCGCCAGGTAGCCCTGCTCGGCGAGCCAGTTGTTCAGGTGCGCCTGGCGCTTGAAGGACTGGAAGCCGTGGTCGGCGCACACGAGCAGCGTGTCGCCCGGGCGCATGTGCTGCGTCAGGACCTCGCCCACGACGCGGTCCATCGACTGGTACGAGGCGCGGATCGCGTCGGACAGCGCGATCTCCTCCCCGAAGAAGCGCGTGCGTTGGGCGGCCTTGTGGGCGTCGTGCGCCGGGTGCGTCGGGTCCGCGTACTGGTACATCATGTGTTGGACGCGGTCGGGCGTGCTCTCGACGAACAGGAGCGCGCGCCAGTCGGCCTGCTTGACGGCGGCGCGCAGCAAGAGCTCGCGCGCACGCTGCGTGGCCTCGATGTCCTCCAGGAACGTGACCGGGTCGATCTCGCGGTCCTTGAACGGCATCGTGAGGCAGGCCCAGCCCACGGTCTCGTAGGGCTCGCCCGTGGCCCGGGCCAGCTCGGCCGCGAACTGCGGCGGCTGGCTGACCGGCTGCCACCAGGTGGGGTGGGCCGGGTCGAACTGCAGGAAGTCGACGAACAGCTCGAACGGGTCGGCGCGCTTGACGAGCTTGGCGCGCGTGATCGCGCGCACCTTGACCAGCGGCGAGAGCTCGAACGTCAGGCGGTACCAGTCCGACCACTGTCCTTCCTGGAGTACCTGGACCTGCTGGCCGATCGCCACGTGCGCGCCGTCGGCCTGGAAGTCCACGACCAGCGGCAGGCTGACGCGGCCCTCGTCCGTGCGACGGTAGGCGTCGAGCACCTTGAGCCGCGGGAGGACCTCGGTCTGCAGCTCGCGGCGCCGCTTGCGCAGCGCCTCGACCTCGCTCGAGGACTGGCCCGGCTTGCCCAGGCGCACGTCGATGGTCGCGATCTCGCGCTCCGCGCTGTCGATCGCCACGAAGTCGTACGGTCCATAGACCCAGCTCTCGATGCGACCGTCGCGCTCGTCGACGCGGAAGATGCGGCCGGCGGTGCTCGTCGACTGGCCCACGGGCGCGCGCTCGATGACCTTGGGGTCCGTCGTGTAGACGAACCAGTCGCCGTTGTTCGAGCGCACGTCGGGCACGCCCAGGCCCGACAGCACGCGCGCGCCCGGCACCTCGGGACGGTCCCAGGACATCGCGCTGTCGATGACCACGCTGCGCACGCCGGCCTGCGCCGCGACCTCCCAGAACGGCGCCGTCCGCGTGGGGTTGGCGACCACGGTCGCGATCGAGTGCGGCACGTGGTCAGCCGCCACGCGCGCGCCGGCCGCACCGACGGCGCCCAGGACCAGGGCCAGCGGCACGGAGATGCGCGCCCGCAACCGCAGCAGCGCCGCGAACACGACCAGGAAGAGGAGCGCCGCTCCGCCGCCGACGGCGGCCGCCAGCGCCCACGGGTTCCACGACAGGATCGTGCGTACCAGGAAGGGTGTCTCGAAGCTCGCGGACGGCCGCGACTCGTAGCGCACGTGACCCAGGCCCGGCATGGGCGTGCCGTCGGACGCGAGATCGCGCTTGACGAAGCCAGGAACGCCGGTCTTGGCTGGATTCTGGCCGCAGTTCAGGGCCGCCCAGGAGACCGGGGATTCGGCCGGCATGGTCGTGCCCAGCGGCGCGTAGGTCCCGCTCTCGCGCAGCCGGGCCAGGTTCGGCAGGAGCCCCGCGTCCATCAGGCGCTCCGTCGTGCGCGCGTCGGCACCGTCGAAGCCCAGCACGAACAGGCGGCCCTCGGCTTGGGCCCCCCTGGCCGCGGCGGGCCCGGCCAGCAGGGCCGCGAGGATGGAGAGGACGGCGAGCGCCAGCGGGAGGGTTCGGAAAGTCATGCGGGAGCGAGGGGTCGGGGGGCGGGTGCGCGAGCCGGCCCGCGCACCGGCCGCTAGGATGCGCGGCCGTGCGGCACGGACCGCGGGGACTACGTCGGATGCGGGGGCAGCGCGAGAGGAGAAGCGGACGGGCGCGCGGGGTCAAGCGCGGGTTGGCGCGATCGAGTCTGATCCTGCTGGCAGCGCTGCTCGCGCTCGGGCTCGCCGCGGCTTGGCTCTCCTTGGGGCCCGCGACCTCCGGCGAGTCCGCCGAGCCTCTGCCGCGCGCGCTGCGCGCGCCGACGCCGACCGAGACCCTCGCAGGCCCGCCCGCCACGCGCACGCTCCCGTCCGAGGCGCAGGTCCCGCTCGACGACCCGCGGCGCTTCGCCGGCCGGGGGCGCATCCGCGGCGAGCTCGTGCTGGACGGTGTCGCCCCGCCCCCGCGCTGGACGCTCGTGCTCGAACCCGATCCGACGCTCGTCGGCGCGGAGCGCGCCGAGCGCCGCCGTCTGGCCTTCGAGGGCAGCCTCGAGTTCGAGGCGGGCGATCTCCCATTGGGCGGCTACCGCGCGAGCGCCGAAGCCCCCGCCCTGAACTCGTCGCGCGTCTCGGTGCTGCTCGTGCGCGGCTCGAGCGATGTGTTCGTGTCGCTGCGCCTCTCGCCGGCGGGCCTCGTGGACGGCTTCGTGCTGACGCACGCGGGCGCGCCCGCCGAGGATCTCGCCGTCACGATCGAGAACGCGGCCAGCCGCGCTCGCGCCGAGACGCGCGTCGACGCGGCGGGCCTGTTCCTCTTCGAGGGCGTCGTCGACGGCGACTACACGATCGCGTTCGGCGACCCCGAGGCGCCGCTGTTGGCGCGCGGGACGTTCACCTTCCGCGCGCCCACGCTGCGCTGGCGCGAAACGCACCTCCCGCCGGCCGGAGCGGCGCTCCTGCGCGTGGTCGATGCCGCGGGGCTCGCGGTGGCCGGCGCGGAGATCCTGGGCTCCAGCACGCCGCGCGGCGCGCTGCGCGGTCGCACCGAGCCGGACGGCGTGCTCGTCGCGCGCCACCTGCTGCCGGGCCGCTACGCGCTCTCCGCCACGGCACCCGACGGCCGCTCCGGGGGCGGCGCGCTGGTCGTCGAGGCCGGAGCGCTCGCCGAGGCCACGATCGTCGTCGACTGAGTCCGGCTCAGCCGGCGGCCAGCGCGCGGATCCAGCGCTCGAAGTCGGTCGCGAGCCGTTCGAAGCCGCCGCGCGCCGAGTCGCCGACCTCCTCGCGGCCGTGCACGACCCGGATCCGCGCGTCGAGTTCGATCGGGCCGGCATGGAGTGGGATCGAGCGCTCGCGCGCCAGGTCCGCGCGCGCCTCGTCCAACGCCGCGGCCAGTGGACGGTTCACGCGCGTCGCGAGGGCCCCGGCCGAGAGGCGTGCGCCAGTCAGGTCCGCGACCAGGTCCTCGCAGCCGCGACTGTTGCCCGGGCGCCAGTAGGCTGCGGCCAGCTCGGCGCCGATGCGCGGCTCGTCCAGCAGCCGGCCGTGACGCGCGCGGAAGAACGCGCGGGTCTGGTGCACCGCCATCTCCGCCAGGACGTAGCCGTGGTAGTACGCGCTGCTCTCGCCTGCCAGGAGGTGCGGCACGGAGAGCGCGGGACGAGGCGCGCCGGCGTCGAGGTACAGGAGCCGCCGCTCGACCGCGCGCACGGCGTCGAGCACCCGCTCGGCATCGAGCTCGTCGTCGGAGATCTCGTAGATCGCGCGCTCGGCCTCGCAGACGGCCAGCATGGCGCGCAGATTCCAGGCCGCGAAGGGTTGCGCGGACTCGATGCCCGCCAGGATCAACGCCTCGGGCATCGCGCCGCCGTGCGCGTCCCGGGCGTAGCGCGCCTGCCAGTCCGGATCCGAGACCAGGCTGTCCAGGAACATGCTCTGCAGCTCGCTGAACGCCACCGACGTCGGCGCGAACTCCTGCGAGAAGCAGGGTGCGGGCATGTCCACGTTGGCGAAGTGCGCCGCGTGGCCGCCCTCGTGGAACAACGTCTCCAGCGCGCGCCGCCCGGCGCCGGTCATCCCGGGGATGGCATTGGCCGTGAACTGGATGCGCGCGGGACGCCAGACGCCGCGCTCGCGCCAGGCGGGCACGGGCCCGTGCATGAACCCGTTCTCGTACTTGCCCCGGCGATCGACCAGATCGAGGACCAGCTCCGCGCCCCGGTAGCGGATGCCCAGCGCGTCGAACGAGCGCCCCCAGCGCGCCAGCGCCTCTCCGAACGGGAAGTACGGGTCCTGTGCCAGCGCCACGTCGCCGCCCATGGCGTGCTTCAGGTTCCAGGGCTGCAACGCCGCGCGACCCGCTCGTGAGGCCAGGCTCTCCAGGGCCGCTCGGGCCGTGTCGCGCGTGCGCGCCTCGAGCTCGGCGAGGTGCGCGAAGACCTCGGCCTTCGAGAGACCCTCGACGCGGCGCACCTTCCAGTCGTAGTAGTCCTCGGCCCCCAGCAGTCGGCCCAGCGCGTTGCGCATCCGCACGACGTCCAGGAAGCCGTGCGTCAGCACGTGCGGCTCGATGGAGCGCAGCGCCTCCCACGCCGAGCGCCGCACGGTCTCCGCGGGCGACGTCGAGAGCAGCACGCCGAGGCGCACGGTCGAGGCCGGCTCCAGCCGGCCGTCGGCGCCGCGCGCGGCGAGCTGGAGCCGCGCGCGGGCACCCGCCAGGTCCGCCTCGGCCGCGGTGATCTGCTCCTGGAGCGCGCGCGCCGCGGGTGACTCGATCACGTGGGCCTCGAACGTCGCCAGCCAACCGGCGAGCGCCGTCACGTCGTCGGCGTGCGGACGGGGCACGTCGCGGGCCGCGTCGAGCAGCGCCTCGGCCCGCTCCGTCGCGGCGCGTACCGCCGCCAGCCGTCCGGGATCGGTCAGGAAGCCCTGGAGCGCGACCTCGCGCCGCGCGAGCTCCGCCCGCGCCTCGTCGACGTCGTCGGCGGTCCCCATGTAGGCGGTCCAGAAGGCGTCCTCCTTGGCGACGTGGAGACGCTCGTACTCGTGGTTCAGCGCGCGGACGAAGCCGGCGGTCTCGGGGTCGTGCGACATGCGCTGCAGGGCCTCAGCGGCCGGGGCGACGGCGCTGAACGAAGCGGCCCTCTTCGTACGTGTCGGTCACGACGAGCACGCCGTCGCGCCCGTACATCCGGATGTCCCCGTGCGGCTTGCCGGCCGCGTAGCTGGCCTCGAAGGCCCGGGTGCCGTCGTCCCAGAACTCGTGCCAGGCGCCGTCGGGCCGTCCCTCGCGGTAGGTGCCGCGGAACTTCGGCGCCCCGCTCGGCCACCACTCCGCCCAGGGGCCGTTGGCCCGACCGCGCTCGAAGGTGGCCTCGAGGAGCAGCGTCCCGTCCTCGCCCCAGGTGCGCCAGGTGCCGTGCTGGTAGCCGTCGACGTGCGCTCCCTCGCGCGCCTTGCGACCGTTCTCGTGCCAGGTCGTGACGGGGCCGTTGGGACGACCCCGAGCGTAGTGGACCTCGGACCAGGGCGCGCCGCCGGCGAAGTGCGTGCGTCGCACGTCGCCGCCGCAGGCCTGGAGCGCCAGCCCGGCGCAGAGCGCCAGGCACGCGGCGCGCGTCATCGCCGGCCCTCCTCCGGGGACGACGGCAGCTCGTCGCCCGCGTAACCCAGGTCCTGCAAGCGCCGCATGTCGCCCGGGGTCGGCGCATAGAGCTCGACCAGCGGGTAGCAGCGCGCCCAGCCCATGGCGCGCGCCAGCCGGTGCGTCACGGCCTCGCGCAGCGCCGCGAGGCGGGCGCTCTCGGGCTCGCGCAGGTCCGTGCGCTCGCGCGGGTCCGTGGCCAGGTCGAACAGCGCGCTCTGGTCGACCTGCTGGCCGGTGCTCTGGTCCTCGACGAGCTTCCAGGCGCCGTCGCGCCAAGCGCGCAGGTCCTGCCCGTCGTGCCAGCGCACCTCGGACAAGGCGGCCGCAGGCAGCAGCGGGCCCGTCCCGCGCACGAGCGGCGCCAAGCTGCGTCCCTCGAATCCGTGCGCGCAGCTCGCGTCGCGCGCGGCGGGCGGAGGCAGACCGGCCAGATCCAGGATCGTCGGCAGCAGATCCACGTTCGAGACGACGTCACTGACCCGGCGCGCCGGCGCGCCCGGCGCGCGCACCACGAGCGGGATCCGGACCGCCTCCTCGTAGAGCGTGTAGCCGTGCCGCTGGAAGCCGTGCTCGCCGAACTCCTCGCCGTGATCGGCGGTGAGCACCACGATCGTGTCCTCGGCGAGGCCCAGCTCGGCCAGGCGCGCCAGCACCTCTCCGACGTGGTGGTCCGTGAAGGCGATCTCGCCGTCGTACAGGTCGATCTCGGCGCTGGTGCCAAACGTCTCGGAGAAACCCGCGTGCGGCAGGTACGTGTCGTGCGGATCGAAGTAGTGCAGCCACAGGAACCAGGGCGCGCCGTCCGGCGAGGCGGCCTGCCGCTCGAGGAAGCGCACCCCGCGCGCCGTGACGCCCGGCGAGCTGATCGCCGCGGCCGCGTCCGATGGCGGGCGCACGAGCTCGTCGTCGATGTGCGTGAAACCCTGCTGGAGGCCGTACTGGGCGCTCAGGAAGATGTGACAGGCGACCATCGCGGTGTCGTAGCCCGCGTCGCGCAGGATCTCGGCCGTGGTGGTGAACTCCGGCTCCAGGCGGCTGTAGATCTTCCAGCAACCGTGCGTGGTCGAGTACAGCGAGGTGTGGATCGAGGCCAGGCTGGGCAGCGTCCAGGAGGAGCTGGAGTGCGCGTTCTCGAACACCACGGCGCCGGCCGCGAACGCGTCGATGCGCGGCGACGTGGGCCGCTGGTAGCCGTAGCACCCCAGATGGTCGGCGCGCAGCGTGTCGATCGTGATCAGGAGCACGTTCGGGCGCTGCGGCTGCGGAGCGCAGCCCGCACCGCACACGAGCGCCGCGGCCGCGGCGATGACCAGCCTGTATGCCGTTCCGGCCATGGTCGCACGAAGGTACTCGCGCGCGGCGCGCGCCGGAAGCCGCGAGGCTCAGTTCGGGACCGCCGCGTCCACCCGCGGCGCCTGTCCGCGCAGCACGCTGTTGTCGTGGTACAGCGCGCGCTGGTCCACGCGCGGCGCGGCGGTCAGCGCCTCCACGTCGATCTGGCCCGATTGAGCGTAGGCGTCCAAGGCGTTCTGCCAGGTCGTGCGCTCGACCCAGGCCGGGTCGATGCCGCGCTCGAGCATGAGCTGGGCGGTCTTCGGCACGCTCAGGGGATCCGAGACGCCCCAGTCGGCCGAGCTGTCGACGATCAGGCGCTCGGGGCCATGGCGCCTGACGATCTCGACCATGCGCTCGCTGCCCATCTTCGTGTGCGGGTAGATCGTGAACGCGGCCCAGGCGCCGGCCTCCAGCACGTCCTGGACCGTCTCCTCGTTGTTGTGGTCGATCACGAGCCGCTGCATCGGCACGCCCACCTCGCGGGCCACGTCGATCGAGCGGCGGATGCCACGCTTCTTGTCGCGGTGTGGCGAATGGACCATGACGACCATCTCGTGCTCGCGCGCCAGCTCGAGCTGGCGCACGTAGGCCCGCTCCTCGGCCGGCGTGATCTCGTCGTAGCCGATCTCGCCGATCGCCACGACGCCTTCCTTGAAGGCGAAGCGCGGCACGATCTCGAGCACCTCGGCCGCCAGCCGCTCGTCGTTGGCCTCCTTGCTGTTCAGCCCGATCGCGCAGTAGTGCGCGATGCCGAACTGCGCGGCGCGGAAGCGCTCCCAGCCCACCAGGCTGGCGAAGTAGTCGACGAAGCTGCCAGCCTGCGTGCGCGGCTGACCGACCCAGAAAGCGGGCTCGATGATGGCGCGCACGCCGGCCCGGGCCATGGCCTCGAGGTCGTCCGTCGTGCGGCTCGTCATGTGGATGTGCGGATCGAAGAAGCGCATCGGGCGTGTCATTCCAGGCCGTGGAGAGGGGCGAAGGAGAACTGGTCGTGCGCGCCCGCCAGCGCGGACTCCATGGCCGCGCGCGCCAGCGGGTCGTCCTCGCGCGCCAGCGCGGCCCGCACGGGATCCAGGCGACCGGCGCGCGCCAGGCCCAGCGCGGCCGCCGCGCGGCCGGGCGCCCAATCGCCCGCGAGCTCGCGCTCGAGCGCGGCCGCGCCGCGCTCGCCCGCGTGGCTGCCCAGGGCGAGCCACAGCTCCGGCTGCACGCGGCGGCCCGCGGCGCGCCGCTCGTCGACCAGATCGAGCGCCATGCGGGCCAGCTCGGGGTCCAAGCGCTGGTCGAGCCCGTGCACGCGCCACAGCGGCGCGCCCACGAAGACGGCCTTGATCACGAGCTGGCGCCAGGCGCCGTCGTCGAACGCCCGGCTGGGTAGCGGCGAGTCGCAGGCCGCCGCCTCGTAGACGGCGCGCATGCTGCTGCGGCAGCCCTCGCCGGCGCGCCAGGCGAAGCGCTGCGGCTCGGGCAGCAGGCACAGCGTGCGGTAGAGCGAAACGAGCTCGCCCAGGTCCGCGTGCCGGAAGCAGTCTTCCAAGGCCGCGACGCCCGCCTCGCTGGCGAGGTCCGCGCGCGACAGCACGAGCACGGCCCGGCCGGCGTCGAGGATCGACCAGCGCTCCGGATTCCAGCCGGCGAGCACGGCCGCCGCCTGGCCGCGCTCGTCGGCGTTCGGGGCCAACGGGCCGCGCGGCAGGGCGCGGCTGGCCAGCGAGATCAGCGTCGGGAATCGCCCTGCCGGACCCGGGGCGAGGCCCGCGACCTCGGCCGCGGCGTCGGCCAACCAGCCGCGCGCGCGCGCGGCGAGGCGCGCGTCGAGCAGGCCCTGGAGCAGCGCGCGGGCGGCGCTCACCGCGCGAGCCTCTGGCCCGCGAGGCCGGCCTGCAGCGTCAGCGCGGCGAACCCGGTCGCGTACGTGTAGCTGTAGAACGAACCGACGAAGTCGATGAACTGGCCGGCGGCACCCTGCGCCTTGACGATCTCGGCGCGCAGCCGCCCGTGCCAGGCCTCGCGCTCCTCCTCGGGGAGCAGCTCGACCACCTGCGACGCGTAGTAGTGGCCGAAGAAGTAGAAGTAGCCGGCGTTGGCGTAGTAGGCCTCGTGCGGGATCGGGCGCATGCGCGCCACGTCCAGGAAGCGGTGGTGCTCGAAGAACTGCTCCAGCCCGCGGCGCAGGCGATCCAGCCCGGCCTGCGGATCGCCCGCCACGCGACGCGCCCAGTTGCAGACCTGGATGCGGCCCAGGCTGCCCTTGACGTCGTTGATGCTCTCGCCGCCGGTGAGGCGCGGAACGGGCCGCAGGTCGTACTCGTAGGCGCCGTTCGGCAGCGCACAGCGACGCACGTACTCGACCGCGCGCGCGAGCATGCCGGCGTCGACCGGCCAGCCCAGCTCGCGCGCGCCGACCAGCGCCGGGATCACGCAGGCCGTGGAGAAGCTCGTGGACCAGGTCGGGCGTCGCGAGACGACGACGCCTTCGTAGTAGCCCCAGCCGCCCAGGGGGTCCTGCTGCTCGAGGAGATGCTGCAGGTACTCGGCCGCGCGGGACGCCACGCGTGCCTTCCACGGCTCGACCTGGAAGCGCGGATCGCGACCCAGCCGCTCCAGGAGGATCGTGACGTAGAGCGCGGTCCAGTTGTTGTCGACGTCCCAGCGGTTGCCGCGCCGCGGCCGCTCGGCCGCGAGCACGTACTCGACCGCGCGGTCGAGCGCCGCGCGACGCTCGGGCGTCTCCTCGGCGCCCAGGAGCGCCAGCGTGGAGATCGCGCCCCCGGCCAGCTTCCAGGCGTAGAAGCTGGCGTGGCTGTAGCCGAGCTCGTGGAGGGACTCGACGGTCGAGGTGCCCCAGGACCCGTCCGGGTTCTGCTGGGACACGATCCAGGAGAGCGCCCGGTTCAGCGCCGAGCGTGCCTCGTCGGCCCCCAGCGGCGCTTCCTGGGGCAGGTCGTCCGCAGCCGGCCGCGGCCGTGCGGTCGCGGGCCGACCCGCGGGCGACGCCGTCCCGGCCTCGCCGCTCTGGGGCGCGCTCGCCGCGAGGAGCAGGACCGGGCCCGCGAGGAGCGCCGTGAGGCTCACGGCTTGGCGGCCTTCTTCTGCGCGGCCGACAGCTCGCGCTCGGCGTCCTCGACCTCGGCGCGCGCCTTGCGCAGCTTCAGGTCGGTCTCGAGCTTCGACGTCTCGGCCGCGGCACGCGCCTCGCGCAGGGCGTTCTCCTGCGAGCGCTGCTCGGTTTCGAGCTCGCGCTGCTTCTTGGGCAGCTCGAAGTCGCGCTGCATGGCGGCCTCGCGCTGCTCGTGCGCCAGGCCGCGTTCGGCGAACTCGACGCCCTTCTTGCCCCGTTGGAGCACGAGCTCCTTCGTCAACGTCGCCACGTCGTCGCGCGCGTACATGGCCTCGAGCTCGGCCAGCTCCTGCTTCTCCGCCTCGAGGCGCCAGGCCGCCTGGTCGAGCCCGAGCCCGGTCTTCGACAGCTCG
This sequence comes from Planctomycetota bacterium, assembly GCA_016795205.1. Lineage (GTDB taxonomy): Bacteria > Planctomycetota > UBA1135 > UBA1135 > JAEUHZ01. The sequence goes on along the minus strand of JAEUHZ010000064.1, from coordinate 27,909 downwards.
AAGTCGCGCTCCACCTCCAGGAAGTGGGCCAGCGCGGCGGCCGCCTCGCGCAGCTCCAGCTCGGCATCGACGACCTCGTCGGCGGCCTTGCGCAGCGCGGCTTGCACCTCGGCCTGTGCGATCGCGAGCTCGAGCTGCGCGTGCTCGAGCGCGCGCTTCTTCTTCGCGACCTGCTCCTGCGGGGAGGCGTCCTGCTCGTCGCCGTCCGCGTGCTCCTCGTCGACCGTGGCGTCCGGACTCGCGGACCGCGGCATGGACTCACAGGCGGTGAGCGGGAATGCGAGGAGCAGCAGCAGGGAGAGCGGGAGCTTCGACATGGTTCGGTCGGGGTCGGGGGGCTTCGGTGAGAGGGGCGCGGCCGGACAGGATGCGCCCGTTCGGGTCGCGAGGGAAGCCCGTCAGCGCGGCTCGCCCGCGCGGGAGAGCCCGGACTGCAGTGCCAGCGCGAGGAAGCTGGTCCCCGAGGCGCTGGCCCAGCCGTTCCCGATGAAGTCGTACGTGGAGCCGTCCTCGAACTGGACCTTGACGAAGTGCGGCCGCAGGCGCGCGTGCCAGCTCTCGCGCTCCGCTTCGGGCAGCTCCTCGACGAGCAGCGCCGCGTAGCCGTGCGCGAAGTTGTAGAAGTACGCCGCGTTCTGGTACCAGGACTCGTGCGGGATCGGCTTGAGCCGGGCGACGTCGAGGAACTTCTGGTGCTCGAGCAAGAGCTCGAGCCCGCGCCGGATCACGTCGTCCGTGATGCGCGGGTCGCCGGCCTTGCGGCGCGCCCAGTTGCAGACCTGGATCCGGCCCAGGCTGCCCTTGACGTCGTTGATCATGATGCCGCCGGAGATCCTCGGCACGGGGTTCAGGTCGTACTCGTAGGCGCCGTTGGGCAGGGCACAGCGTCGCACGTACTCGACGGCGCGCTCGACGAGCCGTGGGTCGACGCCCCACCCGGGGAGCCGGTCGCGCGCCAGGACCAGCGCCGGGATCACCACCGCGGTGCTGAAGCTGGTCGCCCACGTGGGCCGGCGCGAGACCACCGGGCCCTCGTAGTAGCCCCAGCCGCCCTCGGGCGACTGGTTCTTCTCGAGCAGCGCGTAGAGCTCGCGCCCGCGCTGCGCGAGGCGCTCCGCCCACGGCGCGCCCACGAAGCGCGGGTCGAGCGCCGCGCGCGCCACGCAGTCGAAACCGTACAGCGCGCTCCAGGAGCAATCGACGTCCCACTCGCTCGTGCGTTTGGGGAGCTCGACGGCGCACAGCCAGGCCAGGCCCCTCTCGAGCCCGGCGCGGCGCTCGGGCGTCTCCTCGGCCTCGAGCAGCGCGCGGGCCGTGAGCGCCGAGGCCGCGTACTGGAAGGCGAAGTGCGTCTCGGCCTGGAAGAACGCGACCTGGAGCGAGTCGATCGAGCCGCTGGCCCAGGCCCCATCCGGCCGCTGGTTCGCGACGATCCAGGCCAGCGCCCGGGCGGCCGCCGTGCGCGCGGAGTCGGCGTCGAGGCGCGCCGGCGCGTCGAGCAGCGGCGAGCGCGCGGGGCTCGGCGGGGACTGGAGCGGGAGACACAGCGGAAGGAGCAGGGCGGCGGTGATCACGGCCTGGAGCGTACTCCGCCGCGGCCGCGCAGTCCGCATCGACAACGTGAGGAGCAGCCGGGATACTCCGGCCCCCGCGCGCCATCTCCCCCGACCCCCGCCGCACCCCGAGCCCCATGAACTACGGCGCCTTCCGCGTCCCGACCCCGGTCAACGAACCCGTGCAGGGCTACGCGCCCGGATCCAAGGAGCGCGCCAGCCTGGAGCGCGAGCTCCAGGCCACGGCCGCGCGCGAGGTCGAGATCCCGCTCGTGATCGGCGGTCGGGAGCTGCGCACGAAGTCCCAGGGCCGGGCCGTCATGCCGCACGCGCACGGCCACGTGCTGGCGACGTACCACCAGGCCGGCCCGGCCGAGGTGGCCGCCGCGGTCGAGGCCGCCGAGGCCGCGCGCCCGGCCTGGTCGGCGCTGCCCTGGGAGGAGCGCGCGGCGGTGTTCCTGCGCGCGGCCGAGCTGCTCGCCACGACGCACCGCGACCGCGTGAACGCCGCGACGATGCTGGGGCAGAGCAAGACCTGCCACCAGGCCGAGATCGACGCGGCCTGCGAGATGATCGACTTCTGGCGCTTCAACGTGCACTTCGCCGAGCGCATCTACGCCGAGCAACCCCTGAGCGCGCCCGGCACCTGGAACCGCCTGGAGCACCGCCCGCTGGACGGGTTCGTGCTGGCGATCACGCCCTTCAACTTCACCTCGATCGGCGGGAACTTGCCGACCGCGCCGGCGATCCTGGGGAACACGGCGCTGTGGAAGCCGGCGTCGACCTCGATCCTCTCGAACTGGGAGCTGTTCCAACTGCTGCACCAGGCCGGACTGCCCGCCGGCGTGATCAACTGGATCCCCGGCCCGGGCTCGGCGGTCGGGGGCGTGGCGCTGGCCTCGCCGCGCTTGGGCGGCGTGCACTTCACGGGCTCGACCAGCACGTTCAACTCGATCCAGGGCACCGTCGCGCACAACCTCGAGCGCTACGGACAGTATCCGCGGCTGGTGGGCGAGACCGGCGGCAAGGACTTCGTGTTCGCGCACGCTTCGTGTGACCTGCGTGCGCTGGCCGTGGGCCTGGTGCGCGGCGCGTTCGAGTACCAGGGGCAGAAGTGCAGCGCCGCGAGCCGCGCCTACGTGCCGAAGTCGCTGTGGAAGAAGCTCCAGCGCGAGCTGGAGGCCATGCTCTCCGAGATCCGCATGGGCGACGTGCGCGACTTCTCGAACTTCGTGGGTGCCGTGATCGACGAGGCCAGCTTCAAGAAGCAGCAGGCCGCCATCGCGGCCGCCCGGAAGTCGAAGGACGCGCGCATCGTGTGCGGGGGCGCGTGTGACGCGCAGGTCGGCTGGTTCGTGCAGCCGACCGTGATCGAGGCGCTCGACCCGCGCTACGCGACGATGTGCACGGAGCTGTTCGGGCCGGTGCTCACCGTGCACGTCTACGACGACCGGCGCTACGCGCAGGCGCTCGAGACGGCGGCCACGACCTCGAGCTATGCGCTCACCGGCGCGATCTTCGCCGACGACCGCGCCGCGATCGCGCAGGCCACCACGGCCCTGCGCTACGCCGCCGGCAATTTCTACGTCAACGACAAGCCCACCGGAGCGATCGTGGGCCAGCAGCCCTTCGGCGGCTCGCGACTGTCGGGCACGAACGACAAGGCCGGCTCGATCCTGAACCTCCTGCGCTGGGTCTCGCCGCGCACGATCAAGGAGACCTTCGTGCCGCCGCGCGACTGGCGCTATCCGTTCCTGGGCTGACCGGCCGCGCGCGCGCGCTCAGCGGGGCGCGAGGCGCTCGAGCTCGACCGTCAGCGCCGCGGCGCCGTCGATCTGGAAGTACTCGAGCACGATCTCGTGCCCGCCGGCCGCGAGGTCGAGCGTGGCCTCGTCGCGGGTCGGAGCGTGCCAGGTCCAGTTCTCCAGCGCGACCCGCCCGCCGACGAGCACGCGCACGCCGTCGTCCGAGACGACCGACAGGCGGTGCAGGCCCGCCTCCGCGACCTCGAAGCGCGCGCGGGCCACGAGCCCGAAGTGGGCGTTGCCCACCTCGCGGCGCAGCGCGTCGTCTCCAGCCCAGGGGTTCGTCCAGGCCCCCACCGCGCGCCGCACGAGGGGGTTCCCGGCCAGCGCGCGCCAGCGCGCCACGTCCAGGCGCGGGTCGCTGCCCGAGCCGGGCTCGTCCGGCCGCTCGGGTGCCCAGCGGAACCAGAGCGCGTCCCAGGTCACGCCCGCCAGCATCCCGCCCGGCGTGCGCGGCACGGGCCGCGGCGCGCCGCTCTCGAAGTCCCACGGCCCCCACTCGCCCATGACGATCGTGTCCAGGCCGGCGGGCGCGCCGCGCTCGCGCGCGAAGGGTCGGCGCGTGCCGGGCAACTCGGGCGGCGTCCACTGGCGCGCGCGCTGCAGCCACTCGGGCTCCGCGCCCTCGAACGCGCGCAGCGTCGAGTCCTGGACGAGACCGCTGGGCAGGTCGCCCTGCCGCTGGAAGAAGGCCGCGACGTCGACCGGCTTCGCGGGTGGCTCGACGAGCACCGCAGAGCGCTCGACCTTCAGCGTGCGTGAGCCGCGACCGACTTCGTTCTGGGCGAACGCGACGCCGGTCGTGAGCTTCAGCACGAGGTCCTGAGCGTTCTCCGCCAAGCGGTTCCCGAGCACGAGGTGGTCGCGCGAGCTCGTGTCGTGGCGCGCGCCGAAGGGACCGCCGACCAGCGACGGATCCTCGTCCCACCACAGCTCGATGCCCATGTCGTTGCCCTCGATCGCGTTCTCAACGATGGCGCACTCCTGGCCGTGCTCGATCGACACGCCGCCGCCCTTCGTGTGCCGGATCGAGTTCCCGAGCACCACCATGCGACGCGAGTATCCGCCCCAGACACCGTGCTGGTGACTGCCGTCGAGGTGATTGCCGATGGCCCAGTTGTCGCTCGAGAACGTGGCCTCGATCGCGTTCGCGACGGCGAAGGAGAAGTCGTTCCCCCACCAGATGTTGCGGTCCGAGCCGCCGACCGCGGTCTCGCCGCGCTCGAAGGCGCGCCCCTCGACCGCATCGCGCCCGGCGAACAGGAACACGCCGTCGCCGCCGTGCGTGGCGCTGTTCTCGGCGAACACGTTGTCCGAGCAGCGCTCGAACAGCAGGATCCCGCTCGAGTCCTGGCCACGCCAGTAGACGCCGTGGCTGTAGCCGCGCACGCAGTAGTCGAAGCGGTTGCGCGCGACGAGCGCGCCGTTCGTCCGATAGAGCGCCAGTCCCCAGCCGGAGAGGAACGAGAAATCGCAGTCGTAGACGCGCGTCCCCTGGCAGCGCGTGAGCAGGATGCCGTTCTGTCCCTGGCGACCACGCGCACGACGGATCGTCGCATCCCGACAATCCTCCAGCGCGATCGCGCCGCCGTAGTTCGTGAGCCACTCGCGCTCGTCGTTGGCGTGCGGCCACAACCAGTCGCCCTGGTCCTCCGCGGCCGTGGTCGAGCGCAGGCGCTGCCCGTACCAACCCTCGAACTCCAGGTCCTCGAGCACCAGCCCCACGCAACGCACGGCCAGTAGCCCGACCTTGTAGCCGCCCACGCGGCCCCCGCGCACCACGACGTCGTGGCAGTCCTCCAGGACGATCCCGAAGCCCGTGAGGCGATCGAGGTGCGTGCCGGGCGGAGCACCGCGCAGCTCCTGGCCGCCGAGATCGATCGTGACGCCGCGGGCCTCGCGCACGACGAGCACGCCCTGCGTGCCGTCCGCGCCCAGCGGCGCGTGCGTCCAGTTCCCGGGACGCACGTGGATCACGTGCCCAGGGATCGCGCTGTAGTCGCCGCGCACGATCAGCGCCTGCCCCGGGGCCAGCTCGACCGCGGCCTCGGCGTCGCGCTGGTGGGCGCTCGAGCCTGCGCGCTGCGAGCACGAGGCCAGGACCAGAAGGAGCAGGAGGGCGACGGGCCGCATGGCGCGCAGGCTACTCCGCGCCCCGGCCCGGGCGCACGAGGATCCGCTCCCGGGCCTGCGCGCGACGGGCTATCGTGGTTCCGTGCTGCACACCTCCGCCCCGCGCTCCTCCGGCATCGTCCTCGAGCCGGAGCTCCCGATCTGCCAGACCGACCTGCCGCTCGACTGGTACCAGGAGGAGTTCAGGCCCTACGCCGAGGAGTACCTGGCGCTCCCCGACCGCACGCCGGGGAGCGTGCTCCCCTGGCTCGATCGCTACGCCCTCCCGGCGCGCGAGCACTTCGGCGACTCGCTGCTGCTCCTGGCGCACTTCTACATGGGCGGCGAGATCGTCAAGCTCGTCGAGCGCTACGGCGGCACGATCGCCGACAGCTACGTGCTGGCACTGCAAGCGGCGCGCAATCCCGAGAAGCGCGTGATCGTCGAGTCGGCCGTGCACTTCATGGCCGAGACGATCGCGATCCTCTCCGGCGAGCACCAGTCGGTGTGGATCACGAATCCCAAGGCCGGCTGCACGATGGAGATGCTGGCCAAGGAGTGGATGGTCGCCCCGGCCGCGGAGCAGCTCGTGGCGCGCTACGGGGACCGACTGGCGGTCGTGGCCTACATGAACACGGGCGGCGCGCTCAAGGCGCTGGCCGGCCGTACGGGCGGCGCGGTGTGCACGAGCTCGAACGCGCACAAGGTCGTGGCGCGCGTGCGCGCCGAGGGCAAGCAGGTGCTGTTCGTCCCCGACCACCACCTGGGCCGGAACACGGCCTGGAAGCTCGGCATCCCGCTGGAGCGCGTCGTGCAACTCGCCGAGCCGCGCGCCTGGGCGGCGGGCCTCAAGCTCTCCGACGGCTGCGTGCCGGGCGGCCTGGCTGCGCTCGATCGCGCCGAGATGATCCTGTGGGGCAGCTCCTGTGGCGTGCACACCGTCTTTCGCAAGGAGCACGTGGCCTGGTGGCGCGCGCGTGGCTGGCAGGTGCTCGTGCACCCGGAGTCGCCGCTCGAGGTCGTGCAGGCCGCCGACGGCGCGGGCTCGACGGACTTCCTGTGGCGGGCCATCGCCGCGGCCCCGCCGGGAGCACGCCTGGCGATCGGCACCGAGGGGCACTTCGTGCGCAACGCGCGCCAGCAGGCCCTCCGCCGCGGAGTCCAGGTCGTGCACCTGACGGAGATCCCCGAGCCGGGCTTCCCGGCCGCAGGCTGCGGCTGCGCCACGATGAGCCGCAACGACCCCCCGCACCTGGCGGGCATGCTCGACTTGCTGCGGCGTGGAGCGGCACCCGACCTGAACCGGGTGCTGGCCGGCGACGTCGTCGACGAGGTCAGCGGGCGACGCGAGCGCCTCGACGACGCGGAGCGCGCCACGCTGATCGCCGACGCGCGACGCGCGCTCGAACGGATGATCGAGATCACCGAGTCGTCGGCCTGATCGGAAGGGTTTTCCCGCTCGGGCGCCGGCGGGCGGAGCGCGGCGACCGGCCCCACGGGCGCGGTGTAGGTTTCGTGGAGACCCTCCTCCTCACCTCCATCTCGCACCGCACCATGGTCATCTCCGCACGCCTCATCGCCGCGCTGGCACTCCTCTCGGGGACCGCCGCGGCGCAGAACCTGAACATCAACCTCGGCACGACGCAGGTCAGCCAGCGCCCCTCGAGCACCTTCGGCGCCGGCGCCAACCAACCGGGCTTCTGGAACCTCGTCAGCGCCAACGACGCAGCCACGGCCAACCTCGTGGACGTGAACGGCGTGATCACGAACGTGGCCGTGGCGCTCAGCGGCGGCTTCGGCAACTTCGGCATCGCCAACGCGAACTGGAACGGCGACGACGAGAAGCTCTTGGAGTGGGCGGCCGACGTCGGCGGCATCGGCCAGGGCGTGGGCGCGGGCACGATCACCTGGACGTTCAGCGGCCTCGTGGCCGGGACGTACGAGGTGTACTCCTACGCGATCGCGCCCGACCTGCCCCAGACCTACCGCACCCGCGTCCAGGTGACGAACGCCAACGAGGGCCCGCAGATCGTGGGCGGCGCCTGGAACGGCCAGCCGTACGCGCTGAACGTCACGCACGCGCGCCACACGGTCACGCTGACCGCCGGCCAGACGCTGACGGTGATCACCTCCGACCCCGGCACGCCCGCTGGCAACCTGGCCACGGCCAACGGCTTCCAGATCAAGACCGTCACCGGCGGCGGCGGCGGTCCAGGCACGCCGGCGGTGGCCTACTGCTTCGGCGACGGCACGGCCACGCCCTGCCCGTGCGGCAACACGAGCGGGTTCGGCGCGAACGAAGGCTGCCTGAACTCGTTGGGCCTCGGCGGCAAGCTCGTGGGGCAAGGCAACGCGCTGCTCTCGAACGACACGTTCACGCTGGTCGGCACGCGCATGCCGAACTCCAGCGCGCTCTACTTCCAGGGCACCGCCCAGCAGTCTGGCGGGATGGGTGCGGTGTTCGGCGATGGCCTGCGCTGCGCCGCGGGCACGATCACGCGCCTGGGCACGAAGACCAACGCGGGCGGTGCCTCGGCCTATCCGACCGCGGGCGACCAGTCGGTCTCGGTGCGCGGCGGCGTCTTCGCGGCCGGCACTCGCGAGTACCAGGTCTGGTATCGCAACTCCGCGGACTTCTGCACGCCGTCGGGCTTCAACCTGACGAACGCGGTGCAGGCGACCTGGGCGCCCTGAGGGAGTCCGTCGCAGGCCGGGCACGCTCGAGCGCGGGGCTGCACCCCGTGCTCGAGCGTGCTGCATCGGAGGGGCCCCTCGACGGCTCGCGCCGACGGCGCCTAGACTTGAAGCGCGGGCTGTGCACCGACCGCAGCGCCGTCGCGCGGCGGCACGGCCCGGACCGGCGGCAACGCGCACCGAAGCACCATGACCCACGACCACCGTCTGCTCGCGCTCCTCGGCCCACTACTCCTCGCTGGCAACGCCGCGGCTCAGGACTTCAACCTCGACGTCGGTGCTCAGCAGTCGGCGCCGCTGCCCTCCGCCTCGTACGGCGCGGCTGCGGCTCGACCCGGGCAGTGGTTCGGTCTGGGCACGACGGCGCAGATCCCCGTGACGCTGACCGACATCACCGGCGCGGTCACGACCGCGGTCGTCCAGCCGCTCGGCGGCTTCGGCGATTTCTACGTGAACAACCCCGCTTGGCTGGGCGACGACGGCCTGCTCATGAAGGACGCGGCCGACGTCGGCGGGGCCTGGCAGGGCGCGCCGGGCGGCGCGATCACCTGGAACTTCAGCGGGCTGCAACCCGGTGACTACGCCGTCTACACCTATGCCCTGGCGCCCGACTTCCCGGGCACGTACCGCACGCGCGTGGACGTCGTGGGTGGCACGGGCGGCCCGCAGGTCCTGACCGGCAACTGGAGCGGATCGCCGCACGTGCTCGGCGTCTCGTACGCCCGACACGACGTCACGGTCGGGCCGGCCGGGACGCTGACGGTCGTGACCGACGACCCGGGCGTGCCGTCGAACAACCTGGGCACGGTGAACGGCTTCCAGCTGGTGTACACGCCCGGCGCCGTGGGCACGTCCTTCTGCCTCGGTGACGGCAGCGCGACCGCTTGTCCGTGCGGCAACGCGAGCGCCCCGGGCTCGGGCGCAGGCTGCCTGAACTCGCTGGGCACTGGCGCGACGCTGGGCGCGACCGGCGCGGCGAGCCTCGCGGCGGACAGCGTGCTGCTCGCGGGCGCCGGGATGCCGAACTCGAGCGCGCTCTACTTCCAGGGTGGCTCCCAGCAGAACGGCGGGCTCGGTTCCGTGTTCGGCGACGGCCTGCGTTGCGCGGGCGGCTCGATCATCCGCCTCGCGACCAAGGTCAACGCGGGCGGCGCGAGCACCTACCCCGGCGCGGGCGACCCGAGCGTCAGCGTCCGCGGGCTCGTGGGCGCGCCGGGCACGCGCACGTACCAGGTTTGGTACCGCAACGCTGCCTCGTTCTGCACACCTTCGACGTTCAACCTGTCGAACGGCCTCGAGCTGGCCTGGGCTCCCTGACGGTCGCCCTGGCGGCGCTTCAGCGCAGGGCGGCGAGCAGCCGCGGCGCGATCCACTCGACGAGCGCCACGTTGCCGCGCTCGTCGAAGTGGACGACGTCCACGAACAGCGGCTCCTCGACCTCCGCGAAGGCGCGCGTCGCGTCGTGGACCTCGTACCCCGCGGCCCGCAGCGCCGCGGCCCGCGCGCGCAGGAGCGGGTAGCCGAGCGCGACGGCGTCGCTCCACTCGGGGATCGCCACGGCCTGGCGAGCCTCGTCCGCGGTGGCGGGCTTGGCGCCCGGATCGAGCAGCGTCGGCTGCACGATCTGCACGCACGGGATGCCGCGCGCTCGGCAGACCTCGTGCAGCGCGCGCGAGCTCGACTCGAACAGCCCGAGCGCGGCCTCCACGGCTTGACGATCGTCGCCGGTGAAGCGCGGCCCGCTCAGGGCGCGATCGTCGCGGACGCGCTCGGCCTGCCAGTCGCGCAGCCGCTGCGCGGCGCGCTGGACCACGGCGTGCGCGCTGCGCAGGCGGCGCTCGGCGAGCCGCGTGAAGAGAGCGCTGCGATGGAGCCCCAGGTCGGCCGCCTGGCGCGCGATCGCGACCTGCTCGCGCCGCGCCAGCCGGACGTCCGCGACGCGCTCCAGGAATTCCGGATCCAGCTCCGCCCCGCGCGCCAACCCGGACCAGTACTGGAAGGCCGGGTAGGCCGGGTGCAGGCCACGGCGCGCGTTCTCGAGCGACATGGCGACCTCGTTGAAGCCGTCGACGAGCAGCACGGCGTGCGGGCGCGCGCCCAGCGCGAGCAGCCAGGCGCACCAATGGAACGGCTGTGGCGCGCGGTAGGAAGGCCGCGCAAAGCTCCAGATCCGCACGCGACGGCCGGCCAGAGCCGGGTCGGCTTCCAGGATCTCGACCAGCCGCGGCGCACCGCCGCTGGTCAGGTTCCCGGCGACGGAGCCACCCAAGAGCAGCAGGTCGAAGTGCGCGTCCGAGGGCTCGGACGTCGCGGCCACCATCTCGACCGCCAGCGCGTCCGTGGCGGCGTTCGACCAGCCCACGAAGGGGTGCACGTACGGCAGCGCGTCGGCCTCGGACAGCAGCGGGTCGGGGCGCCCGTAGGCGCGCATCTCGAAGGCCGCCTGTGGCGCGGCGCGCGCCTCGAAGAAGGCCCGCGCCCGCTCCGGGTCGTAGGCGCTGCCGGGGAACAGCGCGTCGATCCGGCAGACGGCCTCGGCCGCGACCGCCGCGAGCACGAGCCCGGCCGCCAGCGCCAGCACGCGGCGCGACCTGCGGGGAGCGACCATCGCGCCGAGCGAAGCGCGCGCAGCGCGGCGATGCAAGACCCAGGACGCCGCCCAGCGAGCGCGAGCGGCTCCGCACGGCGCGGCCGGCCCGCGGTGCCGCGCTCGGGAGGCCTCTCCCTCCGTTCAGGTCCCGCTCAGGCGGCGCCCGGTTGCGCTCTCGTAGGCATCGCGCGTCGGCACGAGGCAGAGGATCAAGAGTGCGAGCGAGCCCAGGGGCGCCAGGAACCAAGCGTTGCCTGAAAGCAGCAGCGCGATGCCCCACAAGAGCGCGGGGCCCTCGCACAGCGCGCCCGCCAGCACGCGGCTCGCGCGGAAGGCCTGGGCGCGGCCCGCCGGATCGCGCTCGCGCGCCGCCTCGATCAGCCGCGGCGGGAGCACGAACGCCAGCGGCGCCGTCGTGAGGGTCACGAGCACCGCGGCGAGCGCCAGCGGATCGAGGCCGAACGCGACCGGCGCCAGAGGCGTCTGGACCGGCGCCACGAACAGGGCGATCCCGCCGAAGATCAGGACCCCCATGGCCAGGGCGGCGAGCAGGAGCTGCGTGCTGCGCAGCACCTGCGCGTCGTCGGGCTCGCCGCCCCGCGGCGGCGCGCTGCGCGCGGCGGCCCGCGAATCAGCCACGCTCGACCTCCCAGACTCCGGCCCCGAAGTGGTCCCACGGGAGGCGACCCTCGTCGCAGTGCTCGTCGGTCGAGAACTGGACATCGACGAAGTACAGGATCTGGCTGGGTGCCGCCGGCTTCAGGTTGCGGCAGCCGTGCGCCACGCCGGGCGGGATGCGCACGAGCCGCGAGTGGCCGTCGCCCAGCGGGAAGCGCATGAGCTGGCCCTCGGTGGGCGAGCCCGCGCGCACGTCGGCCAGGACGAGCAGGATCTTGTCGGTCGGCGGCACGAACCACACGTCCGTCTGGCGCGTGTGGAGATGGAAGGCCTTGATCGCCAGCGGCTCGAGCACGCTGTAGTTGACCTGCCGCACGACGAAGCCCGGGAGCTGCGCGTGCAGGCCCTGGTCGAGGCGCCCGAGCTCGCACATCGACCCGCCGTCGTCGTTGAAGCGCTTGAGCTCGACGATCTCGACGCCCTCGATGCGCCGGCGCGGCCGGTAGTCCTGCTTGGAATAGGCGGCCTGCGCCTGGGCGTTGAAGAGGTCGGTCGGTTGCTTCGTCATGGGGGGGGCTGCGTCGGTCGGCTGGAGGATCCTCGAAGGCGGGTCCGGGCGCAATCCCGCACGCGTGCGCTTCGACGCGGAGCGCTGGACGACTAGACTCCGCGCCCATGCCGACCAGGAAGGATCAGAACGCGAGTTGCTTCGGGGGCGGACGCGGCCGCCAGCGCGGGCGCAGCCCGGTGGAGCTCGTCCACAAGCCCGTCAGCGAGGTCCACGAGCTCGACGAGCTGCTCGAAAGCTGCCTGCCGAGCTTCGGCGGCGGCTACGTGCGCCGCCTGTGGCAGCTGCTCGACGAGGCGGTCGGCCAGGGGCTGCCCATGACGCTCTCGGCGTCGGGCCCGGTCACGGCGTCGGGGCAACACTACGCCTGGCTGAATCCGCTGCTCGACACGGGCTGGTTCGCCTACATCTCGACCACGGACGCGGTCTGCTACCACGACGGCCACCGCGCTCTGGACGACGCCGCGCAGCACCCCTTCCACTCCGTGGCGATCTTCGGCGACGACGCGCAGCTCCGCGACGAGCGCACGATCCGCATCACGGACATCGGCTTCGACGAGGACGTGCTCCTGGGCCAGGACCAGTTCATCTCGGCCGTGCTCCAGGAACCAGAGTTCCAGCGCAAGATGACCGGCACCGAGATGCGCTGGCTGCTCGGGCGGCGCTACGCGGCTCAGGAGCGGAAGAACAAGGCGCCCGAGGGCCTGCTCGCGCTGTGCCAGCGCAAGTCGATCCCGGTCTTCGTCGGCGCGCCGGCGGACGGCTCGGTGTTCCTGAACTCGATGAAGCTGTGGGCGCTCTCGCGCCTCGACGGCCGGCCCTACGGCTTCGAGCTCGACCTGCACCAGGAGGTCTTCGAATCCTGCGCCTACCACCTGTGGGGGCTGCGCGAGAGCGACACCAAGGCGCTCGGGACGCTGATCCTCGGCGGCGGCGTGCCGAAGAACTACAACCTGCAGCCCGAGCCGGCGCTGTCGCAGGTGCTGGGTCTGCCGCGGATCTCCGGCTACGCGTACGACGTGCAGATCACGACGGCGCCGGTGACGGACGGCTCGCTCTCGTCCTGCCCGCCCGCCGAGGCGGTGACCTGGGGCAAGGTCGACAAGGACACGTTCAAGAGCACGACCGAAAGCGTGCCGGCCGACTACTCGATGGTCATGCCGTTCGTGGTCAAGGCCCTGCTGGTGAAGCGCGCGCGCTTCGAGCGCTGGGCCCAGCGCATGGGCCGCGCGGCCCTGTTCAAGCAGCACCCGGCCGCGCGTGGCTATCTGCGCGACGCGAGCGGCTACCGGCTCTTCGACCGGCGCGAGGAGCTCATGGCGAAGCTCCTGAAGGCCGTGAAGAAGGAAGCGCCGCGGCTGCGCCAGGAGAGCGCGTACCCGCTGGCGCGGGGCGCGGCCGCGGCGCGGCGCTGACACCTCACCACAGCCAGCCGGCCCCCTCGCGGATCGCCTCGGCCGTCACGCGCTTGCCGCGCAGCCCGTCCAGGATCCCGAGCCCCTTCGCGAGCACCGCCTTGGCGCGCCCGCGGAACAGTCCCGCGACCCACAGCACGGGCAACGGCAGCACGTCGAACGCGACGAAGCGCGCCCACTGCGCCGGGCGCCCGTGGCGGCGCAGGAACCAGATCGAGTTCACGCCCATCATCCACTTGCGCCGCGGGTTGTAGCCGCCGCCGGTGGCGCTGCTCGTGCGGTGGAGCGCGCTGGCCTCCCCCACGACGCGCACGCCGAAGCCCGCGGCCTTGGCGCGCAGGCACAGATCGACGTCCTCCATGTACGCGAAGAAGGTCGCGTCGAAGAGCCCGACCTGCTCCAGGCAGTCGCGGGTCGCGAGCAGCGCGCAACCCGCCACGTAGTCGACGTCGCGCGTCGCCCGGAAGCGCTGGTCGTCCGCCGCGCCGTGCCCCACGAGCGTCGAGAGGTTCTGCCGCCAGGTCAGCAGCCCGCCCGCCGCCCACACGCGGCCCGGATCGTCGCGGTACAGGACGCGTGGACCGACGATGCCCAGGCTCGGGTCGAGGCGCAGTTCGCGCGTCAGCCGCTCGAGCGTGCCCGCGGGCAGCACGACGTCGTTGTTCACGAAGAAGACCAGCTCGGCCCCGCGCGCCAGCGCCAGCCGAGCGCCCTGGTTGCTGGCCTCTCCGAAGCCCTCGTTGCGGGCGTTCGCGACGATCGTCGCGGCGGGGAACTCGGCTCGCACGCGTGCCAGGGAGCCGTCCGTCGAACCGTTGTCCACGAACACGACGTCGGGGCCCTCGAGCCCGTTGCGCGCGAGCGAGCGCAGGCAGTCGAGGTTCTCCTCGCCGCCGTTCCAGTTCGCCACGACCGCGACGACGCGCACGCTAGCGGTCCTGTGTCTCGCCGGGACGCCGCGCCAAGCTCGCCTCGACGCGCGACAGGGCCGATCCGGCCGCGAACAGGGTCTCGATCGCCTCCCCGGGCACGAGCTCGGCCCCCGAGCGCACGGCCGCGCCGCTCGTGGCCTTGCGCGTGATCGAGTAGCCGCGCTCCAGGACGCGGAAGGGCGAGACCGCGTGCAGCGCGCGGGCGGCCAGGGCCGTGCGCTGTGCGCGAGACTCCAGGGCGCGCGCGCCGGCCAGCGCCAGCCGCGGCGCCGCGCGCACCAGGCGGCGCTCGCGCGACTCGAGCGCGGCGCGCGCCGCGGCCGCCAAGCGCGGCCCGGCCCGCTCGACCTGGGCCACCAGGCGTGCCAGGCGCGCGCCGGGCGCCTGCGCTCCGAGGCGGTTCGCGGCGCGCTCGGCGCGCGCTCCGGCCGCGTGGAGCGCACCGCGTGCCAAGGCGTGGATGCGCCCGGCGCGCTCCAGTCGCCGCTCGCGCGCTTCGAGCACCGAGTCCACGGCCCGCGCGAGGTGCCCCTTGGCGCGCTCCAGCGCCTCGACCAGCCGGGCGCGCTCGGGAATCGTGCGCTGCGCGGCGTCGGTCGGCGTGTGCGCGCGCACGTCGGCCACCAGGTCGGCGAGCGTCGTGTCCGTCTCGTGGCCCACGCCCGACACGACCGGCACGCTGGCCCGGCGGAGCGCCTCGAGCACGGGCAGCTCGTTGAATGCCCACAGATCTTCCAGCGATCCTCCTCCGCGCACGACGCAGATCACGTCGACGCCGGAGGCGTCCAGGCGCTCGATCGCGGCCGCGATCTCGGCCGCGGCGCCCGGGCCCTGCACGCTGGTGTGCGCGAAACGCAGCGGGTAGAGCGGCCAGCGCGCGCTGCGCGTGCGCAGGAAGTCCTGCAGTGCCGCGCCGCTCCGGCTCGTCACCAGGCCGATCACCCGCGGCAGGTCGGGCAGCGGGCGGTGGCGCTCGAACCAACCCTGTTCCGCCAGGCGCCGCTTCAGCTCCTCGAGCTGCGCGAGCTTCGTGCCGAGGCCGGCGGGCTCGAGCCGCGACACGTTCAGGGAGTACGTGCCGCGCGGCGGATACACGTCGAGCTTGCCGTGCGCCACGACCTGCGCGCCCTCCTTGAGGTCGAAGCGGATCGCCGCGGCGACCGCGCTCTTCCAGATCGTGCACGAGAGGCGTGCGTCGAGGTCGCGCAACGCGAAGTACACGTGCCCCGAGGCCGCGGTCTTGAGCTCGACGACCTCGCCCTCGACCTGCACGCGCCCCAGGGCGTCGAGGCGCGCGCGGATCTCGCGCGTGAGCTCCGAGACCTTCCACGTGCGCGGACCGCCTGCCGCCGGAGGCGTCGCGTCCCAGGCCTCGTTCCACAGGTTCATCGCGACGGTTGTCGGCGGCGCGCCGTCCCGAGTCAACGCCCGCCGTCGGCCGCCGCGGCCTTGAGCGCCGGTGGAAGCGTGCGCGCGCCGACCGGGATCCCGGCCGCCTCCCACAGCGCCGGATCGGCGCGCGGCAGGAAGATCCGGTAGCGCCCCCCGAGGAACGGCACCTTCTCGGAACCGCGCACCTGCGAGCCGCCGGTGAGCTCGAGCTCCAGGCCCTGCTCCGCGCGCAGCACCGCCAAGCGATCCGCGAACAGCTCGCGCTCCAGGTTGTTCTGCGGCGTGAGCACGGCCAAGCGCACCTCGCGCAGCACGAGACCTTCGCGCGCCATCACGCTCTCGAGCCGGTACACGGGCCCCGACGCGTCGGCGCGCAGGCGCCGGTTCAGCTCGAAGCGCAGCGCGGCCAGCTCGCGCGGGTCGCCTGCGGGCGCCCGCGCGCGCTCTTCCTCGCGGAACAGCTCCGGAAGGGCCTCGTACCAGGGGAGCGGGTCGACGTGCGGCAGCTCGATGCGCCGCACGCCGCCGCGGCCCTCGGCGTCCGCGGGGCCGCCCTCGAACGGGGTCTTGGCGCCGCCGCGGCGCTCCCAGCCCTCTTCGAGCACCAGCGTGAGCGTGCGCGCCGCGCGGCTCGCCTCCAGGCGCAGGCGCTCCGCGTAGAGCGATCCCAGCGGACGCCCGCGCTCGTCGAGCACGCGCAGCACCACGGGTCCCGTCGCGCCGTCGCGCACCAGTCCCGACTCGAGCAGGTCGAGCCCGCTCACGTGCTCGATCGCGAACAGCGAGCGCAGCGCCAGGAACACGGCGCGGCTGCGCTCCTCGCGCGCGCGCTGCGCCGCGCGCAGGAAGTCGTCGGCGGGCGCAGCCACCGCCTCGGCACCGACGTCCGGCGGCGTCGCCCGGTCCGAAGCCACGGCCTGCCCGGCCTCGGCTCGCGGGCTCGGCGGCGCGTCCGTGGCACCGAGCGCGTGCGACTCGCGCTCTTCCGCGGGGAGCTCGGGTTGGAAGCGCGGCGCGCCGGCCAGGTCCGCGAGCCGCGCCATGCCGCTCGTGTAGCTGAGCCAGGCGCGCTCGCGCTCGAGCCGCAGCTCGGTCTCGCGGCGCAACGCGGCCTCGAGGTCCGCGACGCGCGCCGCGGCGGCGGCGCCCTCGGCACGGCAGTCCTCGAGCGCGCGCTCGACGTCCGCGACCGCTGGCGCCCCGACGCCGACGACGGCTGGGGCCGTGCCGGCCGGCTCGCTCGGCCCCGGAGCCTCAGCGCAGGCGCCGAGCGCGGCCGGGATGCCGAGCAAGAGGACCGCGGCCGCGCGGCTCACCGGCCGGCCTCCGCCGACGGGCGGCGGTCGACGCTGGCGATGGGCAGATCGGCCGTGACCGGCTCGCGCGCGGCGACCAGCGGCAGCTCGAGGCCCGGCCCCCACACGAGGCGTGCTCCCGCGCCGGGCGCGCGGCCGACGAGCACGAACGAGGCCCGCTGGCCCGCGCCGAGGGGTGCTGGCGGGGCGAACAGCGTGCGGACCGGGTCGGCCCCGGCGTGCGGGGCGAGCCGCGCTGGGGCCAGCGCCGTGCCGTGCTCGTCGAGGACCGCGGCCTGCGCCGGGTCCAGCCGCGCGGCGCCTGCGCCGCGCAGCTCGAGCGTGACGAGGAACGGCTCGCCGTCGAAGGCGGGGTCACGCGCGCGCAGGGCGCGCGCATCGAACTCCTGCCGGCGGGGGTCGGCGTGCAGCGGCGCGATGCGCGCGGCGACACGCAGTCCACCCCCGCCGTCGGCCGCGCCGGTCCACAGGGAGACCTCCGAGGGTCCGCTGGCGCGCACGCGCTCGGGGCGCTCGATCTGGGCCTGGCGGTGGGCGTCCAGGAGCAGGCGGGCCCCCAAGGCCAGGGGCGGCAAGGTGAAGAGCGCGATCCAGCCCGCCAGGGGCGCGCGCCTCACTTGCCCTCGTCCCAGTTCTTCCCCTTGTTCTTGTTCCACCACCGCTGCCATTCGTCGGGGTCGCGCTCGTCGTGCTTCGCGAGGCGTGCAAGGCTCGTGATGATCGGGCTCGCGATCGTGTCGTAGCGCTCACGCGCGATGAGGTCGTTCAGGTTCGAGTCCTTGGCGCCCTTGGCCGACATGAGCACCTTGAGCATGCCCTCGAAGGCCTTCTTGCGCACGTCGACCTCGCCCTCGTGGAATTCGCCCAACGCGTCCGCGGCGGCCCCCACGAGCGGTGCGTCCTTGTGCTCGAGCAGGCCGATCAGCTCGGGCACGGCCGCCTTGTCCTTGGTCTTGCCCAGCGCGCGGATCAGGTCGCTTTGGACGGGCAGGTCCTTCTTGTGGTCCTTCGCGCCGATCCACTTCGTGATCGCCTTGGTGGCATCGCTGCCCATCTGCCCCAGCGCGTGCGCCGAGGCGCGGTAGATGCGGTTGTCGCGCACGCCCGCGTCGTTCTCGCGGCGCTTGGCCTCGAAGTTCTTCGAGAGCGCGTTCACGATCAGCGCACGGTCCTTGGGTCCGGAGCTCTTGAACTCCTGGAGCAGCTTGTCGACGACGGCGACCGCCTCCTGATCCTGCGCGCCGCCCTTCCCGACCAACGCGCGCAGCTCCTCGCAGAGCTTCTCGACCTCGGGTCGCTTGTCCTGGACCTCGTCGAGCGTGGCGGCGCGCGCGGGGGCGACCGGCTGCGCTGCCGCGGGGGTGGTGGAAAGCAGCAAGGGCACGACGAGCAGGAGTTGGGTCGGCATGGCGGTGTCCCGGGCTTCGAGAGCGACGAGGTCCAGGTCGTATTACGGCAACGCGGGCGCGGGGCCGCAAGCGCCCGTCGCGGTCCGGACGCGGGAGGCGTCGGATCCTTCCCGGAGAGTCCCGGCTCGCGCGGGCGAACGTCAGGGGGCGCGGGTTTCGGCGGCGTAAGCGGCCTCGCGGGCCGCCAGCGCCGCCGCTGCGCGACGCGCCACGGGTCCACGTGCGCCGGGCAGGCCGGAGCGCAGCCCGCGGATGGCGACCAGGGGGGCGACACGCACTCCCGAGCTCGCGAGGAAGACTTCCGACGCCTGCCGCAGGTCGTCCACGGAGAGCGCGCGCTCGAGCGTCTCGGGCAGCCCCTCGAGCAAGAGCCCGCGCACGATCCCAGGCAACGCCCCGCGCGCCAGCGGCGGCGTGGCGAGGGCCCCGTCGAGCGCGACGAACAGGTTCGCGCGCGCGGCTTCCACGACCTCGCCGCCGGGGAGCTCGAGCAGCGCCTCGAATGCGCCGGCGCGCTCGGCCTCGGCCGCGTGGCGGTCGCGCCCCGCGCGCTCGGTGGTCTTCCAGGCTCCGAGCGGATCGCGCGCGGCGGCCACGAGCAGGGCCTCGACCCCGTCCGCCGGCACGCGGCGCGGCGCGCGCGCCTCGATGCGCACGAGCGGCGCCCCTCCGGCGCGAAACGCGCTCGTCCGCACCAGCGCCGTGCGCCCCGCCAGCGCGGAAACGAAGCGGGTCAGGTCGCCGACCACGTCGCGCGCCGCGAACGCGGGCAACGCGAAGCGCTCGCAGGCGTCGGCCAGCCGCTCCAGGTGGCGCTCGACGAACCAGGCGCGGCCGTGCTCGACGAGCAGCGTGTCGAAGACCCCAAAGCGCGCGGGCCCCGCGCTCGCCGCCGCGACGAACAGGCCATCCTCGAGGACCGGGAACGGCCCGTCGCTCACGCTCCCTCCAGGGCGCGCACGAGCCCCAGCGCCTTGTGGAGCGTCTCGCGCTCCTCGGCCTCGGCGTCCGAGGGCCAGGTGATCCCGCCCCCGGCGTGGAAGCAGACCTCCCCCTGCGCGCCGCGCGGCCGCCAGACGAGCGTGCGGATCAGGATGTTCCAGCGCGCGTGCCCGCGGACGTCGACGAACCCCAGCGAGCCGGTGAAGAAGCCGCGGCCCTCGGTCTCGAGCTCTGCGATCGCGTCCAGCGCGGCGAGCTTGGGCGCACCCGTGATCGAGCCGCCGGGGAAGAGGCGCGCGAGGAGCGTCCAGGCGTCGACGCCGGGCGCGACGTCGGCCACGACGTCGGCCACGAGGTGGTGCACGGTGGCGAAGCTCTCGAGCCGCGGGAAGGCCTCGACGCGCACGCCCCCGGGCCGCGCGCAGGCGCCCAGATCGTTGCGCTCGAGATCGACGATCATCGCCAGCTCCGCCCGGTCCTTCTCGCTCGCGAGGAGCTGCGCGGCCAGGATCGCGTCCGTCGCGGGGTCCGCGCCGCGCGGCGCGGTGCCCTTGATCGGCCGCGTGCGCGCCAAGGCCCCGTCGAACTCGAGCAAGAGCTCCGGCGAAGCCGAGAGCAGCGCGCCGACAGGCGTCGCCGCGCCCGGCGCGCACAGCGTCGGATCCCAGGCCAGCCAGGCCGCGTGCGGAGCGGGGTTCGAGGCCAGGAGGCGCAGGAACAGCGCGCGCGGATCGCCGGCCAGCGCGCGCTCGAAACGGTGCGCCAGGTTGGCCTGGTAGAGATCGCCCGCGGCGATCCGCGCGCGCAAGCGTTCGATCCGGGCGCAGTGCTCCGCGGGCGGCGTGCGTCGCACGAGCGGCCCCGCCGCCCGCGCCGGCGCGAGGGTCGGCCGGGGCCCGGCCAGGAGCGCCTCGATCTCGGCCCGACGCGCGCCGAGCGCCGGGCGCGCGTCGCCCGGGTCCTCGCCGAGGACGAGCCAGGCGCGCTGCGCGGGCGCGTCGAGCACGACGAAGTCCGTGTAGAGCCCGCCTGCCACCCGCGGCGTGCCCCAGGGCTCGGGCGCTACGCGCGGCGCGCGCTCGCCGGCCACGCCCAGGTCGTAGGCCAGCGCGCCGACGAAGCCGCCATGGAACGGGCCGGGCACCTCGTCCCCCGGGCGCGGAGCCAGCGCGGCTCGATACTCGCGCAGGGCCTCGATCGAGCCCGGCGGTCGCGCGTCGAGCGGGTCGAACGCCAACAGCGCGTGCCGGCCGCCGCCCGGGAGCAGCGCCACCGCGCCGCGCCGCGCGGAGAGCCGCGTGAAGAGCTCCTCGAAGCGCGCGTCACCCTCGAGCGGGAAGGTGCGCGGCCGCATCTGGAAGTCGCTCACGCTGGAGGCGCGCCGCGCGCGACGCGCGGGAAGCTCGCTCCAAAGCGGCGGTGGTAGCGCCAGGCCAGGAGCGTCGAGACACCGAGCAGCGCGGCGCCCAACACGAACGGGCTCGCCGGTCCGAAGCGCTGGAAGACGAGGCCCGCGGCGGCCGGCCCGGCCATGCGCGCCAGGCTGCCCACGGACTGCTGCAGGCCGAGGTACCCGCCCTGCTCGGCCGCGGGCGCGGCGCGCGAGAGCAGCGACGCGAGCGAGGGGTTGTTGAGGCCGAAGCCCACCGGCAGTATCAGGCAAGCGGCGACGACGAAGCCCCACGAGGGCGCGAGCGCGATCGCCAGCAGGCCGAGGCCCAGGAGCGCCGGCCCGACGACCACGAGCGTCGTCTCGCCGAAGCGCGGCACGAGCCGGCGGATCAGGCCGCCCTGGATGATCGCCGACACGATGCCGATGCCGGCCAGGTAGCGCCCCGTGACGGGCGCGGCGCGCAGGATCTCCTCGACGCTGGCGTCGTCGACGGGCTGCGTCAGGCCGAAGACCGCCGGGAAGCGCGCCAGCCCGAACACGGTGAACATGGACTCGAAGCACGCGAAGGCCGCCACGAACGCGAAGGACAGGACGTAGAGCGTCCCCAGGCGCGGCTGGGCCGCGGCGCCGCGCAGCTCCTCGAGGCCGAAGACGCGCGAAGCGCGGCCGCGCGCGCGCGCCGGCTCGACGAGCGTGAGCGCGCCGAACAAGGCCGCGGCGAGCGAGAAGCCCGCCGCGAACCAGCCGGGGGCCGCGGCCGAGATGTGCGTCAGCTCGCCGCCCAGCAGCGGTCCGAGGCAGAAGCCCAGGCCGAACGCGGCCCCGATGAGCCCCATGCCCTTGGCGCGATCCTCGGGGGCCGTGACGTCGGCGATGTAGGCCTGCGCGGTCGAGACGTTCGCGCCGAAGAACCCGGCCAGGAGCCGCGACGCGAACAACAGCGCCAGCGAGTCGGCGCGCGCGAACAGCACGTAGGCCGCCGCGGTGCCGAGCAGGCCACCGACCAGGACCGGCTTGCGGCCGATGCGGTCCGAGAGCCGCCCCCAGAACGGGGCGAACACGAACTGCATGGCCGAGAAGCTCGCCATGAGCAGGCCGATCTCGGCCGGCCCGGCCCGGTACATCTCGGAGTACACGGGCAGGAGCGGGATCACGATCCCAAACCCCAGGAGGTCGATGAAGACCGTCAGGAAGACGAAAAGGAGCGGGGAGCGGGGCTTCCCGCCGGTTCCGGCGCGGTTCATCGGTGCGGGAAGATAGCAAGCGTTCAAGCCCGTGCCTGAAACGGTCGATGGACCGCAGCATGAGCACCACGCCCGCCCTGTCCTGTCTCGCGACCCTGGCCCTGGCCTGCGCGACCTTTGAGTCGCGTGAGGCGGCCCAAGCCCAGGCGCAGTCCGCGGACCTCGCGGCCGAGGTCCTCGCGCTGAAGCAGTCGGTCGAGGCGCAAGCCAAGGACGTGGCCGAGGCCAAGCAGCTCGCGGAGAAGAGCGCGCGCTACGCCGCCGAGCAGGCCAAGGCCGCCGCGGCGCTGGCCGCAGTCCTCGACGAGTCCGAGAAGGCCGGGTTCACCTACGGGATCAACCCCGAATCGCGCGTCGTGCTCCTGCGCGGCTGGCGCGACGCGCTGGCGGCCGCCCAGCGCGAGGTGCCGCCGGTGCCCGAGCCGACCAAGACGGCCCAGGCCCGCCGCTGAGCCGGCCCGCGCGGCGCGCGGCCCGGCCACCTCGTTCCGCGCGGGCGCGCGGCATGCCAGGATCTGGGGACATGTTCCCCGCCGCAGCGTTGCTCCTGGCCTTCGCCTCCGACTCCACGCCCACGCCGCGCGCTCCGAGCGCAACCGAGGTGCACGACGCCGTGCGCCGCGCGCAGGCGCTGCTCCTCGCGGCGCGCGAGAGCTACGCCGAGGGCGGCGGGCGCAAGCGGCCGGAGCGAGCGAGCGCGCCCCAGCCGGCGGCGCAGCCGGGCCCTGCACGGGAATGGCCCTACGAGGGCGTCTACCGCGTCGCGGGCGACATCCCCCTCGGCTATCGGGTGGGGGGCACGGCGATCGCGGCCGTCGCGCTGCTCGAGGCCGCCGACGGCGCGCCCGCGGGCGAGGCGCGCGCGGCGATCCTGGGAGCGCTCGACTTCGTGCTCGAGGCGCTCGGCGATCCGCGCCTGGGACCTGAGTTCGTCCAGGGCTACGACGTGCGCGGCTGGGGGCACGCCTACGCGCTCGAGCTCCTGTTGGCGCTGCGCGCCGCAGAGCTCGTGCCGGAGGAGCGCGCCGTGGCGGTCGAGGCCGCGATCGACCGGCTCGTCGCGTTGCTCGCACAGACCGAGATCGGCGAGCGCGGCGGGTGGAACTACTCGCGCCCGCAAGGCGCGGCCTCCGACCCGTCGACGTTCATGACCGCCCCGACCCTGCTCGTGCTCTTCAAGGCGCGCGCCCAGGGCGAACAGGTCGATGCGCGCGTCGTGGAGCGCGCGCTCGCGACGCTCGAGGCTGCGCGGCAAGACTCGGGCGCGATCCAGTACGCCACGCGCGCGGAGCGCGGGAAGGGACCGCGACCCGAGGCCGTGCCGGGCGCCGTCGGGCGGATGGCGGTGTGCGAGGTCGCGCTGCACCTCGCCGGCCGCGGCAGCGTGGAGCGCATCCGCGGCGCCGTCAGCGCCTTCTTCGAGCACTGGCAGTGGCTCGAGCAGCGTCGCAAGCAGACCGGCACGCACGTCCCGCCCTACGGCATCGCGCCCTACTACTTCTTCTTCGCGCACCGGCACGTGGCGCAAGCGATCGAGTTCCTGCCCGAGGCTGAGCGCGAGGGTTGGCGCACGCGGCTCCACGCGCTGCTCTGGCAGGTGCGCGAGGAGAGCGGCGGCTGGAACGATCGGGTGTTCCCGCGCAGCGAATCGTTCGGGACCGCGATGACCGTGCTGGCGCTGGTCGAGCCGCACCGGCCGCGGCCCGCGGGCTGGAGCAGCGCGGCGCCGGCCGCCGGTCCCGCGCAGGAGAAGTGAACCCATGATCCTGACCGCACTGATCGCTTCCGCGTGCGCGCTCTCCGCCGGCACGTGGCGTACGGACCCCGCCTGGTACGACGGCCGGGCCGAGGTCTGCGTCTACGAGGCGACGCGCACGATCTACGGCGTCGAGCGGCGCTACGAGGCGCGCGCCTACACGAACAAGGAGCTCCTCGACGAGCGCCGCGGGGTCAAGGCCGAGGGCCAGCAGGGCCTCGAGGTGTTCAAGCACCACTGGTCGGAGCGCGTGCCCACGGAGAAGTACGACTACGATTTCTCCACGATGAGCTACGCGCGCACGTCGGACCTCTCGCCCTGGAAGCTCACGGCGGCCACCCAGGACGATTGCGGCGCGAGCTTCAAGGAGGTCTGGCGCGTCGGCTCGGGCTACGCGTTCTGGGAGTCCGTCTACTTCCCCGGCGCGGGCCGCCGCTCGGGCGAGCTCGAGCGCGGGTTCGTGTTCTTCGACGCGCTGCCGCTCACGCTGCGCGACTACGACTTCGAGGCCAAGCGCGATCTGGTCCTCGCGGTGCTGCCCTCGCAGAAGGACGTGCGGGCCGTGTCCTTCGTGCCCGAGCGGCGCACGGTGCGCTTCGCCGGCACGGCGGAGCTCGACCTGCCGATCGGCAAGCTGCGGGCCCACGAGCTCGTGCTGCTGCGGCCCGACGGCTCGACCGAGGCGCGCTACTGGTTCGACGCCGACGGCAGCGCGCCGGCGCTCCACGTCCTGGTCCGCCACGAGGGCCCCGGCGGCGTCGGCTACCGCCTGGCGCGCCGCGAGCGCAGCGCGTACTGGGAGCGATGAGCGCGCGTGCCGCGCCGCCGGCCGCGGCCGAGGCGCCGGCCGCGGCCGCCACGCCGCTGGAGCGGGAAGCCGAGCGCTTCCTGGTCGAGCTGGCCGCCGCCCGCGGCGCCTCGGAGCACACGCTGCGAGCCTATCGCGGCGACCTGCAGAGCTTCCTCGCGGCCTGCGGCCGCTACGGCGTCGGCACGCCGCGCGAGGTCACCCCGCGCACGCTGCGCGCGTGGCTCGCGGACCTCGACGAGGCCGGCCTGGCGCGCGCGTCGATCCAGCGCCGGTTGTCGGGCGTGCGCTCGTTCCTGAAGCACCTCCTGGCGCGCGGCGCGATCGACGTGTCCCCCGCCGCGGGCCTGCGCCGGCGGCGCGCGGCGCGCGACCTGCCCGGCGCGCTGTCGGTCGAGGAGGTCGAGGCGCTGCTCGGCTCGGTCGACGAAGCGACGCACGCGGGCCGGCGCGACCGGGCGCTGCTCGAGCTCGTCTACTCGGCCGGCACGCGCGCGGCCGAGACGGTCGGCCTGGACCATGCGGACCTGGACCTCGCGCGCGGCGTGGCGCGCGTGCGGGGCAAGGGACGCAAGGAGCGGCTGGCGGCGCTGGGCCGGCACGCGGTGCGCGCGCTGTCCGCCTACCTGGCCGACCCCGGGCGGCCGCGCCCGCGCGACGCAGCGGCCCTCCAGGCCGTGTTCCTGGGACCGACGGGCCGCCGCCTGACCACGCGCACGCTGCAGCGGATCGTGGCGCGCGCGGTGGCGCGCGCCGGGATCCACCGGCCGGCCACGCCGCACACGCTGCGCCACAGCTTCGCCACGCACCTGCTCGATCGCGGGGCGGACCTGCGGTCCGTGCAAGGGCTCTTGGGCCACGCGCACCTCTCGACGACGCAGATCTACACGCACGTGTCGATCGAGCGCCTGCGCGAGGTCTACGAGCGCGCGCATCCCCGTTCGGGCAAGGCTGACTGACGGCGCGCCGCGGCCGGGCGCGTCAGCGCGGCCCGAAGGCCAAGTTGCGCGCGTGCGCGGTCACGTCCCAGGGCGCCTTCCCGCCTCCCAGGTGCTGGTGGAAGAACGCCATGTGTTCGTTGTAGTAGACCGCCATCTCGTGCCAGGCGGGCCAGTGCCCGGCCTCGGGGAAGATCACGAGCCGCGAGGGAACGCCCTGCTTCTGCAGCGCGGTGAAGTACGCGAGGCTCTGCGTGTACGGGCAGCGGTAGTCGAGCTCGCCCGCGATCACCAGCGCGGGCGTCTTGAAGTTCGCCGCGAAGTTGCAGGGCGACCAGCGCTCGTAGTCGGCCGACGTCCAGGGCGTGCCGCGCAGGTCGTGCTCGGGGAACCACAGCTCCTCGGTGGCGCCGTGGAAGGCCCGCAGGTCGTAGAGCCCCATCATCGCGGCGTTCGCCGCGAAGCGATCGGTCTGGCCCTCGATCCACATCGACATGTAGCCGCCGAACGACCAGCCCATGAGACCCATGCGGCCCGCGTCGACGTAGGGCAGCTCGGAGAGCGCGTCGGTCACGCGCATGAGGTCGCGGTAGACACGCCCGCCCCAGTCGCCGCGGATCGCATCGCAGAAGTCCTGCCCGTAGCCGGTCGAGCCGGTCGGGTTGCAGAATGCGACCACGTACCCCTGTCCTGGGTAGACCTGCCAGTCGCCGCGGAAGCCGTCGGTCCACTGCGACTGCGGTCCGCCATGCACGTTCAGGATCAGCGGATACTGCTGCTCGGGATCGAAGCCGTGCGGCGTCACGAGGAAGCCGTGGATCTCGTAGCCCGCTTCGCCGGACACGCGGAACTCGGTCGCCGGGCGGATGTCGACCTCGGCGCGCAGCGCGTCGTTGTGGTGCGTCAGAGCGAGTGGCTTGCCCTTGTCGACGTTCGCCCCCACGACGAAGAGCTCCGGAGGCTGGTTCACCCTGCGCGCCAGGTAGACCAGCGTGCCGTCGCTCGCGACCTCGAACCCGCCGATGGTCCCGTGCCGCACCCGTTCCTTGGGCTCTCCGCCCGCGATGCCGATCTCGAAGAGCGGCGTGCGGCCGGCGCGCTCGGCCTGGAAGACGAGGCGCTGTGAGTCCGCGCTCCAGCGGAAGTCGTCGACCATGTCGTCGAAGCCGCCACGCGCGGTCAGGTAGCGGACCTCGCCGGTCGCGCGCTCGAGGAGCGCCAGGCGCCGCAGGTCGGACTCGTAGCCCGGCGTCTCCTGCGAGAGGAATGCGATCCAGCGGCCGTCGGGCGAGTAGCTCGGCGCGCCGTCCCAGCCGCCATTCGCGGGCGTGAGGCAGCGCGGCTCGCCGCCCGTGACCGGGACGACCCACAGGTCGGCATTGGTGGACTCGGCCTGCTTCCGATCGCGGTTCTGGACGAAGCACAGCTCCCGCGAGTCGGGCGAGAACGCGAAGCCGCGGCCGCCGCCGAGCTGGAACGTGGGCGCGTCGTGGTCGAGCGGCGTGAGTGCGCGCACGACCTCGCCGCTCGCGGCGTCGACCAGCACGACCGCCGCGCGCTTGCCCTGGTGCCAGGAGGTCCAGTGGCGGTAGAGGAGCTCGTCCGCCGTGCGCACCTTGGTCTTGCCGTCCTCGAGGCCCTTGCGAATCCGCTCGTGGCAGGCCACGTCGAGACCGCACTCCGGCCACAGCTCGGTCGCGGCCGCGATCCAGCGGCCGTCGGGCGAGATCACGGGATCCGAGAGGCCCGGCGCGAACTTCGTGAGCTGGCGTGCGTCGCCGCCCGCGAGCGGCAGCAGCCACAGTTGGCTCGATCCGTCGCGGTTCGACGTGAAGAGCAGCGAGCGCCCGTCCGGCGTGTACAGCGGACTCGTGTCGTTCTTCTTCGCGGACGTCAGCGCACGCGCGCCCGTTCCGTCACGGCCGACGGTCCACAGCTCGGACCAGCTCTTCCCTGCGTCCAGGTCCGTGCGCCGCAGCGCGTACGCGATGCGCGTGCCGTCCGGCGAGAGGGACGGGGCGCCCGGGGCCGCGACGCGGTAGACGTCGGCGATCTCGAACGCGCGACCGCGCACGGCCCCCGCTTGGACCTCGGGGGGCTGGGTGAACGCGCCGCGCCCGCCTGGGCCCCCGCCGGTCGTCGAGCAGGCGGCGAGGAGCAGCAGGAGCGGGACGCACGGCAGGGCTTGGAGGCGGCGCATCGCGAGAGCGTAACGGCACGTCCGCCCGCGCAGAACGGGGCGCGCCTCGGCGGTCCCTGGGACGGCCGAGGCGCGTGGAAGGTTGGTGACCCCAAGGGGATTTGAACCCCTGTCGCCAGGATGAAAACCTGGTGTCCTAGGCCGGGCTAGACGATGGGGCCGACCGGGTCGAACCCGGCCCGGGGGCCGCGTTCGAGGGCGGGGAAAGTACGGCCAGCTCTCCC
>JAEUHZ010000063.1 GCA_016795205.1 Planctomycetota bacterium | reverse complement strand
TTCTCGATCTCGCGGCGGTAGATGATCTTGGCCGCGCCGGCCGCGCCCATCACGGCGATCGTCGCCGCGGGCCAGGCCAGGTTCACGTCGGCGCGCAGGTGCTTGCTGGCCATGACGTCGTAGGCTCCGCCGTAGCCCTTGCGCGTGATCACGGTCAGCTTCGGCACCGTGGCCTCGGCGTAGGCGTACATGAGCTTGGCGCCGTGGCGGATGATGCCGCCGAACTCCTGGACCGTGCCGGGCAGGAAGCCGGGCACGTCCTCGAACGTCACGACCGGGATGTTGAAGGCGTCGCAGAAGCGGATGAAGCGCGCGCCCTTGATCGAGGCGTCGATGTCGACGCAACCCGCGAGCACCGCCGGCTGGTTCGCGACGACGCCGACGACGCGGCCACCCAGGCGCGCGAACCCGACGATGATGTTCTGCGCCCAATCGGGCTGCACCTCGAGCCAGGAGCCCCGGTCGACGATGCGCTCGACGACGCGCTTGGCGTCGTAGGGCTTCGAGGGGTCGTTCGGGATCAGCGTGTCCAGCTCGGGATCCTCGCGGTCGTGCGGGTCGTCGGTGGGCACGAAGGGCGGGTCCTCGGCGTTGTTCAGCGGCAGGTACGAGAGCAGCCGCCGCAAGAGCATCATCTGGCTCTTGTCGGTGGGCGAGGTGAAGTGCGCCACCCCCGAGCGGCCGGCGTGCACGGCTGCGCCGCCGAGGTCCTCGCTGGTCACGTCCTCGTGCGTCACGGCCTTCACGACGTCGGGACCCGTGATGTGCATGTAGCTCGTGCCCTCGACCATCAGGATGAAGTCCGTGATGGCCGGGCTGTACACGGCGCCACCGGCGCAGGGGCCCATGATCGCGCTGAGCTGCGGGATCACGCCCGAGCTCTGCACGTTGCGCCAGAAGATCTCGGCGTAGCCGCCCAGCGAGTCGACGCCCTCCTGGATGCGCGCGCCGCCCGAGTCGTTGAGGCCGATCACGGGCACGCCGACCTTGAGCGCCATGTCCATGACCTTGCAGATCTTCGCGGCGTGCATCTCCCCGAGAGACCCGCCCAAGACCGTGAAGTCCTGGCTGAAGAGGTACACCGGCCGCCCGTCGATCAGCGCGTGCCCGGTCACGACGCCGTCGCCGAGCACCATCTGCTCCTGCATGCCGAAGTCGGTCGTGCGCGTCGTGACGAAGCGGTCGAGCTCGACGAAGCTGCCCTCGTCGACCAGGAAGTCGATGCGCTCACGCGCCGTGAGCTTGCCCTTCTTGTGCTGCGCGGCGATGCGCTCGGGGCCCCCGCCTTGCAGGGTCTGCTCGCGCATGCGCTGCAGGCGCTCGGTGGCCGACTCGGCCGGTGCGGGCGTGGAAGCTGCGGCGGGCTTGTGGGTCGTTTCCTTCACGAGTCCTCGGGAGGTCGCAGGGGGGCGGGCGGGTTGTGGATCGTACCGAGGCCGCACGTGCGTGTCACAGCGCCGTGCGCGACGCCGGCATCAAAGCGCGTAGCTCTCGAGCAACCCGCACTGTGGGCAGCGCCAAACCGTGACTTCGAGCTGCTTCGTGCCCTTCGTCGTGAGGCCCCAGTCGATGCCCAGCCAACGCTGATGACGCGGCTCGCCCTCGATCCACTTGGCCTCGGCGACCGAGTTCCCATGGCCCCGATCGGCGATCCAGCCTGCGTCCATCGACTGGCGGCAGTGGCGGCAGGTCGGACGCTTCGTGCTCACGTGTGGTGACCTCCACTCGGCGCTTGGACGAGCTCCATCAGCACGCCGCCGGTCGACTTGGGGTGCACGAACGCGATGGTCGTCCCGTGCGCGCCCGGGCGTGGCGCCTCGTCGATCAGGCGCACGCCGTGGCTCTTCAGGTGCGCGATCGCGGCGGCGACGTCCGCGACCTGCCAGGCCAGATGGTGGATGCCCCCACCGGTCTTCTCCAGGAACTTCGTGATCGGCGAGTCCGGCGACGCGGGCTCGACGAGCTCGATGCGCTGCGACCCGGCGTAGAGGACCAGCACGTTGACGCGCTGGTCAGGCACGAACTCCGGCTCCGTCGCCACGAGGCCCAGCGCCAGCTCGTAGGCGCCGCGCGCCTCGGCCAGCGATTTCACGGCGATGGCGACGTGGTGCAGGCCCTGCGCCACGCCCTGGATCGCGTGCGGAACATGGATCGTGGACATCAGAGGACCTCCGGCGGACGGTACTTGCCGAACACGCGCTCGAGCACGGCGCAGATCTCGCCGATCGTCGTGTCGACCTCGACGGCGGCCAGGATGGGGTGCATCAGGTTGCGCGTGCTCTGCGCCTCGCGCTCGAGCGCCTGCAGCGCGGCTTCCACGCGCGCCGGGTCCCGTCGCTGGCGCACGCTTTCGAGGTCGACCAGCACCTGCCGCCGCGCGGCTTCGCTCGGCGCGAAGAGCTCGGGCTCGCCCTCCTCGATCTGGTAGCGGTTCACGCCGACCACGACCTCGTCGCCGCTCTCCACGGCGCGCAGCCAGGTCATGGCGCTCTTCTGGATCTCGCGTTGCACCCAGCCCGATTCGATCGCCGCGACGGGGCCGCCGCGGCGGTCGAGCTCCGCCAGGATCTCCCGCGCGCGCTCCTCGAGCTCGTCCGTCAGGGTCTCGACGTAGGGCGAGCCGCCCAGCGGGTCGACCACGTCCGCGACACCGGTCTCGAGCCCCAGGATCTGCTGCGTCCGCAGCGCGAGCCGCGCCGTCTTCTCGGTCGGCAGCGACAAGGCCTCGTCCATCCCGTTCGTGTGCAACGACTGGGTGCCACCCAAGACGGCCGCCAGCGCCTGCATCGTCACGCGCACCACGTTGTTCTCGGGCTGTTGCGACGTGAGCATCGACCCCGCGGTCTGCGTGTGGAAGCGCAGCATCCACGAACGTTCGTCCTTGGCGCCGAACTCCTCGCGCAGCATGCGCGCCCACATGCGGCGTGCGGCGCGGAACTTGGCGACCTCCTCGAACAGGTGGTTGTGCGCGTTGAAGAAGAAGCTGAGGCGTGGCGCGAACTCGTCGATCGGGATGCCGGCCGCGAGCGCCGCGCGCACGTAGGCGCGGCCGTTCCCGAGCGTGAAGGCCAGCTCCTGCGCCGCCGTCGAGCCCGCCTCGCGGATGTGGTAGCCGCTGATCGAGATCGTGTTCCACTGCGGCACCTCCGCCGCGCAGAACGCCATCAGGTCCGTCGTGAGCCGCATCGACGGACCGGCCGGAAAGCGGTAGTTCCCGCGCGCCGCGTACTCCTTGAGGATGTCGTTCTGGACGGTGCCGCGCAGCTTCGCGAGCGGGATGCCGCGCTTCTTCGCCAGCGCGCAGTACAAGGCCAGGAGCACGGTCGCCGTGGCGTTGATCGTCATCGACGTCGACACGCTCTCGAGCGGGATGCCGGCGAAGAGCAGCTCGACGTCGTAGAGCGAGTTGATCGGCACGCCGACCCGCCCGCACTCGGGCCCGGCGAGCGCGTGGTCCGAGTCGTAGCCGATCTGCGTCGGCAGGTCGAAGGCCGTCGAGAGACCCGTCTGGCCGCTCTGCAGCAGCACTTGGAAGCGCGTGTTCGTCTCGCGCGCGCTGGTGAACCCGGCGTACTGCCGCATGGTCCACAGTTGGCCGCGGTACATGCTGGGCCGGATGCCGCGCGTGTAGGGGTAGACACCCGGCATGCCGCCGTCCGGCGCGCCGCCGTAGACCGGGTCCAGCGTGATCCCCGAGCTCGTGGCGAAGCGCGCGCGCCGCTCGGGCGACTTGGCGACGGCCTTGGCGTGCACCTCCTCGCGCCAGCGGCGCACGACCTCGGCCGCGGGAGAGGCAGAGCTGGCCTCGCCCTGGGGGCGGGACGCTCGGATCGGCGTGGTCTCGTGGGTCATGCGGCGGAAGCGCGGAGGTGGCGAGAGCCTGGGCAGTCTAGCAGCGGGACGCGCGCCGCCGGTTCGCGCGCCGCGTGGGCCCCTCCGTACCGTGGGCGTGCCCGAGCGTGCTGCGGTCGAAAGTTCTGGCCGCCGGCGGCCGAAGGCCGACACGGTCCGGCGCGTAGCATCCCTCTGTCCCCGCCCGCCCCAGCGAGCGACATCGACGCGGCCCCGCCACGCTGCCCCCATGAAGCGCATCCTCCTCGCCCTCGCCCTGGGCGCAGTCGCCACGTTCATCGTGCTGCTCGTCGTGCAGCTCGGGGGCGAGCCCGCGCGCACGGCCACGCCCGATTCCGCCGCGCATGCTGCGACCGCGGGCCCCTCCAGAGCCCTGGGCACGACCGAGCCCGTGGCGGCCGCGGCCAGCCTCGCGGCGCCGACCGCCGAGGGCGCGCAGCGCGCCGAGGCACAGCCCAGCGCGTCGATCGACACCCGCCCGCGGCTGCCCCTCGAGGGCCGCGTGGCTCCGCCGCCGGGCTGTGCGGCGGACCCTCTGGCCGAGGTCGTGGCGCTCGGGTCCCCGGGCGACCTCGACGGCGTGTTGCGCCTGCTCGACACCGGCGCGCGACGCCGGCCGCGCCAGCCCAACCCGTTCGGTCCCGATCCCGAGCCCGTCGCCGAGCCCGCTACCGGCGGGATCCTGGGACGCGCCCCGGTCGCGGCGGACGGGACGTTCCGGCTCGAGCTCCCGCCTGGAACTCCTGAGGCGCACCTCGTCGTGGTCGGACGGTCGTGGCATGGCCACGCGACCGAGCGCGTCGACGTCGCGGCGGGCGGGCGCGTCGCGCTCGTGGCGTACTGTGGGGCTTGGATCGAGGGCGTCGCGCGCGCCCCGGCCGGTCGCGACGTGAGCGAGCTCGAGGGCCTGGAGATCGCGCTGGAGACCAGCCCGGACTCGCTCACCGGCGGCATGCAGACGTTCCAAGCCGCGCGGCGCGAGGCGCGGGTCGCGGGTGGACGCTTCGAGTTCCGCGCGCTGGCGCCCGACTTCGTCTACGAGCTCTCGGCGCTGCCCGAGCGGCTGGCGGCCGCGAGCGCCAAGGCCGCGGGCCTGGTGGCCGGCCGCGGCACGCCGCTCGAGATCGCGTTCGCGCGCGGCGGCAGCGTGCGCGGCCGTGTGCTCGACGAGGCCGGGGGCCCCGTCGCCGGCGCGACGGTGCGCGCCACGCAGGCCGGCCGCTGGTTCGGCTTCGACGACAAGACGGTGCGCCGCGCGACGAGCGGCGCGGACGGCGCGTTCGAGCTCGCCGCCGTCGCGGCCGGCCCCGCGCAGGTCACCGCCGAGGCCCAGGGTCGGCTGGCGGACAAGCCGCGCAAGGTCGAGGTCGTGGACGGCGGGTCGATCGAGGGCGTCGAGCTCGTGCTGGGCGTCGGGGGCACGATCGCGGGCGCGGTGCGCTGGGCCGACGGCCGCCCGGGTGCGGCGCTCATCGTCGACGTCTCGTTCGACATGACGCAGATGGCGGGCATGGGCGCGTTCAACGCGCGCAAGGGGGCCAAGGGGAGCGCGCAGACCGACGCCGAGGGCCGCTTCCGCGTCACGGGCCTCGGGCCGGGACCGTTCCTGGTCGAGGCGCGGGCGCTGCCGCCGGGCGAATCGGAGGGGCCGGGGGCGCCGGCGGGTGCCGCGCGGCGCGCGCGCGAGCACACGGCGCGCGTCGGCCTGGTCAAGCCCGGGACGGAGGGGCTCGAGCTCGTGCTGCGCGCCCCATCCGGCGTGCGCGGCCGCGTCACGGACCTGTCGGGCGCGCCGGTCACGGCGTTCCGCGCGGTGATCGGCGGCGTGGGCGAGGGCCTGCTCGCGGAGCTCGGACAAGAGCGGCGCGACGAGCGCTTCGAGCACCAGAACGGCGAGTTCCTGCTGGCCGGACTGCACGCCGGCAAGTGGAAGCTGCACGTCGAGGCCCTGGGATTCGCGCCCTCGGAGCCGGTCGAGCTCGTGCTCCCGCTGGCCGAGGGCAGTGAGCCGCTCGCCTTCGCGCTGGAGCGCGCCGCGACCGTGCGCGGGACCGTGCGCGCGCCGGACGGCTCGCCCGTCACGGGCGCCAAGGTCGAGATCGACGACGGCAACCCACCCTGGATGCGACAGATCTCCTCCCTGAAGCCGCCCGAGGCCATCAGCAGCGACGGCGGCGCGTTCGAGCTCTCAGGCGTCAAGGCCGGACGCGTCGCGCTGCGCGCAAGTCACGCGGACCACGCCCGCTCCGCACCGCTCACGCTGGAGCTCGCGCCCGGACAGGTCGTGGAGGGCGCGCAGCTCGCACTGCTCGTGGGCGGCCGCATCACGGGCGAGGTCTACCACGAGGGCCAACCCGCGCCCGGGATGATGATCCAGGTCCAGGACATGAAGACCTTCGTGCAGCGCATGACGCGCAGCGACGAGCGGGGCCGCTTCGAGGCCGCGCACCTCGACGCGGGTCACTACCAAGTCGTGGCCATGCCCGCGAGCGCCGCCGGGATGTCCGGCGCGGACGGGGAGTTCGATCAAGCGGCGCTGCTCGCGAACCTCAAGCTGGCGACCGCCGAGGTCGCCGACGGCGGCGAGGCGCACGTGGTCCTGGGCGCGCCGCCCGAGGACCCGGTCCAGGTCACCGGTCGCGTCACGATGGCCGGCGCGCCGGTCGCCAACGCGACCGTCATGTTCCTGCCGGAGGGCAGCAAGCAGGGCCTGGCCGGGCTGAAGCCCGTCACGACCCGATCGGACGGGACCTTCGCGGTCACGCTCGACGGTCCTGGCGCCTACGGCGTCAGCGTGCAGCGCTACGACGCCCAGATGACGAGCCAGAGCGTCCACGAGGAGCGTCGGGTGGTGCCCGAGACCGAGACGTTCGTGCTCGACGTCCTGCTGCCCGAGGGCCGCATCAGCGGACGCGTGCTGGGCCCCGAGGGCAACCCGGCCGCGAACGTACGTGTGTCCGTGACGCGCGAGGGCGTGGGTCGCCCCGGCACGACCTGGGGTGGGCAGTTCCACGAGCTGCGCACCGGCTCCGACGGCACGTACGACGCCACGGGCCTGCCCTCCGGCACCTACACCGTGCTGGCCGGCGGCAGCGAGCTGGGTGGGATGCTCGGCGACGCGTCGAACGTGGTCGGCGGCCGCGCGGCTCGTGGCGGCATCGAGCTGGGTGAGCGCGAATGGCGCAGCGGCGTCGACTTCCGCCTGAAGCCGCCCGGCTCGGTCGAGGTCCTCGCGGTCGACGACGCGGGTCGTCCGGTGCCGGGCGCGGTCGTGTTCGCGCGCGACGAGGCCGGCCGGCCCGTCGACGCGTTCTCGTTCGTGACGACGGACTCCACGGGGCGCGCGAAGTACGCCGGGCTCGCCGCGGGTCGCTACACGTTCCGCGCGCGCACCGAGGCGCTCACGAGCGTCGAGTCCCCCGCCGTGCGCGTCGAGGAGGGCGCCCAGACCGAGCTGCGGCTCTCGCTCGAGAAGGGCACGCTGGTCCTCGTGAAGGTCATCGACGCCGCCAAGGCGCCCTTGCCGGCCTCGATCGAGGTGCTCGACGAGGGCGGGCGCAACCTGGCGGGCCAGCTCGGCCTGTCCGAGATCATGGCGCGCTTCCAGGGCGGCGGCTTCGATCCGCTCGAGCAGCGCTTCGGCCCGTTCCCGCCGGGCAAGTACCGCGTGCGCGCCACGCTGGAGTCCGGGCAGACGGCCATGAAGCCCGTGACGCTGTCCGGACAGGCGGAGCGCAAGCTCACGCTCTCCTTCGACTGAGCGGGCCGACAGCACGGCCGCCGCAACCCCCGTGGCGCCCGTCCGAGGGGCGAGCAGCGCGGAGCGCCTCTCGGCCCTGGCGGGCGGCGACGCGTCAGGCCGCCGGCTCCGGCCGGTGCGCGCGCAGCCAATCGAGCACGGCCGCGAAGTCGGCCGGAAGCGCGGCCTCGTAGCGCACGGTGGCGCCCGTCGCGGGGTGCGCGAACTCGAGCGCCGCCGCGTGGAGCAGCGTGCGCCCGACGGGCGGCGCGCCCTCGGGGAGCCCCTCGAGCTGGCGCCGGGAGGGCCGGTAGAGCGGGTCGCCCAGGAGGTGCAAACGGGCGTAGGCCATGTGCACCCGCACCTGGTGCGTGCGGCCGGTCTTGGGGAACACGGCCGCCAGCGCGAAGCCGCGGAAGCGCTCGCGGATCTCGTAGTAGGTGAGCGCCTCGCGGCCCTCCTCGCCGCGCACGACGCTGATCCGGTCGGGGTGCTGCTCGCTGCGGCCGAGGCGCGCGTCGATCCACTCCGAGTCGAAGCGCGGCTCGCCGTGCACGAGCGCCAGGTAGGTCTTGGCCACCGCGCGCTCGCGAAACGCGCTCTGCAGGGCCTCCAGCGCCGCGCTCGTGCGCGCCAGGACGAGCACGCCGCTCGTCTCGCGGTCGAGCCGGTGGACGACGCCGGGGCGGCGGTCCGGCTCCTCGCTGGAGGGGAACGGGCCCCACGTGCGCGCCGCGATCTCGGCCGCCCCAGGCTCCCCGCCGGGGCGGTTCGCATGGGTCAAGAGCCCGGCCGGCTTGTCGACGACGACGAGCGATTCGTCGACGTGGAGCGGCACGAGGCGCGTCGCGCATTCGGGGTCGGCAGCCGTCGCGGGGTCGAGCTCGAGCTCGGCCGGGCCACCCTCGAGGAGCAGCAGGCCCGGCTTCGTGACGACCTCGCCACGGAAACGGACCCGACCGGCCTGGATCAGGGCCTGGAGGCGCGTCCGGGAGAGCTCGCCGACGAGCTCCAGCAGCGCCAGGTCGAAGCGGCGGCCGCGGGCGGCCTCGGGGATCTCGACGCGCAGGGGTTCGGGGCTCATCGGTGACCGGGCGAAAACCCGGGCATCCTAGCGTTCGGCCGTGGAGCCGAGGCGCGCGAGTCCGTATTCCTTGGACTCCATGACGATCCCCCGCCCTTCCGTCCTGCTCGTCGACGACGAGCCGCGCACCCTGGAGCTCCTCGGGCAGGTCCTCGAGCGCAGCGGCTTCGACCTGTCCCTGGCGAGCTCGCCCGGGTCGGCCGTCGAGCTCTTGCGCAGCTCGCGCTTCGATGCCGTGGTGACCGATGTCGTCTTCGACGGCTGGTCCGAGGGCGGGCTGGTCCTGGGCGCGGCGCGCGAGCACCAGCCCGAGGCCGTGGTGATCCTGATGACCGGCTATCCGGCGCTCGAGGCGGCCGTCGCGGCGGTCAAGCAGGGTGCCACCGACTACCTGCAGAAGCCCGTCGACCCGGTGGTGTTGGCGGCCTACCTGCACCGCTCGCTCAAGGAGCGCGACATGTCGAGCCCGACGCTCGCGTTCAAGGACCTCGTCGACATCCTGACGTCGATGGTCGCGCACACGATCGAGCGCGTCGACCCGTACACGGCGGGCCACGGGTCCCGCACCCGCAAGTACTGCCGGATGATGGCGCAGCGCACCGGACTCGACGACGCGACGCGCGAGCGGCTGGAGCTCGCGGGGATCGCGCACGACTACGGCAAGATCTACCTCGACGACCTGTCGTTCCTGACGAAGAAGGGACCGCTGACGCCCGAGGAGTACGCGGCGGTGCAGAAGCACCCCGAGCTCGGCGCCAAGAAGCTCGGGCACCACCCGCACCTGAAGGACGTGTGCCGCTACGTCGCCGAGCACCACGAGAAGTGGGACGGCAGCGGCTACCCGAAGCAGACGAAGGGCGAGGACATCTCGCTCGCGGGCCGGATCCTGGGCGTCGTCGAGGTCTTCGACTCGCTGGCGACGAAGCGCAGCTACAAGGACGGCTGGGAGCTCTCGAAGGTCGTCGAGTTCCTGAAGTCCGAGCGTGGCCGTCACTTCGACCCGGCGGTCGTGGACGAGTTCCTCGTGCTGCTCGAGTCGCACGGCGAGGACTGGCTGCGCGCGCCGCAGAAGGACCGCGAGGCGGCCGGCGTCGTCGCCGCCGACTGAGTGCAACCTGGAGGCGCCCGCGCGCTAGTGCTCCTCGTGGCCGTGCTCCCCTGGATCCTCGCCCTGGCCTGGCAGGAGGTGCCCGCGGGACCGCCCGGGCTGGTCTCGATCCCCGGCGGCACGACGCGCGTCGGGATCGCGCTGCCAGCCCTGTCGCGCATGCTCGCGGAGGATCCCGCCACGCGGGCCTACGCCGGAGCGCTGGTCGGTGGGACGCCGGCGCACGACGTGAACGTCGAGACGTTCTGGATCCAGCCGACCGAGGTCACCTGCGAGCAGTACGCGACCTACCTGCTCGCGACCGGCGAGCGGGCTCCGATCCTGTGGTACGAGTCCGCGATCCGCGCGGCGGGCGAGGAGCACGCGCTGCGCGAGCGTTTGCGCGCCGAGGAGGCCGAGCGCAACGCCCTGGCGCCGCCCGAGCCGGAGTTGTTCGATCCTCAGGCCTGGTGGCTCGCCCACGCAGCGCGCGCGCCGTTCGAGCTCGCGCCCAAGGACCGGCCACGCCCAGTCGTCGGCGTCTCGTGGCCCGAGGCGCGCGCCTACGCGCGCTGGGCTGGCTTGAGGCTCGCGACGGAGGCCGAGCACGCGCGCGCGGCGCGTGGCGACTCGGAGCGCACCTGGCCCTGGGGCGAGGACGCGCGGGTGGGTTTGCACGCCGTCTCGGCGGAGAATGCCAACGACGGCGCGCCGCAGCCCGTGGCCAGCTTCCCGTCCGGCGGGGGCCGCTTCGGCGTGCACGACCTGGCGGGCAATGCCTGGGAGTGGACCGACGATCGCTACGTGGCGTTCCCGGGCTACCGGCCGCGCGAGTGGTCGTACGGGTCTGGGGCCGCGCGCACGCGCGTGACCGGCATCGCCGCCTTCGATCCCGAACAGCGCGTCGCGGTCGGCGGCTCGTTCCAGATGCCGCTCACGCTGTGCCGCTCGGGCATCCGCCGCGGACTCCTGCCCGACCAGCGCGCGGCCGCGGTGGGCTTTCGTTGCGCGGCCAGCGCGCGACGGGGAGCCGACGTGGCGCGTCGCCTGAGCGAGGGCGAGCTCGCGCCCGAGAGCCGGCCGCGAGGCGCAGCAGCGCTGCCGCGACCCGATCCGCGCCGCACGCTGGCGCTCGAAGGCTGGCGCACGCTAGAGAGCGAGCCCCTCGAGGGCTGGAAGCCACCGGCGCACTACGCCGTGATCGCCGGGTACGACGTGATCGCCTTCGCCGCGCTCGAGGTGGTGCCCGTGCGCGACCCCCAGACGCTCGATCGCGACAGCCTCGAGATCGGTCCGATCTGGATCGGCTACCTGCACACGACGCTCTCGCTCAGCGTGCCCGAGCTGCCCCCGGGGACGTACGCCGTGGGCTGGCGGCCCCGGGGCCTGCGCCGCCTCGCGGGTGCCGGCGAACGGGCCGAAGGCGCGCCGATCGAGGAGGTGTTGGCCTTCGACATCGAGCGCGACCACGCCATCGTCTTCGATCTCGATGGTCGGCCGCTGGCGGCGATCCCGGCCGCGCTGTCCTGGTCCGTCGAGCGCGAGGGCCGCGCCAGGTTCTTGGACGAGCCCGCCGAGCCCGGAGCCCGCCTGCGCGCACGGTTCGAAGCCTACGCGCCGAGCGCGACCTCGAAGCGCGGCCCCTCGCTCACGTTCGAGGTCGTGGCGAGCGCGCCGCGCGAGCCGCTCGCGTGGCGCTGAGGGCGCGGGACAGGCACCTAGCCCCTGGGCGCGTGACCACCGGCGACCCGGGCTGCGCAGCGGGCCCGACGCACTCGTGCGCCGCACGGTTCTCCTGGCCAGCGTTGGGACGCAGCACAAGTCGGGCGGCCGTTCCCTGCCCGGGGCCAGCCGGGAGACTGGTCACTGCCATGGGCGAAGCCGCGTGAGGTGGCGCTGCCTTTCGTCCGGAGCGGACCAGGACCGGATGGTTGGGCCGCGACCTGCGCTGTCCACCGAGTCCCGACCCGTCCCGGTCAGAATCCAGCCAGGTTGCGCTCCAGCAGCGTGGCCTCGAGCGCGAGTTCCAGACGACGGGTGCGCTCCTCGGCCACGACCTCGGGGTCGGCACGCTCGATGAACGCGGCGTTCGCGAGCTTGGCGTCCACGCCAGCGATGCCGGAGCGGACCTTCTCGAGGCGGCGCTTGAGCACGTCGTGGAGCTTCCCGAGGTCCACGCCCTCACCGAGCAGCACGACGGCCTCGATGCCGCCGACGACAGCCACCGCCGAGGCCCTCGGGCGCTCGACCTTGGCGGCCACCGCGCACGACGAGAGGTGCGCCAGCGCGCGGATCGTGTCCGCGTGACGCTCGAGCACACCGCGCTCGAAGTCGCGCGGCGCGGCGATGCGCGCCTCGAGCGGCTGGCGATCGCCCAGGGTCGTCAGGTTGCGCACCTGCCGCACGGCACCGACGAGGTCCTGCAGGACCTGCATTTCGGCCTCGGCCTCTGGATCGAGCGTGAGCCCCCGGCCATCGGGCCAGGTCGCGTTCATCAGCAGGCCGGCCTCGCGGCCGATGGTCTCGTGCAGCGACCTCCACAGGACCTCGGTCACGTAGGGCGTGAACGGGTGGAGCAAGCCCAGCGTGTCGGCCAAGACGCGCACGAGCGTCCCGCGCGCCACAGCGCCGGACGGATCCTCCGCGCTCGACAGGCGCGGCTTGACCAGCTCCAGGTACCAGTCGCACAGGTCGTTCCAGACGAACTTGTAGAGCAGCGTGGCGGCGTCGTTCAGGCGGTACTCCTCGAGCGCCGCCGTCGTCTCGCGCCGCGCGCGCTCGAGCCGCGAGAGGATCCAGCGATCCTCGACGCGCAGGTCCGCGTCGGGCGCGGTCGGATCCGCGGCTGGCTTGCCCGCGACGTTCATCAACGCGAAGCGCGCCGCGTTCCACAGCTTGTTCGTGAAGCGGAAGCCCTGCTCGATGCGGTCGGGAGCCAGCTTGACGTCCTGCCCCTCCTTGGTGAGCAGGATCAGCGAGTAGCGCGTGGCATCCGCCCCGTACTTGTCGATCAGCTCGATCGGGTCGATGCCGTTGCCGGCCGACTTCGACATGCGCCGGCCCTTCGCGTCGAGGACCGTCGCGTGCACGTTGACGACGTCGAACGGGCAGCGCTGCTCCTCGGGCAGGTGGTCGAGGAACTCGTACCCCGCCATGACCATGCGCGCGACCCACAGGTAGATGATCTCGCGGGCGGTCGAGAGGAACTGCGTCGGATAGAAGCGCGCGAGGTCCGGCGTCTGGTCGGGCCAGCCGAGCGTGGCGAACGGCCACAGCCACGACGAGGCCCAGGTGTCGAGCACGTCCTCGTCCTGACGGACGATGGATTTCCCGGTCCGGGGGTGCCGCGAGCCGATCGCGAGGTCGGTGCGCGAGGCCACGGGCACGCCGTCCTCGTCGTACCAGACCGGGATCTGGTGCCCCCACCACAGTTGGCGGCTGA
The DNA here is from genome assembly GCA_016795205.1 of Planctomycetota bacterium. Classification (GTDB taxonomy): domain Bacteria; phylum Planctomycetota; class UBA1135; order UBA1135; genus JAEUHZ01. The sequence continues at coordinate 38,658 of JAEUHZ010000063.1, read as the reverse complement.
TGCACCAGTCGTGCACGTTCTCGAGCCAGTCGAGGTAGACCTTCTGCCAACGTTCCGGACGAAACTGCAGCCGACCCGACCGCGCGGCGCGGATCGCCGGCTCGGCCAGGGGTTTCATCCTCACGAACCACTGCTCGCTGACGAGGGGCTCGATGATGCTCTTGCTGCGGTCGGAGACGGCGACGTTGTGCTGGTAGTCCTCGACCTTGCCCAGCAGGCCCAGCTCGTCGAGCGCCTTGACGACGGCATCGCGCGCCTTCTCGCGCGGGAGCCCCGCGAACGGACCGCCGTTATCGTTCAGGCGGCCGTCCTTCTCGTACAGGTTCACGATCGGCAGCCGGAAGCGGGTGCCGCGTTCGTAGTCGGCCGGATCGTGGCCCGGCGTGACCTTCACGGCGCCCGTGCCGAAGTCCATCTCGACCCCTTCGTCGAGGACGATCGGGATCTCGCGCCCGACGAGCGGCAGGACCAGCGTGGCGCCATGCAGGTGCGCGTAGCGCGCGTCGGCCGGGTTCACGGCGACGCCCGTGTCGCCCAGCATCGTCTCGGGCCGCGTGGTCGCGACCGTGACGAACTCCCCCGCGCGGCCCTTCACCGGATAGCGCAGCGGGTAGAGCTTGTCTTTCTTCGGGACGTACTCGATCTCGTCGTCGCTGACGGCGGTCTGCAGCACGCAGTCCCAGTTCACGAGACGTGCGCCGCGGTACACGAGGCCCTTCTCGAACAGGCGCACGAAGCTCTCGCGCACGGCGCGCGACATGTGCGGCTCCATCGTGAAGCGCGTGCGCGACCAGTCGCACGACGCTCCCAAGCGTCGATACTGCTGGAGGATGTAGCTGCCGTGCTCCTCCTTCCAGGCCCAGACCCGCGCCAGGAAGGCGTCCCGACCGAGGTCGTTGCGGGTCAGCTTCTCTTCCTCGTAGAGCTTGCGCTCGACGACCGCCTGCGTGGCGATGCCGGCGTGGTCCGTGCCCGGGAGCCACAGCGCGTCGAAGCCCTGCATGCGCCGGTAGCGCACGATCACGTCCTGGATCGTGCCGTTCAGCGCGTGCCCCATGTGCAGCACGCCGGTCACGTTCGGCGGCGGGATCATGATCACGAAGGGCTTCCGGAGGGCCGCGTCCCGGGCCGGGGTGAACCCGCCGCTGGCCAGCCAGCGCTCGTAGACTTCGTGCTCGAACTCGGCCGGCGCGTAGCGCGTCGACAGCTCCGTGGTGCGCGTCGGTGCTTCCATGCAGGCCGGCCACTTCATCCGTGGCGACAGCAGGGGTCAAGCGCGCGCCGGCCTGGTGCTCACAGGCGCGGCACGATCCGCACGTGCGCGACGACGGCGCGCGCGGTGCGCGGCTCGGGCAGATCGGCCAGGATCCGCGAGGGCAGGCACCACAGGGCCACGTCGCGCCCGGGCGACCAGCGGATCGAGCCGGAGGCGGAGGCCAGCCGCTCGCCCTGCGGCGAGGTCCACACGGCCTCGAACTCCAGGCGCTGCTCGGCCCAGCCCGCGTCGGCGGGCACGCCGAGCTCGAGCCGCAGGCCGTCGCTCCACGAACGTTCCGCGGAGCCGCCGACGCGCGGCGGCAGGATCCCGCGCGCGCCGGCCGCGGCCTCGAACGCGGCGCGCTCGAAGCGCCGCACGGCCGGATCGCGCGCGGCGAGCTCGCGCAGCGGCTTCCGCAGGCCGCGCTCGTCGACGAGCAGCGCGACCGTCGACGAGATCGGGTCGGCGCCGTGGAAGAGCTGCTCGGCACGCGCCAGTGGCAGCTCCCACAGCTCGATCTCGAAGCGCTGGGCGACGACGGCGGGCCCCTCGCGCGCCGGCTCGGGCTGGAGCCCGGCGCGCTGCGCCTCGCAGCCGACGAGCAGCGCCACGCAGGAGAGCGCGAGCGGCACGCAGCCGTGCCTCATCGCTGTCCGTACCACGAGCTGGCCGCGGCGCCCGTGGCCCAGGCCGATCCATCCGGGCCCACGAGCTCGACGGCATCGATCTCGTTCCAGCCCGCTGCACGATCCGTGTCGAGCACGATCCGCACACGTGCGACGGCCCAGGCCGTGGCGGCGAAATCGAGCGCGAAGACGCCCGGAGTGCTCGTGGGGTCGGCACCCGACCACAGCTCGCGCTCGGTGCCCTGCGCGTCGATCCCGATGACGCGCACGACCGCGCCCGCGACGCACACCTCGTGGATGCGCAGGCCGCTCGCGCGACGCGGTGGCGCGTACGAGAGCTCGAGCCACTGGAGCCCCATGTCGGCCTTGCTGCTCGCCCAGGCCTTGGGATGGTCTTGGCCGGCCACCGCGTCGGGCGGCCCGATGGCCTGCTCGGGCGCGTAGTTCGGGACTCGCGCCAGCTCCTCGCGGGCGGCGCCCAGCAGGCGCCGCACGCGCTCCACACGCTCGTAACCCAGCCACTCCTCGACGAACGCGAGGAAGGCCGGCCCCCGCAGCGCCCGCAGACGCTCCGCCGCGGCGACCCGCACGGTTTCCTCGTCCGTCGAGGCCGGTCGCAGGACCTCGAGCGCGCTCGCCGCGGGGTCGGGGCTCGCGCGCGCGACGAGTCGCGCGCGATCGGAGGGCTTGGCGGCTCGCGCGAAGAGGCGCGCGAGCGCTCGATTCGGCTCGGGCGCCGCCAGGTCCAGGATCACGACCAACGCCCGCTCGCGCAGCGCCTCGCTGGAGAGCGACGGCCAGGCCTTCTCCAGGCCCGCCCCCGTGGCGGCACCGCCCAGGATGCCGAGCGACTCCAGCGCGGCCAGGCCCAGTTCCTCCGGACGCGCGTCGAGCAGCGCCGCGAACAGCGCCTCGACGAGGGCACCCTCGCCAGCCAGTCGCCGGTCGCCGGCGATGGTGGCCAGCGCCGTGCGGAAGTCCGGGTCCGCAGCCCGGTCCGCCAGACGCCGCGCGAGCGCGGGCGCGAGGTCGACCACGAAGGCCTCGACCGCCAGCCGGAAGTACGTCGAGCCGCCCTTGCGCCCCTCGAACGAGCGTTCGTACTCGCGCAGGAACCAGGCAGGCTCGCGGTCGAGGCTCGCGGGCACGGCGGCCGGCCGCGGTGCGGACTCGGTGCTCGTGCGGGCTCTGGCCACCGGCTGTTGACGCAGCGCATCGACCTCCGCGCGGATCGCCGACAGCTCCCGTTCCAGCGCGGCGACGCGCGCCGCGTCCTGCGCTGGCTCCGGTCCGCTCACGGGCGCAGCCGGCGCAGCCCCGGGCTCGCGCAGCGCGCGAAACGCGAGCGCCAGGAGGCCCGCGACGCACACGCAGCACAGGACGAGCAGCGCGCTTCGCACGGCGTGATCCTCCCCCACCGGCGGCCCGGCCGCAATCGCGGCGGCCCAGGTCGGTTCAGGGCCCGGCCCGCGGCGTTCCCGGCGCCGGGAGCGGCGACACGAGCAGCCGCCGGGCGCGCGCGCTGTCGAGGGCCACGTCCGCCGGCCGCCGCGCGTGCTCGCCGGCACGCACCGCAGCGTCGACCTGCGCGCGCGGGTCGGCGCAGCCGGCGGCGGCCAGCGCGCGCAGGCCCAGTTCCAGGCGCGTGAGCCGTTCTGGCCCGGCGAGGTGCAGCCGGCCCGCGAGGTCGCGAGCCGCGAGCTCGACCAGCGCCCGCGCCGCGTCGGCCGCGTCGAGCGGCGTGCGGACCTCGTCCGTGAAGAGGCGCGGGCGCTCGCCGCGGCGCACCGCGGCGACGACGGCGTCGCTCGCGCCGAGCTCCCGGCCGAAGGAAGCGCCGCACAGGAGCGGGAGCCGCGCGACGAGCGCGCGCGGCTCGGCCGCCAGGACCGCGCGCTCCCCCGCCAGCTTCGTGGCCCCGTACGCCGAGACCGGGCCGGGCTCGTCGTCCTCCGCGAACCCCGCCGGCGGAGCCGGGCGGTCTCCGAAGACGAGGTCGGTCGAAACGTGGACCAGCCGGATGCCACGCGCCCGCGCGAGACGCGCGAGACGCCCCGGGAACTCCGCGTTGAGCGCGCGCGCGCGCTCGGGTGCACGTTCGCAGTCCGAGACCCGCGCCAGGGCGATGCAGTTCACGACGCAGACCGGCGCGAGCTCCGCCAGGAGCGGCCCGAGCGCGCCGGAATCCTCGGCATCGAGCGCCTGGAACGCCGGGCCCGCGAGCGGCGAGGGCTGACGCGCCGCGCACCAGGTCTCGAGCCCAGCCGCCCGCGCGGCGCGCAGCACGTGCACGCCCAGGAAGCCCGTTCCGCCCAGCACCAGGCAACGACGCCGCACCGCGGGAACCTAGCGCTGGACGCTGGCGCGGTCGAGGAACGATCCTAGGAGGGCTCATGCCCACGCGCCGTGTCCTCGTCGTCGCCAACCCCGTCGCCGGACGGGGGCGCGGCGCACGCGCTGCGCGAGCGCTGGGGCTGGCGCTCGACGCGCAGGGCCTCGCGAGCGAGACCTTCCTCACGACGGCGCGCGGCGACGCCCGCGCGCGGGTTGCGCGCCTGGATCCGGGCGTCACGGCCATCGTGGCGGTCGGCGGCGACGGGACCCTGAGCGAGGTCCTGTCGGGGCTCGCCGACCGCGCGATCCCGGTCGCGCAGCTCGCGCTCGGCACGGCCAACGTCCTGGCGCGGGACCTCGCGCTGCCGCGCGCTCCGGCCGCGCTGGCGCGCGTCGTCGCCGCGGGGAAGTCCCAGCGCGTCGACCTGGCGCGCGTCGCGGGGCGGCTCTGCTTCCTGGGCGCGAGCGCCGGCTACGACGCGGCCGTCGTGCACGCGCTCGAGCGGATCCGGCGCGGCCCGATCACGCGCTTCACGTGGGCGCGCGCCGCGTTGTCGGAGCTCGCGCGCTATCAGGCCCCCCAGCTCTCCGTCGAGGTCGACGGCCGCCTGCTCCCCGGCGCGTTCGGCCTGGTGCTCGTCGCGAACGTCGTGCACTACGCCGGCTGGCCGAGCTTGGCTTGCGATCGCGTGCTCGACGACGGCCGCTTCGAGGCCTATCTGTTCCCGGCGCGTTCGCGTCTCGGGCTCCTGCGCCACGCCGCGCGCGGACTGTTCGCGCGCTTCCCCGGTGGCGGCGTGGAGCGTGTCTCCGGCCGCCGCTTCCGCGTAGCGAGCTCGCACCCGGTGCCGCTCCAGGTCGACGGCGACGCGGCCGGCCATGCCCCGTTCGAGCTGGTCGTCGAGGCCGAAGCGTGTCGCATCCTGGTACCCTGACGCGCGCATGCCGACGACGCGCCCCACCATCGAGATCGCCGGCCGCCGCTTCGGCGGCGGCGAGCTGTTCCTGATCGCCGGCCCTTGCGTGCTCGAATCGCGCGACCTGACGCACGAGATCGCCGGGCGCGTGGCCGAGATCTGCGGGCCGCGCCGGGTACCGTTCGTCTTCAAGGCCAGCTTCGACAAGGCCAACCGCTCCAGCTCGACGGCGGGACGCGGGCCCGGCCTCGACAGCCTCGAGTGGTTGGCCGAGGTCCGCGCGCGACTGGGCTGCCCGACAATCACGGACGTGCACCTGCCCGAGCAGTGCGCGGCGGTCGCCGAGCTCGTCGACGTGCTCCAGATCCCGGCGTTCCTGTGCCGGCAGACGGACCTCGTGCTGGCCGCCGCGGCCACGCAGCGCGCCTTGCACGTCAAGAAGGGGCAGTTCCTGGCGCCTTGGGACATGCAGAACGTCGTCGCGAAGATCGAGCGCGCGGGCAACCCGAACGTCCTGGTCTGCGAGCGCGGCGTGACCTTCGGCTACGGCCGCCTGGTCGTCGACATGACGGGCTTCGAGCACCTGTCCGCGACCGGGAAGCCGGTCGTGTTCGACGCCACGCACTCGGTGCAGGAACCGGGCGCGCTGGGCGACCGCACGGGCGGCGACCGCACCAAGGTGCCGGCGTTGGCGCGCGCGGCGGTCGCGACCGGGAACGTCGACGGACTCTTCTTCGAGGTCCACCCGCGCCCGGACGAGAGCCCGAGCGACGGCCCGAACATGGTCAAGCTCGACGAGTTCGAGCGCGTGCTGGACGGCGTGCTGGCGGTGCACCGCGCGGTGCGCGCCAGCTCCTAGCGCCGCGCAGGCCGCGGCGCCTCAGTGCCCGCCGGCCGCCTTGGGCCGCGCGTTCCAGACGCGCGTGCAGAACACCAGGCCGACGAGCGCGATTCCCGTCATCCACAAGGGCCAGACCGTCCAGTTCGCGGGATCCCGGGCCGCGTCACCGGTCGGCAGCGAGGCCGCGAAGATGGCCGACTGCGTCGCGCCTCCCAAGTACACGAAGCCGTCGATGATCCCGGTGACGACGCCCGCGTTCTTCGAGCCGCCGAAGTCGGCGGTCGCGGTGCCGCTGAGCATCCCATGCACGCCGATCACGCACAGCGACATGAACACGATCGACCAGCCGACGCCGGGGTTCCCCAGCAGGACCCAACAGCCGATCGAGCCCACGAGCAGCCCGGCGTAGAGGATCGACGCCACCGGGCCGCGGCGCGAGCCGAACACGTGGTCGCTGATCGTGCCGGCGAAAACGCCGCCCAGGATGCCGGCCACGCACAGCAGCATGCCCCAGTTCTCGTAGACGAAGGTCGCGTCCTGCTCGAGCGTCTTGGCGTAGGGGCGGAACTGCTTCATGGCCGCCTGGCGCAGGAAGCCCGAGCAGAACTCGATGGCGACCAGGATCCAGACCACCGGCTGCGACAGGAGCTTCTTGAGCACGACCGCGAGCGGGTCGGGATGGAGTTGGCCGCTGGTGGCGTCGCCCGTGGCGAAGTCGGCCAGCCCGGCGTGCGCGGGCGAGTCGCGCACGACCAGCAGCGCGGCCAGGAACATGACGCCCAGCACGGCTGCCGGCACCCAGAACGGCGCGACGAAGTCGAAGCCGCGCGCCAGGAGCAGCGACCAGTCGTAGGAGAAGTACAGGCCCAGCGAGATCAGGATCCCAAACAGGCCGCCCAAGACGCCGCGCTCGCGCACGTGGAACCAGTGCGCGTTGACCTTGACGATCGAAACGGCGCCGAAGGACTGGAAGTACATGTTCAGCGCGTTGAGCCACACCAGCGCCGTCTTCAGGGTGGCGTGGGCCGCGTCGTCCTGAACGCCTCCGGCGTGACGCGCCATGGCCAGCGCCATCCCGGCGTTCATGACGGCCGAGCCGCCGGCCGCGAGCAGGATCGTCGCGCGGCCGCCCCAGCGATCGGTCAGCGGCCCGTTCAGGAGGAATGCCAAGCCGTAGACGGCCAGCCCGATGCCGTCGATCTCGTTGAACTCGCGCCGCGACAGGACGCCGGCCTGGTCCAACTCACCCGCGATCGCGGACAGGTTGTAGCGGCCGAAGTACAGCATCGAGTACGTCAGCCCGAGCACGATCCAGTTCCAGCGCCGGCGCTGCTTCAGCCGTTCGTCGTGGCCCAGGTCGACCTTCGGGAGGCGCGACACGACGACCGCGACCGCGATCAGGAGCAGCAGGATCGGGTACGACTTCTCGAGCCAGGGGGGCATGGGCGCGGGGGCCCCCGCGGATCGCGGAGGACGCGCAGGCTAACCGCCGCGCGCTGCAAGCGGGCGCCCGACCCGGTACCTTCCAGGCATGGGCTCCTCCCGACTCCGCGAGATCTTCCCCAGGATCGACGCCGCCCTGGCCAGGGACCGGCTGCCGATCTGCGTGTTCGACCTCGATTCCACGCTGTTCTCCACCGCCCACCGCAACCTCGCGATCCTGCGGGAGTTCGTCGACGAGCACGCCGCGGAGCACCCGCACCTGGCGGACGTCGCCGAGCGCATCGGCCTCGACGACATGGGCTGGAACGTCCACGAGGACCTGCGGCGCTTCGGCTTCACGGAGACCGAGATCCTGTCACGCCTCAAGGGCTTCTGGTTCGAGCGCTTCTTCCGCGACGAGTACCTGGCGCACGACGTCCCCGTCCCCGGCGCCGTCGCCTTCGTCCACGCCTGCCACGCGCGCGGCGCGCTGATCTACTACCTGACCGGCCGGCACGTCGGCGGCATGGAGGTCGGCACCGTGCGCTCGCTGCGCGAGCACGGGTTCCCGTTCTGGCGCGGCCGCTGCGTGTTGCACTTGAAGCCGTCCTTCGAGATGAACGACTCGACGTTCAAGCAGGAGGCGATCGCGGACCTGCGCTCGTACCACGGCGAGGTCGTGGCGACGTTCGAGAACGAGCCGGGCAACGCCAACATGTTCCTGCGCGCGTTTCCCGGCGCGACGCACGTCCTGCTGGAGACGATCCACTCGCCCGGGGCGGAAGAAGGTTCCGCCGACCTGGTCCGTTCCCCGGACTTCGAGTTGCGCTAGGAAGCGCTTTCCGCCAGACCGGCCAGCGCGCCGCGCGCACGTTGCGGACTGGTGAAATCGCCCGTGATCACGCGATTTTTGGGTCGCCCGATTGGCCCGAATGCGACTTCCTGTGTATCTTCCTGCGCTCCGAACGATGACACGATAAGGGCACTCCGGTCGAGAGGCCGGGTCGCAAAGTCACGGGGCCGTCCGGCGTGAAAATCGCCAGCGGCCGGCCGGGCCGCCGAAGTCGTCGCTCCGATTCCACGGACGTCATCCGAGGGGCAGACGGGACTCAGGTCCCGCCTCGGGTCGGAGGTTCGGGATCGGGGACGTTTCTTCTCCCTCCCTTGCCCCGTCGCGCCGTCCGGCTCGCGCCGGCGGCGCGACGGACCCTCTCCCCGCTGGCGGCGCCGCGAGTCCTCTGGTGGACGCCGCGATGGACACGGAGAGCATGCAGACGACGAGGGTGCGGAGAGCGTGCGGGGTGAGGCCGCTCGTCCGCGGAGGGACCCTCGTGCGTCGCGCGGGCGAGGGACGCGGCGTCCGCCCCTTCCACCTCGCGGGCGGCGCCTGGCAGGGCACGCCTGGCGAGGAGCCGACGGCCGGATCGCGGGATCCGGCACAGATGCAGTGTGGCAGGACGGGCTCCCCGCATCCTCCGGGTGCGGGGGCGGCGCGCGCGTGCGGGACGGGGACCCCGCTGCCGCGCTTTCAGAAGGGGAGATGCGCCGGCCGCTCCGTGGGGACGGGGTCGACCGGCGCTCGTTGGAGGAGAAGCGTTCGGCTGCCTGTGGGGACGGGCAGACGCGACGCTCATCCCGGCTCGGGCTCCGCGATGGGGAGTGTCACGGTTCCGCCGTGACACCGCGGGCTCGGGGCCCCGGTTCGCCGGGCGCCCGCCGGGTTCCTTTGCGAGAGCACGGGGTCGCGCCTCGTGCTCTCGCTCTTTTTCCGCAGGCCCCAGGCGGCGCGCCGCGCTCAGAGCGGGGGCAGCGTGCTCGTCCGACCCCGGTTCACCTCCGCCAGGCGGCGGCGCAAAGGCTCGAAGTAGTCGACCATCGGGCGTGCGGAGAGCGACTGACCGGTGCGGTCGCGCAGGAGCTGGATCCAGTCGACGGTGGCGCCGGGGCGCATGACCGACCGCAGGAAGTCCCCCACGTCGCGGCGTCCGAAGTACAGCGTGTCGTGCGGGTCCTCGCGCAGGATGTTGCGCGCGATGTGGTCGTGGAGCTGGAAGGAGAGCACCGCTGCCAGCACGCGGTCGTGCGCCGCGGCCGGATCCAGGCTGATGGCGGGAACCGCGGCCGGGTCGCAGGCCCGCGCGCCGCGGCCCGGGGGCGGCGCGACGCCCAGGGCCTGCGCCATGAGCTCCCACCAGCGCGCGTTCCAGCGCACCACCGGCAGATTCTGCGTGTAGAGCTCGCGTTCCCACTCGAACACGACACCGCCGGCCCAGAACAGCGGCACCACGTGCCGCAGCGCCTCCTGGAGCAGGAGCTCGCCGCGGTCCGGCGCGTCGAGCGCGCCCTGCAGGCCGGCAGCGGCCACGAAGCGCGGCTGCATCGCCGCCAGCCCCAGCACCGACCCCAGGGAGTCGCTCCAGGCTCGCGACGCGCCCGCGCGCAGCACGATCGGCACGTCGGGCGTGGCGTACTGCAGGAAGTGCTGCACGCGGCCGAGCTCGCGATGCACGTCGAGGTAGCTCGCCGCCGAGGGCACGACGTCGAGCAAGAGCCGCACGTCCCGAGCGAGATCGATGTGCCAGGCGGAGGGCGCGCCACCCTTCGTCCAACCCGCGTCCACCGGGGCGGGCAGCAGGGAGGAGCGCTCCCAGAAGGTCACCGGGAGCGGCTCGAAGCCCAGGCTGGTCCACGACCGCTCGCCCAGCTCGACGAGTCCCAGCGGCGTCACGTCGCCGAGCGCTCCATCGAGATCGAAGCCCGCCACGGGCACGAGCGCGGACCAGTCCGCATCCCAGGGGCTCGGCAGCCAGTGCGCCGGGATCAGATCGGGCACGGGCTCGCCGCGGCGGGTCGCGAGCTCGTGGCGCGCCCAGGTGTGCAGTTCCTGGAGCAGGGGCCGCAGCTCGCGCTGGATCTCGAACATCTGCTGCGACAAGCGGCCGGGCGAGAGGCCGTAGGCGCCGGCCGCGTACGCGTAGTAGTCGCCGTGCCCCAACGCCCGCACGGCCTCGTTGCGCAGCGAGCGCAGCGCCACGAGCCCCTCGCAGAGCCTCGGCCCCGGCGCCATGGCGCTCTCCCAAGCACGCAGGCGCAGCTCGGCGTCCGACTCGCTGCGCAGGAGCGCGTCGAGCGCCGCGGCCGTCACCGGCCGGCCGTCGAGCTCGTGGCGGAATCCGAGCAGCGCCGCGGCCTGCTCGGCCTCCGCCCCGATGCGCTGCGCGACCAGCGTGCGCGCGGTCTGGGAGCTGCCGCCGGCCCGGCGCAGGATCGTCTCCAGCTCGCGGATCTGCCGCGGGAACAGCTCGCGCTTGCGGCGCAGGTAGGCCCGCGAGAGCTCGATGTTCTCCGTGCTGCCCGTGAACTCCGCCAGCGCCTCCTCCGCGGCGCGCACGCGCTCGATCGCCGCGACGTCGCCCTGTCGGGCGCGGGTGCGCGCCGCCCAGCGTGCCTCGGCCGCCAGGCGGTGCCGCTCCTGGAACTCGGGGCCGTAGCGGTCCACGTAGCGCTGGACCTCGCTGCGCAGCGCCACCTCGGCCGGATCCTGGGACATGAAGCATGCGCCGCACGCCAACAGGGCGGCGGCGCAGGCAGCGGTCGTCGTGCGCGAGTTCATCGATCGTGGGCCGAGTCTGCGGAACGGGGTTACAGTAGGGATCTCGTCCCCCACCGCGAAGGACCGACATGCACCTCCTCGCCGCCCTGCTCGCCGCGGCCGCCGTCCTCGGGACGCCGGCCGCCCCGCGCGCCCAGGAAGGCCCGGCCCGCGAAGCGGCCTGGGCCGCCGCGCACGACCTGAAGAAGAAGGCCGACTACGAGCGGGCGGCGGCCGGTTTCGCCGCCTACGCCCGCGACTTCCCCGGCACCCCGCGCGGGATCGAGGCGCTCGTCGAGGAGGGGGTGTGCCTGTTCTCGCTCGGACGCGCCCAACAGCGGCTGCAGCAGAACACGCAGGCCTCGCTGTCCGCGTTCGGTCGGGCCGACGCGCGCTTCCGGGCCGTCGTCGACCAGCACGCGGACTCGGCCGTCGCCGGCCGGGCGCAGTACATGCGCGGCACGGTGGCGCTGTTCTCGGGCGATCTCGTCGGCGCCGAGCGCGAGTACGGCAGCGGCTTGGAGCGCTTCGCCGCGGACGCCAAGTACCGGCCCAAGTCACTCGAGCGGCGCGCGGCCGTCCGGCGTCACAAGCTCGACGCGGCCGGGGCGCGCTCGGACCTGCAGCGCTACGTGCGCGAGTTCCCCGCCGGCGAGGACGTGGAGTCCGCTCGGCGCTACCTGGCGATGATGGAGCTCTTCGAGAAGCCCGCGCCGGCGCTGGCCGCCGGCGAATGGGTGCAAGGCGGGCCGGCGCCACTCGCCAGCCTGCGCGGCGACGTCGTCGTGCTCTACTTCTTCGCGACCTGGTGCGAGAACTGCGAGAAGGCGCGCCCCTTCCTCCAGGACCTCGAGCAGCGCTTCGAGGCGCACGGCGTGCGCTTCATCGGCGTCGTGGACCACAGCCAGGGTCAGACGCCCGACGCGGTGCGCGCTTTCCTGGCCGCGAAGGGGCTGCGCTTCCCGGTCTTCATGGATCAGGGCCGCACGGCGGCCGCGTTCCGCGGACAGAAAATCCCGGACGTCGTGATCCTGGATCGCGAGGGCCGCGTGCGCTGGCACGACAACCCCGCGAACCTGCAGGACGCCACGCTGGAGCTGCTCCTCGTGGAGGATCCGGCCACGGTCGGCGGGGTGAAGTGACTCGCCTCCGGCGCGTCTGTGTCTTCTGCGGCTCCGCGCCCGGAGCGCGGCCGGCCTACGCCGCGGCGGCGCGCGCCTTCGGCGCGCTGCTCGCTCGGCGCGGCATCGATCTCGTGTGGGGCGGTGGCAACGTCGGGCTCATGGGCGCGGTGGCCGACGCCGCGCTGGCGGCCGGTGGCCGCGCGCTGGGCGTGATCCCCGAGGCGCTCGCCGAGCGGGAGCTGGCGCATGTCGGCGCGACCGAGCTGCACGTCGTGCGCACGATGCACGAGCGCAAGGCGCTCATGGCCGACCTGTCCGATGCCTTCGCCGCGCTTCCGGGCGGCCTGGGCACGCTGGACGAGACGTTCGAGATCCTGACCTGGGCGCAGCTCGGGCTCCACGCCAAGCCGGTCGGACTGCTGGACGTCGAGGGCTACTGGGGCCCGCTGCTCGGGTTCCTGGACGACGCGTTGGACGAGGGCTTCGTGCGCCCGGCGGACCGAGCGCGGATCCTCGTCGAGCACGATCCGGCGCGGCTGCTCGAGGAACTCGGCCGCGAGCGGGTGCCCCTGCGCCGCTGAACGATACTGACCCAGTTCGTTGTCCTCTTGTGGAGGTGGCGCACCATCTCTACCAGGGATTGTGGCTGGTATCGGCAGGCCGCCCGGCCCACGGCTGGGTCCACGCCATGGACAGCGAACTGGGTCAGTAGCCCCTCAGCGCGGAGCGAGCCCGGGAAGGAGCTCGAGTTCGACCCCCTGCGTCAGCGCATTGCGGTGAGCGTTGACCTGCGCCCCGCTCGGCCGGCGCGTCGCGAGCTCCGCCGCGAGCTCTTCGCGGACCTCCTCGAGCGCGACCCGGCGGCGTGCGACGACCTGGAGGACCGCCCAGGCGTTCCCGTAGTCGAGCGGCTCCGTGACCTCCCCCACCTTGAGCTTGGCCAGCGCGGCACCGAAGGTCTCGGGGTACGCGTCCGGCCGGAATCGACCCGGGATGCGGCCGCCGGCGGCGCGCGTGCGCTCGTCGTCGCTGTGCTGGCGCGCGAGGTCCGCGAAGTCCTCGCCGGAGCGCGCCCGCACCACGACGTCGGCTGCCACCGTGCGGGCGCGCTCGGACGCGGCCGAGAGCGCTCGCACGAGGTCCTCGCGCGTCCACTCGGGATCCACGATCTCGAGTCGGTTCAGGACGATGATCCAGCGCGCCTCGACGCGCTCGCCGTCGGTGCCGTACTCGGCCGCGTAGGCGCGCTCGACGTCAGCCGGCGTGACCCGACGGTCGCGCAGGAGCAGCTTCTCGGCCAGCAGGTCGGTCCGCACGCGCTGCGCCAATGCCCGTGTGAACGACTCCTCGGTGCGGTCGCGCAGGGCGAGGAACGTGTGCCACGCTTGGCGGCTGCCCTTGTGGCCCTCGGCGATGCGCATCTCGAGCTGGAGCCGCAGGCGCTCGTCGATCTCCGGCTGCGTCACGGTGATGCCGGCCTGGCGCGCCTCGCGCTCGATGACGAAGTCCTCGAGGAAGCGCTGGATCATGGACTCCCCCTGCACGGCGACCAGCCAGCGCGCGAAGGTGCTGCGGGCCACGGGCTCGCCGTCGACCTCGAGGACCGGCTGGCTCGGCCCGGCGAGCTCCGGGTCGCCGCCGTCCTCGTACATGGCGGGCAGGATGCGAACCTTGGCGTCCTCGCGCAGGCGCTCCAGGACCATGGCGACCTCGTCCGGCTCGGGTCCTTGCTGCTCGAGTCGCACGCGCAGCGCGTCGCGCACCGAGTCCAGCGGGGTCACGTGCACGTCGTTCACGCGGATGATCCACCAGCCTCCGCGCGCGTAGAGCGGCTCGGAGACCTGGCCGACCTCGAGCTCCTCGAGCGCGTCGAGGAAGCGCGGCGGCCAGCCGAAGTGCGAGAACCCGCGCGGCGGGACGCCGCGATGGTCGCGCGTCTCCGGGTCGTCGCTGGTCTCGCGCGCGACGCGGCCGAAGTCCTCGCCGCCCGCGATGCGGGCGCGAATCGAGAGCGCCTTCTGGCGGCCCTCCTCGATGACCTCGTCGCGCCGGGCGCGCCAAGCCTCGCGCGTCTGTCCGTCCTCGGAGGGTACGACGACGAGGACCTTGGTCATCGAGAGGTCGTAGCGCCGCCCCTTGCGGCCGTAGCGGAACTCCCAATCGCGCACGATCTTGTGCTCGGGCACCACGCGATCGATGGCGACGATCCGTTCCGCGAGCGCGTGCGGGCGCAGCTCGACCTCGCGCTGGAAGCGCACGCCGGCCTCCGTGCGTCGCGTGCGCTCGAGCTCCGCGAGCCAGTCGGCCTTGCGGCCACCGAAGGCCTTCTCGATGCGCTCCTGGAGGTCCTGGTCGACGCGCCGGGCGCATTCCTCGTCCGTGACGTCCACACCCTGGGCGCGCGCCTCGCGTTCGACGACGTGGAACTCGCTGCCGAAGATCCGCGCCTGCCGCTCGCCGATGTTCAGCACCAGCCAGCGCGCGTAGACGTCGGCGGGGACCTCCACGCCGTCGATGCGCAATGCCGGCGGGTGTTGCACGGCCGGCGGGTGTTGCACGGCCGGCGGGTGTTGCACGGCCGGCGGTTCGTCCGGAGACTGCGCCGCCGGCGCGCGGCCCAGGGCAGGCAGCAGGGCGATCAGGAGCGGGAGGAGGCTCGGCATCGTCGGGGAGTATGGCACGCGCCTGGCCCGGATCGCCGCGCGACGCGCGCGCCCCACCGGTGCGCGGGGGTACGCAACGACGCGCGTTGACGTGGGCGCCCGACAGCCGAGAATCCGCGCGATGGAGCCCGACCCGGCCGCGAGCCCCGCCCGCTGCGTCGGCCGGCGCCGCGCGCTCGTCGCCGCGGCCCTCCTGGTGCTGGTGGCGGCGACGGCCTGGTTCCGCGCGCACGCGGCCTTCTCCGACCCGCAGTTCGACCGGCGCAACCCGGACGGCCTGCTCAAGAGCGACCCGGCGCTGCTCCAGGCCCTGACGGCGCGGATCGTGGCTGCCGGCGGCTCGATCCCGGAGGACTTCGCCGCGGACCGCACGCTGGAGCACCCGGACGTGATCGACGTCGCGGCGCGCTTCCCCCTCGGGCACCTGGTGCTCGTGGCGCAGGCGCACCGGCTCCTGGGCGGCGGCGAGGCGCTGCACGTGACGGCCGTGCGCGCCGCGGCGCTGTCCATGGCGCTGGCGCTGGCCGGCGTGTTCCTCCTGGCGCGCGAGCTGGCCGGCTCGAGCCGCCTGGCGCTGCTCGCCGCGCTGCTCGCCGCGGCGACGCCGGCCTTCCACCGCACGATCGGGTTCGGCTTCGTGGACGAGGACTGGTTCTGGCCGCTGTTCGCGCTGCATGTCGGGCTCAGCGCGCGCGCGGCGCGCCTGCGGAGTCCGGGTGCGGTGCTCGCCGCCGCGCTGTCAGCGGCCGCGGCGCTCGCGACCTGGCACGCGGCCGGGTTCTTCCTGGCGCTCGAGGCGCTCGTGCTCCTGGGGGTCCTGGCCTGGACGGGGCGCTCGCCGCTCGCCGTGCGCGGCGGGTTCCTCGCCCCGCTCGCGCTGCTCGTCGCAGCCCTGGCGGTCCCGTTCCTGCGCGAAGCCGGCGCCTGGAGCTCGATCCCGGTCGCGGCGGCCGTGGGCTTGTGGCTCGCGACCTGCGCGCGCACGCCGCGCGGAGCGCGGGCCCTGGGGCTCGGCGCCGCGGGCGCGATCGCGGCGGCGGGCGCGCTGGCCGGCGAGGGCGCGTACGGACACGTCTTCGCGCTGCTGCTCGCCAAGCTCGAGCACTTGGGGTTGCGGCCCCGCGACGGATCCGCGCTCGACGCCGAGGTCCGCATCCTGTGGCAGGGCCCGTTCGCGACGCCCTCCCTCGGGCACGCGGCCGTCGTGCTGTCGCTCTCAGGCGCGCTCGGGACGCTGGCCGCGGGGCGGGCCCTGCTCGCCGCGCGGGAGCGGGCGCCGAGCGTTGCCAGCGCGGCGGCCGCGCTCTGCCTGCTGTCGCTCTTCGCCGCTTGGCTCGCAGAGCGCGCGCTCGTGCTGCCGGCGTTGCTCGCGCCGCCGCTCTCGGCCTGGGCCGCGTCGCGCCTGCGCGCGGGCCCGGCACTGCTCGCAGGGGCCGCGCTGGCGCAGATCGCGCTGTGCGCCACCTGGTCGGCCGGCTACCGCAATCCCTGGTACCACGCCCCGCTCGTGCGCCAAGCCGAGATCCGCTGGATGGTCGAGACCGTCGCGCGCGTCGTGCCGCGCGGCGAGCCGGTCGCGGCCGACTTCATGACCTCGGCCGCGATCCTGGCCAAGTCGGGGAACCCGATCGTGTTCTCGCCCAAGTGGGAGGCACGCGAGCCGCGGCGGCGCGCCGCCGAGCTGCTCGAGGTGTTCCACCATCGCAGCCCCGAGGAGTTCCGGCGGCTGCTCGTCGAGCGCTATCGCGTGCGCTGGCTGGTCGTGGACCGCTTCACGCTCCAGTACCTCGCGCGCTGGTCCGCGGGTCTCCCGCCGGGCTCGTTCGAGCCGCTCCCCGGCACGGCCGCCGCGGCGCTGCTCGCGCAGGACGACGCGGCGCTGCGCTCGATCCAGGGGTACGAGCTCGTGGCGCGCAGCCCGGACTCGATCCGCCACCCGGACGGCACCCCCTCCGATTTCCACCGGATCTTCCGCCTGGCGGAGTGAGCGCGGACCGCGCCGCGCCCGCCGGTCAGCCGGCGGTCGTCTCGGTCATCGCGTCGCGGCTCTTGCTGGCCGCGTTGGCGCTCGTGCCGGTCTTGTGACCCGGATCGACCCACGAGCGCGACAGCTCGACGCGCGGGAACAGCTTCTTCTCGACGCGGTTGTAGAGATCGAAGGCGCGCGCCTCCCACAGCCCGCTCGGGAAGCCCCCGGTGAGCTGGCCGCGCTCGAGGCGCTTCTGCGCGCGCCTCTCCCAGAAGCCGCGCTTGCCGCGCGCCAGACCGTAGTCGAGCGTCACGTAGTGCTGGTACAGCTTGCGCGCCAGCGCGACGTCGGACGGGATCTTGCCCGGCCAGGTTTCCTCGAGGTGGTACTCGCCGATCGAGCCCCACTCCTCGAGCTTGACCGGCGGCTGGTAGCCGAGCTCGATCGCCTGGTCCCACATGGCCGTGCCCGGGATGGGCCGGTACGGCCAGACGGTCGGCCGCGCCAGCGGCGCGGCGACGTGCAGGCGCCGGCACTGGTCGATCGTCGCCAGCATCGAGCCGCGCTCCTCGCCTGGATAGCCGATGATGTACGTGACGGAGGCGCAGATGCCGCGCTTGTCCATCTCGACGGCAGCCTCGACGTTGTCGTCGCCGTGGATCGGCTTGCCGATCTTGGCCATCATCTCGTCGGTGCCGGCTTCCGCGCCGATCTCGGCGATGTACATGCCGGACTCCGCCAGGAGATCGAGGGCCTCGGGGTCCTTCTTCTTGGCCTCGAGGATCGTGTGGGTCTCGATGAAGGCGTTCCACCAGAACGGCAGCCCGCGCTCGACCTTGCCCCGCGCGAAGTCCTTGAAGCGCTTGCGCAGCACCCCGAAGTTCGCGTCGTGGAAGCGCACGACGTCGAAGCCCCAGCGCTCGTGGAGCCCTTGCAGGTCGTCGAGCATTCGCTCGGCCGGCATGGCCTTCCAGCGTCGGTCGGTGACGATCGGCGAGCAGCAGAACGTGCACGGCTCGGGGCAGCCGTAGCTGGAGTAGTACGTGATGCCGAAGTACGGCTTGCGCGACCCCATCGCCGGCGGCGTGGGCATGCGCAGCACGTCGCGGTGCGAGTTCGCGCGCAGCTGGTGCTGCTTGTAGGGCTCGATGTCGATCAGGTGCCACGGGCAGTCGAGGAGCTGGTCCCAGCCCGCCGCGCCGCGCCGCTCGGTCCGGACGACCTGTCCGTCGCGCCACAGGGCGAGCCCCGGGATCGCGTCGAGCCTCTGGCCCGCGTCGACGGCGGCCACGAGGTCGCGGAAGGTCAGCTCTCCCTGCCCGCACACGACGGCCTGGTAGATGCCCGTCGAGAGGTGCAGATCGGGCCGCACGCTGGCGAACCAGCCGCCGATGAACTTCGGCAGGTCCGGGAAGCGCGCGTGCACCTTCCGCGAACAGGCGTAGCCGTCGGTGACCATGTACCCGAGGATCCCCGTCGTCGCGTAGAGCAGGGCGCCCTCGCAGGCCTCGAGCACGCGCCGGTGCGCCTCCTCCGCCGGGAGCAGGCTGCCGTCGACGATCACGACCTCGTAGCCGTCCCGCAGCGGCCAGGCGGCGATCGTCAAGAGCTCGAGCGGGAGCATGTCCTTGCTCGACGGCAGGCCCAGGGTCTCGTCGACCTGCTGGGGCTGGTAGAGGACGATCTTCTTCTTGCGCCCGATCATGCGGAGGGGGTGTCGGCGAAGGGTTCCAAGGTGCGGATCTCGTCGGCGTGGCGTCCGAGTCTACCCGCGAACCTCACGTGCGGTGGAGGTTCGGGGGCGTGCAGGGCTCATCGGCCGGAACGTGCCTGGCGCCGCAGTCGCCCCCATTCCGCGGCCTGCCGCAGCGCGGCGATCAGGTTCGCCGGTCGCGCCCGGCCCGTCCCCGCCAGGTCGAAGGCGGTGCCGTGGACCGGGCTGAGCCGCAGGTACGGCAAGCCCAGGAGCAGCGTGATCCCACCATCCCGTGAGAGCAACTTGATCGGGATGAACGCCTGATCGTGGTAGAGGGCCAGGACGCCGTCGTAGCGCCCCTCGGAGGCCGCCAGGAACACGGAGTCGGGTGAGACCGGCCCCGCAACGTCGACGCCCGCCGCGCGCGCGGCCTCGACCGCCGGACGCAGGAGATCGTCCTCCTCGTGCCCCAGGAGCCCATGCTCGCCCGCGTGGGGGTTGAGGCCGGCCAGTGCCAAGCGCGGCCGGTCGAGCCCCAGCGCGCGCAGGCCGTCGTCGAGGAGCCGCAGGTGGTCGAGCACGCGCTCCGTCGTGATGCTCGCGAGGGCCTGGGCCAGCGGCATGTGGCGCGTGAGCAGCAGCACCCGGAGCTGCCCGGCGATCGCGAGCATCTCGCAGCGTGCGACGCCGCACCAGCGGCCGAGCAGCTCGGTCTGGCCCTCGACACGCTCGCCGGCGAGGTGCAACGCCTCCTTGCTCACCGGACCGGTGACGAGCGCGTCGACCTGACCCTCGAGCGCCAGCTCGTGCCCCAGGCGCAGTGCTGCGAGCGCCGCGCGGCCGGCGCTCGCTTGCACGCGACCGAGCTCCCAGGCGCCGTCCGTCTCCGTCGCGATCCACCCCGGGCCGTCGAGCGCGCCGGCCTCGTGCCGTGCGATCTCCGGCACGTCGCGCGGGCGCAGCGCCGCCGGTCCGAGCGCGACGAGGCGGGCCTGGGCGGCCAGCGCGCGGTCCGCGAGCGCGGCCGCGGCGATCTCCGGGCCGATCCCGGCCGGGTCGCCGCAGGTCAGGGCCACGAGCGGTCGCGAAGGCCTGCGGGTCATGGGCCGGCGAGTCTACGGCGCGCGTCCCGCGGCGCGTCGCGCTCGTCCAGCGGAAGCGCGGCGCCCCGCGCTCCCGAGCGGGAGCGCGGGGCGCGCGCGGCTACGATCCGTGAGCCCGGCGAGCGCGCTTCAGCGCATCTGGGTCAGCACGACGAGCCCCGCGCCGCCCTGGGCGCGGACGCGCGTGCGGCCGTGCTCCGCCGTCGCCACGGCGGCCACCACCGGCGCTTGGTCCAAGAGCCCGCTCGCGGCGAAGTGCGCGATCGGGAGCGCTTGGGCGGACGTCGACCACGACAGGTCCTGGCCGTTCCAGAGCGCTCCGGACCGCAGGATCGACGCCGCCGCCGGCAGCGCGACGCCGACGTCGAGCCCGCCGGAGATCAAGGCGTCCCGCTCGAAGACGATCTGGGCATCCCCCACGAAGACCAGGCGCAGCTCGCCGTTCGGCTGGGGGTGTGCCAGCACGCGCCGGTCACCGCGCACGCCGACCAACGCTCCGTAGAGCGCGTCGATCGGACCCTGCACATAGAGCGAGGGTCGGACCAGGCGGCCGAAGCGCAGGACGTCGAGCGTCGAGCCGCCGTTCGTCGAGGGCAGCGTGCCGACGGTCTCGTCCCCGCCGCCGCCGCCCGCGCTGAAGGATGGATTGCCGCTGCCAGGTGAGGTGGGCGCGTCCGCGTTGAAGCCGGAGACGAGCCCCGCGCCGCAGCCGATCAGCACGGCCAGGACGAGTCCGCGGCCGGCGGCGCGCGCTGCGCCCGTGAAACGCGAAGGGAGGGGAAGTTGCTTCATGTCAGGACTCCAGAGGGGCCCCGTCGAGGCCGCTGCCGCCGGCCCCGGGAAGGGAGAAGAGTTCGGGGACCGTGCTGACGAGCGCCTCGGCGAAGCCCGGCTGGGCGTCGATCGACTCCCGCAGGCGCGGAGAGCGCGCGAAAAGGTCGGCGACCTCGCCGACGCGGTCAGGGTGGCGGTCCATGAGCTCTCGGAAGTAACCAAGCGAGCGCGGCCGGTTGCGCAGGAGCGCGTAGACCATGCCCAAGTTGAACCGAGCGACGAAGAACCGATCGTCCTCGTCCGCCAGGCCACTCATCGTGACCCAGCGCCAGCAGGCGATCGCCTTGCGGTAGTTCCGCTCGGACGAGTGCAGGCGCCCGAGCTGGATCGCGGCGTGGCCGCGGTTCGCGGGCGAGAGCGCGGTCTGGAAGATCCGGCGGTACTCCTCGGCCGCCGTCAGGCGCTTGCCCTCGTGCCCGTGGAGGAAGGCCAGGTAGAGCTGGGCCTCCTCGTGCGAGGCGTCCGTGGCGATGGCCTCCTCGAGCAAGCGACGCCCCTTCTCGAGCGGGCTCTCGAGCTTCTCGAGCTTGCCGTTCAGCATGGCCCGCGCGCGTTTCCAGTCGAGGCCGCCGGCCCGCGACTTGCCGTCGAGCAGCACGCCGTCGACGAAACCGCGACCGCGGATCTGCGCGTCGCCGACCGGCACGGCGACCTCGAACACGCGCTCGCGATACCCAGGGTCGATGGCCACGAGCACGTAGGCCTTGCCGAGTTGGTAGAAGACCGTCGCGAGGCGATGGACGAGGTCGATGCCCTCGACCGTGGCCGACAGCTCGGCTCCGGTGAGCATCGCGATGCGCGCGAACAGGCGATCCGGCGCGGCGACGTCCTTGTGGAATCGCACCTGCTGCCGCACGTCCTCGAAGAAGCCCCGGCAGCACGTGCACGCTTCCATGTGCACCATGGCGCGCCCCGCGGCACCCTGGTCGATCTCGCCGTCGACGAGTGCCGAAAGGTCCAACTGGAAGTTCGTGCACACGTCGGACTCGTCGTGCTTCCAGATCTCAGGTCCCATCACTCGACCTCCGAGGCATCCGCCTCCGGCCTGCGGTCCACACCGGCCCCGCCGGCGAGTTCCGCGTCCTCGGCCGATCCGAGCAGCTCGGCCCGACCGGCCCCCGCCAGGAGCACCCGCCCGTCCCGCGCCGGCCGGCAGTCCGCCGACAGGCCCTCGAACGTGCGCTTCATCGCGCGCTGGATCTTCCGCCGCGCCCGGAAGATGACCATCTTCAGGTTCTCCAGCTTGATCCCGAGCGCCTCGGCGGCGGCCCGGTAGCTCGTCTCGTCGACCTCGACCATGTGCAGGGCGGCACGCTCCCGCTCGGAGAGCATCCCGTAGAAATGCAGATAGAGGTGCAGGTAGGTCAGGTAGACACGCGCGCACTCGCCCTGGCTCTCGGCCTCGATCGCGCCCGAGAGCGGGCTCGACGCGGGCACGGCGGGCTGTGCGTGCAGGTCCTCGGCCGCCACCTGGTGCTTCGCGGCCCGCCCCAGGCTGCGCAGATGCTTGAGCACCGTATTGCGCACGATCATCGCCGACCAGACGCGGAAGGCGTCCTCGCGCTCGGCGTTGAAGCGGTGCGGGTAGCGGTAGATGTTGAAGAACACCTCCTGGAGCACGTCGCGCGGGTCCGAGCGGCTCGCGAAGCGCCGCAAGCGTCCGGCGACCTGGAGCAGGATGTGGTCGGCGTTCAGCTCGTAGAGCAGCCCGAACGTGGCGCGCCCGTTGCGAGTCCGAAAGGACTCCATGAGGCGCGTCGAGACGGCGTCGCGCAGGCTCTCGACGTCCCGCTCAGGATCGGCCACGAGCGCCGCGCAGCGTGCGCGCTCCTCCGCGGCGAGCTCCCCGGCCACGTCCGCCAGCCGGACCTGGAGTCGCGCGCGGGCCGCCTCGCGGGTCAACGCGAGGCCCTGGGGATCGGTCGCCTGCATAGGGCGTGCGCCGCGGGGTCTTGGGGTTGGGTCGGGGAGAGGTTCCGCGCCGCGGTGCAGCGCGGTCAGGGCCCCTGCCGGGCAGGGTTGGCCCTCAAGCGCGATTCTAGACCGAGGCCCGCGGAAGGTAACGGAGTTCGTACGAAACGTTCCCGGATCCGGGCGGAACCCGCGTGGGTCGCCGGGAGTCTCGTGAAGCCTACTCCCCAGCGCGCCTTGCCGAGCCGGGCCCGGAGCCGGAAGCTCGCCTCGTGAGCCGCGAGGACATCGTCTTCGAGATCGCCACGGAGCTGGGCTTCGACCTGTGCGGCATCGCGCCGCTGGCACCGCCACCCGCTGCGGCCCGTTTCGAGGCCTGGCTGGCGGCTGGCAGGCACGCGGGCATGAGCTGGCTCGAGCGGGACCGCGAGCGGCTCGTCGATCCGCGCCGGGTGCTCCCCGAGGGCGGCAGCATCGTGGTCCTGGGCTTGGCGCACGCGCGTGCGGCGGTGGAGCTCCCGGGCGGCGGGCGCGTCGCGCGCTATGCCGCCGGACGCGATTACCACAACATCGGCAACCAGCGCCTGCGGCGCTTCGCGCGGCGGCTCGCCGCAGCCGGCCTGGGCGGCCGGAACCGGCGCATCGTGGACGCCGGGCCGCTCCTGGAGCGCTCCCATGCGGCCCGCGCCGGCCTGGGGTTCGAATCGAAGGCCGCCAACCTGCTCCACCCGCGCTTCGGGCCGTGGTTCTTCCTGATGGAGATCCTCGTGCCCCACGAGCTCGAGCCGACCCGCGAGCCGCCGGCCGGCTCCTGCGGCACCTGCACGGCCTGCCTGGAGGCCTGCCCCACCGCGGCGATCGTCGAGCCGGGCGTGGTCGACGCCCGCCGGTGCCTGTCCTACGCCACGATCGAGCACGCGGGCCACGCCGACCCGCTGCTGCGCGAGCAGGCCGGGCCCTGGGCCTTCGGTTGCGACGTGTGCTCGGAGGTGTGCCCCTGGGGCGCCCGGGCTCCGGACCTGGCCGCGCGCTTCGGGACCCACCGCGCGGTGGCCGAGGGCGGGCTCGTCGCCTGGCTCGAGGCCGGACCGCGCTTCGAAGCCGACTTCGCGGGCTCGCCGCTCGACCGCCCCGGGCGGGCCGGCGTGGCCCGCAATGCCGCGATCGCCCTGGCGGCGGCGCCCAGCGACCGCGGGCGGGTGGCGTTGCTGCGCGCGCTGAGCTTCGACCCGGCCGCCGAGGTTCGGGAGGCCGCCGGCTGGGCGCTCGCGCGCGCCCACGCGGCCGACGCCGGCGTGCGCACGGCGCTCGCGGGAGCCGCCGCCAGCGAACCTGAGGAAACGGCCCGCGGCCTCCTCGCGCGTTGGGCGGACGAGGCCGGCGCCGGCGGGATGTCGAGCGGGCTCGACGCCGCAGGCGGCGCGTCGAACCCGTAGGACATCCCAATCTCCCTTGCGCGGTCCATCCGGCGCAAGCCCGGGCCTCGCCAGGGGTTCCGGCCGCGCCCGCGACAGCGCAGCCGGCACCGAAATGCGAACTTCCAGCGCGCGCCAAACGTCCTAGGAACGTGCTGCGCGGCCGGTGGCAGCCGGCCGTGTCGCAGGATCTCGACACGGCGCTCTGGGTCACGAGCGCGGGAGCGGGCTCCGGCAACGACGGAACCTCGCCCCGGACAAGAAGTTGCATTTTCGCTCCGCGCCCCGAGCGCCGGTGGTCCGCCGCTTGCTCCCCCGATCTCCACCACGAGGCCAGCAGGAAGAGACACGCATGGAAAGCCCGGACTACTACAGCGACCACAAGTTCTGCGCGAACTGCCAGAAGTACGTCTCCTACCTGATGAGCATGGATCACTCGTACTGCACGGAGTGCGGCGAGCGCGTGCGGCTCTTCTCCCAGGCCGACTGGACGGACTTCCACGAGAACCTGAAGAACCAGAAGCCGAAGGGCGGCCGGCCCCGCAAGCAGCGCGGTCGCGAATCGGCCTGAGGCCCGGCGCGCGCGCCTGCGCGACGGCACCTGCCGCGCGATCGACGGACACCCCGCCGCTCACCCCCCGACCGCTCATCCCCCCACCGCCCCGCCGGCTCCCGCGAGTCGGCGGTTGGCTTTGGTGGGCCCGCGAACCCGCTCAGATCGCGTCCATCGCGGCGCGCAAGGCCGCCAGGGCCGCGGACTCCGCAGGCGCGAGCACGTGCGGCGGCGCGAGCAGGTCGGTCGACTCACAGGGATCCGCGGCCGTGTGGTAGAGGCGCTCGGAGAGCACGCCGGCGTCGGACCACAACCGCATGTAGCGGAACGCGCCGTCCGTGATGCCACGCCGGTAGGAGGCGTTCGCGGGTGGCGGCACGCCGTTGGGGAAGGCTTCGAAGTAGGCGTGGGCGCGCGCGAGCGACGCCTCGGGCCGCAGGATCCCCGTCAGGAAGCTGCGCGAGTCGACGGCCGCGCCGCCCAGAGCCGCGTCGATCTCGGGCGGCCGCAGCCCGCAGAGCTCGGCGATCGTGCGCCACAGGTCGACCGCGCCCACGAGCTCGCGGCACGTGCCCCCGGCCGGCGTGATCGGTCCACTCACGACCAGCGGCACGCGCGTGCCGAGCTCGTAGAGCGTGCGCTTGCCGTGCCCCACGAGCGCCGAGTCCGAGATCATCGGGCCCACGGTGCCGTTGTCCCCCACGATGATCACGATCGTCTCCGCCAGCGTCACGCTGGGGATTCCCGCCAGCAGCGCGCCGATCTCGTGGTCGAGCGCCTCGACGGTGGCGTGGTAGATCAGCCGCTCGTCGTCGGGCTCGCTCGAGCGCGCCACGTCCCCGGCCTCGTAGCCCAAGGCCGAAAGCCGCGCCCGAGTGCGGCGCGAGAGCGTCGCGTAGGGCGGCGTCTCGAACGGACCGTGCGGCGGCCCGAAGCTCACGAGCGCGAAGAAGCGCTCTCCCGCGGGGAGCCCGGCGATCCACGCCACCGCCTCGGCACGCGTGACGGAAGCGTCCCAGGAGTCCGCCGAAGGGGCCGCACCGGGCACCGCCGGCACGGGCGAGCTCGATGTGAGCCCGCACGCCGCTCCCGAGGCCGTCGCGCTGCGCTTGGTCCAGGCGTAGTGGCTCACGTTGTTGCCCCGGTGGCCCACGAAGCGCTCGAAGCCGCACTCGATGACGTGGCAGTCCGAGGCTTCCTCGTCGGCCAAGTGCCACTTGCCGAAGGCTCCGCGGCGGTAGGGGTGCGCGCTCACGTCGCGCAGCAGCTCGGCCACCGTGGCTTCGCCGGTCGGCAGCGTGTAGCCCGGATCGTCGCTCGTGATGATCGCGGTCCCCATCCCGGTGCGCAGCCCGTAGCGTCCGGTCAAGATCGCCGCGCGCGTCGGGCTGCAGGTCGGGTTCGCGTAGCAGCGCGTGAACAGCACGCCGCTCGCACGCAGCGCGTCGAGGTTCGGCGTGGGGATCCCGCCGACGAGCGGCGACGTGCAAGGGGCCGGCGCGCCCGGATCGGTGGCGTACAGCGCGAGCTTGTCCGTCCCCAGGTCGTCCAGGACGACGAGCAGGACGTTGAACTCGCCCGGCGCGGGCAGGCGCAGCGGGGCCAGGCGCGCGCGCGCGCCGACGCGCGTCGCGTCGTGGACGAAGCCCGGGGTCGGCGCGACCGCGGCGCTCGCAGCGCCCAGCGCGCTCGCGGCGAGCAGTGTCAGGCTCAGGCGGATGCTGCGTGCCATGTCGGTTCGTCTCCTCCGCGATCAGTTCGAGCGCGCGAGGCGCGCCGAGTGCCGGCCGTCGATGACCGTGAACGCGCCGCCCACGAGCAACGCGGCCGAGCCCGGAACGCCCGGGCGGGCGAGCAGCGCCTCGACGGCGCCGTCCGCGCCCGTGCCGAACGCGCTCCAGACTCCCGCCTGGAGCCGCGCCAGGTTCGCGGCCGGGACACCCGACACCGCGCCGAAGTCGCCGCCCGCGACGAGGCTCGCGGGCGCCGTCCCGCTCCAGCTCGCCAGCGCACGCACGGTCGGCGCGCGGCCGCCCGCGAGCCCGAGCGTGACGGCGATCCAAGCCTGCGCGAGCGGGTCCCAGCGCGCGACGCCGTCCGCGCGTCCGTCGCCATCGAGGTCGAAGTCCCCGCCAGCGTAGAGCGTCGGGCCGGCGCCGGCGTCGTGCACGGCGAGCGCGTGGACGCTGCCGCAGCACAGCCCGCCACCGGCCGGGAGCCACTGCGCGCCGTCCCAGCGCGCCACGCCGCTCGCGCCCGCGCCGCCGGCGCGCGTCAGGTCGCCGGCGGCCCACAGCCGCAGACCCTGCCCGTCGTCGAAGGGGAGCAGCGCGCGAACGGCCGCGTCCGGTCCGTTGGGCAGCGCGACCCAGCTCGCCCCGGTCCACAGCGCCACGGGCCCGGTCGCGAGCCCACCCGCGCGGCGGAAGGCCCCGCCAACCGCCAGGGAGCCCTGCCAGCTCGCGAGCGCCAGCACGCTGCCGTCCGTGCCGCCGCCGACGTCCGTCCAGGCCGCGCCGGTCCAGCGCGCGAGCCGTGCGAGCGGCGTTCCGGCGGAGCCGAGGAAGTCGCCGCCCGCGTGCACGACGCCGCCCGCCACGTGCACCGCATGCACGTCGCCATCGAAGCCCGCGCCTAGCGGGGCCCACTGCGCCCCGAGGTCGTCCCACAGCGCCACGCGGTTCACGAGCAGCGTCCCGGCGGCCACGAACGCGCCGCCCGCGACGACCGGCGCGCTGGGCGCGGCGGACTCCGCGGCCAGCGCCCGCACGGCGTCGTCGAGCCCGCGACCGCCGCCCAGAGGCGCCCAGCCCGCACCGGTCCACTTGGCGACGCAGGCCGCACCGAGCGGCCCGCTGCGCGCGAAGAACCCCGCGACGAACAGGCTCGGGACACCGTCCATGTCGTCGTCGACGACCGCCAGCGCGCGGCCGATCGCATTGACCGTCGAGGCCGCCGGCGGTCCCAGCGCCGACCACGCGGCGCCGTTCCAGCGCGCGACGCCGAGGAGCGGTTGCGCGTCGAAGGCGTCGACGACCGCGTTGACGCCGCCCGCCGAGCGCAGGAGCCCGGTGGCGACGAGCTGGGGCCCGCTCCCGTCGTCGAAGGTCGCGAAGGCGCGCAGCGCCGGGAACGAGCCGGCCGCGGCGACCCCGGTCTGGAGGCTGGCGAAGGCCGCGCCATCCCAGCTCGCGACGCCGCTGGCGGTGGTGTTGCCCGCGGTCGTGAACGAGCCGCCCAGGAACAGCCGCGGCGGGATCGGCCCGGCGCCGTCCGGGTCGAACGTCGCCAGGGCCTGGACGCTCGGCGCGCTCTCCGAGCCCGCGACGCCGCTTGCGAGCGGCGCCCAGACGCTCCCGTTCCAGCGCGCCACGCCGTTCACGAGCAAGCCCCCCGCGCGCTCGAAGAATCCGCCCGCGACGAGTTCCTCGGGCGCGGGGCCGAGCGGACCGTCCGGGTCGAACGTGGCGAGGGACGTCGCAGGCGCGTCCAGCCCGCTCCCGAGCGGCTCCCAGGCCACCCCGTTCCAGCGCGCCACGCCATTCACGGACAGCGCGCCGGACAGCGTGAAGGATCCGGCGGCATAGAGCGCGCGCGGCCGCGGTCCAGGCCCGTCGTCGTCGAACGTGGCGAAGGCGGCGACCGGGCCGTCGAACCCCGGCCCGAGCGGCGTCCACTGGAGCCCGTCCCAACGCGCCACGCGCCGTGCGGGCAGCGCGCCGGCGCGCTCGAACTCCCCGCCCGCGAACAGGCGCGGCGCGGCCGGACCCGGGCCGTCCTCGTCGAACGAGAGGAGCGCCGCGACGCGCCCGTCCAGGCCGGCGGAGAGCGGCGACCACTGGCCCAGGCGCCAGCGCGCGATGCGCGACGCGAGCACCGCTCCGGCGGCCTCGAACTCGCCGCCGGCGAACAGCGCAGGCCCACCGCCGTCGTCGTGGGCGGCGAGGGCGTAGACGCCGCCGGAGGCGCCCGGCGCTTCGAGTCCTGGGCGGAAGGCCTGCGCGAAGGACGGCGTGGTGAGCAGGGCCGCCGCCAGCAGGACCCTGCCCGACGCGGCTCCCGGGCGCTCTGAGCGGCCGGGCGCGTGCGGATCGGGACTCTTCAGGTGGAGCACGAGGTGGACGCGGCGTGCCATGAGGACCTCCGGGGCGGCAGGCGGCCGCGCTCGTCCGTGACGCGGCGCCCTGGCGCGTGGAGCAAATTCCGCCGGAACGCGTGCGTCGAGCGCGGTGCGCGTGCTCGCGCGCCGCGGCCCGCCGCGCAGGCGCGCGTGGCCGCGCGCGGCGCGCGGGGCTATCCTCCCCCTCCGCCGCACGCGCACGCATGCTCCTCGCCACCGCCTTCGTCCTCGGCGCGCTGCTCGCGCCGGCTCCGCGTCCGGCGCCCGTCTGGGCGTCCGCCCAGATCGTGGCCCAGGCGCTCGACGCCACGGTCAGCGCCGAGGAGCTCGAGAACCTGCTCTACATCCGCCGCGCGGCCAGCGAGGACGGCCGCGCCACGCTGCGGCACCTCGCGGAGACCAAGCTCGTCGAGAAGCTGGCGGCCGAGAGCCGCCTGCAGGCCGACGAGGCCGAACTCGACCGCCGCACGCGGGCCTTCGACCTGGACATCAAGAAGGGCGGCGACGCCGAGGGCCTCGCCGGGCACCTGCGACGCGCGCGCCTGTCGCGCGAGGAGTTCCGGCGGTTCCTGACGCTGGCGATCTTCCAGGAGACGCTGACCCGCCGCGCGCTGGGACTGGGAGACGACAAGCCCGTCACGGCCGACCAGCAGCGGCTGTGGATCGAGGAGGAGCTCGGGAAGCGCGGCTTCCAGCCGCTGGCGCCGCCCTGGAAGGACGGGGTGGCGGCGCGCGCGGCCGACTTCACGATCAGCGGGCCGGAGTTCCTCTCGTATCTGCGCAAGCGGCTCCCCGCGGACACGCTCGAGGAGGACTGCTTCCAGCTCCTGCTCGAGAAGCGCATGCTGGCGCGGATGCCGGACCTCGCGCCCGAGAAGCTCGCGGCAGCGGTCCAGGCCGAGCTGCAACGGCGCCGCGACGAGGCCCGGCTCGACCCGAAGAACAAGGGCATCGCACTGGATCAGATCCTGGCCGCGCAAGGCGTGGTCGTCGAGCGCCTGCGCGAGGATCCGGCGCTGCGCATCTCGGCGCTCTCCAAGCTGTGGGTCGAGCGCTCCTACGATGCCGAGACGCTCAAGCGCGTGTACCAGGACGAGCGCGAGTGGTTCGACGGCCACTACGGGCCGGCGCACGAGGTGGGCTTCCTGTTCCTGCGGGCGGCCGGCTTCAAGAACCAGCTCAACCCGCGCACCTTCGAGGAGGCCGAGCGCGAGCTCGAGAAGCTGCGTGCGCGCGCGCGCACGCGCGAGGAGTTCCGGGAACTCGCCAAGGTGCTCAGCGAGGACGCCGACACGAAATCGGCCGGTGGCGAGCTGGGTTGGGTCAGCCCGCTCTCGCCGCGCGTGCCGCGCGAGGTGCGCGACGAGGTCGCGCGCCGGCTCGCGCTCCCCGAGGGAGACGCGCAGGGCCTCTCGCGACCGCTGCGGCTCCCCAACGGGGTCGCGCTGCTGTGGATCGCGCGCCGCCGCCCGGCGCCCGCCTGGGAGACGATGGCCGGCCACGTGCGCTCGGAGCTGCGCCGCCGGTTCGTCGAGGACGTCCTGCCGCGCTCCGCCGTCGTCCTCCTGCCGGAGAGTCCCTGAGCCATGTTGATCGGAAAGGTCGTCGGTTCCGTGGTCGCGACGCGCAAGGACGAGAAGCTCGAGAATCGCAAGCTCCTGGTCGTGCAGGTCCACGACCAGCACGACCAGCCCAAGGACCAGTACGTCGTGGCCGTCGACGCCGTCGGCGCGGGGCACGGCGACATGGTGCTGTACGCCACGGGCTCCAGCGCGCGCCAGACGGCGCTCACCGAGAATCGCCCCTGCGACGCGGTGATCATGGCCATCGTCGACTCCTGGGACCTGGGCGGCGCCAACGTCTACGAGAAGTGGAGCTGACGTGTACTTGGCGCGCGTGATCGGCCGCGTCGTGGCCAGCACGAAGTCCGAGGGTCTGGCGGGCGTGCCGCTCCAGTGGATCCAACCGCTGGACGAGCACGGCGCGGCACTGGGCGACGCCCTGGTCGCGTGCGCGGTGGTGTCGACGGGGCCCGGCGACCTCGTGCACTTCGTGGACGGGCGCGAGGCGGCGCTGGCCTGTCCCGTGACGTTCGTGCCGGTCGACGCCGCGATCCTGGGCTACGTGGAGCAGGCCTACGCCAATGGCGTGTTCCTGGGCCGCGAGCAGCAGGGGGCGGAGCGATGATCCTGGCCGAGGTCGTGGGCACGGTCGTGTCGCCGGTGCAGATCCCGGTGCTGGAGCGCGAGACGCTGCTGCTCTTGCGCCCGATCGCGCCGGACGGCCGGGCGATCGGCAAGACCCGCATCGGCCTCGACCGCGCCCAGGCCGGCGTGGGCGACCGCGTGCTGATCCTCGACGAGGGCAACTCCGCGCGGCAGATCCTCTCGAACAAGGACGCGGCCGTGAAGACCATCGTGGTCGCCGTCGTCGACTACGTGGAGACGGACGGCGTCACGCGCTACGACCACCGGGAGCGGCGCTCGTGAGCAGCGTCGAGGAGCTGATCCAGTCGCGCGGCTGGAGCGACGAGGAGGCGCGCCTGCGCAGCGCGATCTGCGAGATCGGGCGCCTGTGCTACCAGCGCAACTACATCGTCGGCGCGGACGGCAACATCTCGGCCCGGCTGGCGGATGGCACGCTGATCATCACGCCGGCCGGGGCCATGAAGGGTTTCCTGGCACCCGAGCAACTGGCGCACGTCGATCTGCAAGGTCGGCCGGTCGACCTCGGCCCAAAGGCCTCGACCGAGGTCGGCATCCACCTCGTCTCGTACCGCGAGCGCCCCGACGTGCGCGCCGTGCTGCACTGCCATCCGCCGCACGCGGTGGCGCTCACGCTGGCCGGCATCGACATGCAGATCCCGGTGATCCCCGAGATCATCGTCACGATCGGCGGCATCCCGACCGCGCCCTTCGGCACCCCGGGCACGGACGAGCTCGCGGCGTCGATCCGTGACATCGTGCGCTGCTCGGACACGGTGGTCATGCAGAACCACGGGTCGGTGACGCTGGGCGCGAACCTGCTCGACGCCTACAAGAAGCTCGACATGCTCGAGCACACCGCCAAGATCCTGTGGATCGCGAACTGCATCGGCACCGTGAAGCCGCTCCCGGCGGACGCGGTGCAGAAGCTGCTCGGGACGCGCACAGAGCTCGGCATCCGCACGCTGAACACGCTGGAGAACCAGTGCGGGCGCGGCGGCGGATCGCGCTGATCGGGGTTGCGACCGCGATCCTGCTGCTCGGGCTGGAAGGTGCGGCGCGCGTCGTCGCGTGGACCCTCGACCGCGAGCGCGGGCTGGCCCTCGATCCGCTCCTGGGCTGGCGGCCGTTGCCCGGGGTCGAGAAGCGCGGCGCGCTGTGGGGTGCGCAGCACGCGGCACGCACGAACGCCCTGGGCTGGCGCGACGCGCCGCGCGCGCTGGCCAGGGGCCCGGGCGTGCGCCGGGCGCTGTTGCTCGGGGATTCCTACGTGTTCGGCGTGGGCGTCGACGACGGCACGCGCGTGTCCGAGGCCCTGGAGCGCGAGCTCCCGGGACTCGAGGCCTGGAACCTGGGCGTCACGGGCCACGGCCCCGACCAGGCGCTGCTGCTCCTGGAGCACTGCACGCCGGACTACGCGCCCGACGTCGTGGTGTGGTTCGCGTGCCTGTCGAACGACGTCGAGGACGCGCGCCACGAGCTGCGCTACGGACACGCCAAGCCGTGGTTCGAGCTGGCCGGCGGGGAGCTCGTGCTCCATCCGCCCGCGCCCTCGCTCCTGGAGCGCCTGCGCGGCGCGAGCTACCTGGTCGAAGCCGGGCTGGCGCCGCTCGACGCGCGCCGCGTCGCGCACCGACTGGCCCCGCCCTGGCGCGAGCGCGACGGCTACGAGCTGTTCGGCCGCATCGCTGCGCGCTTGGCGGCGAGCGCGCGCGGACGCGGCGCGGACTTCGTGTGCGTCGTCATCCCTTCCAAGGTCCCCGACCACGACCGGCGCGCGCTGTTCGAGCTCCGCGCCCGCGGCCTCGAGCCGCTCGAGCTGGCGCCGGTGTTCGCGGCCTCGCCCGACCGCGATCTGTACCTCCCCGACGGCCACTGGAACGCGGCGGGCCACGCGCTGGCCGCGCACGCGCTGGCCGAGTGGCTGCGCGCGCGCTGAGCACCGCGCGTCAGGGGATCCAGGCCGCCACGAGCGCGTTCGACAGGTTGAAGAACGCCGGCGTGCAGAAGCCCGGGTCCGAGTTGCGGTACCAGACCTGGTAGGTCCGCGCTCCGCCCGCAGCGGGCACCAGCCCGCGCACGGACACGGCCGGGTCGCCCGCGCCGGGGTACTGGGATCCGCCGCCGAAGTTGGTCTTCGTCGCGAGCCGCACGGTCGCGCCCGACGCGCACCGCAGGCCGTCGCCGAACGCGACGCCCAGCCCCGCGCCGGAGAGCCCCGTGCCCTGGAAGTAGAGCGCGGTCGAGACGGGCATGGCGCTGCCCACGAGCACGAGGCTGTCGGCCGACACGCTCGCGATCCCGGTCGAGGCCAGCAGCGCGCCGCTCGCGTGGATCGAGTTCGCGCAGCCGCGCCCGGCGGCGCCGCTGTTGCCGCACGGGCAGGGGGTGCCAGTCCCGTCCCCGAAGCAGGTGGCCACGACCGGCACCGGCGGCTCGGTGACGACCAGGCGGAACCAGGCGATCGCGAACGGCTCGGGCGGCAGGGCGGCCGGCACCTGGATGGTCCCCAGCTCGTCCGTCAGTGCGAACGACACGTTCGTGCCACCCGAAGGGCTCCAGGACAGGATCAGGTCGGGGAAGTCGAGGACGGGCGCGAGCGGGTAGGCGTCGTCGGCGCCCGTGAGCAGCGCGTCCGCCACGTTGAAGCGCCCGATCGCGACGAAGTACACGCCCGGCGCGAAGGTGCGTGCCAGGAGCGAGCGGTGCGCCGCGTCGCCCGGCGCGTCGTCGTTGCGGAACCCGGGGATCGGCTGCAGAGCACCGTCGTAGACGAAGATCTCGGTGTCCGTCGCGTGCCCCTGTCCGACGGTCGTGATCTCGATCCGGCCCGCACGCAGCGTCCCCGGGACCGGCGTGGCGTTGACGGGCGCGGACTCGAGCGCGAGCGCGTAGGGCCCGACCGTGTCCGGCGTGCCCGCGACGCGCACGTAGAGCTCCTCGCCACGGCCGAACCCGTACCACTGGACGAAGCGCGTCGAGCCGGGACCAGCGACCGCGGACTGCAGCAGGAGGTCGGTGCCGACGGCGATCGAGGGCGCGGACGGCGGGCCGTTCACGCCCAGGCCGCGGATCGAGAGCGCGTGATCGGGCGGCCCTTGGGTCGCGAGGACCAGGCGGTGCCGCCAGATTCCCGCCGGCCGCGGACACAGCTGGAGTCGCCAGGTGTCCGCGCTCTGCGGCGAGGCGTCCTGGGGCGCCGTGCCCGCGCCCAGCGTGACGCCCTGCACGAGCGTCGCGTCGCCCAGGCAGGCCACGAGCGTGGCCTCGGGCTTCGTGCCGTTCGGCTCGAGCTCGACGACGACCGCGTTCGAGCGCGGCGCGGCGGCGGCCGAGAGGAGCGCAGCAAGGAGCGGCGCGCTCGCAGCGCGCCGGCGGCGGAGGGGCATGGGGACGAGGAGCAGGGAGCGCGAGCCCGAAGCTCCGAGGCCGGGGGGCGGGCCTCGCCGCGGCACCACCTGGCGCCGTCGGGCCCCATCCTCCAGGATCCGACGCGCTCGTGGGAGGGCGAAAGCCGCGGGAACTGGGCGTCCCGCGGTCCGCCGGCGCTAGTCCCGGTTGCGCAGGAGCAGGTAGAGGAGCGTCATCACCGAGGTCAGGGCGCCCGCCACGTAGGTCATCGCCGCGGCGCTCAGGACCTTCTGGACGCCCACGGCCTCCTCCTGCGTGCTCACGATGCCGCTGGCCGCCAGCACCGCCTTGGCGCGATTGCTGGCGTCGAACTCGACCGGCAGCGTGACGATCTGGAAGACCACCGTGAAGCCGAACAGCAGGATGCCCAGGTTGGTCAGCATCGGCTGCTGCATGAGCATGCCGGCGAGCAGCACCCAGACCCACACCGACGAGCCGATGCTGGCCACCGGCACCATGTTCGAGCGGAAGTTCAGCCAGGCGTACGAGCGCGCGTGCTGGATCGCGTGGCCGGCCTCGTGGGCCGCGACCGCGATCGAGGAGATCGAACGGCCGTCGTAGACGTCGGGCGAGAGCCGCAGCGTCTTCGAGCGCGGGTCGTAGTGGTCGGACAGGAACCCCTGGTGGCGCTCGATCGTCACGTCCAACGCGCCCCCGGCGCGGGCCACGGCCAGGGCCGCCTCGGCCCCGGTCATCCCGGTGCGCACGCCGAACTGCGCGAAGTGGTGGAAGGTGCTCTTGACGCGGAACGAGGCCCACACGGCCAGGAGCATCGTCGGGCCGACGAGGATCCAGTACAGCGGGTCGAAGGTGATGAAAGCGAACATGGGGTGGTCTTCCTGCCGCGGGGGCCGCCCGACGGCGCGGCTCTATACGTCATCGGGGCAGGGTCGTGCTAGCGAAACCGGGTTCGGGTTCCTGCTCCGGACCCGCGCCTCAGAACAGGCCGTGGATGCGGCCCTCGGCGTCCAGGTCGACCTGGCGAAAGCCCGGCGTGCGGCCCAGGCCGGGCATCGTGGCGATGTCCCCGGCGTAGACGACCACGAAGCCCGCTCCGGCCGCCACGCGCACCGAGCGCACCGGGAAGGCGTAGCCGCGCGGCGCGCCCAGCAGGGCCGGGTCGTGCGAGAGGCTGTACTGCGTCTTGGCGATGCAGATCGGCAGCGCGCCGAAGCCGCGCGCCTCGAGCTCGTCGATCCCCTCGCGCGCGGCCGCGGAGATCTCGATCGAGCCGGCGCCGTGGATGCGGGTCGCCACGGCCTCGATCTTCGCCGCGAGCGGCGCGGCGAGGTCGTAGAGGGGCTGGAAGCGCGCCTCGGCGGACTCGGCCGCCGCCACGACCGCTGCGGCGAGCCGCAGGCCGCCCTCCCCGCCCTCGCCGAACAGGCGGCTCTCCTCCGCGGCCACTGCGCCGGCCTCCAGCGCGCGCTCGCGCACCAGCGCCAGCTCGGCCGGCGTGTCGGAGGGGAAGCGGTTGAGCGCCACCACGACCGGCACGCCGAAGGCCCGCACGTTCTGGATCTGGGCCGAGAGGTTGGCGCAGCCGGCCGCCAGCGCGTCGAGGTCCTCGCGGCCGAGTTCGGCGGGGAGCGGCGTCCCGGGCTTCACCCGGAACTGCCCCGAGTGGACCTTGAGCGCGCGCACGGTCGCCACGAGCAGCGCCACGTCGGGCGTGACACCCGACGCGCGACACTTCACGTCGAAGTACTTCACCGCGCCCATGTCGGCGCCGAAGCCGGCCTCGGTCACGACCCAATCGCAGAAGCGCGCCGCGACCCTGTCGGCCACGACCGACGAGTTGCCGTGGGCGATGTTGGCGAACGGCCCGGCGTGCACGAACGCCGGCGTGCGCTCCGAGGTCTGCATGAGCGTCGGATGCAGCGCGTCGCGCAGGATCGCCGCCATCGCGCCCGCCACGCCCAGGTGCTCGCAGGTGACGGGCGCTCCGGCTCGATCGTTCGCGACCACGATGCGCCCGAGCCGTGCGCGCAAGTCGGCCCAGCTCGTGGCGAGCCCCAGGACCGCCATGACCTCGGACGCGGGCGTGATCTCGAAGCCGCTCGCGCGCGGCACGCCGTTCTGCTTCCCGCCGAGACCGACCTGGATCTCGCGCAACGCGCGGTCGTTCACGTCGACGACGCGCTTCCAGGCCACGCGCTGCGGGTCGATTCCGAGCGGGTTGTCGAGCAGCAGCGAGGTGTCGAGCGCCGCCGCCGCCAGGTTGTGGGCCGCGCCGACCGCGTGCATGTCGCCGGTCAGGTGCAGGTTGAAGTCCTCCATGGGCACGATCTGCGAGCGTCCGCCGCCCGCGGCGCCGCCCTTCACGCCGAAGACGGGGCCCATCGAGGGCTGGCGCACCGTGCAGGCCGCGCGCTGCCCCAGCCGGTTCAGCGCCAGGGAGAGGCCGATCGTGTGGAGCGTCTTGCCCTCGCCGGCGGGCGTGGGCGTCACGGCCGTGACGAGCACGGTGCGCGGGCGCGGCGCCCCGGGCGGCCGGGGCTCGTCCCCCAGCCGGTGGTCGACCTTGGCCTTGGTCGGCCCGTGGACGTAGGTCGAGGCGAAGGGCACTCCCAGGCGGGCGGCCAGGGCCGCGACGGGCTCCAGGACCAGGGAACGGGCGAACTCCAGGTCGGTCTGCATGATCCGAGTGAATGTAGCGACCCGCAGGGCAGGCCGTTCGACCTGGATGGAACCTCCCGTAAGCTGTAGGCGTCGAATCTCTGCCAGCTTCCCGGCTCGGCCCCGTCTCCTCCCGTGACATGACCTCGACCCCCGAACTCCTGAAGATCGGCGACTTCGCTCGTCTCGCCGACACGAACCTGCGGACGCTGCGCTACTACGAGGAGCTCGGGCTCCTGACCCCCGCTTCGCGCAGCCAGGGCGGGTTCCGCTACTACCGGCGCACCGACGTCAACCGGGTCAGCTTGATCCGGGACCTCCAGGAGCTCGGCCTGCACCTCGACCGCATCCGCGAGCTGCTCTCGGCGCGCGCGGCCGAGGAGCCCCGCGAGCAGTACTTCGAGCGCGTGCGCACGGCGCTCGAGGAGCAAGACCGACTGCTCGCCGCGCGCATGGCGGCGCTCGAGGAGCAGCGGCGCAAGGTCGCCGCGGCGCTGCACAAGGTCGGCGAGTGCCGCCATTGCGTCCAGCTCCCGCGCGCCGACAACAACTTCTGCGAGCCGTGCTCGACGACCGGCGAACGGCTGCCGGATCATCTCAGCGCGCTGTACCAGTAGGCGCGCGGCGGCGCTCGTGAGCGCGTTCCTCTACCTCGACCACAACGCCACGACGCCGGTCCTGCCGGAGGTCCTGGACGCGATGCTGCCCTGGCTCGCGGGCCATCCAGGCAACCCGAGCAGCGCGCACCCCGCGGGCGAGGAGGCGCGCGACGCCCTGGAAGCCGCGCGCTACGAGCTCGCGCTCCTCGCCGGAGCCGAGCCGCGCGAGATCCTGTTCACGTCGGGCGGCACGGAGTCGACGAACGCCGCGATCCACGCCGCGCTCGCGGCGCGTCCCGGACGCCGCGTGGTCGTGACCTCGCGGGTCGAGCATTCCGCGACGCTGGAGCCGCTGGGCGCGCTGGAGCGCGCGGACCTCGGGGTCGTGCGGATCGGCGTCGACGGCCAAGGTCGGCTCGATCCCGACGCGCTGCGCGCGGCGATCGATCCCTCGGTCGCGCTGGTCACGCTGCAAACCGCGAACAACGAGACGGGCGCGCTCAGCGCTCTCGCGGGCGTCGCGGAGGCGGTGCACGCAGCCGGCGCGCTGCTCCACGTCGACGCGGTGCAGAGCCTGGGCAAGGTCCCGCTCGACCTCGCGCGGCTCGGCGCGGATTACGCCTCGCTCTCGGCGCACAAGCTCCACGGGCCGAAGGGCGCCGGCGCGCTGTTCGTCCGTGCCGGGGCCCCGTTCGAGCCGCTCCTCGTCGGCGGACCCCAGGAGCGCGGCCGACGGGCCGGCACGGAAAACCTGCCCGGAATCGTCGGGTTTGGGCGCGCGGCGGCGCTGGCGCGCGCGGCCCTGGCGGACGGGTCGCTGGAGCGCGTGCGCGACCTGCGCGATCGGTTCGAAGCCGGCCTGACGCGGGAGTTCCCCGACCTCGCGATCCAGGCGCGGGGTGGGCCGCGCCTTCCGAACACGGCCAACGTCGCGTTCGCGGGGGTCGACGCCGAGGAGTTGCTCGCGGCGCTGGGCGCGGCCGGGTTGTGTGCCTCGGCCGGCTCGGCCTGCCACGCGGCGGCGCGTCGCCCGTCCCACGTGCTCGCGGCCATGGGGCTCTCGGACGCTCGGTTGCGCGGCGCCGTGCGCTTCTCGCTGGGGCGAACGACGAGCGCGGACGAGGTCGAGCGCGCGGTCGAGCTCGTGGCCGAATGCGCCAGCGCGCTACGCGCGCTCTGACGTGATACTGACCCAGTTCGTTGTCCATTTTCGCGTGTTCCCCTGCGACCTGGAGCCCGCCGCCGCGTCCCCGGAGCAGCGAGGCGAGAGCCTCGATCCAGGAGGACCCCGTCGATGGAACTGCCTTTCAGCACGCTCCCGGCGCCGCGCGCGCACCGGGTCGATCGCGACTTCGTGCCCACCCGCTGCCCCCAGCCCGCTTGCAGTGCGCACGCTGGAGCAGGGTTCCTCTGGCAGCCGGCCGGCGCCTACCAGCGCAAGGTGGAC